>NZ_BLLH01000028.1 GCF_011170065.1 Pseudolactococcus insecticola | reverse complement strand
GAAGACTCAGACTCATCTGAAGATAGCGACTCAACAGAAGACTCAGACTCAAGCGAAGATAGCGATTCAACTGAGGATTCAGACTCATCTGAAGACAGTGATTCAACAGAAGATTCAGATTCAACAGCGGATAGCGAATCAGCAACTGCGCTAGATTCAACAGAAGATTCAGATTCAACAGAAGACTCAGATTCCTCAGAAGACAGTGACTCCTCAGAAGATTCAGATTCCTCAGAAGATAGCGATTCCTCAGAAGACTCAGATTCAGACGAAGATAGCGATTCAACAGAAGATTCAGATTCAACAGAAGATAGCGATTCCTCAGAAGACTCAGATTCATCTGAAGACAGCGATTCCTCAGAAGATTCAGATTCCTCAGAAGATAGCGATTCAACAGAAGATTCAGATTCAACAGAAGATAGCGATTCCTCAGAAGACTCAGATTCATCTGAAGACAGCGATTCCTCAGAAGATTCAGATTCAACAGAAGATAGCGACTCAAC
>NZ_BLLH01000027.1 GCF_011170065.1 Pseudolactococcus insecticola | reverse complement strand
TCGCTATCTTCGGATGAATCTGAGTCTTCTGTTGAATCGCTATCCTCAGTCGAATCACTCACCTCAGTAGAGTCTCTACCAGCATTGGAGTCTGAGTCATACGTTGAATCACTGTCTTCTGAGGAATCTGAATCCTCAGTGGAATCGCTATCTTCGGATGAATCTGAGTCTTCTGTTGAATCGCTATCTTCGGATGAATCTGAGTCTTCTGTTGAATCGCTATCTTCTGAGGAGTCTGAATCCTCAGTGGAATCGCTGTCTTCGCTCGAATCTGAGTCTTCTGTTGAATCGCTATCTTCGGATGAATCTGAGTCTTCTGTCGAATCGCTATCCTCAGTCGAATCACTCACCTCAGTAGAGTCTCTACCAGCATTGGAGTCTGAGTCATACGTTGAATCACTGTCTTCTGAGGAATCTGAATCCTCAGTGGAATCGCTATCTTCGGATGAATCTGAGTCTTCTGTTGAATCGCTATCTTCGGATGAATCTGAGTCTTCTGTTGAATCGCTATCTTCTGA
>NZ_BLLH01000026.1 GCF_011170065.1 Pseudolactococcus insecticola | reverse complement strand
CCTCAGAAGATTCAGACTCCGATGAAGATTCAGATTCAACAGCGGATAGCGAATCAGCAACTGCGCTAGATTCAACAGAAGATTCAGATTCAACAGAAGATAGCGATTCCTCAGAAGACTCAGATTCAACAGAAGACAGCGATTCCTCAGAAGACTCAGATTCAACAGAAGATAGCGACTCAACAGAAGATAGTGATTCATCTGAAGATAGTGATTCAACAGAAGACTCAGATTCATCTGAAGACAGCGATTCAACAGAAGACTCAGATTCAACAGAAGATAGCGACTCAACAGAAGATAGTGATTCATCTGAAGACAGTGATTCAACAGAAGACTCAGATTCATCTGAAGACAGCGATTCAACAGAAGATAGCGACTCAACAGAAGATAGTGATTCATCTGAAGACAGTGATTCAACAGAAGACTCAGATTCATCTGAAGACAGCGATTCAACAGAAGACTCAGATTCAACAGAAGATAGCGATTCAACAGAAGACTCAGATTCATCTGAAGACAGCGATTCTTCAGAAGACTCAGACTCATCTGAAGATAGCGACTCAACAGAAGACTCAGACTCAAGCGAAGATAGCGATTCAACTG
>NZ_BLLH01000025.1 GCF_011170065.1 Pseudolactococcus insecticola | reverse complement strand
TAGCGATTCATCTGAAGACAGTGATTCAACAGAAGACTCAGACTCATCTGAAGACAGCGACTCAACAGAAGACTCAGATTCATCTGAAGACAGCGATTCAACAGAAGATAGCGACTCAACAGAAGACAGCGACTCAACAGAAGACTCAGACTCATCAGAAGATAGCGACTCCTCAGAAGACTCAGATTCAACAGAAGATAGCGACTCATCCGAAGATTCAGATTCATCAGAAGATAGTGACTCATCCGAAGATTCAGATTCATCAGAAGATAGCGATTCAACAGAAGATTCAGACTCCTCAGAAGATAGCGACTCATCCGAAGATTCAGACTCCTCAGAAGATAGTGACTCCTCAGAAGATAGCGACTCATCCGAAGATTCAGATTCAGACGAAGACAGCGATTCCTCAGAAGACTCAGATTCATCAGAAGACTCAGATTCATCAGAAGATAGCGACTCCTCAGAAGATTCAGATTCATCCGAAGACAGCGACTCCTCAGAAGATTCAGATTCAACAGCGGATAGCGAATCAGCAACTGCGCTAGATTCAACAGAAGATTCAGATTCATCAGAAGATAGCGACTCAACAGAAGATTCAGATTCATCAGAAGATAGCGATTCAACAGAAGACTCAGATTCGATCGAAGACAGCGATTCCACTGAGGATTCAGACTCATCTGAAGACAGCGATTCAACAGAAGACTCAGACTCGTCAAAAGATAGCGATTCAACAGAAGACTCAGATTCATCTGAAGACAGTGACTCCTCAGAAGATTCAGATTCATCAGAAGACAGCGATTCCACTGAGGATTCAGACTCGTCAGAAGATAGCGATTCAACAGAAGACTCAGACTCATCTGAAGATAGCGATTCAACAGAAGACTCAGATTCATCTGAAGATAGCGATTCAACAGAAGACTCAGATTCATCCGAAGATAGCGATTCCACTGAGGATTCAGATTCCTCAGAAGACAGTGATTCAACGTATGACTCAGACTCCAATGCTGGTAGAGACTCTACTG
>NZ_BLLH01000024.1 GCF_011170065.1 Pseudolactococcus insecticola | reverse complement strand
CATCAGTACGATCAGCCCATGCTTTAGGTGCGTTTGTACCTGCAATACGGTTAGCTTTGTATTGTGCGTATGCGTCAGAGTCCAGACCAGCAACTGCTTTAAGTTCAGCATATTCTGGTGTGCGTTTAATTTCAGCAGTGTTCATTTTAGCGATTGATTTAGTTTCGATTGTGTTAGACATAGTGTTTTCTCCTTTGGCATTATAGCCTTAAAAATGCTCTTATTGAGCTAGTGATGTGCGATAGTTGTAAGACGTTTTTGCCTTACATGTTGATTGAAAAGGTAGCTTTAGCTATCTTTTATTCTTTTTGGAAAGAAAATTTTGATAACCTTCTTTCAAGTTTTAGAAAGGTGCCGATTTATCGGTCACCTTTGCTTTTGAACTTATCTTTTAGGTGTTTTTTCCCAGAAGATAATGATACAATTGTTGGAAGAATTTTTTAGTTTTTCTCTTGCAAAAATTCTAAAAAGATTGCTTCATGAATCTTTTTGATTTTATCCTTATCTGCGAATGATTGACACACGTGTTTGCACGTGCTATAATAATGTCGTAAGGAGGACCATTCACAATGCCACTTACAGGAAAAGATATGCTCAAACTTCTAAAAAAGCAAGGTTGGGTTGAACGTAGGCAAGAAGGCTCACATCATCATCTCTACAAGGATGGTGTTCGTGTGACTGTTCCTGTTCACGGGAACGATGACCTTGGAAGAGGCTTAGAGAGCAGAATCTTGAAAGACGCTGGACTGAAATAGTCTGGTGTTAATTTGGAGGTATAATAATGTATATAGATTCGTTGACGAAAACTTATCCTGCTATATTTACACATGATGAAGAAGGATACTTCATAGAGTTTCCAGATCTTCAAGGGGCTTATACGGGTATCAATAACAAAGACTTATCTCTTGGCATTGCAATGGCTGAAGAGGTCCTCGGCATGGTGCTTGCTGATCGTGTTGAAAATGGGGAAGAGTTACCAATGCCAACTGATATAAATAAAGTTAAGTCCGAAGAAGATGGTTTTGTTACGCTGATAAAAGTGGATATGGAAAAATATTTTCACGATGAAACGCTGGTCAAAAAAACTCTGACGATTCCCAAATGGGCTGATGATACAGCAAAACGTTCAGGGCTTAATTTTTCAAGGTTATTGACAGAGGCAATTGGCGCAAAAGCAACAGAATTGGCATTCACTAGAGAAATATAGTTATTCATCAAAAAAAGCAGTCAATTTCTATTTTGAAAGAAAAAGCCCAACACAAAAATGTGTTGGGCTTTGATTCTTTTTTTAGAATGAGCGTTTAGCCATACGATTAGCTGGTACTTCTGCATTAAGTGTCGCAAAAGATTGTCCTTTAGCAAGTACAGGACGAGTTTGTGGTGAAACACGTGTATAGCTCTTTTCAC
>NZ_BLLH01000023.1 GCF_011170065.1 Pseudolactococcus insecticola | reverse complement strand
AAATGAAGTTTAAAACCCGCTTGACCCCTTATTTTAAGCGGTTTGTTGACTCAAAAACACGATTTAACTACCCTTTTAACTACCCCGCAACATTTTTTACAATGCTTTTAAGATACTTCCGAACTTTTCGGCGGTATCTTTTTCTTTGTCTTTGGAAAGGTGGCTATACGTATTCATGGTTATGGCATAATCAGCATGACCCAAGCGGTGCTGAATCTCCTTTGGATTTACATTAGCATTCATCAAAAGACTTGCGTGAGTATGGCGAAAGCCGTGAAAACCGATATACGGCACTTTGGCACGTTTAAACATTGCTATCAATTTTTGCCGTTCCTGTTCGTAACACAGGACAGTGTTATCAAGCGAAAACACAGGGCTATCCGTCAGACTTATCACATTTACGTGTTGCCGTTGTTGCCGTTGCCAAGTATTGAGCATTTGCAAGGTATCGTTATCAAGCGTAACCGTCCGAGTGCTTTCCCTTGTTTTGGTGCTATCTTGTATTGACCTATCCTGTAAAACTGTTTTAGTTACGCTGACAGATTGACCCTTAAAGTCAACATCAGACCATGAGAGCGCAAAAGTTTCACCGACACGCAACCCAGTGGCGAGCATGAAACGATATAAGGCACCCCGCATTTGGTTAGCTGGTGTATCGTCTAAAGTATCAAGATAGACCAAGAATCTTTTAAGTTCGTCATTATCGAAATACTTGATTTGTTTCGTCGTTCGTTGCTTTAATTTTGGCGGGACAACTTGAACAGCAGGGTTGCTATTGATTGCCCCAAGCTGAAAGCCGTGGTTTAAAATACGCTTGACAAAGTTAAGTAGTAACTTGTAGTCTTTGCAACTTCCTTGCTTGCGTCTATTGTTGATAATTGGGCTTGTGTTGGCGTTTTTTGCCCATTGATTGACGATACCTTGCAAAAGTACAGGGCTTATCTTATCTACCTGGTACGCCCCCAGCGCGGGCAAGATATAATGATTTAAATAGCTTTTCGCAACCCGTGAACTGTTTACTTTCACGGTCAACTTGTACCCGTCAAACCAACTCACGGCGAGCGCCTTAAAGTCGGCAAAATCAACTTTTTCAGTTGCAACGGTTGACCCGTTTTTTTGAAATTTGTTTATTGCTTGATTGGCCTTTATCTCACACATCTTGCGAGTTTTGGCCGTGCTGGTAGTTCGGACTTTCTTACCCGTCAGACTATCAACGCCAAGATATACGCTTGTTTTGTAGACGGTTGAGCCGTCTTTTTTTGTGACTTTTTTTATATTCATTTTCTTCCTGTTCCATTGGCGGGCAAGGCAAAAAGAGGACTGAAAAAGAATGAATGAGTATCACGCGCGTGACGTGCTTAATTTGAGCGTATGGCGTTTTTAGTTGATTGGGTTATAACTTACCGAAGAATACGATAAAACGCCGTGAGGGCGATTATATTAGCTTGTAGAGTATCACGCGCGTGATTAGTTGTCAGACTGTTCGGTTGAGCGTTGCTGGTCTAACCGATATTGCGCATAATTCAAAACGTCAGTTTGGTTTACGTCATTCAGTCTATCGAAGACTTTGACAATATCCGTGATAACCGATATATCAGATTT
>NZ_BLLH01000022.1 GCF_011170065.1 Pseudolactococcus insecticola | reverse complement strand
CAGACTGTTCGGTTGAGCGTTGCTGGTCTAACCGATATTGCGCATAATTCAAAACGTCAGTTTGGTTTACGTCATTCAGTCTATCGAAGACTTTGACAATATCCGTGATAACCGATATATCAGATTTGACGATGAAACTATGACCGCCGTTTTTGTCAGACACCTCAAAAATTGGCGCCTTGTTGCTTTGGTTGCGTTCGTCAGACAAACCCAGAATGTAACTTTCTGATACACCGAAATAATCAGAAAGCTTTTTTATTTTGTCAAACCTAGGGGGCGTTTTCCCGTTTTCCCACCGTGAAATACTTGCTTCCGTTACTTCCAAAATTTTAGCAAGTTCTTTCATAGTCAAGCCTTTTTCTTTTCGTAAAGATTTTATGTTTTTCATAGTTTTCGTTTTTCCTTTCGTTAGTATTATAACATAAAAAGTAAAAGCAACACATTACTCTTGATTTAAATGTAATTTTTTCGTTGACACTTACATAAAAAGTAGTATAATAAAATTGTGACTTACATTTTACGTAAGAAGAAAGGAGATACCATGCTTATCACATCAGAATTAGCTAAGGCGGTAAGACGTAAGCAAGCAGACTTGTCAATGAAAAACAAGGACGTTGCGCGTGAGATGGATATATCACAACCAACGTATGCAAAAGTTATCAAAGGCAATTACAATGCTTACCCGACTATTTACGCCAAAGCCGTTGAATGGCTTGCCAAAGATTACTAACAACGATTGAAACAGGCCCCCACGTTTCTTATGACAGCAGGGACATGAAAACAGCACCAACGCGGAGACAGTGAAACACGATAAAAGCAGAAATGAGGAACAAAATGGACAATTTAGCATTTTTAACAAGTCCCGACATGAGCAGGGCAAAGTTAGCAACTAATCACGTTATCATTGCCGAATGTTCGGGACTTAAAAAAATATCAGTCCGCAAGCTGATTGATAAAAATAAAGATGACCTTGAACAGTTTGGTATATTGTCATTTGAAATGACACCCTTATCAGACAGTAGAGGACAAAAAGTTAAGGTGTACCAACTTAACCGCAACCAAGCTATGTTAGTTATGACATGGCTTGATAATACGGAACCCGTCAGAGCGTTTAAAATGGCATTAGTCAAGCGATTTGATGAGCTTGAAAAAGAACTACAAGCCCGACAGATTGCCCGAGCGGTTGAGAAACCACAAGGCAAGACATTACACCAAGCTATATCAGAATGGCAACATTATCCAAGGCATGGCAAAACATGGCACACTATTTTCAGAACATTACTTGCGACCGTTGCGACAGGTCAAACTAAAAAGCAGATTTTCGCGCGTGATACTGATTGGAGAAAAGAAAAGCCGTTGCTTGATTTAATCACAGCGGAGGAAATGGCACGTTACAGGTCACTTGAAAACATTGCGTTGGCTATGATTTTGGCAGGGTCTGATTATGAACCGATAAAAACGGCTATCACATCAATAAGCCAAGCGCCTATGATGATAACAGCATGAACGAAAACAGGAGCAAACAACATGACAGACATAAAAACAGAGTACGTTGACAAGACATTAGAGGGCGACAGCCAAGAAATAACCATTTTCAAATTAGCAGACGAACA
>NZ_BLLH01000021.1 GCF_011170065.1 Pseudolactococcus insecticola | reverse complement strand
TGTTCGTCTGCTAATTTGAAAATGGTTATTTCTTGGCTGTCGCCCTCTAATGTCTTGTCAACGTACTCTGTTTTTATGTCTGTCATGTTGTTTGCTCCTGTTTTCGTTCATGCTGTTATCATCATAGCGCTTGGCTTATTGATGTGATAGCCGTTTTTATCGGCTCATAGTCAGACCCCGCCAAAATCATAGCTAACGCAATGTTTTCAAGTGACCTGTAACGTGCCATTTCCTCCGCTGTGATTAAATCAAGCAACGGCTTTTCTTTCCGCCAATCAGTATCACGCGCGAAAATCTGCTTTTTAGTTTGGCCTGTCGCAACGGTCGCAAGTAATGTTCTGAAAATACCGTGCCATGTTTTGCCATGCCTTGGATAATGTTGCCATTCTGATATAGCTTGGTGTAATGTCTTGCCTTGTGGTTTCTCAACCGCTCGGGCAATCTGTCGGGCTTGTAACTCTTTTTCAAGCTCATCAAATCGCTTAACTAATGCCATTTTGAACGCTCTGACGGGTTCTGTATTATCAAGCCATGTAATAACTAACATAGCTTGGTTGCGGTTAAGTTGGTACACCTTAACTTTTTGTCCTCTACTGTCTGATAAGGGTGTCATTTCAAATGACAATATACCAAACTGTTCAAGGTCATCTTTATTTTTATCAATCAGCTTGCGGACTGATATTTTTTTAAGTCCCGAACATTCGGCAATGATAACGTGATTAGTTGCTAACTTTGCCCTGCTCATGTCGGGACTTGTTAAAAATGCTAAATCGTCCATTTTGCTCCTCTTTTCTGTTTTTATCGTGTTTCACTGTCTCCGCGTTGGTGCTGTTTTCATGTCCCACCCCGTCATTAAAAACGGGGGTGCCTGTGCCATCGTCTTGGTTAGTAGTCTTTTGCAAACCACTCCATAACTTTCGTGTAAACGCTCGGTTTAATCTGTAAACCGCCTTTAATCACTTTCTTGTATGTGATGTAAGTAATGCCAATCTCACGCGCGACCTGCTCAATGGTCAAATCATTGTCAGCTTGCTTGCGTTTAATCGCTTTTGCCTGCTCGGGTGTAATTGTCAGCATTTTGTGTCCTCCTCTCTGTGTTTACAAGTTTCTTGTAACTAAAAACAGTATATTACAAGAATTAGGAAAAGTCAATTATAATTTACAAAAAACTTGTAATTTCTTGAAAATAATATAAAATAGAATGTGAAAGGAAGTGATTATTTTGTCAAAAACTGCTGAAAGGCTGGGGGCTTTAAGAAAAGAAAAAGGCTTAACCCTACAACAAATGTCCAATAAAATCGGTATAAATGTATCAACAATATCAAATTATGAAAATGGTTACTCTATCCCTAAAATCGATAGACTGAAAAAGCTTGCCGACTTTTTCGGTGTATCAGAAAGTTACATTCTTGGCTTGTCTGACGAACGCAACCAAAGCAATAAAGCGCCAATGTTTGAGGTGTCTGACAAAAACGGCGGTCATAGTTTCATCGTAAAATCTGATATATCGGTTATCACGGATATTGTCAAAGTCTTCGATAGACTGAATGACGTAAACCAAACTGACGTTTTGAATTATGCGCAATATCGGTTAGACCAGCAACGCTCAACCGAACAGTCTG
>NZ_BLLH01000020.1 GCF_011170065.1 Pseudolactococcus insecticola | reverse complement strand
GTGAACTACACCGACTTAACTAAACCTAGCGGTTATTAACGTTTGAAGTCGGAGCATCAAGATTACTTCGTAATCAAAAATATCTTGATTACGTTGTCACTCGAATTTTTCCTAAATAACCACGACTTGTCACTTCTTACACTAAGGTAAGGTGTGATAGAGGTCGTGTACTGCTGGCGCTACCCAGACTAAAGGCTAACCCCTCCGTCCCGGAGGTTTTTTGTTTTGCTTATTTAAGCAACTTGTTCTGTATCTCGTATATTTCGTGCTGCATTAACATCACGATCTAGCACTGCGCCGCATTGCTCACATGTCCATTCACGAACAGATAACCATTCGTTTGTAGTCATGCCAAACTTATGACAATGCCAATCACATTCGTTACAAATCTGACTTGACGCAAACCACATACTCACTTTGTGTACTTGTTTATCGTACATATTAGCTTTGTATAGTAACATCGTTGTGAATTGATACCATGCAGATTCCTGTATTGCACGAGCTAATTTCGGGTTTTTCATCATATTATTAATTTGCAAGTTCTCAATCCGAATATCATCGTGGTTATTGATGATTTCCCAACTTAACTTGTGTTGAAAATCCTTACGAATAGCCGCGCGTTTAGCTTTTAACTTTGCGACAATTACCTTTTGTTTTTGATAATTAGCCGCAAATCTAACAGATTTTTCCATCTCTTTTGCGACTTCGTATTTGCGAGACAGCTTACGTTGTGCTCTTCTGATTTTTTTATCCAAAGCAACATCATTTGGTCGATTGTATTTCACACCATCACTTGTAATGGCAAAATCTTTTAATCCTAGGTCGATGCCTAGCTTAGCCCCTGTTTTTTCTGGCTTTGTAATTTCGCCAATCTCCATTAACAAAGAAATGTACCATTGACCATTACGTTCTTGTGTAATCGTAACAGTCGAAATACGCCACAATTGTTGGAGTCTGCGGTGTGCTTTAACTTTTATAAGTCCTACTTTTGGGAGTTGAATGTATTTATAATTATGACTAAAACGCACGGAACCATTAACATTGTTCTGCGCCACAACACCCTTAGGTGTTTGATTGTTAGTTTGATAAGACCACTTAGCTTTTGACTTACGTTTCTTTTTTGGCAGGCTAATTTTGCGTCCAGACGGGTTTCGTAAGTTATCAAAGAATCGTTTGCGTCCAGCGCGATAATTCATTTGAGCATTGGCTAAAGCAAGATTATCAACGTCTTTCATGTATGGAAATTGAGCCTTAATCTGAGTGTAAGTCAATCGTTTCCGTTTTTTCCCAAATGGTAAAGGACTAACTTCATCCAAGTGATAGTTAACATCTTCGTCATTGACTAATTCATTATACATTTTGCGTGCACAACCAATATTTTTGCGAAGTTTTGTTTGTTGGTCTACATCGGGATATAGACGAAAACGGTATCCTTTTTGCATGTCATTTGTCCTTTCCAGCTACGTTAATTCGCGACGTAGGCTTTTGTCCTTGACTCTTGATATATTCTTTGATGACTTCTAGTGGAGCACCGCCCGTTGTTAGAAGCATATACGATTGAGACCAAAACATTTCTTTCCATAGCTTTTGTCTAATCTCTGAATATTCTTTTTTGATTAGTCGTGAGCTTGCGGATTTATACGAGTTAATGAATTTGCGTAATTCAGATTGCGGTTTTGCT
>NZ_BLLH01000019.1 GCF_011170065.1 Pseudolactococcus insecticola | reverse complement strand
CGATGAAGATTCAGATTCAACAGCGGATAGCGAATCAGCAACTGCGCTAGATTCAACAGAAGATAGCGACTCAACAGAAGACTCAGATTCAGACGAAGACAGCGATTCCTCAGAAGACTCAGATTCAGACGAAGACAGCGATTCCTCTGAAGACAGCGATTCAACAGAAGACTCAGATTCAGACGAAGACAGCGATTCCTCTGAAGACTCAGATTCATCTGAAGACAGTGACTCAACAGAAGACTCAGACTCATCTGAAGACAGCGATTCCTCAGAAGACTCAGACTCATCTGAAGACAGTGACTCCTCAGAAGATTCAGATTCCTCAGAAGATAGCGATTCAACAGAAGATAGCGATTCATCTGAAGACAGCGATTCCTCAGAAGACTCAGATTCATCTGAAGACAGTGACTCCTCAGAAGATTCAGATTCAACAGAAGATAGCGATTCAACTGAGGATTCAGACTCATCTGAAGACAGCGATTCAACAGAAGATTCAGACTCCGATGAAGATTCAGATTCAACAGCGGATAGCGAATCAGCAACTGCGCTAGATTCAACAGAAGATAGCGACTCAACAGAAGACTCAGATTCAGACGAAGACAGCGATTCCTCAGAAGACTCAGATTCAGACGAAGACAGCGATTCCTCAGAAGACTCAGACTCATCTGAAGACAGCGATTCCTCAGAAGACTCAGATTCATCTGAAGACAGTGACTCCTCAGAAGATTCAGATTCCTCAGAAGATAGCGATTCATCTGAAGACAGCGATTCAACAGAAGACTCAGATTCAGACGAAGACAGCGATTCCTCAGAAGACTCAGACTCATCTGAAGACAGTGACTCAACAGAAGACTCAGACTCATCTGAAGACAGCGATTCCTCAGAAGACTCAGATTCATCTGAAGACAGTGACTCAACAGAAGACTCAGACTCCGATGAAGATTCAGATTCAACAGCGGATAGCGAATCAGCAACTGCGCTAGATTCAACAGAAGATAGCGACTCAACTGAGGATTCAGACTCATCTGAAGACAGCGATTCAACAGAAGATTCAGACTCCGATGAAGATTCAGATTCAACAGCGGATAGCGAATCAGCAACTGCGCTAGATTCAACAGAAGACTCAGATTCAGACGAAGACAGCGATTCCTCAGAAGACTCAGATTCATCTGAAGACAGCGATTCAACAGAAGACTCAGATTCAACAGAAGATAGCGACTCAACAGAAGATAGCGACTCAACAGAAGACTCAGATTCATCTGAAGATAGCGATTCAACAGAAGACTCAGATTCATCTGAAGACAGCGATTCTTCAGAAGACTCAGACTCAACAGAAGATAGCGACTCAACAGAAGACTCAGACTCAACAGAAGATAGCGATTCCTCAGAAGACTCAGATTCATCTGAAGACAGCGATTCCTCAGAAGACTCAGATTCAACAGAAGATAGCGACTCAACAGAAGATAGTGATTCATCTGAAGACAGCGATTCCTCAGAAGATTCAGATTCAACAGAAGATAGCGATTCTACAGAAGATTCAGATTCATCTGAAGACAGTGATTCAACAGAAGACAGCGATTCCTCAGAAGATTCAGACTCCGATGAAGATTCAGATTCAACAGCGGATAGCGAATCAGCAACTGCGCTAGATTCAACAGAAGATTCAGATTCAACAGAAGATAGCGATTCCTCAG
>NZ_BLLH01000018.1 GCF_011170065.1 Pseudolactococcus insecticola | reverse complement strand
TCTATTTTACTACACTATATCATTAGAAAGCAACTGATAGTGTGAAACGCTCCGTTAAGCCATTTCGTAAAAAGTGATACTCACTGAATCGCAATACATTTCAACAAAAGGGTAATTAAAAGGGTAGTTAAAAACAACATAAATTTTTGTCGGGCAAGGGGGCTGTATATCGAAACTATACGGCTTTTTTTATTTTCGCTTTTTGCGTTGCCTGCTCTGTCTTATGACGTGCCCAATTTGCGCGTGACTTGTCGGGGTATCATCACGCGCAACATAGTCATTTTTTTAACTCGGATAAACATGCCTATGAAAACAAATGTCAAGTTTTAACAAGTTTTTGCCTTATCTAAATACAAGACTTATCCTAATTTTGACAACCGTACCTATAAGTACGCCCCCCTTTGCTGTGTAGTTGTAACTACGCTTGCCTTATGAAAAATAAAAGTAAGGTTTAGTAAGGTTTTATGTTTTTGGATATTAGGTTTTATTAGGTTTTTCAATATCAAGTTTTATCAAGTTTTCGCTTGCTGTTGCTTGCTCCCGTCCTGTATAACTATAACGTTTTTTCGTTTTGGTTAATGTCAAACAGTTTGCCTGCTCTGTGTCCAAACTGTCGGCGCGCGTGATTTTGTCATGGTCTTTTATATCCTTTTCGTGGTCTTTTGATTTTTCTGTTTTAAGCGCCTACCGACTACCAAACGCCTACCGCCTTACGCCTTGCGGTTCAAGGGGTTATATAGTGTAGTAGTCAGTAGTCTTTTTTTCGCGGTATAGTTATATATAATATATTATTATTATTATTATTGTTTATTATATAACGGCTACTGACTACTTAGCACCGTTTAACCCTTGCTATTACAGGGGTTACGGTGGTAGTCACTCGGTAGGCAAGTAGGCGCTTTTTCGGGTTTTTCGTCATTTCACCGCTTTTGCCAACCTCGCGCAACTTTTTTGCCAAATTTAAGTGATTTTTTCGGCTCCCACCCGTCCAAATTATTGAAAAATAATCTTATCACGTTATCAACCGTTTTCTTCTGTTCATTCGGGAATAGCTCCGCCATGACGTCCGTCACGTTCACTCTATCACGCGCAACGTTGCCTGTGATGTCACGACTGTCATATAACGCTGTGCCTGTGTCCATCATCTGTGCTATATAGTCCCGCCGTCTACCAGCGCCCAAATTGTAAAAGTCGGCTGTTATCGGTGTCTCTACATAGCTCTCAAGTTGCTCAACAAAGATGTTTTTGCTCTTAAATTGTTCTTTTTCGCTGTCTAGTAAAGTCTGCTCTTCGTCGTTCAAATCAAATGACGGGTTCACGCGCCAAAGACTAACAATGCCACCCCAAAATTCTTTTAGTGCCTGCTCTGTGAGTTCCTTGAATCGTTTGGGCGGTGTGATGTCTTTACTTACTCGGATAGGTAAAAATCGCCTGTCGCCTGTCGCGTCTCTCAAATGCTCGCTTACGTTCGTTGTTCTGATTATGACAAAGTTTTTATTGACGTTCACGGCTTTTCTTGCATAGGGCGGACGATATTGAAATTCTTGCTGTGTAATCGCCTTTTTGAGTTGTCCAAATGATGTGTTTTTGTCGTTGCTCGCAACCATCTCATCATCATTTATGCCCCAATTTTTGACCATCAGCGCCATGTCGTCGCTTTTGTAAAATGTGCTAATGTTGTCGGTGTAGTATGGTTCAAATAGCATGCGTATCATCGTGCTTTTGCCTGTCCCTTGGTCTCCGACTAGGTCAAGCACGTTATCAAACTTTTGGCGTGGGTTCAATACCTTGGCAACCGCGCCCCTGAAAAATATGGATGTCACAAGCCTAGTATAAGCGCCACCAGCAACTCCCAAATAGTCGCTTAATATCGTCAAAGGGTCTGTGCCTTGGTAATCTCTTTCAGCATTTAAAAGCCACGTTTCAAGTGGGTTAAAATTCAACTCACGCGCCACCAGCTCCACGCCGTCGGCCACGTCCCCTTTTTTAAAATCGGCGCCGTATTTCTCGGATATATAAAAGCGAACGCCCGTAATAAGTGAATCATCTACCTGTTGCCGTGTTTCTGTCTTTTGTTTGCCAATCTTGCCTGCTCTTGTTAGTTCAATGTCATAGGTAAATTCGTTATAAGCAAACATGCCTTTGATTTTGCTGTCTTGTCTCAAAATCTTCGCAAGGTTCGATAAATTCGCTATAACCTTGTCCCTGCTATTTAGATCTAAATCATGCAAATTATCTTGCGTTTCTCGCTCATCTATCAGCATTATCGGCTTTTGCAAATCGCTTGCCAATTCGTCCGCCATCTTGTCGGCAATGTCGTTCATGTTATCAGTCAATTTTTTAAATCTCCGTTTCTGTATAGTTCATCAGCATATTTTATAAAGTGCTGTGCAAAGTCTTCGCTGTAAACGCGCGTGATGTTCGTGAATAGTCTCAACGTGTCAAAATAGCCGTACCCTGCTATGTAAAGCGCCTTGACAAATGCTGTGACGTCTCGCCGTGTGTAAAGTCCATTCGTCAGAATGTCAATCATGCCCCTGTCAAGTTGCAAGTAATGCCCGCCCGTTCGGCTTGCCTGTGTCGCCTTGGTGTCCAATCTGCTTATAAAACGCCTTGTAACGTCATCGGGCAATGCTGGGGGATAATCACGCGCCACCGTCCACTTGGTCGCTGTAAGGTGCTTTAAATCGAACTCACGGGCAATCTTGACAATGATGTTGTTTGTTATCATGTCTTTCAGCACTAAATCAAACGGCTCAAAATACACGAACATAAAAAAATTATCTTTTTTCAGTACCGCCGTCTTGCTTAAAAATGGATATGCTTTCAGCTTGTCGCTCGGAATCATCAGCATAAAATAGCGGTACATTTATCACGTCTTTCTACTCATCAAGCAATTCATCAAGCCATTCAAGCGGTGCCATAGTGTACCCGTTGACCGCTTCTGTTATCGTTATGCCTGTCCGCTGTTTTTTGATAATGCCCGCCCGTCGTTCATCTTCGTTCAATGGGATAAAATAGCCTTGGCCGTCAATCGAACCAATCGCGCAGCCTTGCTTTTGTAGTCGCTCAATGCGTGACTGTAATGCCCTCAATTCAAGTCTGACTGACTTGGCAAGCATATTAGCTTTTATAGTCCGTTCAATGCCCTTGTGTTCGCTTAATGCCATGATAATGTCTTGGTCTGTCTTTGGTAATTCTTTGAATTTCATTCTTTTTCACTCCTCAATTTGCCTTGCCCGACAATTTTTTAACGTTAATTTTGTTTGTAAATTTGCTTTAATCTGATAACACTATAAACTTACTAATGTCATCAATCAGATAATAAACAAGTGATGTCTTGTAATTTGGCTTGTATCGTCTCAAGCCGTGCTTTTCCCAATTTGTTAAGGTGTTGTCTGTGATGTCAAGCTCTTTCAGCGCCTGCTGTTTGGATATATACGGGACAATGCGCCCTGTGCCTTTCAGTTTGCGCCGTGTGCTCTCATATTCATCAACCCGCCTAATTATGTCATCGGCAAGCAAACGGCTTGTAAGGGCTGTTAATGGGTCAAATTCTGTCATGCAATGCCCTCGCTTTCAAGTCGGTTTTGCTGTTCGTGTGACTTTTCAAGTCTGATAATCAAGTCAATCGCTGTCAGCATTTTGCCATAATCAACACTCACAAGTTCGGATAGCATGATAATTTCATCAGTGGTTAGCTCTTTCATGCTGTTACCTCCTCTCTTTCTTCGTTGCCTGCTTGCTTGTCCGACAAATTTCCATCGATACAAACATAAATGTCACTCATCAGTTTTACCTGCGACGTGAAAACGTCTTGAATTTTGTTGTTCAACTCACGCGCGTAATAATCTTTTATCTTGCTGTCGTCTGTTGCGTCTAGTGCTGTATAGCTCAACAATTCAGCTAATGCGTCGCTTGTGCTCTCTACATAGCTCAATACGTTTAAAATAGTGTCTTTGTTCATGTTGTTCGTCTCCTTAGTGTGTGCTATAATTAGACTATAAAAGCCACGTTTTGCGCGTGATTTTATAGTCTATTTTGGTTTAAAGCCCTTTTCTGTCTGTCAAACTTTGGGGGCTTTTTTTGCGTCAATTTTCATCAGTCGTCAAGCACAAAGCCAATCAGACCAGCAATGTTTTCAAGTGCTCTCATGTTCATACTTGCCACGTCTTGCGGTCGGATAGGTGTGCCGTCTGTGAATCGTGGAATATAATCGGGGTCGCCTGTAATCAGTGAATCGTTGAAAGAATAAAGCTCCTCAATCTCCCGCTTGATAGTCGTTTGTTGTTCGTCTTGTGTCATGGTGCTCCTCCTGTGTATGGTGTCAAGTAAAATTACTTGACGCTTAGCCGTTTCCTGTCGCCTATTTTGCATTTTATGCTGTTTGTGGGTAATTATCCCAAAATCATTTTAAACGTCAAAAATGGGCTTTTTTTTAGCTAATCAGTCTAACTCTCAAATACGCTTGACGTTCTTTCTTACCTCGCAAATATTTCCCGTGCTCGCTCGGACATTTTCGAACGTTGTTCGTCTGTGTATGCTTTCGGTTTTGATACGTTCACAATGCCATCACCTAGAATGCCATGAATTTCTACAACAAGCCCGCTGTTTTTATTTATCACTACGCGCCCGCTTGTCAGTCTCTCTTGATACTTGCGGGCGTATTTTGGAATCGTGCAATTTATCGAAAAATGTTGTTCGTCTGCTAATTTGAAAATGGTTATTTCTTGGCTGTCGCCCTCTAATGTCTTGTCAACGTACTCTGTTTTTATGTCTGTCATGTTGTTTGCTCCTGTTTTCGTTCATGCTGTTATCATCATAG
>NZ_BLLH01000017.1 GCF_011170065.1 Pseudolactococcus insecticola | reverse complement strand
GCTTGGCACCGACCATATCTCACAGGGGGCAACCCCCAACTACTTCCGGCGTAATGAGACTTAACTACTGTGTTCGACATGGGAACAGGTGTATCTCTCATGCAATTAGCACCAAACTAATTTCTTTGAATGTCGTACTTTGAACATTCAAAACTGAATAACTAATTTCTAATCTAACCTTCCTTAAACCAAAACGTTCATATCTTTTCATTACTTAGGTAAAGTCCTCGAGCTATTAGTACTAGTCCGCTCCGATTGTCACCAACCTTCCACTTCTAGCCTATCTACCTGATCATCTCTCAGGGCTCTTAATTCATTAAGAATGGGAAATCTCATCTTGAGGTAGGTTTCACACTTAGATGCTTTCAGCGTTTATCCTTTCCCTACATAGCTACCCAGCGATGCCTTTGGCAAGACAACTGGTACACCAGCGGTAAGTCCACCCCGGTCCTCTCGTACTAAGGGCAGATCCTCTCAAATTTCCTACGCCCGCGACGGATAGGGACCGAACTGTCTCACGACGTTCTGAACCCAGCTCGCGTGCCGCTTTAATGGGCGAACAGCCCAACCCTTGGGACCGACTACAGCCCCAGGATGCGACGAGCCGACATCGAGGTGCCAAACCTCCCCGTCGATGTGAACTCTTGGGGGAGATAAGCCTGTTATCCCCAGGGTAGCTTTTATCCGTTGAGCGATGGCCCTTCCATGCGGTACCACCGGATCACTAAGTCCGACTTTCGTCCCTGCTCGACTTGTAGGTCTCGCAGTCAATCTCCCTTATACCTTTACACTCTACGCATGATTTCCAACCATGCTGAGGGAAACTTTGAGCGCCTCCGTTACTCTTTAGGAGGCGACCGCCCCAGTCAAACTGCCCAGCAGACACTGTCTCCCACGCCGATTAGGCGTGCGGGTTAGAGTAGCCATGACACAAGGGTAGTATCCCAACAACGCCTAACTGTAAACTAGCGTTCACAGATCATCGGCTCCTACCTATCCTGTACATGTGCAACAGATACTCAATATCAACTTGCAGTAAAGCTCCATGGGGTCTTTCCGTCCTGTCGCGGGTAACCTGCATCTTCACAGGTACTAAAATTTCACCGAGTCTCTCGTTGAGACAGTGCCCAAATCGTTACGCCTTTCGTGCGGGTCGGAACTTACCCGACAAGGAATTTCGCTACCTTAGGACCGTTATAGTTACGGCCGCCGTTTACTGGGGCTTCAATTCTTACCTTCGCTTACGCTAAGCAATCCTCTTAACCTTCCAGCACCGGGCAGGCGTCACCCCCTATACATCATCTTACGATTTAGCAGAGAGCTGTGTTTTTGATAAACAGTCGCTTGGGCCTATTCACTGCGGCTCTACTTGCGTAGAGCACCCCTTCTCCCGAAGTTACGGGGTCATTTTGCCGAGTTCCTTAACGAGAGTTCTCTCGCTCACCTGAGGCTACTCGCCTCGACTACCTGTGTCGGTTTGCGGTACGGGTAGGTTATATTTAACGCTAGAAGCTTTTCTTGGCAGTGTGACATCAGATACTTCGATTCCGAAGAATCTTCCCTATCACAGCTCAATCTTAGAGGCGAAAGCATTTAACTCACGCCAAACCTCACTGCTTCGACCAGAATCCATTAACTGGCACATCTTAGCCTACTGCGTCCCTCCATCACTATATAACCTAGTACAGGAATATCAACCTGTTGTCCATCGGATACGCCATTCGGCCTCTCCTTAGGTCCCGACTAACCCAGGGCGGACGAGCCTTCCCCTGGAAACCTTAGTCTTACGGTGGACAGGATTCTCACCTGTCTTGCGCTACTCATACCGGCATTCTCACTTCTATACGCTCCAGCACTCCTCACGGTATACCTTCGTCGCTGTATAGAACGCTCTCCTACCAATTAAATAAATTTAATTCCATAGCTTCGGTAATATGTTTTAGCCCCGGTACATTTTCGGCGCAGGATCACTCGACTAGTGAGCTATTACGCACTCTTTAAATGGTAGCTGCTTCTGAGCTAACATCCTAGTTGTCTGTGCAATCCCACATCCTTTTCCACTTAACATATATTTTGGGACCTTAGCTGATGGTCTGGGCTGTTTCCCTTTCGACTATGGATCTTAGCACTCACAGTCTGACTGCCCAACGCATGTAGATGGCATTCGGAGTTTATCTGATATTGGTAATCCGGGATGGACCCCTCAATCAAACAGTGCTCTACCTCCATTACATTCAAGTTGGACGCTAGCCCTAAAGCTATTTCGGAGAGAACCAGCTATCTCCAAGTTCGTTTGGAATTTCTCCGCTATCCACAAGTCATCCAAACACTTTTCAACGTGTCCTGGTTCGGGCCTCCAGTGCGTCTTACCGCACCTTCACCCTGCTCATGGATAGGTCACATGGTTTCGGGTCTAAATCATGATACTATGGCGCCCTATTAAGACTCGCTTTCGCTACGGCTCCGACTCTTCATCTTAACCTCGCATCATAACTTAACTCGCCGGTTCATTCTACAAAAGGCACGCTCTCACCCATTAACGGGCTCGAACTTGTTGTAGGCACACGGTTTCAGGTGCTATTTCACTCCCCTCCCGGGGTTCTTTTCACCTTTCCCTCACGGTACTTGTTCACTATCGGTCACTAGAGAGTATTTAGGGTTGGGAGATGGTCCTCCCAGATTCCGACGAGATTTCTCGTGTCTCGCCGTACTCAGGATACTGCTAGGTATATAATCTATTTCGGATACGAGGCTGTTACTCTCTTTAGCTTACCTTCCCAGGTAATTCTCCTATAAACTATAAGTCCACATTGCAGTCCTACAACCCCTACAGATAAATCCGTAGGTTTGCCCTTCTTCCGTTTCGCTCGCCGCTACTTAGGAAATCGCGTTTGCTTTCTCTTCCTGTTGCTACTTAGATGTTTCAGTTCACAACGTCTTGCCCTGTAAGTGCTATGTATTCACACAAACAGTAGTAGCCATTAGCTACTGGGTTCCCCCATTCGGACACCTGCGGATCAATGCTTACTTACAGCTCCCCGCAGAATTTCGTAGTTAGTCACGTCCTTCTTCGCCTTCTAGTGCCAAGGCATCCACCGTGCGCCCTTATTAACTTAACCTTTAATTTGATACATTTAAGTATCTTGGTAATAAGTATTGAGTCTTTCGACTCACGCTTTTTTTTTGAGGTGACATATAAATACATCACTTCTCGGTTTATTTCTTGTTATTTTAGAAATTGTTATTCAGTTTTCAATGATCAAATCCTATTTTAACGTCTTCGTTGACAATGGAGCCTAGCGGGATCGAACCGCTGACCTCCTGCGTGCAAAGCAGGCGCTCTCCCAGCTGAGCTAAGGCCCCGTTTATCTTTAGCTTATAAAAGACAAACTTTTCTTTTGGATTGTCTATGTTCATAAACCTCTCAAAACTAAATAAAACAGTCACTTACCAGTACCTTATCCAACAAGTCCGTAAACTTGCTTTTTCCTTAGAAAGGAGGTGATCCAGCCGCACCTTCCGATACGGCTACCTTGTTACGACTTCACCCCAATCATCTATCCTACCTTAGACGGCTGCCTCCTAAAAGGTTAGCTCACCGGCTTTGGGTATTACAAACTCTCGTGGTGTGACGGGCGGTGTGTACAAGGCCCGGGAACGTATTCACCGCGGCGTGCTGATCCGCGATTACTAGCGATTCCGACTTCATGTAGGCGAGTTGCAGCCTACAATCCGAACTGAGATTGGCTTTAAGAGATTAGCTTGCTGTCACCAGCTTGCGACTCGTTGTACCAACCATTGTAGCACGTGTGTAGCCCAGGTCATAAGGGGCATGATGATTTGACGTCATCCCCACCTTCCTCCGGTTTATTACCGGCAGTCTCGCTAGAGTGCCCAACTTAATGATGGCAACTAACAATAGGGGTTGCGCTCGTTGCGGGACTTAACCCAACATCTCACGACACGAGCTGACGACAACCATGCACCACCTGTCACCTATGCCCCGAAGGGAAATCTTATCTCTAAGACGGTCATAGGGATGTCAAGACCTGGTAAGGTTCTTCGCGTTGCTTCGAATTAAACCACATGCTCCACCGCTTGTGCGGGCCCCCGTCAATTCCTTTGAGTTTCAACCTTGCGGTCGTACTCCCCAGGCGGAGTGCTTAATGCGTTTGCTGCGTCACTTAGGGCTGGATAGCCCCAAACAACTAGCACTCATCGTTTACGGCGTGGACTACCAGGGTATCTAATCCTGTTTGCTACCCACGCTTTCGAGCCTCAGTGTCAGTTACAGTCCAGAGAGCCGCTTTCGCCTCCGGTGTTCCTCCATATATCTACGCATTTCACCGCTACACATGGAATTCCACTCTCCTCTACTGCACTCAAGTCTAACAGTTTCCAATGCACACAATGGTTGAGCCACTGCCTTTTACATCAGACTTATTAAACCACCTGCGCTCGCTTTACGCCCAATAAATCCGGACAACGCTCGGGACCTACGTATTACCGCGGCTGCTGGCACGTAGTTAGCCGTCCCTTTCTGGTTAGGTACCGTCACTTGTGTAATTTTCCACTCTACACAACGTTCTTCTCTAACAACAGAGTTTTACGATCCGAAAACCTTCTTCACTCACGCGGCGTTGCTCGGTCAGACTTTCGTCCATTGCCGAAGATTCCCTACTGCTGCCTCCCGTAGGAGTTTGGGCCGTGTCTCAGTCCCAATGTGGCCGATCACCCTCTCAGGTCGGCTATGTATCATCGCCTTGGTAGTCCATTACACTACCAACTAGCTAATACAACGCGGGTCCATCTTTTGGTGTAGCAATTGCTACTTTTAAATTTAAGTCATGTGACCTAAATTGTTATGCGGTATTAGCTATCGTTTCCAATAGTTATCCCCCTCCATAAGGCAGGTTACCCACGCGTTACTCACCCGTTCGCTACTCTTTTCTTCCGGTGGAGCAAGCTCCGGTGAAAGAAAAGCGTTCAACTTGCATGTATTAGGCACGCCGCCAGCGTTCGTCCTGAGCCAGGATCAAACTCTCATTTAATGATGTTCTATTACTAAAACATCGGCTTTGTTTTTGTCCGTTAATTTCTTAACGATTTATTGTCGAATTGACATTTGTTGTCTGTAGACAACTTTTGTACTTGGTTCGTTTCTGTTTTATTCAGTTTTCAAAGGTCTAGTGTTGCTCTTGTGAGACAACTACTTAATTCTATCAGAACTTCCGCTCCTTGTCAACTACTTTTTGAAAGTTTTTTTATTTTTCTTTCAATCGTTCGTCTCCTCGAATTGAGTACTTTAATATCTTATCAAATT
>NZ_BLLH01000016.1 GCF_011170065.1 Pseudolactococcus insecticola | reverse complement strand
AGTCGTGGTTATTTAGGAAAAATTCGAGTGACAACGTAATCAAGATATTTTTGATTACGAAGTAATCTTGATGCTCCGACTTCAAACGTTAATAACCGCTAGGTTTAGTTAAGTCGGTGTAGTTCACGGCAATACGTTGACACTGAGCGACACAATTTCTATCCTGGTTGATGAGATGACACCTGGTAAATCAAAAAGCCTTCGTGAGATGTATGAAGTTGCTAACCACCGTGAAGCGCTCGCTGATCTTATCAGCTTTGTTGCTACAAAAAATCCACTTGATTCACGATTCATCAAGCTACTTCATGCCGATTTATTAGACCATATCAGAGAAGATAAAGGCGCTTTCAAAACGCAACAAAATGCAATTTTAGGTGCAACTATTGATGTTGCAAAACCTAGTGAAGTTCCTTTTTTGATTGACCAATGGTTGGAAAATTATAACTGGCAACTGAAGTCAATCGAAGATGACTTTATTTTTGAGGCAATTGCACGCAGTCACATAGAATTTGAAAAAATTCATCCATTTTCGGACGGTAATGGTCGAGTGGGTCGGATGTTGATTGACTATGGCACTTTGAAACAATTCGGCACACTTGCAGTTATCACAATTGAGCAGCGAAATGAGTATATTGGCTATTTGCAAGATAATAACATTGATGGTTTAGCGAGTTTACTTGAAAAGTCAGTAGCTTATGAGCTTAATCGTGAGCAAGCGTTTGTTGCTACCGAAGGGGCAGAACTTTCGCATAAAGAAGATAAAAAAAAAGGACCAACAAGGGGTAGATAACGATGATAAGGTGGTAGTTATCAACTAGATACGAGAGGAACTTCACTATGGATAGTAACGAAAAATTAGCGCAATTCATCGTCTCTCTTGGTGGACTAAATGAATACAAGAGTTCAGTGGCTCAAACGAAGAAGGCGCTAGAAGTTGAATCAACGCAGCCACTTATTCAAAACAATAATGACGCCGCAATCTTTCAGGATGCAGTAAAAGGAATCAATGCGATTAAGCAGGTCGGTTTTTCTGTTGATGGTATTATTGCGGTTAATAAGCAGTTTGATACACCAAATGAAGAGCAACCAACGCTGCCAGGGCATTTGAGGAATGCTTATTACAATGAAGATGACCGAATAGCAGTTGTAACAACAACAGGTAGTAATCAAGGGTATTTTCCATCCGAAATCATCACTCGTCAAGATTTGCAGGACATTGTAAGTGAGTTTGAAAATAGCGATCAATCAGAAAAAGATGCTTGGCGATTGTTTGCGAAACTGTCGAAATTACAGCCGTTTCAAGATGGAAATAAGCGAACAGCTTTAATTGCCGCAAATGCTGCAATGGGAAGGTTAGAAAGTCAAGAATATCTATTCATACCAATCAATGCGATTGACAAGCTTAACTTCACGGCTGCTCTCATGAGCTTCTATGTTGCCAGCTCTTCCGAAGAAGAAGAAAAATTTTTGAGTCGAATGCTTGAAGTTGTGCCCAGCGCAAGAGAAGTGGCTCATTTTGTGCATCAAACCGAAAATCCGACGAAAGATATTAAGAATATCAAGACTTACAAAATCAAAACTGAAATTCGAGAAAAAAATAAAAATAATACAAATCAACTGTGAAATATTCATAGTACAAAACAATTCCAACGTTTTCAACGTTGGTTTTTTTTCTTAGAAAAAATGAAAAACAGTTTTGGAAAATTGTTCATAGAAAAGAGAGAAAAATGACTAAAGATGAAAAAAAGAAACTAATGCAAGAAGCTTGGAATAACCTTGAATTGCCAGAATTACCCAACACTCAGGCGTTTCCAGACATTGTTTGGATTTCCCGTTTGATAAATGACGATACAGCGTGGGATAATGAGCTTTTTGAAGCCTACGTCAAAGACCCAGAAAATAAAGTCTTGCCTGCAGGCGTCACGTTTGATGAGTTCACTCAGTACTTATTTGATACAGATCAGTCTTTTGTCACAGAACCATCAGATGAGAAAGCAATCGCAACGAGGTTAGAAGCAGAGAACTATTACATTGAGACCTCTTTTCTTTATCATAAATATGGTATGGATAATAAGATAAGTCAACTTGAAAATTATAGAATGAAAGGTTTCACTTTTTCTATTTCCAATGATGGCAGAAAAGATGGCTATATTGCTGGCGAGGTTGCAGGTAAGAAATTACTTGATATTGAGTATTACCGAGCACAACCTTTTGGTGTTGATCTGAAAAAATTATCAAGTACTGAATTATCAGCACTGATGAAAAACCTGCTAGTTCAGGCAAATGATACTGTAACTGCATTAAATGAAATGAATAAAGATGACCCCGATTACGTTT
The DNA here is from genome assembly GCF_011170065.1 of Pseudolactococcus insecticola. Classification (GTDB taxonomy): domain Bacteria; phylum Bacillota; class Bacilli; order Lactobacillales; family Streptococcaceae; genus Pseudolactococcus; species Pseudolactococcus insecticola. The sequence continues at coordinate 10,832 of NZ_BLLH01000016.1, read as the reverse complement.
ACTTTGAAAATGATTTTGAGAATGAGAAAGATACGTATAAAGAATTGCGTGAAATGATCCTAGATAAAAATCTAGCCTTTCATGTCCATACTGGAGTTGAGGATTTATATGATACTATAACTAGCAAATATGGGGAATTTGCAAAAAAAAATATTGATGATTATTTCGCAATGCAGCGAGACGTGACAGGAGATGCACTTTTACATGCTGTAGAAGAATTTGCGAAAGGGACAACTTATGAAACAAACTGGACAGCAAATGAAAATTCGAAAGGAAATACACCTTCTGAAGCATATTTTCTGCTAGATGATTTTGGACTAACAGAGTCGTCTATCGTCACTGTTAAAGTTCTTAATAACATTTCTTCCAAAAGAGCTTTCTACGATGAAAATGATGAATACATCACTTTGAAGACTTTGCTTGAAAAAGCAGGGTTTTATGGCTATGATGCACTCGTTGAAAAAACGGAAGAAGATTGGAATGAAGAATGGTCAAAAATGGTTGATAATAACGAGGTAAAAGAATGACTGATGAATTCATCCTTGAAGACGATTTTCAAGAAACCAACAAAAATAACCTATTGGAAAAAACATATGCTAAACTAAAAAATCTTGAAAAAAAGATTGACAAAAATACTCAAGAAATCATTAAACAATATAATAATGGAAATAATCTACAAACAATAACTGATGAATATTTGATAGAAAGATACTATAATGTTAATTCAGAAAATGATTATCTACTCGAAGTCTACGATAATAATTCTGGAAAATGTTTTTATTACACTTTAGGCAAAGGGATTGTACAAGGGACGGTTGCTTTAAGACATATCCTAAGTGACTATTTTTCAGAGCTATTTGACGTTAAAACTATAACACAAATTTGTGAAGATCTAGCTAAAAATAAAACTTGGCAGTTGTCAGTAGAACACCTAAGTTTTCAAGTAGTAACTACTGAAAATTAACAGCTAAAAGTAGCTATGAAATGACGGTTTCATTTGATAAAATTAAATCTAAAAAACTAAACTGAAAGAAAAAGTCTAACCATGTCTAATTCACTAAAAAAGCCAAGCAAGTCTATGACATTCGAAGAAGCACGCGCAATTGCTAAAGAAACAAATCTACCAATTGTAGAAAAACTCATTGACTATCTTTTGGACGAGCTTGAAAAAAATTATTGCAAAAAAACAAATGAAAAGGAAATAACTACTAAATGACAATCAAATACGCATTTAAATATTTTGAAAAGCAAAATACGTTAATAAACCTTTCAGAATATGGTATCAGTGAAGATGTCAGTTATTATATAGAATTACTATCAAGCAGTTCTAAAGGAAACTCAGTTTTCATTAAACCTTTAAAGTTATTGATCGACTTAGGACTACCACTTGCAAGATATACAGAAATTGACCCCGATTATTTTCTTAAAGTAAAATACATTGTTATCACGCACATTCACGGGGATCATCTAAATGGTACTACCTTAAAAAAAGTCTTGAAGTCATATCCGCATATAAAAATTTTCTTAACAGAATTTTCTTTAAACTATATTAAGGCAAATCCCGAAAAATCAAACATTAAAGGTCTTTATAGCCATATTTTAGATTATGCTTTTGAAAACCCAAATAACATCATTCTAATAAATACTTCAGATATGCCTATTTCAGGATACACTAATGAAGAAGACGGAATAAAGATTTTGTTTTATAATGTATCTCACGGAGATCTTATAAATATTGCCCTAGAGTTTGCTGTCCAAACGCCAACGGGAATGAAAAAATTCTTATATGCAACTGACTTAGATACTATTGACTCCCAGTATTATCTTGAAAATGATATTACTAAGCACACAGATATTTATCAGAACGGCAAAAAGCAACAAATCTATGGATTACCTCTTGAAAAAATCACTTTTGATAATGTTGATAATAAATACGATTTCATTCTATTGGAAGCAAACTATAACGCAAAGCTATTAAATCAGTTAATAGAAGGTGTTAAATTTGACCTACAAAAAGTTGTTATTCTGCCAGAAGAAAAAAAAGAACTCACTAATAGATTAACGAGAATGGAATCAAATAAGCGACATATTTCTGAAGAACAATCAATTCAATACGTAAAAGCAAATATAAAAAATGGTGGTATATTCATTCCATTACACGCAAGTTCTGAGTTTGGAACGTATCATCAAAGGTAGAAAGAAAAAATGCAAATCAAAATCAAATACAAAAACAGCGCTACAGCAAAACTAAAAGAAATCGAGCAAGGCGATTGGATTGACCTTGCAATTGACGAAGATATTCAAGCAACTGCACAATCAAAGGTATCTGTAGATTTAGGAATTGCCATGCAACTGCCTAAAGGGTATGAAGCACATATTGTACCACGCAGCTCGACCTATAACAAGTATGGCTTGATTCTAGGAAACTCAACAGGAATCATTGATAATTCCTATAACGGTCCCGAAGATTACTGGGGTGCGAAATTCTTTGCGACAGAATCAGTAGAGATTCCTAAAGGGACACGCCTATTGCAATTCAGATTGGTCAAAACTCAAAAAAGCGAACTAAAAGAAAATATTCACTTCGTTGAAAATAATTTAGAAGAAAATACAAATAGAGGTGGATTTGGCAGCACTGGAAATTAACTAGAAAGGAAAAATTATCAAAAATGAACAAATGGATCATATTCGTTGATACACATACAGTCATAGAAGCGGAAACAAAAATAGCCGCAATTAACAAAGCACTTGACCAAGGATATAATATTAGCGAAATCACTCTACTAGAAGTCAATTAAGCAAAAAACTAAAATACACATCCAAAAAATTAGTCAGTAGTGGCAGTAGTGTCATTACGCAACCTTAGCTTAATGGCAAAGCATTATCTCTTTTTCCCAAGTGTAAGAATCAAACCCTCTTTTTGTGAATGATGCAGGTTCGATTCCCGCGGGTTGTATTTAGCAAAAAAATCGTGTGAAATAATTCCAACGCTTTCAGCGTTGGTTTTGTTCATTTAGAAAAAAATCACCAAAAGAAAGGATCTAAAAATATTGACTGAAAACAAAAATGAAACAACTCAAAATAATATTTTTGAGATACAACTTAAAAATGCAACTGAACCAGTCTTAATCAAAGATAGCATTATTAAGCAACTAGAAGCAACTAAAAATATTGTCAACGAAGGACTACAACAGATTGCTACTGTAAAAAACCTTATCAATCAAAATGATGAAAACTCTTTTGATAAAATCGAAGAAATTCTTGAAAGTGATTCATACCAATTACTAAAAGAGAATATTCAAAAAGCCAAAAAGGTTAAAAAGATAGTAGATACTGCAAGAAAAGACTCAAAACGATTCTTAAAGGATTACATTAAGTCGTTTGATGATTACTTAGAATTACGCTTAAACGAATATGGCGTAGATAAATTACAGTTGCTTAGTAATGAAGATTCATCATTAAAAGCAGAAGTCTTACAAAAACGTAAAGATATGCGCGTGACTGCTTTAAATAAGTTTTTTGAATTAACAATTGCAAACTATGCCTATCAGCAAAAACTACCAAAACCAACTTTACAAATTTACCTTAACAAATATCCCAAATTCATCTCTGGTAGTAAAACTTACAGTGAAAATAAAGCTAAAGATGAATTAACAGGATTCATTACAGGATCCCTTAAAGTACAACAATATATACTAGAAACGTTATCTGAAAAAGGGATTTTAGAATCTACTGCATATAATATCTGGAAAAACTATCTTCAAGAGTTACCAGAAGATGCTATTTTAGTTAATCAAATTGAAAATGCAAAAGTAGAATATCAAAATGCTATCAAGCAAGAAGAAATTCGACTAGCAAATGAAAAGCAACGCCTTAATGATATAGCAATCCAACAAGCTAAACAAAAAGAAGTCCTTAAAGCTCAACAACTTAAACAAGCCCAACAGCAACAAGTCCTTCAACAACAAGCTAATCAGATTGGTATTCAGTTACAAAGTGACAGCAACGACGTTTTAAGCTTAACATTAAATGAGCTACAATCAATTGGTCAACAGTTTAACTTACAAATGCTACTTGCAATTAAAACTGAAGATACAGCAATCAATCAATTAGATGCAACTCATTTTGCAGTCAAACGTCTACTAAATGTTCCTGAAAGTGATATGAAAAATAAAACTTTGCAGTTATTAATCAAGTATTACACTGCATTGGTTCTATAGAAAAGAGAAAAATGATAACAAAAAATCAAATTGACTTCGAAAAAAAGCTTATCGCATATATTGCAAAAAAAATACCGATCGAATCAAAAACAGTGGTTGTAAAGCAAGGAGAGTGGCGCCATGTCGTTGTTAAGTACAAGTTAGAAAAAGGTTACCAATTGTCCCTTGCCATAGTCAATGGTGTAGCGGAATTAGCAATAACTGATCCTAGCGAAGAGTTCTACACAGAACTAGAACTTAACGGGCCACATGATGACGGCATTTATGAAATTTTTGATTTTCAAGACGTTGATAGAGTCATTAATGCTTATTTTGATTATTTTCAAAAAAAATAAAAAAAAAGGTTAGAAGTGTATTCAAAAATTAATCGCAAAATAGTATCATAATAATATGAAAAATAATAAAAAAAGATACAAAATGTCAAAGATTTATCTTAATATAATTAAACGCTGGTTGCTCAATATTTTTGCAATAATTGGTGCTACGCTTTTAATAGTATTAATAGCAATGATAGTATATCCTTCAATGAAATCAAAATATGATACAATTGGCGGACTTATTATATTATTTGGATCAATTTCCTTTTCTATTCTCGTCTTATTGATAGTTTGTGCTTATGATATTATCTTCACAACAAATAAGCACTACTATTTAACAGGAAAAGACTTAATAGAAAAAAATGAATACAAAAAGACAAACATTCATCTTAAACTAATTAAACGCTGGCTACTCAGCTGTCTTGCAATAATTGGTGCTATGCTTTTAATAGTATTAATAACAATGACAGTAGTTTCTTATACAATAGCCGTACCTTCTTTTATGAAAGAGGGATATAACATAAGTAATATACTTAATATTATATTTGGATCAATTTTCTTTTATATCATATTCTTATTCATAGTATATGCTTATGATATTATCTTTAACACAAATAATCACTACTATTTAACTGGAAAAGACTTAATAGAAAAAGAAAAACAAACATTGCAACCCTATGAAAAAGAAGAAAATCAATAGTACTTCTTTAATGACACATAGCTCAGTTGGTAGAGCGCTTGACTGTTAATCAAGATGTCGCAGGTTCGAGCCCTGCTGTGTCAGTTACTACAAAATGTATAGCCTGTTTAGCTCAGTTGGCAGAGCATCTGATTTGTAATCAGAAGGTCAAGTGTTCGATTCACTTAACAGGCATTCGTTTTAACTTTGACCTTTAGCTTAGTTGGTCTAAAGCATTCGGCTCATAACCGAAAAACCGTTGGTTCAAATCCAACAAGGTCAATAACATAATAATATTATCGCAGGTGGGTGGCATGGTGTCACTTTTGGTTCATATCCAAAACAAGAATGGTTCGATTCCATTACCTGTAATATCCTGATAAATGAAAATATCAGGATACAGAGCAGAAATGTTTGCTCTATGACGTATCTATGAGCGTAGTGGTTCGATATGTTAGACATAGACTAACAGATAGTCATAAGAAACTATCTGTTCTCCTTGCAAATTAATCTATGGTAGATAACTTTCAAAAAATTTTCTCAGTTATATGTAATAGTTGTTCATTCATCTAATAACGTTATGGATATATCCTTAGATATATCGGAACCTTCTGATTGGTACTGTCCAATCAAAGCTACAGTTGACAATACCAACGCAACAATGACAAGGATGAACAGACCTCCCAATTTGTGTTGTTGTTTCCCTTCAGTTTTGCGACGTTTCCAGAACGTATATAGGATATAGGAGAGCGACCAAACAAACACGACAATTGCTGCGAGAGCTTTTCCCGTTGACTCAATTGCCCTGGCATTTCACTTCTGAAAGTTTAGTAAGTTCGATTCTTACAATTTGCATTCACCAAAAATAAAAAAGAAACTTTTTATTACCCTTTAGGTTCTCTTTGTGGCAATGTCTTGGTGGAAGCATTGTCATATTAGCCAGTAATCAGCTTAGTTAAACCCTACCTCCTTTCTAATGGTATGAAAAATTAACTTAAGTGGGATTCAGTTGGTTCATGCCCAACAGCTGGCATTGTCCAAATATCCATTATCACTTTCACAGTGGATTGTTAACGATAATGGACATTTAGACAGTTAAATCTAAAATATAGTGAGTGATATTTTAGATATAAACTAACAGATAGTCATAAGAAACTATCTGTTCTCCTTGCAAATTAATCTATGGTAGATAACTTTCAAACTATTTTCCTTAAAATTCCAAAATTCAAAAATGATAAAAATTCACACGAAAGTTTAGTAAGTTCGATTCTTACAATTTGCATTCACCAAAAAATAATTAGATAAAATTATTTCGATATACATTAATCCTAAAATAAGCGGTAATTTGGTGATGCTACCGCTTAGCAGAAAACAGAAATGTTATCTGTAAACGAAACATTATTATAGGCGAGCGAAAAACCCCTCATTTCAATGGGGGGATGTAAGCATGCACTAGACTGATATTCATGCGTGATCTCGTACTATCGTACTTGTACGGTGGTGATGTGTGTAAGAAAGCTAAAGTTCGCTACTTTGGTTCAGTCCTTGCAAGCGAGTAACCTAAAAACAGGTAGATTATCTGAGTAAGAAGAAAAATCTGGATAATGTTTCGTTTAGAGATAACATCAAAAAAGAAAGAGGAATCGCACCCATGGTAAAATCAATTCAAAAACAAATGGAAGAACTCAAAGAGAATTATCGGAAACAACAAACAGAAAAAGTAGTAGATGAATCGCTGAATGAAATGAAAACTGAAGAAATAATAACAAAAGATGAAATCGAAGACACCCCTTCTAAAAATGAATCTAAAAAATCTAAACGAAAAGAAGTTAAAGAAATATCAGAAGATGAATTAGAAGTTAAGTCTGTAGAAGAGGTAGAAGAACAACAAGAAGAAGAAATTATTCCTGAAAATAAACCAGCTGTGAAAATTAATACAACAAGTCTAACTGCCACTACCAATCAAGAATATCTTAAAAAAATTATTGATAAGCAAGCCACTTTTGAGGGAATTAACGAGGAAATTCGAATTATCTCTGAAAAAAATAGTGAATACATCAATGAATTAGCTACTGAACAAACAAATTACGAAAAGCAACTCGCTATTGCAAGTGAAACTATTCCACAAGATTTCAAAGATTTGTTCAAACTCAGCGGGGGCACAAACACCCATCCTGGTTTAAAGCTTATCAAACTAGCTGAACGTACAAACATCAACGAACTACAACTTTTCAAGATTAAAATTGAACGTCTCAACATCGAAATCGAAAAAAACAACATTCAATTAGAACTAAAAGTAGAAGAACTACAAAAAGTTTTCATGAAGTGAAAATGAATCGTGAACTCGCAATTCGCCGAAAAAATTTGGAAAAAAATTGGAAAAATGCTATAATGAATTTAGCGAAACGTAATTAATTTTAACTCGTAACACAAAGACCCCAGAGACGGCGAATCTCTAGGGCCTTTTTTTGCACTAGTTGCGATGACTAGCGTGTGGCTTTTTTTGAGGGCACGCCTTAATCATTATCTTTCTTGTCAAGCCAACAAGATACTAGCATTGAGACAAGCTCAATGACAAGACCGACCAAAATCGGGATAACAATTAACGTAATTAATTTCTCTAACACTCGTAACACCTCCCTCTACGTTGTAACGTAAAAGGTAGCGAGCCCAAGGAATATTATAACACAGAAAAAAGGTTTTTTTCTGTAATTGAGAAATCAAAAAAACAATATTCAGTTAGAACTACAAAAAGTTTTCATGAGCTAAAAATCAATGCAGAATTAATTTAACCGTCTTTCAGACGGTTTTTTTTTTTTTTGAAAGCTTTCGAAAATATATTTTTAATTTATATTTTTGCTAGAAAAAAATTTAAGATAACAGGAGAAAATCAATGAAAGAAATACTTTTTGAATTTGATGAAGAAGAACATATCAGAAACGAACGCATGTTTGATTATGAACAACTTATTTATGAAGGTGAGCTTGATAAAAGTGTCTCTTTTGAAGAATGGTTCAAGGAAAATGATAACTTTGAGTACGATTTTAGCTGGATTGTTGAATCTTTTAATGAAGCGCTTATTGCAAACTACGGTGCTGGTTCATTGATTATGGTAGACAACCATATCTTTGAAGTCAGTAATAATCATGATACACGTGATTTAATATATAACCTCAATTTTGATCAAACACAAGGTTATCAATACACAAGCGATTTCACCTTGTATGCTGATGCCGTGACACTTCTTGTTCACGAAAACAAGAATGACGTTAATAATGATGGTCTTTACGAAAAGCTGTATAATATTGCGCTAGAATCCGTATCCAATTCAGGTGAAGATTTAGATTATATTGACAGGTTTGGTTTTGACTTTTCAACGGCTTCTGACTTTTTCTATCTCTCTAACAGCGAGTTTTTCAAAAATTACTACGAAGAATACGGATATGAAGCCAATGTTGACGAGTCAAAATACGACTTAGCAACTCGCATTGCAGCGTCAATCCAAGCTGAATATGCGTTAGAAGGCGACTTTGAGCGGACTAAAAAGTTATTTAACTTTGATGTTGACAGTTTTAATAACAGCTACGAAAAGTTTCTGGCTGTTAAAAAAATGATCTAATATTAGAAAACAAAAGGAGACACAAATGTTGTATGTGCAGCCCAACAAATTCAAGAAAAGAACAAGAAAAGAATTAAAAAAATATTATTCTATTGACGAAATGCCAGTAGAAATAGTGGATGAGGTTATGGCAGCTTATGAATTCACCGACCTATTTGACTTTGAGCAATATGTTGAAGAAGGACTAATTGTTTTTGAAAATTGCAAGGAATTCGTTGAAGACCTGTTCGAAAAAGAGGATCTTCCGCTCCCTAATTATCAATACTGGAATTTTGATTGGACAGAGGCGTTTGACTACGATAAGTTCGCGCATCTTGCTTCAAAACCAAGAAACATTGAAATTTCAAGAAGTGGCAGAGTTTTAGTAATGTTGGCTTTTGCTGGTCCTAAAGCAATAAATTCCCGTTTTTAAGTTAAAAAATAGAAAAGAGAAAAACAAAATGATTGAACAGAAATATAACGAACAAGCCAAATGTCCTGCTTGCGGGTCAGAAAACGTAGAATACGGTTCGATTGAATTTAACGGCGAAGGTGCCACGTATGAAGTCTCTTGCGAAGATTGCAACATTAACTTCATGGAATGGTACGATCTCGTATTCGCAGGAAACGAAATTGATTAAAACAAGTTTGCCCAACTTGCTTCGAAACCCAACACCATTGAGATTTCAAGTAGTGGCAGAGTTTTTTTGGTGGCTACTATGACGTGGAGTGTGATGAATGTGATGGTGAATTTAGTGAATACTATGAATTTGTATTCGTAGAAAGTGAAATTACTGATTAGAGCTTTTCACGTCAGAAAAAAGAAGAGGAATAAATGGAAATCAATACACTTAAACTAGAAAAACAAATTACGTTCTTACAAGAACACTATAAGAAATATCCTAAAAGTTGGTATATGCAGAACACAAAACGTACATACGCAATATACCAAAAAGAATATCACAAATACATGCAAGAAAAACAAGATGCCATTCTTAAAGAACAAGGTACAATTAACAATCAAAAAATTAAATCAGCAAACGTTGTCTCACAAACAATTTTCAAGAAGGATCTCAATCAATTGACTGCAACTGAACGCAAAGAACTTATTTTCAGTGGAAAAATTTACTAAGAATCTTTTTGGCCAATAATAGAAAGAAGAATTTTGATGAATGAAACCATAACGGAAACAGAATCAACCGAAAACATTCAAGTAATTGATAAAGGTAGCACCACATATTATTTTTTTGACGTTTTTCTTTCAGAAAAAAAATATAAAGAATTTATTGAAGTTGATAAAAAGACAAAAGAAAATTTGCAGTTACTTGTACGAGATGAACAAACTAACAAAAACATTTTTCAGATGAAAGGTAAAGAAACAGTTTTAGGAAGTATCTTTGAACTAAAAATTAAAGAAATAACTGATGAATTTTATCGAAAAAATATTTTTAAAAGTAATAATGAAAAACATGCTGAAAGAATGACTGACAATATTGCCACGATTAAATACAAAGAAAACAGACATATTGAAGGTGTACCTTTTGTTAATGAAGTAGTTACGTCAAAAGAAATTGACAACAATTTGCTCTATGATATGTATGTAGCAGATCAGCTATTGAAACTATCAAATACAGGGCAAACCATAAAAGTATGGCTTGATGATATTTCTATTGATATTGGCAATGAACACTCTTATCAAGATGTATTCGAGAAAATTATTAAAAACAACAATCTTGAATCATTAACGACATATCGTGAAATCTATAGGAATGAATTTAAAGATACAATTGAAAAATTTAGAACTAATGAAAAAGAAAAACAAGATGAAATTGAAAACAAATCCCTTACAGAACAAGCACAAGAAATTTTCAGTGAAAAACCTACTAACAAAATTGAACCTACATTGACTGCAATCCCCTTTCCTCTATAGGGAGGGGTCAAAAGTCAACCAAACCTGAGCGTAAGCTCAGCTCTTCTTTTGATGTTTAAAATTTGCACCATTCAGTATTGTAGTGTAT
>NZ_BLLH01000015.1 GCF_011170065.1 Pseudolactococcus insecticola | reverse complement strand
AGTCGTGGTTATTTAGGAAAAATTCGAGTGACAACGTAATCAAGATATTTTTGATTACGAAGTAATCTTGATGCTCCGACTTCAAACGTTAATAACCGCTAGGTTTAGTTAAGTCGGTGTAGTTCACAAAAAGGAAATGAAAAAATTAAGCAAAAAAGAATTGTTCGTGAAGCTAAAAATACTGGAAGACACAATTGCTGATATTAAAGCCTATCTAAGATAAGTCAAGAAAAAAGAAAAGAAATGAGAGATGATTTGAGAATCAAAGATCTGACAGCACAATCTATTGGTCAAATGGTAGAATTAACAGCAATACTAGAAACCGTTGAAATCTCTAAAACACACGAAAACAAAGATTTTGCACAAATTGTTTTGCGTGACAAAGAACATACTATTACAGGAAATATCTGGGATATTGACGATGACGGGAAATCATTCCTAAACAAACTAAAACAAAAAGTCGTTTTAGTTAATGGATTAGTGAAAATCTACAAAGAAGTAGAAGAACTGCGTATTACAAGCATCAATCCAAGTGACGAGCCTATTTCTATTTTCGTGAAAACAGCACCATATGCCAGCAACGATATGGCTAAACAGCTTGTCAAATATATCAATCTGATTAACAATAATGATTATAAAACAATCATTAACGCACTTGTGCAGGCATACTCTAATCAACTACTCACATCAAAAGCAACAACAGAAAATAATCATGACTATTATGGCGGATTGCTCTATCACATTGTCTGCGTCACGCGCAACAGCATTAAGCTTTGTCAGGACTATCCTATTGTGAATCAAGATTTGTTAATTGCTGCAAGCATTATACAGGGTTTCAGCGCTATCGTGAAAAAAGAACCTGAACTACTCACTGAAAGTCAATTGCTGACAGACAAGGTAGTAGAAATCTCTGTCAAGGGAGGTCTTGATTATCAATCTGAAAACATGGTTCTATTAAGACATCTTTTAGCAGAATCAACAGATAACACGTTAGAAATTCCTGAAAGTATCATTCTAAAAGCAGCGGTTCACGTTGACAGTCAAATGGACGTCTATAATCAAGCTAAAGAAATTTCAAAAGAAAGGGCTATGCCAATTAAACTATATGACCTTAACTCAAAAGAAATCTACTCAAACAATGACTGAAAGATTTTCTAAAAATAAAGTTATTATCTATCAAAAAAGAGAAGTTAGTAACCAAATTACCAGAAATACCCTAAAAGTGAAAGCTTTCATGAAAAAACATGAAATTCCCTACGAAGAACGAGAAATTAATGAGTTATCATTTGCAGAACTATCAAATATTATCCAAAAAAGTTCATTGCCAATTGATGACTTCATATCACAAAAAAGCAAAAAATATACGAACCAATATGGCAAAAACCGCAATGCTTTTTTGGACTTGACATACTCGCAAGTCATCAACTTCATGTTGTCAAATCCAACAACAATCAAAGGGCCAATCACTATGAAAAATGATATAATATTAGTGGGATATAGCACAGAAAATATTCGTGTATTTTTGCCACGACTATACAGAACACTCGAACTACAAAAAAAATAATCACAGAAAAGGAAAGATAAAAATATGAAAATCACACTAGAACTACAACTAGACACACTAGAACAAATTGCTGCATTTGGACGTCTTAGTACATCTAAAGACTTTCAAGCACTATCAGGCGAACCTGTAAAGACCATTACTCAAGGTGTAACTACAAGCGTTACAGAAGCTACAAAAGAAGTACCAGTAGAAACAGCAAAAACAAAGAAAACATATGAACAAATCATGGCGGAAATCAATTCTAAAGAAAGTCACGCGCCAGAACAAACTGAAACAACAACTCAAGAAGAGACTAAAGAAAAAGTTTTAGAAGAAAAACCGAAGAAACGGAAACGTCGCACACGTGCAGAAATGGCAGCAGCTCGTGCAGAAGAAGAAGCTAAAAAGCAAGCTGAACTAGATGCAAAAGAATCAGAATCACTAGAGGAAACAGTTGAAGAAAACTCACTAAAAGAAAGTTCAGTAGAAACTAACCAAGAAGAATCTAAGGAACCCGTACAAGAACCCGTACAAGAAACTATTCAGGAAGAATCTAAGGAAGATGCAGAAGAAATAGCTACTTCAAAACCGACTGAAAATAATCCTTTCATTCAAATCATCCCTGTAGGAAGTTATACGCCAACCAAATCTGAAAAATACTATATTAAGCACGACGGTTCTTACTTCATGAGCGAAATGCGCAGTGAAGGCGTACTAATTGCAGCAAACTGGACGAATAGTAAGACAGACGACAGTGTAACTACATTTGACACTCAAGAAGAAGCTGAGAACTATCTTAAAGAACGCCTGGAAGATCCACAGTACAAGTTTGCATTTGTAGTAGATTCTTTTGATACGATTGTGTCAGGGCCATTTAGTCGACTTGCCCCAGAAACAGAAGAAAAACCAGGAGCAGAAGATTCAGAGCTTAATCCTTTTGCTGAATTTGACACTAAAGAAGAAGCAGAAAACTATCTTAAAGAACGTCAAGAAGATTCAGTAACACAAGTTACAAATGAAGAATCGTCTGTTAATCAACTTGAAGTAAAAACAGGAAAAGAACCAGTAGCTGAAGAACCAGCTGTCGATCCAATTGATAAATTAAAAGATACAGTTGCTGAGCTAGAAAAGGGAGTTGCTGAAAAAGAACCAGTAGAACAAGAAACAGATTTTAATCCTTTTGCTGAATTGGAAGAAACCTCTGAAAAATCAACTGACTCTCAATCACCATTTGCCACAACAAATGCAGTAAATAATGACGAGGTTAATGATTTCTTCGCAAAAGCAGCAGCTGCACTAAACAGCTTTGACGCAATTTAAAAATAGAAAGTAGAAAAATGACTGAAAATAATAGCCTAAAGTTCTATAATGATTCGTTAAAAAACATCGAAGATATTCTTCTGCAAGACCATGGAAAATACGCAAGTAATTTCTACATTTTTAGCGGAAGTAGAGGAATGGACAAAATGAATGTTGCGCTTTCAATATCAGAAAATATTCCTAAATATCAAAATATTATTTATGCGGACGACCACCAACTTCAAATCTTGGAAGTAGAAAAAAGTTCTTTCTATAATTCCAACAAAGTAACCACAGCACCATTCGGTATCGTTCAACTTTTAACTAAACAAGATAATTTAGAAAACCCATCAGTAACACCAGATTTAATCATCATGCCTATCAGATACAAAGAAGATTACATTGCTGCACTAAAAGCAGTTAATCAAGGCATCGACGTTTTTGGTATTGTCACAGCAAATACAGTAAAAAATACTTATAATCAAATTCAACTAATGCTAAGCAATTTAACAAAAGATGTTAAAGAAGATATTTCTAAACAAATTTCTTACGTATTTTGCATCTCAAACAAAAATAAAAAATTAACCATTGATACCTCAAGAAAACGCAATGCAAACCTATCAGAGCATGATGATACTCTATTTTTAAAAACACTTGAAAAAACTGCTGAAATTGAAAATCTTAAAGATCAAAAACATGAAGAATCCTCTAACGAATTCATTACCGATCTTATAGCAACTTTAAAAGAAGCCACTGCTAATTTTGCAACCTTCGGTGAAGGTGAAGAAGGTCTTAAAGAAATTCTTCAATACGATGCTTTTTTAAATACTACCATAGCTTATCTTTTAAAAGCACCAACAGCAATCATCATGAATGCCTTTAAATATTATTCAAATTTTGTTAAATGGTGGAATACCCACAGCTTAGAAGATAGAACAAAAATGGCAGAACAGCTTTCACAAGAAGCCTTGCAACATATTTCAGACCATCCTGAAGTAGACTGGGCAGAAGATTTATCTGGTGAAAACTGGAAACCTCGCGAAAAAAATTTCATAGAATTCCTTGCAAAACTTAACCAAAAATTCAAAACTTTGGAAACTGACAGCGAAATCTAAACCAATAGTCAAGAATCAAAAAAGTACCTAAACGTTGTCAATATCGAAAGTCCTCAAACTTCTTTCCGAAAAATGTACCTTTTTCCGTATGTTATATGATATAATAAAGTAACTACTACTCATCAAAATACGGAAAAAATCTTATGACTAAAATTCAAGATAAAATTGATAATCAACTCAAACAACTTCCTGACTACATTCAGGATTATTACCAGCATAACCTAGTACAAGGTTTTTCAAAACAAACCTTTTATACTTACTTCAAAAATTATCTAAGCTTTTTTGCTTGGTTAATTTCTGAGGAGATTTCATCTGAAAAATATACTCAATATATTTCTTTGGAATGTCTTGAGAAATTAACTAAAAATGACGCTGAAAGATACATTAGCTATCTCAATCTGCGCAATAAAAAAGTTGGTAAAACAAATCAAACCCTAAACCAATCAACAATATATAACATATATAACAGCATACGTTCGCTCTACCACTTTCTTACAACACAGTCGCCCTACTACGTATCAGAAGAAAACAAGATCATTAACGACAAGTCTAACGCGCGTGAGAGGACAATTAACGATCCCTACTTCTACCGTAATGTCTGGTTAAAGGTTCAAGTTAAAGCAACAAGTGAAACTTTACAATCCAGAGCTAACCACTTAAAAAGTAAACTTTTTGTTAATGACACTGATGAGTTTTTAAACTATTTAGCAAACGACTATGAACTATCACTCTCAATACGTGCTAAAAAATGGTTTCTTAAAGTGAAAAATAGAGACCTTGCCTTATTTGCCCTTATCAGCGCTTCTGGCTTGCGTATTAGCGAAGCCATAAATCTATCCATGAAAGACATCAACATCACTCAGATGACGGCTGATGTTATCAGAAAAGGAAATAAGCGAGATACAGTTGTTATCGCAAGTTTTGCTAGAGGATACCTTGAAGAATACCTCAATGATAGAATTAAAGAAGGTGCGAATAGCGATTCTAACGGCTTTATTTTTACAGCAAACACTAACACAAATCCTGCTAATAAATCATCAAATCAATTACTTGTAGACACTGCTGAAAGAAACCTAACTAAATATTCTACAGCTTACGGTAAGCCTACTACACCTCATAAATTGAGACATACACTAGCAACACGACTTTACAAGACAACTTCAAATCTAAACCTTGTAGGTACACAGCTAGGTCATACGTCAACTAAAACAACTCAACTCTATACCCACATAGATGATCGAGAAATTATTGACAGTTTAGATAAACTATGAAAACAGTCCAAAAATAGCAACTGTTTTTTTTGCATCAAATTTGAGTTTACATAATAATTATTATGTAAAATAATAGCAAAAAACCAAAAAAATCATCAAATACTATTAAGTGAATTACAGAGGACGCTGTCCTCTGTTTTTTCATTATAGATAAAGAAAATGGAGAAAACAAATGTCTAATACTCAAACTATCACTACCACGGAGAACGAAAATCAACTTAATCAAAATCAGAAAGGAATTGAAATCAAAATGGCATCTTACCAGAAAATAAGCAACCCTTTAATTACATTTTTATCTGCCGTATTTGATGAACAAATTCCTGATAATTTTGAAAATTACAAAGGAATCCACCAATATCAAAAGTACATCAACTTACAAGAAACTCATGATTTCATCCACGAAAAACTTGGTCAAGAAAATGGCGACAAATTTATTTTAATGCTAAACGACGGCAATACTTATGAATACTTCACTCACCCATATTTGTCAAAAGACTTGTGGCATTTAGTTGATAAACTCTATGGAAAGGAAAACGATTATTATCGCAAGACACTTAAAGTACTAGAGCCATCAGCAGGTACTGGAAACCTACTAAGAGCTGCTAACGTTAAAAGAGTAACTAACGATGATACTGCAACAGTCAATCAAAAATATAACCTTGAAAGTTACGCCTATGAGCTTAACCCTGTTAATGCCTTCATTTTGAAACAAACTCTACCAGACGTTAAATTCTTAGGAAATGATTTTCTTGAAAACAATCTTGAAGATGATCAATTTGATTTAGTTGTTGCGAATCCCCCATTCTCAAAAGAAAAAATTTATAGTGAAGAACTAGGTAAAGATTCCCTTCACAATCAAATCATCTTTCAAAGCCTACGCAAACTTAAAGTAGGCGGTTATATGGTTATGATTATCAACGAAAACTTCATATCAACAATGAAAAAGTTAAAATCTAAAAAAGGATCAAATACGCTATTTGAAAATCACATTCTTAATAGCATTAGTGTAATTAAAACTGATTCGATTCCTATGGAATTTTTTCCAGATATTCTAACTCAAACCTATTTTGTCATCTTGCAAAAACATGATGAAATCTTACCAAAAGTTAAACTTCTTGAAAAATTGACAAATGAAAAACTTGAAGCACTTTCAAATAATAACAAAAACTACAATAATTACCTCCAATATTATTACACTAAAAAAAAAGATGTTTCAACGCCATATGGCAAAACGATTACTCTGAGATATTTCCAAGACAATAATACCATTTCTCACTATACCCCCGACCCGTATTACTATATTAGAAACTTTGACTATGAACTTGAGTTACCTACGTCATTACCAAACACAGAGATTTCATATATTCATAACAAGAACAATGAAGTAACTGATGTGAAAGCAACAGTCAACGAAGAAGAAAATAAGTTTACCGTCCAACTAGACAAAGGTTTTGATCTATACAAATCAATTCTTCTTGAAGACAGGACTAATATCACTCAAGTCGATACACTTAAAAATGATTTGAAAGATTATATCCTAAAAACATTAGGTCAATATCAAAACCTATCCGCAACTATGCGAGAAATTGCGGACAGTCATATCTTTGGGGATGCCTATAAAGAATTATCTGAATTTGATTCAAATAATCAATTTGTAAACGAAAATATTCTAAATAATAGTCTGAAAGAAGAAAATTATCCGTTAGAATTCATCAGCAACAACGTATATCTACTTTACATTCATTTTTCAAGTCAACTTAGTGATATGGATAAAATTTTAAATGCTATTACTGCTACTGCAAAGAAACCTGCAGAAGAAATTGTAGATTTTCTGGTTAATAATAACATTATCATTAAAACACAAGATGGATATAAAGATATTATCAAAGATGAAATTTTAAAGCATACCCTTCAGAAATTCTACTACAAGAAAGAATTATCAGTTGAGGAAAATAATCTACTTGAAAAATTTGAATCTGCAGGCGGTATCATTGAAAATAAAATTTCGGACCAATCGTTAATTATTAACTCAGAAATATTCAACAACATTAACGTGTTCTATATCTTCAAAAGCTTTTTATCGCAAAAATACAATGTAATATACACTGACAGTCCTCTTGATTTTAAAGATAAATTCAACAAAACAATCAAAACTTTAGGTTATGGCTCGGCTGTAAACGAGTTACAAGAAATAGCTGATACTAACAAAATTGCTGAAGTATTTAACAAAATTGCTAAAAATAAATCACTGAAAGTAAACACTAAAGATCCTGAATTTAACACTATTCAAACTAAAATCAATAACGATATTGCTGCAAAGCTTCAAGAACAATACCAAGAATATCTAAAAGAAATTGATGGAAAATATGAACAAAATGACATGGAATTTAAAAAAATAAAACCGTTTGAATCAATGATTAATATTCTGGTCAAAAATACCTTGTCACAATATGAAAATATTTTCAACAAAACGCTCATCAAAGAAATTGATATTGATAAAATTCCCTTCCAAAACAAGGATATTACTTTGCGACAACATCAAAAAAGTGCTATTGCTACGATTCTGAAACAACCAGCAACACTATTAGCCCATGCCGTTGGTGCGGGGAAAACTTATGAAATGATTTTCTCTTTTGAAGCAATGCAAGCGCTCAATCAAGCAAAACGTGGCTTATTCATTATGCCTAAAAGTCTTCAAAAACCTTTTCAGGCTGAATACAAAAAATCGTTTCCTTTGACAAAAATTATTGCACTAGAATCAAAAGATCTCAACACAAAAAACATTCAAAAAACATACTTAAAAATTATCCAAAACAACTATTCAGCAGTAATCGTTACTTATGAAGGATATGAAAACATGTCTAACGAGTTTATTGATTTAACTATTGAAGAAGTTACAAGAAAGCTTATTTCAACCGAAGGTAAATATGCTAAAAAAGCACTACAAAAACAATTACATGACCTTACTGAAAAAAAAGCTAAACTTGCTACCTCTAACGATAATCACCGTGTTAATCTTGATTTTGATGACCTTAATTTTGATGTTTTATACTTGGATGAAAGCCATTACTACAAAAATCGTGTACCTGCTGATAGCCCTAGTGATATTAAAGGTGCTACTGGCTCAAATGTTAATAAAGCCGAAAAGAATCATTTATTGACTCAGCTCATGCTCAATAAAGGTAATAAAGTTATCTGGGCAACTGGAACATACGTCTCAAATTCAATCAATGAGTTGTACGTTATTCAAGAAACATTAGCACCAAATACCTTACAAGGATTAAGTTATAAGCAGTGGCTTGACAAATTTGCAGTTGTTGAAAATGTAACCGAATTTGCACCAAGTGGTACAGGGTTTGTTGACGTAAGAAAAATTACTAAATTCAAAAATCTCACTTATTTGTTGAATCAACTGAACACGTTTATCGACTTTGCGGGTGCTAAATCTCTTGACCTTAACTTGCCAAAACCTCATTATCATGTAGTGGATATTTCAGCAAACCAACTTCAACTAGATTTGATGAAAGAAATTGCTGAACGTGCTGAAGATATTAAACAAAATCGTGTTGAACCCTACGAAGATAATTACCTTAAATTAACTAGCGACGGTAAAAAAGTAGGATTATCCCTGAAACTTTATGATCAAGATGCTTATAAAGCAAGCGATACACAAAAGCCAGCTGAGGTAGCAAAGAACGTCGCACGTATCTACCATGAAACTGCACAAGAACGTCTTACACAAGCTATATTCCTTGATTTGGGTACTTCTAACAACTCTGACAAGTTCAACGTTTATGACTATATCAAAAATATGCTTATTGAATTAGGAGTTGACGAAAGCGATATTGTATTTGCTAATGACCGCGATAAATTAAAAGGTAAAGCATATGATAATTTCTACGAATCACTAAACACTGGTGAAAAGCGCATTATCTTCGCATCAACTTCTAAAGGTGGTGTTGGCGCAAACTATCAAAAACGCCTTAAAGCAATTCACCATGTAGATATTTTATGGAAACCATCTGATTTAATTCAGCGTGAAGGTAGAATTATTCGACAAGGTAATCAAAATATAGACGTTGATATTTTTGTATATCTGACTAAAGATACCTTTGACACAAATCTTTGGCAAAAAGTATCTGGAAAACAAACTATTTTAAGTCAAATATATGAGGGCGTACCTGCAATTGACTCAGGGGAAGATTTTACTGGTAATGAATCACTTAATTATGAAGAAATTCTACAAGCTACTATTAGTGATCCATCTATTAAGCGTATCTTTGAATTGAAAAAAGAAATTTATAACATGGAACTATTGCGTGAAACTTCAAAAGCACAAAATAGAAAACGTAACCTTCGAATTAAGAATCTAACTTCTAAAATCCGTGTCAAAAAAGATACATTGACTAAAAATCTAACTTTACTTAAAGGTTTTCAATCATCTTCTAAAGGAATTAAGTTTGTATCAGATCAACAGCAAGAACGTGCTCAAGAACTTTATAATACAATTCAAAAGACTTATACAAAAGCTAAATTCATTAATACTGTATTTGCAGATATGTTTAAACACAGTTATAACAGCGATAGCTTAAAGCCTAAATTATATGACGAAGTTTTCGTTCTAAATGGTGTTACTTTTAGTTACAATGGTGAAATTTTGATTAACTCAGAATTATTAAGCTATAATACTTATAATTTCAAAGCAACGGTTAATGATCAAATTGTAGGAAGCTGGACATTTGATGAATATAACTATAAACAATCATCAGCTCAACTTCATAATCTTGTAAATCAAGAACTGCTTATGTCTAAGATAACCACTAATATTGATGAAACCAAATCACTTTATTCTGAGTATAAAACACTTATTAATGCTCACAATGAAGAATTTGACGAAACTATCTATCAAAATAAAATTAAAGAATTAAGCCTATTGACGGCTGAAAAAGAAACAGCTGCATGAGTCTACAAAATTTTTGAACCACATTAAACCCACTTCCCAGTGGGTTTTTTCTTTCTTTGACAGTATTTCCTGTCAAAAAAAATAGAAAAAACAATGAGGACTAATCTAATGGCACTACTTCTACAATCAACAGCAAAACACAATACAATCAAACAAAGCGTTATCATGAAACAAAACAACATGCTTGTCGAAGAACTCAAAAATCTTCGTTCTATCATCAATGGCAAATTATTCACCATTAACGAACAATCCGCATATCTAAACGATTTAGACACGTTCAACCTAGATCAAGCAGGCGATTTCGAGTACTATAATGGACTTGCTGAAGGCTATATCGAAGTACAAAAAGAAATCTCGAATCGAATTATCGAACTAAAAACCAAAATGTGAAATGTGAAAACTAGAAAGGAAAATGGCATGCCACTATACAAGATTCTTGACCGATACCTGCATACAGAAGAATTGATTGTCAAAAAAAACTTGCAATCACTAAAAGAAAAATTGATACACGATTCTATGAATCGAGCAAAAGAATTAGCCCCTTACGAAATAGAGGAAGACTGGCCGTTGTATTACAAAACATATAAGAAAGGGCTGAATACAACTACTAATAGCATTGCAGACGCAATCACCCAAGACAAAGTCATTATCACTATGAAACTTACAAAAAAACACAAATTGACAGAATCAAAAAGGCTGCTAATTGATTATCCTGCTTGGTCAACGCTCCAACATTATAACTGAAACATCATGTTAATAGATTATTTTTTTTGTTAAAATATAAGATAGGAAACAAGTCAATTAAGGAAATTCATAATGAGCAAATTAACCAATTACAGCTTAGCGGCTAATCGCAAAAAAGAAGAAAGACAACTTGAGCTAAAACGCATGTTCAATCATCAAGAAGCTGTCACTACAATCGCCCTTAGCAAGGCTCTAGGCATCTCTGAACAAACCGTTATCAAATATGCTAAAGAATTAGACCTTGCCATCTACAACCCTCAAAACAAGACTTATATCGGTTCTAAAGAGCCACAACATACACAATCTATCCTATATGCAGAAGAATCTATCTATCAGTCAATTGCAAAAAGGTTGAACATTTCTAAACGAATTAGAAATAGCAATGACCAGAAAATATACTATCAGCTAAAAGACCTCAAAGGCAAAGGCATTAAATTCATCTCTGAAAACAGAATCAACAAAAAAGAGAAAACAATTGCTATCAACGCACGAAAAATCATTCCTGTTAAAAAAATCTATAAAGCACCTATTGTCAAAATAATCGACAAAAAAGCTGAAAAAATCAACTACTACATCGTATTTTCAGAAGATTACTTGCGAGATTGGGACGACATCATCAAGCTTAACTAAAAAAAAACAATAGAAAGGAAACTATACCATGGCATATATGGCAAAATTCATAAGCGATAAGACAGGTAAAGCCGTTAAATTAACACGAAACGGAAGTGTTTATCATGAGCCTTGGCAAGAAATGAGCCAATGGTTGATAGACCAGCAAAAGCAAGGTAATGTTGTCCCTATTGACGACTACAACTTCTACGTCAATCCATCAGTATTTCTAAAATGGCACGCGCAATTCGATAAATACACAACCTATACTCAAACTGTAGATACAATCCTTGAGATTCCATATCATAACACCCCTAAAATCACTGAAAAGCTACTACATAAAGATAAGTTAAAAATCCAGCCCTATCCATTTCAAGAAGAAGGTGCAGAATTTCTTATTACACCTATCCAGAAAAAAGCGCATGTGAAGATTTTCGACGAAAACAATGAGCTATGGCATGAAAAAGAAGTCGAAGAAACACAATATGCTAAACTAATTGGCGACGAAATGGGGCTAGGAAAGACCATGCAAAGCCTTTCAGCTTTCAATGAATTATTCTATCGCGGTCAAACAAACAAGGCGCTAGTCGTCGTTCCTGCGTCTCTCAAAGGTCAATGGCAAGAAGAAGTACACAAGTTCACTACTTTCACTGCTACCGTTATTACAGGAGCAAAAACTAAACGTGAGCAAACTTATAAAGCTTTCTTTTCAAGCCAAACGGAATCACAAATATTAATTACCAACTACGAAGGTGTCCGTACGGATATTGATTTAATCGAATCATTGATAAACAAATTTTATGGAAATCCAAAAAACAAGCTGACGCTTATTAGTGACGAAAGTCAAAAACTAAAAAATATTAAATCAAAGCAAACTCTAAGTTTCTTACGCTTAAAGCACAGTTACTTGTTTCTTGCTACTGGTACTCCTGTCAGCAACAAACCCGATGAACTATATTCAATTTCAAAAGTTTTAGACGGAACACTACCACAAGAATTAACAATTTTCCCTGACAAAAAACAGTTCACTAAAGACTATGTTATCTTTGGAGAAAAATTTAATAAAACAGTCGTTTTAGGCTATCACAATTTAGATAAATTGAGAGATACATTTGCACCGTATATTATTAAACGCATGAAAAAAGACGTTGCTAAAAATCTTCCTAAAATGATTGAGAAAAATCTGTATATCGATCTGAGCGACCGTCAAGCAGAAATTTATCAAACAATCGAACAAGACCAAAAAGTCATACAAGATATAATTGATAGTCAGCAAAAAGAAATTGCTTTAGGAAAACTCAAACAAGAACAAGCTAAAAACGAAGACGCAGTTATGGGCTATCAAGCAATGCTGCAAAGCGTTGTCAGTGAGCCTAAACTTCTATACAAATCTGACAGTTTCATAGCAAAAAAATACGTTAAGACTTTTGAAACAAAATATACAAGAATCGACTCGGGTCAAAAAATTAAAGCCTTAAAAGACATCATCAGGGAATATTTTGAATCAGAAGATAACAAAAAAATTGTCATTTTCTCTCAATACACATCATTTTTAGACTTAATTCAAGAAGCGCTTGAAAAAGAATTTAGACAAATTCCTTACAGAATTGACGGCAGCGTGCCTACAAAAGACAGGCAAGACATCTTGCATCAATTTGAAGATAATCGACAAGACAGAAACGTACTACTGCTCTCTGACGCAGGGAATGCGGGGCTTAACATAGGGTTTTCTAACTTACTTATCAATGCAACATTACCTTGGGCAGGTGCGACATACAGGCAACGTATTAACCGCATCCACAGGCTTGATAGCAATGAAGAAGACACTAAACTTGTTATCAATATGATTAGCAAATATCACGCTTTCTCTACTATTGATGAAGCTATCTGGAAAACTATCTCAAATAAAAACGAAATTGCTGATAATTTGTATTAACAGCTAGAAAGGATCCATAGTGACCGAAGAACTAATCGTACCTTACAATGATCGTCAAGAAGTCGAATCTCTTGGCGCCACCAAAGTTAAAGGAAAAACTAACAGATATTCTCTACCAGTTTCCGATGAAGTTAATCTACTTCCATTTGGTGCTGACAGTGCTACTATCAAAAAATTCTCGAAGTGGTACCACCAACAACTTCCTTGGGAAATTTTTGGTGAAGATAGAAATTATTCTAATATCCTCATTCCAAAAATGATTCCAAAATCTAGCTGGTACAATAATGTTCGAGCTGCCGTTGATGATGTTCAGTGGGAATTAGTCAAAGAATTAGCTGTATCACGCGCACACTATCGGTGTGAATATTGTGGTCAAAGTCCAAATTACCCTAGAAAAATCTATCTCGAAGCTCACGAATTATTTGACTTCACTGAAAGAACGGGTAATAGCGGTCAAATTGTAAGAAACCAAACCTTAACAAGAATTGCCTGCATTTGCACAGAATGTCATCAAAGCATTCATTTTGGCAAAGCAAACGTTGACGGCATTGCTGACAAAGCACTTAATCATCTGATTACAGTCAACAACTGGCAGCTCGCACGTGGCATCAAAGTCATTAACAAAGCAATTGACACATGGGAAGAACGTAGCAACTATGAGTGGAATGTTGATATAAGCATTATAAGTAACCACTTGGAAAAATATTTCACAAATGGAGATGTTGAACCTACATTGACTGCAATCCCCTTTCCTCTATAGGGAGGGGTCAAAAGTCAACCAAACCTGAGCGTAAGCTCAGCTCTTCTTTTGATGTTTAAAATTTGCACCATTCAGTATTGTAGTGTATA
>NZ_BLLH01000014.1 GCF_011170065.1 Pseudolactococcus insecticola | reverse complement strand
CGATTGAGACCAAAACATTTCTTTCCATAGCTTTTGTCTAATCTCTGAATATTCTTTTTTGATTAGTCGTGAGCTTGCGGATTTATACGAGTTAATGAATTTGCGTAATTCAGATTGCGGTTTTGCTCTAAACAGAACATGTACGTGGTCGCCATCTGAATTCCATTCTTCTATGCTTATCTCGTAAGATTTTCCAATTCGCTCAAATATTTCACGTAATCGATTTGAAACTTCATCGTTAATAACCATTCTGCGATATTTCGTCACCATTATCATGTGATAGTTAAGCAAAAACACTGAATGGTTATTTCTATCAAATTCTCTTGTCATATATAGAATTATACACTACAATACTGAATGGTGCAAATTTTAAACATCAAAAGAAGAGCTGAGCTTACGCTCAGGTTTGGTTGACTTTTGACCCCTCCCTATAGAGGAAAGGGGATTGCAGTCAATGTAGGTTCAATGGCACTTGAATGGTGCGCTGTTCTGACGAGAACGTCCATGCCATAACTTGGTGCAATGATGTTATGTTTTGATAGAATTTCAGTAAATTCTTGTTTCGTGATTGTCATAATCTTTTAGCTAATTCTGCTTGTTCTTCACTAATTAGTTTGCGAATTTCTCCGTCTTTATTATTTAAATAAATTTCAATCATTTCATCAAGAATAGGAATTACTTTAATCCCTGTCTGTGTTTTTAGAAAATTGATTTTATTAAAGAAATCTGTAGTAACGTAGACTGTTTTTTTTGTTTTTTCTACTGCGTTTTTATTTATACTTTTAATAAATTGTTCGCTATCGGATAGTGCCGTTTGTTCTTTAATTTCTTTTGTTTTTTGAGCAGTTTTAGGTTTTTCGGAAACCTTTGAAATTGTTTCTAAAGGTGTTTCTTCAATGATTTCATCTGCTGTTTTTAGTTTGTTTGCGAATCTGTTAGCCATAGTATCCTACTTTCTATTTTGCTTGATTAAGCTTTGTCAAGAATTTCTTTTATTGATTTAAACAATTTATTGATATGAATAATTGTATCAAGATTATTTGATTTACGTGGTGCTTCATAGATTGTATTTGATGATTGAAATGCGGTTTTTTTAGGAATATATCCAAGGTAGTTTTCTTTAATTCCTTCTACTTCTTCTAAGGCACTAATTAAATCTTTTGATGATTTTTCACGTGTATCAATTTTATTGCCAATGATTTTATATTGAATATCAACATTAAAGGCTTTATCAAGTTGTGAGATAAATTGCTGTAAGTCATTGATTGCATATACTGAATTGTCAGAGCTTTCTGCAACACCAATTACAAGGTCACTTGCAAGTAGGGTATTTACAACAATGTCATCTTGAGAATTTTCACTGTCAATCAAAATGTAATCGTAATTTTCAAGTAGCTCATCATAGTTATCTGATAGCCAACTTACTAAAATCTTTTCGCGATTGATTTTGGAAACGAGAATCTTTTTGAAATTTTCCAGTTTTTTATCTCCAGCAATTAGGTCGATGTTTTCAGTAAGTTTTAAAGGTTCAACGACCTTTTCAAGGTCAGAATTGAACAATGCCATTACAGTATTTTCTGTTTTAATTTCTTCAAAGTTATCTTCAAATTTATCTTCATAAAGATTGGTCAAGTTTTTGGAATCGTCAGTATCAATTACAAGAACTTTGAACCCTTTTTCTGAAAGGTAGTAAGCGAAGTTGTACAGAAAGGCTGTTTTACCAGTACCTCCTTTGTTAATATTTGAAGTTAATACTTTAAAAGTATCTGTTAGTTTTTTTGTGTTGCTTTTTTCATTTTTTAGCATAAATTTCCTTTCTACTGTTTGTGCGTTTGTTCTTTTTTTGTTTACACTTTTTTATATTTATTTATTTTGTTGTTTGATTGTTATTGGGTTTTTGTATTTCTTTCTTTTTATATTTCTTTCTTTATATATTTGTTTATTTCTATATTTTTTATTATATACTAGAAAAGAAAAAAACGCAACAAACTGTGTATACGTTTTTTTGATGTTGTTAGTGATTCACTAGCAGATTAATTAATTGATTTCACAAACGTCTTGATATTTTCAGTATTTGCTTTAAATTTACCACTTTCAGTTTTTCTTGCTAAAGGCATCTTTTTAGGAATGCCATTTTCAAAGAAATAAGCTGTTGACGCGGATTCGATACTCATTTTTTTAGCAAGGTCTTTACCAAATTTACTATTAGCGTCTACAAACATAACTTTACTATTAGAGATATTTTCTGAATCCATTTCTTTAAGTAATGCTGGAATGGCTTTCTGACAGTATGGACAGTCAAGTTTGTAAAAAACTATGTTAGTTGGGTCTTTTACTTTGTTTGCTTCAAATACCTGTGAACTTTTTGGAAATAAGTTATTTGAAAAAGTTTGAAGATTATTTGTCTGTCTTGGTGCGCCAAAGGTTGCGATAAATGCTATTACTAAGTATAATCCATAAATTTTTATTTTTGATAAAAACTTGTTAGTTTCAAGTGCGTTTAGAAATAGTATACCTAATGCAAATATACCTGTTGTTACTGAGAAAAAATTCATGACATAATTTATGACTGGTAAAGGGCTATGTTCAAAATTGATATAAAAATAAAATTTATTATCAAGTATATAGTTATTAACTTTTAGCAACAATGTGATAGCTAAACTTACAAATAAAGTGGCTATAATTTTATTGTATTGATTTTGTTTATTTTTTTTTGTCAAAATATTTTCCTTAAAGATTAGAATGGCAAGTCTTCGTCGTTAATTTCTATTGGGGAAGCATCAGTGAATGGATTGCTGTTGCGTCCAAAATCAGGTGTTGGATTATTTCCAGTTGTGAAACCACCGTTTGAATTTGATGTAATGTTAGACGGATTGAAACCTGCAGTTTGTGTCTGTGCTGTTGCTTGACCTGTGTTTCCGTCACGTTGTGTACGGCTTTCAAGCATTTGGAAGTTGTCTGCTACTACTTCTGTAACATAGACTTTACGTCCTTGAGCATCATCGTAGTTACGTGTTGCAATGCGACCTGTAATACCAATTAAGGAACCTTTTTTTGCCCAGTTAGCAAAGTTTTCTGCTGATTTTCGCCAGATAACAATTGAGATGAAATCTGCTTCTCGTTCGCCGTTTGCATTTTTGAATGTACGATTTACTGCAAGTGTAAAACTGACAACTGCTTGATTTGAGGGTGTGTATTTTAATTCAGGATCTTTAGTAAGACGCCCTACCAGTGTTACATTATTAATCATTTGTGTTTTCTCTTTTCTTTTTTTTGATATAGTTCAGTTTACGAAAATGTTTACAAATTTTCAACCTACTTTCAGCTATTGATTTAACAAAAAAAGCCATTAGGAATTTCTTCCAAATAGCTTAAGTTGATTTCACGAACACTTCGACTAATCGTATAGTTTAGAAGTTAATGTGCTTTAGGAATTCAGTTAGCAAAACCCTATCATTTTCATAATCTTTTTTGTTATCTCGTGAAGGTGTGACGCCAGCGTCAGGGAATTTGTTAATATCCAATGCTACAAGTTCTTTCACAGTGTACCAATTATCTTTGCTATCATCGGAACCGTATGGAGTTGTGAGATAGAACCAGTCTTCACTAATTTCATCATAGTTATAAGTTTTCATTTTTCCCTCTACTTCTTAATCTATTAGAACGGAAGTCCGTCGTTAAATGTTGGAAAATCGTTTGCTGGTGGTTCCGAGTTGAATAGTGGGTCGTTTCCAGTAGGTGCTGATTGTTGTTGGTTTACTTGTGATTGTTGCTTTAATTCCGCAAACGGGTCACTTTGAACTTGTTCTTGGACAGGTTGACGTCTTGTTTCTGAAAACGGGTGATTCATAGGTACTGTTGATTGTTGAATAGCATTTGTTTGTGTTGATTTGTCAAGTGTAACAGACTGATCAATAGTTGTCAACTTACGAATAAAGTCGTTTACCTTATTATTATAAGTATCAAGGTATTGACCAGCTTTAGCTACAAATTGGGGGTCTTCAATAGTTGTTTTAAGTTCTTGAGCGATAATTTTATTTGCGAAAACAGATTGTGATTCTATAGATGGGGTTTGATTATCTTCTGTTAGACGTGCAGACATATAATTTAAAGCATAAAATGAACCATAATCGGTTGTTACTTGTTCTTGTTTTGCCAAAATTGTAAGGTAGTTCGTGCCTAGTTCACTTCCTGATTCAAAAATACGATTAAGGTTTATTCCTTTAGTAGAAAATTTTACAAGTGGTGTTGTAAGACCTAGTGGATTTGTACCACTAAAATCAATTGGGTTCCCGTCAATTGCTACTAAATATCCGAGTAATGTTTTACGGTACTTAGTTAATTGTTTCAAGTCTGGACGGCTAGATTTAATATTACGGTATGTGTCAAAAGCAATCGTTTCAGTAACTGTTGAAAATTTACCTTGAGCGTCTCGCTGTGAGGTATGCTTATAGAGTTCGATTGGGTCAGTTTGGTTTGTAAATGCTGTTGAATTGTACTTAACTAGAGCTGAGCTTACTTGTGCACTAACTAAATCATCATATGATCCTAGTAGAAAAATTGTTGCGTATTTAATTGGCGTTGTTGGTGATGCTTCTTGATTTGAATTGTTGCCAAAAGGGACATAATTTTGATCGTGTAGTTGAATGCCAAATTTGCCTTCTTTTGCGTCAAACAGAAGATTGCTTGTATCCAATGTTGGTTTTGTTTGCGATTGTTGTGTTTCTTGAAGTTGTTTGTTAAAATCCATTTTTAGTTTTCCTTTTTATTGTTTTTTGGTTTTTTGTGTTGATTTTCGTATTTCTTTTTAATTTCTGCTTTTTCTGATGCGGTTGCAACGTTTAGTCTGCTTTCTTTCCTTTTGGTAGCTCAATGATTTCGTAGTACCAATCATTGCTATAGCTAATGGTAATACGATCTGTATAGTCGCTCATTTTTTCTAACAGTGCTTCTATATTTCTATTTTTAGTAGTTTTAGTGAAAACATCCTTTGCTTTTTCCTCAAATTCATTTAGATCAAAATATCCTTCGTCTATGTCATAGAAAATCCAGTCAAACGCATCTTTTTTTGTCTCGAATATAGTACGTGCTATATCACTGTTTTCAGATGTATCTGATGGAAAGTGGTAATAGAGGATATATTTATGATTTTCCCCATAGAGACTTTTTTCATGTTCATTAAGCTTTTCTTCCCACTTTTTAAAAAACTTAAAATTGATAGAATAACTGTATCCTAGGGAAGAATTTTGGTCAGCATCAACACAAATCAAATTCTTGTAAGCATATGTGATGTTTTTAAAAATTTTGTTCATTGTTTTTGCTGTTTCCTGAAAAAATTCTTCAAGATCTTGGTAGTGCATGTTATCTAAAAATTTTTCGGGGTCTGCTAAATAGTATTTTGGGTTTGGCATATAATTTTCCTTTCTTTGATGAATTAGCTGATAACTACGAAGTGTACGTGTTTCCTTTCTAGTTTATCCTTTTAGAATCCAATTTTAACTACACTTTTAGCACTTATTGTTAAGTGAAAAGTGTTTTAGAAAACGAATCAAAAAGCTATTCTAAAAGAAAAAAAAGTCGGTAAAACCGACAATTTATTTTTCCAAATTTAGTTATCAAAAATACTGAAATTAATTTTTGATTGACCGTCTACAAACATACCTGTGTTAATTAGGTTGTACAGACGGTTTTGCGTTTCATATAAGTGATGAATCTCACTTTCAGAGTAATCTTCTGTCTTCATCATAGCAATAGTTCTTTCAGATTCGTCTTTGAAAATTTCTAGCAAGAGTTGATAATTAGTTTTTTCTATCATGATTCGACCTTTCAGATGTTACTTAATTATTTTAAGAGATTTGAGTTTATCAATAGTGTTATCGTCAATATTTCCTGTAAACTTACCTTCCGCTGGCAATAGTTCTTTAATTTCGTTATAAGCGTCACTGTCAGATTTATTTGAAGTTGCGTTTAGGATTTCTTTATAATCGCTTTTAGAATAATTGTAAGTTGTTTTAGGTATTTCATTTAAACTTTTAATTACTTTAAGTGGATTGTTGTCAATGCTACTTATATCAATATTGACAGTTTTGTTTAACTTAGGCTGACTAGGTGCTCCTGTAATTGCAAATTGCGAGTTGACACCTGCGTCGTAAATCGTTTTAACGTTGTTTGGCTGTGCCCACTGACTTGTATCGCTCCCATTAGAAAATTGACTAATAAGGTCTTTTACAACGTACTGAGCTGTGTCGGTATTGTCATTTATCCAGTGACCTGCTTGATTTGGCTTATCGTAACCTGTCCATACACTTGCTGTGAAGTGTTTTGTGGTCGCTGCTGTCCAACTATCGCTGCCACCTGGAACGTCGTAACCAAATACTCTTTGGTCATAGGCAACTGATCCTGTTTTCACTGCATATCCTGTTAGCTGTAAGGCTGCTTGAGGTGCACTCATGTTGCTTTGAGTTGTACCTTCCATAAGTCTTAAAGTTACATAAGCCGATGAGGGATTGTAGATGGTTTTTGAAGTTTGATTTGCAGTGACGTTATAAATTTCTTTATCGTTAGCAGTAATTCTTTGAATAGATTTAACAGGTGTATATTTACCTAAATTTGCTAAGGTACGGTAGGCACTTGCTTGATTTAGCGTGGATACATTAACACCTAAAGTATTTGTAATATCGTAAGTCTTTTGAGCGTGTATATCCATATTTTCAAGCGTATTTTTTATCGTATCAACGTTTAGATATTGAGTAAAGAATCTTAATACAGGTGTATTAAGCGATAACTGTAAAGCAGTGTTTAAAGTGACGTTACCATAAGTATAGCCACCATAGTTATCTGCATAACTGTTTGCGTCATATGGAAATCTTGAGCTTGAGAAAGTTGTATTGGTAGGCAGGTTTGTTTTATCAAATAATGGTGCATAGTCGATAATTGGTTTCATTGATGATCCGCTAGAACGTGTGTTTTGGTTTGCTCTATCTAGGTAATCTTTGCTGTTACTTCGACCTGCAACGCTTGCGACAAGAATGTTATTGTCTCTTGTAATTGATGCAGCAAGTTGCTGTTCGTTATCTTGATAAGTCGTATTATTGTCTACAATGCTCTGTGCTTTATCTTGCTGTGCTTTGTTAAAGTAGGAATAAATCTTAATAGCTTGTTTTGCGTCATTTCCATTGATGTAATCTTTGCTTTCAGAATTGATAACATTAATATATCCTCGATATTTTTGCTTGTTTTCGGCAATCTTTTGAGTAAAACTAAATCTTGGTTGAGCTAATTTTTCAATTGATATTTTCTTTGCTGAATTGTATTCTTTTTTATCAATTTTTTTATTAGCTAGTAATATACCAAGAACAATATCTTTTCTTTCATTAGCAGCTTTAGGATGCGTATATAGATTATAAGCTGTTGGGTTTTGGTTCAGACCTGAAAGATAAGCTATTTTTGCAATTGTCTGAGGACTTCTATCAGTCAATTCTGATAGTTTTTTTCCAAAATAAATTTCTGATATTGAGTTAGTACCAATGGCATTTTCATTGTAATAAACAATGTTGATATATTTTTCAAGAATATCATTTTTTGTAAAGTGTTGATTCATGGTGTAACTCATAATGATTTCTTTGAATTTTCTATCTATGGTTTTATCTTTATCATTGGTTGAAAAATAGAAATTTTTAACAAGTTGTTGGTCTATTGTTGATCCACCAACTAATTCAACCTGTTTTTTCAGTATTTTAGACTGAAATACTGATACACCAGCTTTAACAATACCTTTTACAGAGACACCCTTTTCCGTAAAGAAATTCTTGTTTTCTGTATCAATTAAAGCTGTCTTATATAGTTGAGGTACGTCTTTTAGTTTAATGTAATCCAAATAGGGTTTTTCGGTATCATATGAAAGTAATTGTCCTTTATCATCATAAATATAAGTATTGGGAAATTTTTCACTGTAATTATATTTAAGTTGTCTTTGGAAATTACTGGTATCTTCAATAATGTTATTTTGCTTGATGTATTTAGTAACAAAGATTGCTACTAATGAAATTCCTAGCACAATAACAATCAGAAAATATTTCATGTATTTTAAAAGTGCTTTTGATATTTTTTTCTTTTTCATACGCTACTCACCTACATTATCTTGACTTGTTGTTGTATCACGCGCACCATACGTTGAATCTGAATTGTCATTAGAAACATTGTTACTTGTATCTGTTGTTGACTCACTATAATTAGAAGATTCTTTAGACGTTTGTTCAATACTTTTAGAAATACTTTCAGATAAACTTGATGCTGATGATGCTTTTTTAGATTGTTCTATCGCTTGACTTGCTTGCATTTTATTGTATTCATCAGCGTATTCAACTTTATAAAATCCTCGTAGGTTGTATCCAAAGTAATATCTATAAGTAAGATTTATTGTTGTACCTGTTGGAATTAAATATACACCGTCTGTGAACTTTGATCCTTCTTGTGTGTAGAGTCCTGATCGTTCCCTGTCTAAACCTTTAGTAAGTGTCATAGCTAATTTCACTTCATCATTATTTAGAGTTGCAGGGGTTTTAGAATATGTTTGCAGATCGTTACTAAGGAAGAAAACTTGTATATCAGTTATTTTAAATACATCACTTATGGTATCGCCTTTTTTTATTCCTTTTTGTGATAGGCTTGCTACGTCATTACCCGTATCTACAATCTGATATTTATTATTTAAAGACTTGATTGTTTTAACATTTTCAATAATTGTTTTTGAATCAATTACTTTTTGACTTTTTTGATTATATTCAGTAATTTTTCCGTTAAACGTTTTATTGAAAGAGGCGTTTGGCGAATCAAAACTTGCAGAAATTGGTGCAGATACATTCTTTGAATTTAGGCTTTTAGCATTACTGTAAGCCGTTAGAACGCTACTTAATATAGAAACATTATTGCTTAAAGTAATAATTGCAGGCGAATCGGCAAATTCTTTACCTTTAAAATAATCTTTCAAAATGACACTGATAGTTTGATAGTAAGTAGTACTGATGGAATTATCTCTATATAGATTTTTAAAGAGTTCATTTGACAGGTTGATAATTTGAGTATCATTTTGTGTATTGACTTCTTTTATTTTTTGATTGTCGCTAATATTTGTTAAAGCATTTTTAATAGCTGCTTTATTAGCGATTTCTTTCAGCGTTTCTTTTGTAGATTCTTTTTGCGAGATGTTTTTAGTAAATATATCATTAACGTCACTGATAGATTTCATATCAGGGTTAGCTTTAAGAAAAGCTTTAAAATCGGTAAAGTCTTTTTCAGATATAATCAAATTTTTTTCTTTAAAAATATGGTGTGTTTTAGATTTATATTCAGTATATGTTTTAGCAGTTGTTATAACTGAATAACTTAAAGTTATTGCTAAAGCACTATATAAACTGTACTTGATAACTTTTTTCTTGTCGATCAATAGAACTCCTTTCTATTTTTGTGTTGCCATTCCTGTCGCATAATCAATAGTTGCGTTAGAAGATACATTATCAAGAACAACGACAGTTGCATCATCATTCCCTTGTTCTTCTAAACTTCCCCCTAGTTTAATCTGCAAGTGATTTCCTTTAGAATCTACACCTACATAAGCCAAACGGACTTGTCTAGGTAGTAATTCGCTCCCTGTGTAGATTGGTGTTACTTGATAGTCTAAGAAGTAATTAGGGTGTAGTTCTAACCATGAATCGAGTCTGTTTTCATAGAATAACATTGCTTTATCATTTCCACTATCCATATGAGCAATGTTTCCTTTGTTTAGCTGACTTGTTTCAGGAACTAAATTTCTAGGTTCGTCATTGACGCCACTAAATTGATACCCTACTAGATGCCCTCGGTCGAACAACCACGCTTTGCCTGTTTTACCATTATCGTCATAGCTTAATTTGTAATTATGCCAACCTACAGGATTGTAGGTTAAAGGTGCGCGTGATTGTCCATTATGACCAGGTTCGTCACTTGCTTGTAGTTGAATGTGACTATCTACCGCTCTGCCATATTGATCGGTAGCGGACATTACAAATTGTTTGTGACCTGTATAGGATAATGGTTTTTGTTCTTGAAGTCCTTCAGAAGCTTTGCTAGCTGTTTGAGGTGTGATTGCTGATTGCTGCGTGTTGTTTGCAAGCTTAGCTTTTACAGGTGCTAGTTTGCTGTTTAGGTAGTTTTGGATACCTTGTGTATGTTCTTTAATGTAGGGTTTTCCAACTGTTCCTGCTAATCCAATTAAGACTGCTGCTGATAATGTTACGAGTTGTTTTGTTGTTCTTTTTACCATTTTTTTATTTTACCTCTGTATTTTCTTGATTGTTCTTGCAAATAGATGTTTCTAAGAACCTTTGGTAGAATGATTTGTTTAGGTTTACTTTTTTTGCTTTTTGACTAGTTGGCATTGAAATTTTCTTTCTTATAGTTTCTGTACTTAATTTTATATTTTTATCATTTCTTTTTCTAGTTACTTTTAGCTCAAAATTTTGTGAAAAATTACGCAAGTTGAGTGAAAAAAAGAGGACAAAATTTGTCCTCTTTTGCAACATGAAAACACATATTCGTTGCCTATTATTTGCGCATGATTTTTCCAGTTGACAGTTGTCTAACGCGAGGTTCACCGTTAATTGTTACGATTTCGATTTTTTGATAATTGGCCTTAAACGGTTTTCCTAGTTTAGTGAAATTATTACTTTGATTACTTTTAGTTGATTCTTTACCATTTTCGTTTAGCATGAGCATCCTTTTTTCTTTTGGTTATTTATTTTTTCTTTTTTTCCCGAGTAGATCAATCACATTTTCATCTGTCATTCCAATATAGTCCATGAAATTTGTAGAAGCCTGTACGAGTGTGACGGCCATTTCTTCTGGCGACAAACCTTGACTTATGATGTCAGTTCCATTTTCTTCATCATTTTCTATAATTATTACCATCGGAAGATTTTTCATTATTTTTTGAGTAATATAGTCAATATTTTTTTGTTGAGTTTCTGTCAGTTGAGGTGTGTTTTTCTTTTTAGCTTTTGAGAACTTGTCGTTTTGTGTCATTGTTTTTCTTTCCTTCTTTAAGTGACTTTTTAGTAATTGTACAACAAAAAAAGTAGGTAAGAAACCTACTTTTAGCTTATTTTTTTAGTATCCTTGATCCATGTTGTCATCATCATAAAGGCCGCCGTTACCATTTCCAAAATAAGATGATGGCATTGCGCTACGCATTTCTGCCCACTTATCATCTTGTTCTCTTTCAATTTCTTCCCAGTCAGGCTCAACGTATTCTGGTACTTTTGGTTTTTTAGATGGTGTGTCAAGCTCAGGTTTAAGATCAAGTGCTTCTCTTTGTCTAGCAATGCTTACACCAAGTTCTTTTAGCATTTTTCCATAATTATCTACTTGTTCTTTGAGATAGTCGTCTGCTTCAATTGTTTCGTTGCTATCAGTACGGTATCTTTGACCATGATGATGCTTCCATGTATCAATGAGTAATGCTCTTTCAGTGCTTAATTCAATTTTGTTGTTTGTAAAGTCTTCCATTTTCTTTTCTCTTTTCTATTTTCTTCCCCTTTATTATATCAAAAAAATTTGTGTTTTCATTTTTTTAGAATGTTAATGATTGATTCTATAATTGGTTTTATCAAAATTTCCTTTTCTGATGTATAAGCGTACGGGTTTTCTTGTATGTTGTTTGTGTTTTTAATCTGAACTAAAATGTTGTTTTTTAGTGTGTTTTGAAAAATTACGTCTTCGATATTTTCTTTTGTAATTTTGTGTTTAAAGGGTAATTCTGCACGTAAGTTTTCATAGATTTCTTTATTGTAATCGTATCCTTTGCCAATAAAGAATGGTGTTTGGGTATTGTCGTTTTCACTATATTGAAAGTTTATCGTGATTTTCTTTTCGTCATCATCAAAATTTGCATCTTCATCTTGAACAATAATCTGATAGTATTCTTTTTCAGATGTAATTGGTAAGTAATCACTACCATTTATTTTGTATGTAATTATTGTTTGACTATTTTTAATAGTTTTTGAAAAATTGCTTTTTTGATTTGTTTTCAGCTTAGATTTTATAAATTTCATTGTAGGCTGCATGATTAAGAATTCGTTCCAGTCAAGCTTTTCTTTATTTCTTTTTTCTGGAAGTTCTGGTTTTGCATCAACAATGTTCAGCTTAGGATAATTTTTTTGCATTTTTTTTATAAAGCTTCGACCTGCTTTATCATTATCAACTGCTAAGTGTACTTCGGGCATATTTGGAATGTCATAGGTATACTCAGTCATTTCTAAAAAATTCTCACGCGCATCTCTATTCATTTTTTTATTTGTTACAATTTCTGAGATGTAGGTTGAAATAACTTTTTCTTTGAAACCTTCCATAGCTACTAACAAAACGTCTGTTAAAGTTTTTTTATAGAGATCATAATATGATAGCATGTCGATTGGTGCTTCAAATGCAATGATTTTATTTGGATTACCTATTTTAAAATTTAAGGCTGTGCTTCCGTCAGAATTAGCTAAAATTTTTGATTTAGTTTTTTCTGGTAGTGTACTCTTAATAGAAGCCCCTGTGATTTCTCCTTGATAAGTAAACTTAAAAATGATTACTTTTTGCATAATACCATTTAGCAAAAATTCTCCTTGGGCAATAATCTTACGATCAATCATTTCAAGAATTGTTTCATAGGAAATGCCACGAGCATCATGAAGATACTTTTTAAGTTCTTCTATTGAAACATCTTCGTCAACTTCATATTCAAATGGTTGATAGATTTGATTTTCAATAGTTACTGCTTCTGGTAGTTCCATATCATTGAGCTTATAGACTGCTTCCTGAAAGGATAAGCCTTCACCTATTTCTTCATTTTGCAAAAGTTGAATGGGATCGCCACTTTCTTGCCTTGAGTTCCAATAGTACATATTGACGTTAGTGTCTAATACAAGCGAGTCATGCTCTACTGTTTTATATGTTTTACCTACTTTCTTTATTGTTAGTCCTAGTGTTTCAGCTACTGAAAGGATGTTTTTTCTTTTTGCTTGTTGTTTAAGTGTTTCAAAATCCATTTCAGAGCACCTCTAGTGATTCGATTTTTTCATTATAGTCATCAATTGAAAATGGCGAATTTATCCATTCCTTGAATTTTTTTACTATCATTTTTAATTTGGTCAAAACTAGATCCTGCCTTAATTTTTTTCTTCTGAATGAATGAAACTGAAATTTGGAATTGCTAATTTCAGTATCATTTTAGGAAAAAAGTGAGCAACGCTCACTTTATTGTGCAACACATTTCATAGTATGTGTATTTTTCGATTGATTCTTTTAGATGTTTTAACTTCTGTTTTGATAATTCTATTTGATTGAGTAACGTTTGCAGCATAACTGTTAAGTGCAATTTGCAGTTTATAATTACTTTTAGTGAATATTTCCAGTAAGCAAGTATCCATTACTAGAAGGAATTCTTTTAGAAATTCGTCTTTAGGAACTACTTGGGCATAACTTCGTAAATTTACAGCGTCTTTTAATAGAAGTAATTGTTCAAGTTTTTCTTGCCAAACTTTGTTAATAGTTTTTGAAATCATTTGTTTTTGCGATTCAAATTCAGTTAAATTTTCAGTTGATGTTTCAAGATCATTTAATTGAATGTCTTCTTCAAGTTTAGCTAGAATAACGAGATTATCATAGACGCTTCTTTTAGATTGATTTGTGAACAAAACTAAGTCTGGATTTTTGATTAAGCTCATATCAATTGATGCAGAATTTGACGGTGCGGTTTGTATTTCTTTTTTAGAGATATAGTTTACTTCGTTAATTCTATCTATTTCGTCAGTTTCAAATTGAAATAGTTCAGCATAGCTGTTGAATTTAGCGATTTGTTTGTGGAGATCGTAGATGAATTTGCTTCCGTCGTTGATGTTGTCTTCAATATCGTCATCTTTTTTACGAGAACTTTCCATTTTAGATTCTGATATTTTTTGTAATTCATATGTATGCCAGATACGAATTTGATTATTCCATGAATCAAATACTTTTGTCAGTTTATAATTTTTGTTTTTTAGCTTTTGAATGTAGCCTTCATTTCCATGAGTTTTGTATAAATCATCTTCAAGACTTGCTATGACAATAGAGGTGCCCTTTTGTCCTT
Source organism: Pseudolactococcus insecticola (assembly GCF_011170065.1). Classification (GTDB taxonomy): domain Bacteria; phylum Bacillota; class Bacilli; order Lactobacillales; family Streptococcaceae; genus Pseudolactococcus; species Pseudolactococcus insecticola. The sequence continues at coordinate 4,915 of NZ_BLLH01000014.1, read as the reverse complement.
GACGTGCAGCACGTCCTTTTAACTGATCGTCAATACGTTGATTATCAAAGAATGTTGTAGCAACAACAAACAGTCCACCTATTTTTTCTACTTCTTCACTGATTTTAATATCAGTACCACGAGCGGCCATGTTTGTCGCAATAGTTATTTGACCAAATTTACCTGCCCTTGCAATAATTTTTTCTTCTTCGGCGTTATCTATTGCGTTTAGTAAGTTATGTTTGATTTTTAAATTATCGAATTTACGGGATAAAATAATTGATTCAGTTACTGTAGGAGTACCTATCAAAATCGGTTGAGCAGTTTTGTTTATTTCTATAACTAAATCAACGATTGTTTGAATTTTTTCTGATTGGTTTGTTGTGATAATAGGTGTTAAATCAATACGTTTGTTTTTTTTATTGACAGGGATTCTGATGATTTGTTTTTCATAGGTTTCTTCTATTGTATCTTTAATAGAATGAACGGTACCAGTCATACCTGTAAGCACTTTATATTCTTTGAATAGATTTTTATAGGTGATAGTCGCAGTTGTGATCGTTGGTGCTTGAATAGGGACACCTTCTTTAGCTTCTATTGCTTGATGCAAACCACTTTGTAATCGTCTTCCTTCGAGCGCTCGTCCTGTTGAAATATCGACAATTAGAATTTCAGTACCCTCTACAATGTAATCTTTATTTTTTTGCATTGTATAGTTTGCTTGCAAGGATTGAGTTAAGGCGTTTGATAGAACATAATTCTTATCACTGTAGACGTTATCTACTTTAAAATATTTATTTGCTTTTTCAGCGCCTGCGTCAGAAAACCTGATTTGATTCATGAGTTCGTCAAATTCATAATCTTCATTATTTAATGTTTTTATAAACGTATCTGTTTGTTGATAAATGCTTTGGTCTTTTTCAGATGAGATAGCAGATATAAGTGGTGTTTTAGAATCATCAACAAGTACTTGGTCAAATTCATCTACAATACCAAAATATAGCCCCTCTTTTCTCAAGACTTTATTTTCTATTGAGATTGTTGTGTTGTCTCTTAATAGATCGAAGCCTACTTCTGAATTGGTTGTGTAGGTAACGTCACTTTCGTATGCGATTTTCTTTTCATCTTTAGGTGTTGTGCTAATAGAAAGCCCAACGCTCATACCTAAAAATTCAAATACTTTTGCTACTTCATCTCTGTCACGCTGCGCAAGATATTCGTTTACGGTAATGACATGAGATCCGTATCCTAGTAGTGCCATTAAATATGTTGGCAAAATAGCTGTCAGGGTTTTTCCTTCCCCCGTTTTCATTTCAGCAATATGCCCATAAGCTAATGCTAAACCACCAATCAATTGACTGTCATATGGTCGCTTATTTTCAATTCTGAATACCGCTTCCGATGCAACACTAAAACTTTTAGCTATTTTATCTTCATCGTGGATATAATCGAAGTTTCCATTGGCGTCTTTTTTGAGTTGAAATGCGATCTTTTGAAATTCTTTGTCAGATAATTGTTTATAGTTATTTTCATAATGACGTATTTTTTCAACTAATTTTTTGTATTGCTTTAAAACTTTTCTTTCTGTGAATTGGTCATATTTGTCTTTTAGAAACATTAAAACCCCTTTTCTATGATTGTATTATTATACGAAAATACTTTTGCGAATAATAGAGAGTTTTAACCAAAAAAACGAATCATTCATATTTGAAAAAGCGGATGATTCTTGTTTGCTTGATAAGAATGTTAATGATTAAGAAGGCGTGCCCGTGAAAAAAAACTAAACGCTAGTCATCGCAGTCGCAGCTAGCGCAAAAAAATACCCTAGAGATTCGCAGTCTCTGGAGTATTTGTGTTATATGAACAGGTCAAAGTAATTAGTGCTAGTTGGTAGCAAATGCGAAACGACAATCCTTTGATTATCAATGAAAAAGAACACCATATATTTTTTTGACACAATCAAAGTGAATCGAGTGTCAAATTTCTGACTCAATCGTTTGCCTATCTTTTCATCAGCACTTGGATAACCCTCTGGCATGTATTTGATTTTCTCAATGTCATCAAATATATTTTTAACCCTTTTGTCCGCTGTTGTTGGATTGAGCAGCACGTTTGATATATAATCCCTAATGTCTGAAATCTTATCTAAGACGCTTGGATCATATTCGATTCTATATTCCAAATCTGTCCCTCGCATCTCTTTCAGAAATAGTTTTACCTGCTTTATAATTTTCTACGCTTTGATTGATTTGATCTTGAAGATTTTCGATAAGGGTATCTCTCTCGAAATCTTTTTCTGTGCGAAACGGAATATTGTTTTTTTTGACGGTTTGCTCAAACAACTCGTTTAAAATTTCTGTAACGTTGTAACCACGTTCTGAAAAAATTTCTTTGACTTTTTTGTACATGATGTAATCAGTTTTGAAACTTACTGTTTGGTTTTTTTCTCTTGGTACAGTTTCCATTTTGTTGTTTACCTTTCGTTAACTTGCTTTAATTATATCATAAACAAGTCGTAACTTGTTTATCTAATGGCAAAAAAATTCATGTAACTTGTAGCAACATGTTTCAAGAATATTTACTGGCTTTTTGAAAAATCTAGGGGATTTGGAATGGCAACTATTTGAAAGTTTTCCTTATTTAACGATTTTTCAGTTTCACTAATTCGTTATTTCACTTATTTGGTGAAACGTTATTTTGCTTATTTAACTATTTTACGGTTTTGTTAAATAGTTATTTTGCTTATTTAACTATTTTTCAGTTTTGTTAATTCGTTAAATAACGCATTTAGCTTGAGATTCCTAAAAAAATTGCTTTAAAAATATGACATGAAACCTCTGCTATATGTATCATTTTAAAAACTCTATAATCCTTTAAATCACGCGCCTTTAGGTGTATTTTATCAAGAGAGCTGTATGGCATTTTCCCTTATGCTCCACTCACATAATATAATCAGACGTGTACAATTTCCTTATTCACCTTACAACTTATTTTGAGTGATTACTTTGAGAATTATTTTAGTGCTCGTTTTAGTGATTTTTTTAAAGTTATTTTTTAACGGGGCAATTTTCTTTGAGTTAATTTCATCAGGATATTTTCATTGAGTTAATTTTTGAGATATTTTTTTGAGTGTGCGGCGATAATTTTTTTAAAGTAAGTCTTGCAGTTTATTTTTAAGTGAATCTTGCAGAATATTTTTAAAGTAAATCTTGCAGATTGTTTTTAAAGCGAATCCTGGAGTTTATTTTTAAGTGAACCTTGCATATGCTTAGTCCATGAAGAAAATTTTTCTAGTTATTTCTTAAAGTGAATCTTGCAGGATATTTTGACAGCGTGCCTGAAAGATGTATTTGTGAATGATTTTTTTAAAAAAAAATGTTATAATGAATTTAGCGAAACGTAAGAAGTCACGCATAGAAACACAAAAGCCAAGAGGTTGGGCCCTCTTGGCTTTTTTTGCACTAGTTGCGACGACTAGCGTGTGGTTGATTCACGTGGCACAAATTAGTCGTCATCTCGGTTATCCAACCAATAACTGAACAGTTCCACAAGGGCGCCGACCAACAAAGGGATAACGACCAACGTACAGAAGTCACGAATCATAGAAACTCACCTCCTCCTTGGCGGGATTCGGGTTTGTGCCAAAGAATATTATATCACAAAATAATTTCTAGTTTTCGTCACTGTCAAATGAATCATGCAGATTATTTTTTAAGTGAACCCAGCAGATATTTTTTTAGCCTGCATTAAGAAAATTTTGGAAAGAAATTTCCTAAAATGATTTTCTTTTAGTCACGCGCGTGATGGTTCACTGTGTGCAAAAAAAAGAATCAAAGAGTTGATTCTTTATTGGCTTTTAGATTTTTCTAGTAATTGCGAGCAGTCCAATTGCCAATAAGGCTACAATGATGATGATTTTCAAGGCGCCTTTTAGAAAGTGTATAATGACACTTACAACAATTGTGCTAACAATCCATACCCAAGGCAAACTGTGAGTGAATGTTGATAGTGTATGCGTTGAAGTTATGCCAAAGAATTGCAATATAGAGTGACTAACAGGAAGGTCTGCCACTTTATCAATTTTGTCTGGAATAGCTCTCGAATAGTTGCCGAGCTGAGTGAAAATTGCTGAATTATAGATATTTAGCAATATGATGTCTTTGTATTTTTTGAGGAATCTCTTGATTGTCATTTCTTCTTCTTCTTTTTAGTCTCTTCTTTAGTTTCTTCCGCTTTTGGAAAGTAGTGGATAATCTCGTCAGAATTTGCTTGTCTTAATTTCTTTCCGTCTTCCGTTCGCCAGTCTTCGTCTATGACATAGTCTGTGAAGTGTTCTATTCGGGGATGCTTACGTGATCCACCCCATGTTGCCTTACTAACGATTGCGTATGGTACGAATCCCAACTTTTCTTTTTTCTCGGCTTTTGCTTTTCGTTCGGCGGTTTCGATAGCACGACGCTCTTTGTATATTATATACTTTTTAGTTAGCTTATCAATATCGTATTGTTCTCTATCTATTAACGAATAGAAATACGTCCTGTTGTAGTGACTGCTTGTGTGATGCCAGCTACTCTGATACAGAATTTTTTGACGTAGGAATGCAACCGAAAATGGTTTCAACCTTTCGTCATGTTCCACAAAATCTGCTTTTGTCCATTTGCTTAATGGCTTTTCGCCATCATTATATGCGTCAACTGCGTTGTTGCTCATGCTGTATCCCTTATATCCTGCCATTTTTTTGATTTCTCCTATCTGCTATTTGAATGAAAAAAAGCCTAATACAATTTTCTTGTATTAGGCTTTTTTTATTTCTTTTTTTAGAATGAGCGTTTAGCCATACGATTAGCTGGTACTTCTGCATTAAGTGTCGCAAAAGATTGTCCTTTAGCAAGTACAGGACGAGTTTGTGGTGAAACACGTGTATAGCTCTTTTCAC
>NZ_BLLH01000013.1 GCF_011170065.1 Pseudolactococcus insecticola | reverse complement strand
GCGACACGATCCTTATCAAAGATAAAGATGGCAATGTCATTGGCACAACTACAGTTGATCCAGACGGTAACTTCACAGTAACTGTTCCAGCTAAATCTGGTGATGATCTCACTGTCATCGAAGTAGGCAAAAATGGTGTTCCATCTGACCCTACTAAGGTAACAGTACCAAGTGATACGACAAAACCAAGTGCACCATCTGACGTAGTTGTCTCAACTCCAGATGATAATGGCAATGTCACAATCACAGGCAAAGGCACGCCGGGTGACACGATCCTTATCAAAGATAAAGATGGCAATGTCATCGGTACAACTACAGTTGATTCAAACGGTAACTTCACAGTGACTGTTCCAGCTAAATCAGGCGATGGACTCACAGTTACTGAAACAGGCAAGAACGGCGTTCCATCTGACCCTGCTAAGGTAACAGTACCAAGTGATACGACTAAACCAAGCACACCATCTGACGTAGTTGTCTCTACTCCAGATAGCAATGGCAATGTCACAATCACAGGTAAAGGTACGCCGGGCGACACGATCCTTATCAAAGATAAAGATGGTAATGTCATCGGTACAACCACAGTTGATTCAAATGGCAACTTCACAGTAACCGTTTCCGGCACGCCAGGTGATGATCTATCTGTTACCGAAGTAGGCAAAAACGGTGTTCCGTCAGATCCTGCTAAGGTAACAGTACCAAGTGATACGACTAAACCAAGCGCTCCATCTGATGTAGTAGTCTCTACCCCAGATAGCAATGGCAATGTCACAATCACAGGCAAAGGTACCCCAGGTGATACGATCCTTATCAAAGATAAAGATGGTAATGTCATCGGTACAACCACAGTTGATTCAAACGGCAACTTCACAGTAACCGTTCCAGCTAAATCTGGTGATGATCTATCTGTCATCGAAGTAGGTAAAAATGGTGTTCCATCTGACCCTGCTAAGGTAACAGTACCAAGTGACACGACAAAACCAAGCGCACCAACTACGCCAACATTGCCAGGCACTAGCACGAAACCTGCTAGTACACCAGCAGCGACTGCTTACCCAGTTCTACCAAGAACTGGTGAAGACAGTGGTACGGCAGCTAGTCTTCTAGGTGCAGCATTCCTTGCCCCATTCTTCTTACTTGCATGGAAACGTCGCAAGAAAGATGAGCAGGATGTCAAAAAAATCGCAACAAATAAGCGAAAATAAGTAGACACCAGTGAGTGATAAAAAATCACACAAAATCCCTCTAGGCATGACACCTGGAGGGATTTCTGGCTCTATAATAAAGGCTCTATAATAAATCGTGTGGGAAAATCCCCATGCGATTTTTTTCATAAAAAATCCTTCCCTCTATGATGAACAAAATTTTGTACAACTAGAAAAACAAGCAGCCGAAGTTGCTTGCTTTATAGAGGAATTGATTTTCCCACACGATTTGGCAAAGAGCCCTTTTTTTCTATTATTTTTCGATATAGTTGGCCAGATTTTTCTGTGAGAGACCGGCATTTAACGCAATGATTAGCTTGAGCCGTGCTTTTTGCGAGTTGACTTCTCGGGCAAATAGCACGCCCGCCTCGTGAAGTTTTACGCCTCCGCCGTCATAGGCGTAAACAGGCTCTGCGATGCCATTGAAACAGCGGGAAACCAGAACGACTGGGAGGTCGGCATCTAGAAATCGCTGGAGGCTATGAGCTGCAAGTGGTGGTAGATTTCCCGCACCCAAAGCTTCGATAACAAGACCATCAAGGCGCCCACAATCTAGGAGGTCAAATAAATCTCCCGTCATCCCGGCGTAAGCCTTGATAATCGGGACGTTAGCTGTGACATTGTCAATGTCAAAATGGGTCGTTTCAAGGTCGTTTTGAAAGTAGAGGATGTGCGTCTTTGTCAGCAAACCGAGGGGACCGTGCGTGGGCGTCTGGAAGGTGGAGACGTTGGTCGTGTGGGTCTTTGTGACATAGCGCGCGCTGTGAATTTCGTCGTTCATGACGACCAGAACGCCTCGGTCACGGGAGTCTGCGCTTGCTGCCACGCGGATGCTTGAGAGGAAGTTATAAACGCCGTCGTTGCCGAGCTCGTTAGATGATCGCATGGCACCTGTGATGACGATTGGCTTGCCGCGTTTGATGGTAGCATCGAGAAAGAAAGCGGTTTCTTCTAGTGTATCAGTACCATGTGTGATGACGACACCATCAAATAATTCGTCGTCAAAAGCGCGGTTAATGCGCTGTTTAAGCACTAGCATGTCGTTTAAGGTGACATGCGGTGATGGCAGATTGAAGACGTCTTCAACGGTCAATTTTACATTATCAATGGCATTTTGAACAGTGTTCATGGGATTTTGGTTGCTGGCGTCTGGCACGACATTGCCTGCGGCGTCCTCGTGCATAGAAATCGTACCACCAGTGTGTAAAACAAGAATATTTTTCAAAATAGAGGGCTCTTTTCAGTTTTATCGTTAAAATAATTGTATAATATAGTTAAGGATTTTACAAGGTAAGCGAGCGAATTTGCTAGGCAAATCGTAAAAGGAGGCGAAATGGCAACCAAAGCGGTTTTTTTTGATTTAGATGGCACACTTTTCACGGGGACGCGCAATGTCGCTGCAACCACGCGGCGAGCCATTGTTGAGCTGCATAAAAACAAGATTTTAGTGGGTGTTGCAACAGGACGTGGCCCCGCTTTTGTCCTGCCATTGATGGAGACGCTGGAGCTTGATTTTGCAGTGACTTACAACGGCCAGTATATCTTCACGCCTAAAAAAGTGCTCGCAACAAGGCCGATTGACAAAACCACTTTGCGCGAGGTCGTCGATTATGCGGGTAAAAACGGACGTGATATTTCACTTGGCATGGCCGATGGTGTCCATGGTAGCAGCCTTGTCAAGTTCGGTGAAACCAGGACAGCGCAAGTGATTGCAGGCATTTTACCTAAGAAAATGTCAGGATTAACGAAAAACAGCTTCAAAAATGTCGTCAGAAAGGTGAAACCGCAGTCAAAAAACTTGTCAGAAGACATCCGAAAGCCGGTTTATCAAGTCATCATGGTGGCAACAAGTGCTGAGACTGCTGAAATTATGACGCATTTTCCAGAGTTAGAGGCGACGCGTTCAAATGACTATTCGGCTGATCTGATCAGCCGCGGAAACTCTAAGCTCAAAGGAATAGCACGTCTAGGCAAAGAGTTTGACTTTGACTTGTCAGAAGTCATGGCATTTGGCGATTCTGATAATGACCTTGCCATGCTTTCAGGCGTGGGTCAGGGGATTGCTATGGGAAATGCTACGCCTAATGTAAAGGCGGTAGCAAGCTATATAACAGACCACAATAACGCTGATGGGATTGCAAAAGCCTTGGCACATTTTGGTTTGATCAATTTTAAACATGCGGCAAGCTTCATCTCAAAAGACGATCAGTTTAACAAGGTCAAGGAATTTCACAGGTTGATGGACGGCAAAACTCAGGAAATGCCTCGTGTTTATCTACCTGAGGAAGCAAGTCACCGTGCAGGTTTCAAGGTTGAAGAGATTGTCGAGTTTTTATTTGCGGCAGCAAATGCTGACGTTGCAGTTTTTGATGACCTGACCGAAAAATTGCATAGTGCCATCGATACAGCAGCTACAAAAGTCAAGTCCAAGCCAGTTCCCGAGGGTGAAAATGCTTTAACAGGTGAAGTTGATGCATTGTTAGACTTGCTTTATTTCACTTATGGTTCATTTGCGCTCATGGGTGTGGATCCGCATGAGGTTTTTAATCTCGTGCACAAGGCCAATCTGGGCAAAATTTTTCCAGATGGTAAGCCACATTTTGATCCCGAAACGCACAAGATTTTGAAACCTGATAATTGGGCTAAGGATTTTGCGCCAGAAGATAAGATTGAAACAGAGCTCGAGCGTCAGATTCGCGTTGCCATGAGTAAACTTGGTAAATTAGACAAGCAAAAAGCCGATGACTTCTGACGAAGACTCGGCTTTTTTGTTTTTTTATATAGTGGTCAATCATCAGAAAAATTCTTGATAAAGGGCTTTGATCGCTGATTTTTCTTGGTTAGATTTGACGATGAACATGACAGAGACTTCTGATGAGCCTTGTGACAACATCTCAATATTGATGCCAGCATTGGCAAGTGCCTTGGCAGCGCGTGCTGTCACACCGATATGCTCGTTCATATCTTCACCGACAATCATCAGAATCGAGAGGTTTTTCTCAAAATATAGCTCGTCAGGCGCAAGACTTTCTGTCAGATTTTGAATGACAGATTTCTCAATTTGCTTCGTCAGATAACGGTTGCGCATGATCACACTCATGTCATCAATCCCAGTCGGCATGTGCTCAAAACGGATGCCAAGATTTTCCAAAATCTGCAGCACTTTGCGACCAAAACCGATTTCACGGTTCATGAGATATTTGGAAATGTTGAGTGAGACAAAATCACCGTCGCCCGCAATACCAACGACTGGATTACCTGTCATCGCGCGTTTTGCGACGATTTTAGTACCGGGATGGCTGGGGTTGTTGGTGTTTTTGATGACAAGCGGTACACTAGCACGGTAGGCTGGCAGCAGAGCTTCATCGTGAAGGACGGAAAAGCCGGCATAAGCAAGCTCGCGCATTTCTTTGTAGGTCAGCTCAGCGATTGAGGCAGGGTTGTCTACGATGCCAGGATGGGCTGCGAAAATACCGTCAACGTCGGTAAAGTTTTCATAGAGATCCGCATGGACGCCAGCTGCAACGATAGAGCCTGTGATGTCAGAGCCACCGCGAGAAAATGTGCAGATTTGTCCTTTTTCCGTAACGCCAAAGAAACCAGGGATGACTAGTGTTTCTTCTAAGTCATTGAGATAGTTGATTTTTTCGTAACTTGACTGAAGCAGCTGCGCATTTCCAGGCTCTGGTGTCACGATGATGCCAGCATCTTGCGGATGGATATATTTAGCTTTGATACCGTTTTCTGAAAAATATTCGGCGATAAGTTTGGCGTTGTTATTTTCGCCAGCCGCTAAAAAAGTATCATACAAAAAGGCGTTGTCTGCGATTGGCAGGCTGGCTAGGGCTTTAATATCAGCAGCAATATTTGCCATGACAGTGCCAGGTATGCCAAGTTCATCGCAAATGCTTTGGTAGCGCGCGATAATCCAGTTCTGATTTTCAGAGACGTCATCGCCATTTTTGTAGGCTTTGTAGTAAGCGATGAGGGCATCTGTGACTTTGGTGTCACTATCATCACGTTTACCAGGTGCAGATACCACGACAAACTTGCGCGTGGCATCACTTTTGACAATGTTAAGAACTTTTGTGAGTTGTTCAGCACTCGCGAGTGAAGACCCGCCAAATTTTATGACTTTCAAGCGATTCATCCTTTGTAAAATAGTATTACAACCATTTTACCGAAAATTCTGAAAATTTTCAACACGAAATCGTAAAAAATTTGATAAAATAGGTATATGACAACTTTTAAAGCAATTATTTTTGATATGGACGGCGTTTTGGTTGATACAGAGCGCTATTACTATGACCGCAGAAAGACATTTTTGGACACAAAAGGCATTTCTATTGCGCATTTATCGCCACTTGATTTTATTGGGGGCAATATGAAGCAGGTTTGGCACATGATTTTGCGTGATGACTACGCCAAGTGGGACGTGGCTGCGCTTCAAGCTGAGTACCTGCAATATAAGCTCGACCATATGATTCCCTACGCACAGCTATTGTTTTCTGACGCCAAACTGACCTTGGAGAAGTTGAAAGAAGAGGGCTATAAGCTAGGACTTGCCTCAAGCACGGCGAAGGCTGAGATTTTGCGTGCCCTTGAAATGACAGAGTTAAACACCTATTTTGAGGTCGTTTTATCAGGCGATGACTTCAAAGAATCCAAGCCAAATCCTGAGATTTATCAGGTTGCTATGTCGAAGTTAGGCGTAAATGCTGATGAAACATTGGTTATCGAAGATAGCGAAAAAGGGATTGCTGCAGGTGCGGACGCTGGGGCAGAAGTCTGGGCGATTAGAGATCAGATTTTTGGGCTTGATCAATCGCGTGCAAACCGTTTATTTGACAGTCTGACCGCAATCTCAGGGCAGTTATGAGAGTGTTTGACTGACTGAATTTTTGAAAATATGGCGTAACTATGGTAAAATAAGCTATTATGGCAAGGTGCAGGAGATTTTATCCAGACAACCCAAAAAGCTAGGCATGAGCAAGGAAGACAGAAAATGAATTTGAAGCGGTTTGATCGATTTTTACCCCTTGCCATTATCATTTTGATGACAGTGGTATATTTGTGTGAGGTGCTGATTTTGCGGCTTGCTGAGCTGCGTCAGACTGAGTTTATCTTGCTCTTGATTGTCAACACCATTGTGGTTGTCGTGTTGCTTTTTCGGACGCATAAGCTCAATGCGAGAAATATTGATAGTATTCGTGCGCTTAACGAAAGCGCCGAAAACTCACTCAATGCAACGCTTGACACCATGCCAATCGGTGTGCTGCGCTATTCTGATAAGGACTACACACCTGAATGGTTCAATCCATTTGTCGACATTATCTTTGCCAATGACGAAGAAAAGCTAGAGGCCAATCACATCAAAGAAATCGTGCAGGATATTGATGATAAAGGTACGCAGTATCTATCTGTCAATAGCAAAAAATATGCGATCAAGGTGGATCAAAAGAAAAATCTGATTTATTTTATCGATGCAACAAGTGAAGTGGTCGCAAAATCTGTGACGAGTGAGAGTCGGCCAGTGATTGGTATCATTTCAGTTGACAACTATGATGATGCGACTGATCTGATTTCAGACTCAAGTCGAACGGTTATCAACAACTTTATTGCGACAAACATTGATGGCATCTCAAGCAAATATAACGTCTATATCAGCCGCTACAACGCCAGTCGCTACTATATCTATACCAATTATCTGACGCTGAAAAAAATCATGGGCGATAAGTTTGAGTTTGTCAATGTTTTCCGTGAAGAAGCACGCAGCAAAAATTTCTCACTTACGCTGTCGATTGGCCTGTCTTACGGCCTTGAAAACTTTGCCAAAATTGGTAAAACGGCACTGGATAACTTGGAGCTTGCGCTAGTGCGTGGTGGCGATCAAGTTGTCATCAGGGAAAATATCAATACAGCGCGACCTGTTTATTTTGGCGGGAATTCGGCTAGTCATATCCAAAAGTCAAGGACGCGGGCACGGGCGATTGCAACAGCGCTGCGCACGATTGTGCTGGAGTCTGAAAATGTCTTTGTCATGGGTCATAAGTATCCCGATATGGACGCACTAGGTGCAGCAGTTGCGACAAAAATATTCGCCAATATGAACGGCAAAGAAGCCTTTATCGTCTATGATGAAAAGCAGCTCTTGCCTGATGTGACGCGTGCGATTGCAAAGCTCAATGAGTCAAAAGATGGTTTTGCACATATCATTCGTATGGACACAGCCTACAAGCTCAAGCGTGACAACTCGCTTTTGATCATGGTGGACCATTCTAAAACCAGTCAGACTATGGACTATAACTTTTACAAAAAATTTGATAAAGTGGTCGTGATTGACCACCACAGGCGTGACGATGACTATCCTGAAAATGCACTTCTGAGCTATATCGAGAGTGGCGCCTCATCAGCGTCAGAACTGGTCGTTGAAGTCCTGCAATATCAAAATGATCAGGTTCAAAAAATGTCTAAAACAGAGGCGTCAATTGCGCTTGCAGGGATCTCAGTTGATACACAGAACTTTTCAAAAGGCACAACGACAAGAACCTTTGAAACAGCATCATACCTGCGTTCACAAGGTGCTGATAACACGCTTATCAAGAAATTACTAGCTACAGACTTTGACAAATACAAGAAAATCAATGAAATCGTGCTTGGCGCCGACTTCTATGAGCATTTCGCCATTGGTCTCGGGCAATATCGTAAGATGTATGATAATGTCACCATTGCCAAAGCAGCCGATACATTGCTAAATATGGCAGGTGTCGATGCGTCATTCACCATTGTCAACCATGAAAATGGCTATGTGGCGATTTCTGCGCGCTCATCTGGTGATTTCAATGTCCAGCGCATTATGGAAAAACTAGGCGGCGGCGGTCATTTCAACAATGCTGCGGCACAGGTTTATGAGAAAACACCAACTGAAGTTAAAGATGATCTCATTGAGATTCTAAAGAACATTGAAGCTGATACAAAATCAGAATAATAAAGGAGAACACCCATGAAAGTTATTTTTTTACAAGACGTTAAAGGCAAAGGAAAACGAGGCGAAATCAAGGAAGTGCCGACTGGTTTCGCACAAAATTTCTTGCTCAAGAAAAATCTCGCCAAAGAAGCAACTGGTCAAGCGCTAGCAGAGCTTAAAGGGCAAGTCAAGGCTGAAGAAAAAGCGGAAGCTGAGCTTTTGGCAGAAGCGCAAGCGCTCAAAGTTGAGCTTGAAAAAGAGTCAACGATTGTTGATATTAAAGAAAAAGTCGGTGCTGATGGGCGTTTGTTTGGCGCCATCAACTCTAAAAAAATCGCAGATGCGCTAAATGCTCAATTTGATCTCAAACTCGACAAACACAAAATCCAACTCGAATACCCGCTCAAGGCGATTGGGGTTAAAGATGTTCCCGTGAAACTACATAAAGATGTGACGGCAACCATTCGCGTCAAAATTTCGGAGAAATAAATGGCAGCTATTGATGTTATCAAGGCGCCACCTCAAGATATAGCGGCTGAACAGGCGGTTCTTGGAGCGATTTTCCTTGATAGTGAGCGCTTGATTGAAGTCTCGGAGTACGTCACGGCCGATGATTTTTACAAGACCTCGCATAAGATTATTTTTAGAATTATGACGCGGTTACTTGAGGATCGCAGTCCTGTCGATGTTCTGACGGTGCATTCTCGACTGGAAAATCAAGGAGATCTTGAAACAATCGGCGGCATTTCTTATATCCAAGAGCTTGCTGACAGTACGCCGACAGCAGCAAATGCCGTTTTCTATGCGCAAATTGTTGCCGAAAAGGCGTTGCTACGTAATCTGATAGGCAAACTAACAGAGTCTGTTGAGCGAGCGTACGCCCAAGATGAACCTGCTGATGACATCATTGCTGCTGCTGAAAAAAATATTATTGATGTGACGGAAGGTCAGACGCGTTCTGGTTTTCGGAAGATTTCTGATATTTTGGATGTCAACTATGATGAAATTGAAAAACTCTCAAAACTCAAGTCAACAGTCACAGGTATTTCGACTGGCTATCCAGCACTTGACCATATGACGACAGGTCTGCACGAGGGTGAATTGATCATTATTGCAGCGCGCCCTGCCATGGGAAAAACAGCATTTGCGCTCAATATTGCGCAGAACATCGGTGCAAAATCTGGTCAGACAGTTGCTATTTTTTCACTTGAAATGGGGGCTGAAAGTCTGGTCAATCGGATGGTGTCGTCAGAAGGCTTGATAGATGCACATTCACTTCGGACAGGGAAGCTGACTGATGAAGACTGGAATAACTTGACCTTTGCCATGGGGAGCCTTGCAGGAGCTAGTATCTATGTGGATGACTCGCCAGGCATCAAAATCACGGAAATTCGTGCGCGTGCCCGAAAACTGGCACAAGAAACTGGCGGTCTGGGCTTGATATTGATTGACTATTTGCAGTTGATTTCAGGGACTGGCCGGGAAAATCGCCAACAGGAAGTATCTGAGATTTCCCGTCAGTTGAAAGTCCTTGCTAAGGAGCTAAAAGTGCCTGTTATTGCACTCAGTCAGCTCAGTCGTGGGGTCGAACAGCGTGAGGACAAACGGCCCAAACTATCCGACTTGCGTGAGTCGGGGTCAATTGAGCAGGATGCTGATATTGTTGCCTTTATTCATCGTGAGGCTTACTATCAAAATCCAAATGATACAGAAGTAGAGATTGATAACAAGGCAGAGATCATATTTGCTAAGAACCGTTCGGGTGAAACTGGCACAGCTGAGCTCATCTGGGTCGGTCAATTTACCAAGTTCACCAGCATTGACACGCAGCATTCTGAAATGAATCGCTAAGAAGTCATAAAATAAATGTAGATTTTAAGGCGGGTTTCGTGTTATAATAGAAATACTGTCAAGTCTAGCACAAGCAAGCTAGTCAAAATCAAGTCAAATAAAGAAACGAGAGTAGTTATGGATAGCCAAGAAGTCGGAAAAATCATCGAAATCAAAAAAGAAGTTGCGGCGCATATCGGTCAGGAAGTGGAAATCACAGATCACTATGGGCGTAAACGTGAAAATCGCCATAAAGTAATGTTGGCAGAAGTTTTTGACACTCATTTTGTAGTTGAAAAAATCTTGCCCCGCGGTCAAAAAATCGTAGAATCTTACATGTATGCTGATATTTTGACACAGTCTATGTTGATTCACTACAAATAAACTAGCGTAGTCAAAAGTAAACTTGATGAAAGGAGGAAACACCATAGATGATGTTGGACAATGAATCAGACTGGCATTATTTGCCGCTAAATAATTCATTTGGTCGCAATGACAATAATGTTTTTTATGCGACTTTCGGCAGTCAAAAAGCATTTGTCAAGGTTAATGCGAGTCCGCTTTTAGCGTCTATTTCGCAAGTCGGTCTGACGCCAAAAATCATCCAATCACGTCGCAATAGTAATGGCGACATGCTGACTTTTCAGTCGTGGATTGATGGTGTGGTGCTTGATGCAACTGAAATGGGAGACCCTCAGGTCAATCAAACGCTTGCAACCTTGCACCACAGCAAAATGCTGGTCGAATCTTTCATCAAGTTTGGTAATCAAGTCACAAGACCAAGAGATTGGGCTGAAACGCTTTATTCCAAAGCGCATAAAAGCTTGATTGCAAACAGTTTCCTCTCAGAGTTACTAGACGAGTTGCGTGCAGCAACGCCTGCTTTTGACGCACAAAATGCAGTTGTCGTACATGGCGATGTTAATCATCACAACTGGCTAAAAAATGACCACAGCGGCAAAATCTACTTGGTGGATTGGGACACAGTGGCACTTTCTGATGCATTTGTTGATGTCGGACATTTGCTGAGTCACTATATTGCGCCGACACAATGGCGTGAATGGTTGGATTATTCGGGCTATAAGATTGAAGCTGATACCTTCTTGAAAATCAAATGGTACGGCACGCTGTCGTTTCTAAAACAGATTAACGAAAATCTCTGGTCAGATAACATGCAGGCGGCCAATCTTGAAATTTTGGGCCTACGCCATTTCTGCAACATTTTCAAATAAAACAATGGGAGACTTCGTGTCTCCTTGTTTCAGTTATAGGAAAGAACGGGCATGTCCTAATTTCCAGCAATACTAAAGGAGTTCAATCATGCGAGTGAGAAATCGCAAGGGTGCCCCAGAAATGATGGCGGCAAATACCCAATACGTCGTCGAAAACCCTGAGGCTTTCAAAGGCAGCTGGGCTGAAAAATTTGGCAACCAGAACCCCATTCATATCGAAGTGGGTTCTGGTAAAGGTGCCTTTATCACAGGAATGGCACAAAAACATCCTGACATCAACTATATTGCGATCGATATGCAGCTGACGGTCTTGTCCTATGCCCTCGATAAGGTGCTTGAGCTTGATTTGCCAAATGTGCAGCTGCTACATGTGGATGGTAGTGCGCTGACAAACTATTTTGCGCCTGGTGAGGTTGATCTGGTATATCTGAACTTTTCAGATCCATGGCCCAAGTCACGCCATGAAAAACGCCGTCTGACTTACAAGGATTTTTTGAAAACCTACGAAACGATTTTGGTTGACAATGGTCAGATTCATTTTAAAACAGATAATCGGGGCTTGTTCGAGTATTCACTTGCCTCTATGAGTCAATATGGGATGATCTTGCGGCAAGTCTGGCTTGATTTGCATGTTGATGAGGCATTTGCAGAAAAAAATGTGATGACCGAGTACGAGGCTAAGTTTTCGTCAAAAGGTCAGGTAATCTATCGTGTGGAGGCGCAGTTTCAGTCATGAAATGTCCAAAATGTCAATCTGAAGAATCAAAAGTAGTCGACAGCAGACAGGCTGAAAATGCCATTCGTCGTCGCCGGGAATGCGAAAATTGCGGCAACCGCTTCACGACGTTTGAACGCATTGAAGAAATGCCGCTTCTGATTATCAAAAAAGATGATACACGTGAAGTGTTCAACCGCGACAAGATCATTACAGGTATCGTCAGAAGTGCCAGAAAACGTCCAGTTTCGTCAGAAGCCATTGAAAAAGCAGTTGAGCGTGTTGAGCGTAAAGTCCGCATGCTGAGTGAAAACGAAGTGCATTCTGAGGTTGTGGGTGAGTTTGTTATGGAAGAACTTGCGGATCTGGACGAGATCACTTACGTGCGTTTTGCAAGCGTTTATCGCAGTTTTAAGGACGTTAGCGATCTGGAAGAGTTGCTGCGTAATATCACCAATAAAAATAAATAAGAAAGTGAAAAGGACTGAAAAAAGTTGAGACCGATTGACAAATTTCAAGTTGTAAATGCTGATAAGACCAGCTTTGATGCGGGTTCTTTTGTCATGCTTTATCAACCGATTTTGGGTCTTGAGAGTTTTGCACTCTATCAGTTATTGCGTGTCATGACAGCAGGACGCCTGTCAGACCTGCTCAATCATCTGAACTTTGGTCTGAGCGCCTTGGGTGAGAGTCTTGATAAGCTATCGGGGCTTGATTTGCTGGACTTTTATGATGATCACGGCGATGTGACAGTTGACTTACATAGCCCGCTTTCACCTGAAAAGTTTTTATCTGACGGGCTTTATAAGCAGTTGCTAGCCGACAAAATCGGTCAACCTGCACTTGATAAATTGCTCGCGCAAAAAGTGTTTCCAGGTCGGAAATTATCAAAAACATTTTCAGATATTTACCGCGTCACGGTACCCGCAGACATCCCTGAAAATAAAGCGCAGACGGGCTTTGATTTGGCGAGTTTTCAGACAACCATGCGCGATCAAAATCTACACTTTCAGGCTGAAACCAAGGACACGCCTGCGCTTTATGCCCTCGCCGAAAAGTTTGGACTTGACTGGTATCAGCTTTTCAAGGTTGCTGAAAGCACGAAAAATGCTGACAGGACGCTAAACACGGCTAACATGCAGCGACGATTGATCACGCAAACTCAGAAAACGCCACGTCTGACAGACTTTTCAAAGGCAGAACAGGCCCTGATCAGAACAGCAAAGCATGAAAAACCAGAACAATTGCTGAACGAGATGAAAAAACGTCGATTTGACGGACATATCACGCAAAAAGAAAAACAGCTACTAGTGCGACTGAGTAACGACGGCGTAAGTAGCGAAATCCAAAATATGCTGATTATCTACTTTTTAGAATTTCGCAATTATTCAAACGTCTCTGACTACATGGAAGAGCAGGCAAATCGCTGGAAGAAGGAACAAGTTGTTTCAGCAGAGCTTGCCGTCAAATGGCTAGCCGAGTTTCAAACGAAGCAAGCTCAGAAGGCAGAAAAAAAACCAAGTCCAGTCAAAAAAACAGCGCCAGTTGGCAGTAAAACACCAGATTGGGCAAATCCAGACTATAAAAATGAAACGAGTCCAGACGAGTTAACTCAGCTCGAAAAAATTCGGCGTCAAGCACTTAAAAAAATAAATGGAGATGACTAAATGGCTATGGAATCGATTGCAGATGCGATTGGCAACCGCTTTGACCGTGAAAAATATCAAGCATTAACTGCGAAAATTTTAGCAAATCCAGAAATTCAGACATTTATCGAGGAAAATGGCTACAATTCTGATCAAGTCAGCAAGTCTCTGACGAAATTCAATGAATATGTTTCTGAAAAAGCAAAATTTTCCCAAAGTAAACCAACGAAAATCGACGGCTACGAGCCAATTCTCATTGACAACGAAGGCTTTGCTGATGTGACCTATCGTGCGACAGTAGAGACGCTTGCTAAAGAGGCAGAACTCGCTAAAAAGCGCAGGGTCAAGTTAGTTGGCATGCCAAAAGATTTTGCCACGATCACTTGGTCAGACGTTATGCTTGACGATCCACGTCGCGCAACGGTTTATCAGACCATTACCGACTTCATCGCAGCTTATCCAGCGCAAAATGCGCTCTATCTTTACGGAGATTTTGGCGTGGGAAAAAGCTTCATGATGGCTGCCATGGCAAATGAACTTGCAGCCAAAGGGATCTCGACAGACATCATCCACTATCCATCATTTATCTCTGAAAGCACAGGCTTTGATGCGCTGAAAATGCAGGCAAATGAGATCAAAAAATCACAAGTTTTAGTTTTAGATGATATTGGTGCAGAGAGCAATAACGACTGGATTCGTGACAATATCTTGCAGGTGATTTTACAATATCGCATGCAAGAAAATCTGCCAACGTTTTTCACGTCAAACCTAACAATGAATGAGCTTGAGCAACATCTAGCCATGACGAAAAAAGGCGATGAAACATGGCCCGCAAAACGTGTTATGGAGCGTGTTCACAAACTGGCAACAGAACTACGACTGGAAGGAGAAAATAAACGAAATGGCAATTCATGATAGCAGCGAGACGATGGATTTGATGCTGCAACACGCCTCAGTTAGAAATTTCACAGATGAAAAAATCCCGACTGAAACCCTGCACGCCATCATCGAAGCAGGACGCGCAGCCTCTAGTTGGAAAAATTTTCAATCTTACTCGATTATCTCAGTCAGCAAACAAGCGACGAAAGAGCAGATTTATGCGTTTCAACCTCAGAAATCTATCCTTGCGGCATCGCATTTTCTCGTGTTTGTGGGCGATCTCAATCGTGCGGAAAAAGCAGTCAAGCTGCACACCCCCGATTTTTATCCAGATGGTTCTGAAAACCTTTTGATTTCGTCGGTTGATGCCAGTCTTGCCGCACAAAACACCCTGCTTGCCGCTGAAAGCCTAGGATACGGTGGTGTCATCGTCGGCCTGATTCGTGACCAAGCAGCAGACATCTCGAAGATTCTCGATTTGCCTGACTATACTTATCCGATCTTTGGACTCGCTCTGGGCGTGCCCGCCCAGAGCAATGCGGTTAAGCCGAGATTACCATATGAAACAGTTGTCTTTGAGGAGACCTATCAGGTGCAGGAAGCCTCAGTCATCACAGCTTATGACCAGCTCCAGCAAGATTACGCAGGAGAACGCCGTGCCGGCAGCAGCTGGAGTGAACGCGTCGCAGCACAATTTGGGCAAGTACCGCAAAGCGCAACACTCGAAAACTTGCGTGATAAAAAACTCATGAAAAAACATCATAAAATATAACTCAAAAAAGTCAACTAAAATTAGTTGGCTTTTTGAAGTACACATCAATTTGAGAATGTTAGTCAACCAATTTGATTTCGCAGGTAATGGCCTAATACATCGGCTTCTGAACCCAAAATTTTGTAGAATAAAATATAATCATCAATCACCTTATATTTTACTTTGCTATCAATGACAATTCTTGAAGATAGAGTTGCAATAGGTTATTTGATATTAGTGTATTAAGTAACCTAACCAGCCGAATTTTGTTGCTGTATGTCATCTCACCCCAACTTTTCAAGCAGCACAAACAAGTTTATGGTATACTTAAACATGAGTGCTTAGCAAGTGGAAAAGCACGGCAATTAAAGGAGAATAAAAAATGGCATTACCAACAGTAGCGATTGTCGGACGTCCGAACGTCGGCAAATCGACTATCTTTAACCGTATCGCAGGTGAGCGGATTTCAATCGTAGAAGATACACCGGGCGTGACGCGCGACCGCATTTATACAACAAGTGAATGGCTCAACAAGAAATTTGCCATGATTGACACAGGCGGAATCGAGATGGCAGATACGCCGTTTATGACGCAGATTAAGGCACAGGCTGAGATTGCCATGGACGAGGCTGACGTGATTGTCTTTGTCGTTGATGGTGAAAATGGCGTTGTTGACGCTGATGAGTACGTCGCACAGATTCTCTACAAAACGGATAAACCTGTGATTTTGGTTGTCAATAAAGTGGACAACCCAGAGCGTCGCATGGATATTTTTGATTTTTATAGCCTTGGACTAGGCGATCCCTATCCAGTTTCTGCTGTTCACGGGATTGGGACGGGTGATGTGCTTGACGCTATCATCGAAAATCTGCCAACTGAAACAGAAGAAGAAAATCCGGACATTATCAAGTTTTCACTGATTGGACGGCCGAATGTCGGCAAATCAAGCCTGATCAATGCCATGCTTGGTGAGGATCGTGTGATTGCAAGCCCGATTGCAGGGACAACGCGTGATGCGATTGACACCAACTTTACTGACAGCGACGGGCAAGAGTTTACCATGATTGACACCGCAGGGATGCGCAAGCGTGGCAAGGTCTACGAATCAACCGAAAAATACTCTGTCATGCGTGCCATGCGTGCCATTGACCGCTCGGATGTTGTGCTCATGGTACTAAACGCCGAAGAGGGGATTCGTGAGTACGACAAAAGGATTGCAGGCTTTGCACACGAAGCTGGCCGTGGGATTATCATCGTCGTAAACAAATGGGATACGCTTGAAAAAGATAACAAAACCCTTCAAAAATGGGAAGAAAATATCCGTGACGAGTTCCAGTATCTCAGCTATGCGCCGATCATTTTTGTTTCAGCTGAGACAAAGCAACGGTTGAACAAGCTACCTGATCTAATCAAGTCAGTCAGTCAGGCACAAAATATGCGGATTCCGTCAGCGGTGTTAAACGACGTCATCATGGACGCCATCGCAATCAACCCGACGCCGACAGATAAAGGTCGCAGACTCAAAATCTTTTATGCCACACAGGTTGCGATAAAACCGCCGACATTTGTCGTTTTTGTCAATGAAGAAGAACTCATGCACTTTTCATACGCCCGTATGCTTGAAAATCAAATCCGAAAAGCTTTTGTTTTTGAAGGCACACCGATTCATTTGATTGCACGAAAACGAAAATAAAAAAAGCTCAAATCGAGCTTTTTAGTTTACAGTCATGATATTTTAATGAAAAAGGACAACCAGGTAGCCTGCAAAACAAATGATTAGCGCGCCACCTTCGAGACGGGATAAGGTATTGCGTTTACCAAGGTAGGTAAATAGCCAGATCAGGAAAGTCAGTCCAAACAAGAACATCAACTCTAAGTTGAAGACGGGGACGTAGGTCAGCGGATTGATGACGGCGCCAAGACCGATAATCAAGAAAAGGTTGAGGATACAAGAGCCAATCAAATTACCAATGGCAAGCCCTTCGGTGCCTTTTACGGTCGCAATGACAGAGGTGATCAGTTCAGGCAGTGCAGTCCCCATAGCGACAATAGTTAGGCCAATCACGCTATCAGGCATGCCGATTTCTTGGCCAATCAGTTTTGCATTGTCAACTGCAAAGTCAGCACCGAATTTCAAAAGGACAAAGCCAATCAATAAAAATAAAATTGACTTTGGCATGGAGATGACTTCTGTCGTGTGTCTGGCCTTGTGCTTGGTCAGCTGTATTCTGTGCAGGGATTTGTAGGCTGGCACGATAAAATAAATCGCTGCAAAGGCAATCAAAAGTAAGCCTTCTAGCCTAGAAATCTGAAGATGGGCACCAACAAGGCCATTTCCCATGAAAGCAAGCACGGCAGTTGCCATAATCGCAAGTGGCAGGTGGATATTTTTCGTCTCACGGTCTAGATAAACGGGTTTGATAATCGCAATGATACCCAAAATCAAGCCCATATTCACGATATTTGAGCCTAGCGCATTGCCAAAAATAAGATCGTGATAGGCGTTTTTGGCGGAGGTAATGGTAATCATAATCTCTGGAAAAGAAGTGCCCAGTGACACGACGGTTAGGCCAATCACGACGTCTGGAATCCGATATTTTTTGGCAATGTTGCTTGCGCCCTTGACAAGTATATCTGCACCAGCAATAATCAGCGCAAACCCCAACAAGACAAGTAATGTTTTTATAATCATATTCTTATCATAACATGGATTTGCCATTTTACAAAATAGCGGGATAAAATGACTTGTAACAGGGTAAAAAAGACTGCTAAAATCCTAGTATAAGAGGAATAAAAATTATGAAAAAGATCATGACTTGTGTCATTGTTCTATGTTTAACCATCACTTATCTAATCATCGTGCCATCTGGTATTTATATCAAACCGCAAGTGAGACAAGAAGTCGAGCTATTTATATCAAACCCAGAAAAGTCTGATGTCGTTGCAAGTACAACAATTAGAGAGAAATTTGAAAAAATGGGAAGCGCCAAAGTGAAAAATATCTCAGATCCGCAAGGCGGAAATAAAAAAGAGCTGGTTTTTGCTTTTGAAGCTAATCACGAAACTTATACAGTTGTGATGGCTAAACATGGCCTATTTTCATGGCGTTTGAAAGAGATATATTGACTCATACAAGGGGAAAATATCGCAAATTTGCAATTTTGCAAAATTGTGCTATACTATATTTAAAGAACAAAGAAAGGAGCGCTCACATCGGGCGCTCCTGTTGTTTAAGTTTTTTGCATATTTTGCATACATATTTTGCATAAATGTAGAGAAAGGAGATAGATTTTGAGTGATGATACGATCATAGAAAAAGTATCAGCCCAGCTTGATGGTAAGCTTCCCGCACCGTTTGAGCTGGTTGATGTCGAGTGGTCAAAGCTTGGCGGGGATCAGGTCTTGTCCGTTTTGATAGACAAGCCTGATGGGATTACCTTGCAGGACACGGCTGATCTGACGGAGATTATCAGCCCTGAGCTTGATAAAATTGTACCGGATCCATTTCCATCAGAGTATTTGCTTGAGGTGGCAAGCCCTGGGGCTGAACGTCCCTTGAAAAAAGCAGCTGATTTTGAGGCGCACATTGGGGATTATATTTTTGTCAAACTCTATCAGAAAGTCGCTGGTGAAAAAGAGTTTGTTGGGGATCTGACGGCATTTGACGGGGAAATCGTCAGCCTATCTTATCTCGACAAAACGCGTCAGAAGACAGTTGATATTGCATTTAGCAATATCGCAAAGGCTAGAACGCAAGTTAAGCTATAAGCACTAACATTAGATTATATAAGGAAAGAAAGCAGGAACTATCATGAGTAAGGAAATGCAAGCTGCATTCACGATGCTTGAGGAAGAAAAAGGCATCTCGCCTGAAGTGGTGATCGGTGCCATCGCAGAAGCGCTGACCGCAGCTTACAAAAAGCAATACAATCAATCACAAAATGTGACGATTGAGTACAATGACGCAAAAGGTGATTTTATCGTTTATTCAACACGCGAAGTTGTTGATGAAGTCTTTGATAGTCGTTTGGAGATGAGCCTTGAGGACGCACTCGCACTCAATCCGCACTATCAAATCGGCGATAAAATCCGCTTTGAAGAAAAGCCAAAAGATTTTGCGCGCACTGCTGCAAATGCGGCTAAGCAAGTCATCATGAACAAGATGCGTGAAGAATCGCACACGATTATATATAACGAGTACAAACGTTATGAAAATGAGATCATCCAAGGCACGGTTGAGCGTGTGGATGACCGCGCGATTTTTATCAATCTTGGTAAAGTGGACAGCATGCTTGGTAAACGTGATCAGATTCCTGGTGAGCGTTACCAGATTGGCGACAAGGTCAAGGTTTATGTATCTGCTGTTGAGCAGTCTAAAAAAGGACCAATCGTCTACGTTAGCCGGACACATCCTGATCTTTTGAAACGCATGTTTGAAAAAGAAATTCCAGAAGTTTATGAAGGTGTCGTTGAGATTGTCAGCATCGCGCGTGAAGCAGGCGATCGTGCCAAAGTCATCGTCAAATCTAACGATCCCAACGTTGATGCGATTGGGACAGTTGTAGGAACTCGTGGCTCACGGATTCGCACACTTGTTGATGAACTTCACGGCGAAAACATGGACATCATTGCTTGGGATGACGATCGTGCTACCTTGATCAAAAATGCCCTTAAACCTGCGCAAGTCAATCAAGTTATCATTGATGAAGAAACCGGCGAAACAGTTGTGGTTGTGCCTGATGACCAGCTCTCACTTGCCATTGGTAAACGTGGTCAGAACGTTCGCTTGGCAGCACACGTGACAAATAACAAGATCGACATCAAATCACAGTCAAAATTCGATGAAGAAGCAGCAGATGTTGTCGCTGAAGAGCTTGAAGTTGACGTTGCTGACGAAGCATTAGACTAAAAAGTAAGGAGAGATTTCATGGTTAAAACCAAGAAGATTCCCTTGAGAAAATCCGTCGTTTCAAACGAGCAATTTCCTAAAAAATCATTGTTGCGCATTGCTTTTAATAAGGCAGGCGATATCAGCATTGACCCGACAGGAAAGGCTGCAGGACGTGGTGCTTACATTGCTCTCAAAAATGATGAGGCAAAACTTGCCAAGAAAAAACGGATTTTTGATCGCGTTTTTCAAACGCAGATAGCAGATAGTTTTTATGATGAGCTAATCGTTTATGTTGAGCATGTGATTGAACGCGAAAAACTCGCGGACATCACGTATTCGATTGACGATGCGCCTGACATATAGAAAATAAAAAAATGACTGAGATAACAGATTTCAACAAAACGAAATTGCTAAATAGCCTAGGTATGGCAAAAAAAGCAGGAAAGATTGTCACAGGCGAAGAGCTTGTTATCAAATCAATCCAGGCTGATCGTGCAAGACTTGTTTTTGTGGCGCATGATGGTGCAGCAAATCTCGTCAAACGCATCAGTGACAAAACAACTTACTATGAAATTCCCATGATAGACACCTTTTCAACAGCTGATATCTCGCACGCTATCGGAAGCGCGAGAAAAGTCATCGCCGTTCAAGATAAAGGATTTGCCAAGAAGATGGAGAGTCTTATGAAATAAGATAAAGGAGGACATTCAATTGTCTGAAAAAAAACGTATTAACCAAATCGCTAAAGAAAGCGGTCTGACCAATAAAGAACTCGTTGACCAAGCACAAAAACTCGGTTTACCAGTCAAATCACACAGCTCAAGTATTGATGCTGAGCAAACTAAAACCTTACTGGACGCGGTAAAAGC
Source organism: Pseudolactococcus insecticola (assembly GCF_011170065.1). Lineage (GTDB taxonomy): Bacteria > Bacillota > Bacilli > Lactobacillales > Streptococcaceae > Pseudolactococcus > Pseudolactococcus insecticola. Next base: position 10,144 of record NZ_BLLH01000013.1, on the reverse strand, counting down.
TTCCGGCAATGCGTCAAGCACGCCAAAATCAGCTAAAACACAAAAAAGTCAAGCTGCTAAACCATCAGAAGACAAAAATCGTGTTATCGTGGCAGGAGGCAAAAAAGTCGTAACTGAAACAGAAACAGGCAGCCGTCCTATCGTTGTTGGTGGGAAAAAAGTCCTGTCTGACGAAGAAATCTCATCTGGTCGCGTAATTGCAGTCGGTGGCAAATCTGTCGTTGCAGATCAGTCAACAAAACCTGCTGAATCAGCAAAACCAGCCGCTGCAAGTGTTCGGGCCGAAGATGTGAAGCCTGCACAACCTGCTAGTAAACTCGCACCTAAAGCTGAAACTGCGTCACCAGCCAAGGAAACGCCAGCGCGTCCAGCTAACGGCGGCATCAAGGTTATCAAACGCGCTGAAGACATCAAGCCTAAAAATGGTGGCATTAAAGTCATCCAACGTGCAGCTGACATCGCACCAGCTGCGCCAAGTAATGGCAATGCTAACCGTAACAAAAATAAGAAAAATCGCAATAATAACAACGGTGGCGGTCAGCAAGGGCAAAACAACGGCGGTAACCGTCAAGGTGGTCCTTTGCGTGTCAATGATAACCGCAATCAGGTCCGTAATGCCAGAAATTCCAACTGGAATAGTAACAAAAAGAAAAAAGGCAAACGTGGCGGTCAGCAACAAGCGCCGCAACCAGTGGTACAACGTAAGTTCCACGAATTGCCTGAAAGTCTTGTTTACAGCGAAGGAATGAACATTGCTGAATTGGCAAAACGCATCAAGCGTGAACCTGCTGAGCTGGTAAAAAAACTCTTCATGATGGGGATCATGACGACTCAAAATCAGTCGTTGGATGCTGAAACAATCGAGCTTTTGCTACTTGACTACGGCATTACACCTGAGCAAAAAGTTGAGGAAGATAAGACAGATATTGAACGTCTTTTCATCGAAGAAGGCTATCTTAACGAGGATGCCTTGGTTGAGCGTCCGCCGGTTGTGACGATCATGGGGCACGTTGACCATGGTAAAACAACTTTGTTGGACACGTTGCGGACATCGCGCGTTGCATCAGGTGAAGCGGGTGGTATTACGCAACATATCGGTGCTTACCAAATCGAAGCGAACGGCAAAAAAATCACTTTCCTAGATACACCAGGGCATGAGGCTTTTACAAGCATGCGTGCGCGTGGGGCGTCTGTTACAGATATTACGATTTTGGTTGTTGCTGCTGATGATGGGGTGATGCCACAAACGATTGAAGCAATCAACCATTCAAAAGCTGCTGGCGTGCCAATCATTGTTGCCATCAACAAGATTGATAAACCAGGAGCTAACCCACAACGTGTCATTCAAGAGCTTGCAGAACATGGTGTCATGAGTCAAGCGTGGGGTGGCGAGTCTGAATTTGTAGAAATTTCAGCCAAGTTTAATACCAATATTGACAGCCTTTTGGAAACGATTTTACTTGTTGCAGAAATCCAAGAGCTCAAAGCTGATCCGACTGTTAAGGCAATTGGGACAGTTGTTGAAGCGCGTTTGGATAAAGGGAAAGGTGCGATTGCGACCCTTCTCGTTCAACAAGGAACGCTAAACCAACAAGATCCGATCGTTGTCGGTAACACCTTTGGCCGCGTACGTGCTATGGTCAATGACATTGGCCGTCGTGAAAAATCTGCAGGGCCATCAAGTCCAGTGGAAATCACAGGTCTTAACGACGTGCCACAGGCTGGTGATCATTTTGCGGTATTTGAAGATGAAAAAACGGCGCGCTCAGTTGGGGAAGAACGTGCAAAACGTGCGCTTTTGAACCAACGCAATAATACGCATCGTGTCAGCCTTGAAAACCTCTTTGATACCCTTAAAGAAGGTCAAGTTAAGTCTGTCAATGTCATCATCAAAGCTGACGTACAAGGGTCTGCTGAAGCACTTGCAGCAAGTCTGCAAAAAATCGAAGTTGAAGGCGTCAAAGTCGATATCGTCCACAGTGCTGTTGGTGCCATCAATGAGTCAGATGTGTCACTTGCTGAGGCTGCAAATGCTGTTATTATCGGATTTAATGTTCGTCCGACACCACTTGCTCGCCAACAGGCAGAAAGTGATGAAGTTGAAATTCGTCTGCACAGCATCATCTATAAAGTGATTGAAGAAGTTGAAACAGCCATGAAAGGCATGCTTGACCCTGAATTTGAAGAAAAAATCATCGGTGAAGCAGTCGTTCGAGAAACCTTCTCTGTCTCAAAAGTTGGGACAATCGCAGGTTTCATGGTCTTGTCAGGTTCTGTCAAACGTGATGCTAGTGTGCGCGTGATTCGTGATGGTATTGTCATCGCTGACGGTAATCTCTCATCACTCAAGCATTATAAAGATGACGTCAAAGAAGTCAACAATGGTAATGAAGGTGGTCTGATGATTGAGGGCTACAACGATATTGCTGTTGATGATACCTTTGAAGTTTACGAAATGGTTGAAATTAAGCGTTAATCCTAAAATTATTGTATGTGAGAATAATATGGAGAAAAGTAAGTAATGGCTATCTTGAAACCACGAATCTTGGCTGATTTACCAGTGTCAAATGAGCTTGTTTTAGACGAAGAAGCTTACCTGATTGATCAGCATTATCAAGATGCTGCTGCTGATCGGACGCAAACCGAGCGAGTCTGTTTTCGCCAAGCCATTTTTAGCAAATGTGATTTTTCAACGGTCAATTTTGAACAGTTTGAATGTTTAGATGTGATTTTTGAAAATTGTGATTTGGCAAATATTGACTGGCAAAAGTCAGCTTTTCACCGAGTTGTGTTTAAAAATTGCAGGCTGATTGGCAGTAATTTTGCTGCTAGCGTCCTGCATGACTGTGTTTTTGACAATTGCTTGATGACGTACACGTCATTTAGCTTTAGTAAGTTTAAAAATTGTCAGTTTGCAGGATCTCAACTCGCAAATAGCGAGTTTTCTGAGCTGACTTATACGGGTCTTGAATTTCAGGACTGTGGGCTAACTGCGACAAACTGGGCGGGGACATCAATGGCAAAACTCGATTTTTCCAGTTCGAAGTTTGACTATATCAGCTTCAACATGGCAGATATTCGTGGTCTTAAAGTCAATGCAGGACAGGCAATCAGCCTTGCGGCATCGTTTGGAATCAATGTGGTTTAAAAGATTAGAAAACTAGAAAGGTGTGCTATGTCAAACACACATCGCAGTGACCGTGTGGCAGTTGAGCTTATGCGAGAAATCAACGATATTCTTCGCATGAAAATCCGTGACCCGCGTGTTCAATCAGTCAATATTTCTGACGTGCAAATCACTGGGGACCTCAGTCAGGCGACTGTTTATTATAGCTTGTTGTCAGATCTTGCGTCAGACAATGAAAAAGCGAAAATTGGCCTCAAAAAAGCGACAGGTGCGATCAAAAGTGAACTTGCAAAACGCATGACACTTTATAAAATACCTGATCTCGTTTTTGCCAAAGATGAGTCAGTCGCCTATGGTGGCAAGATTGATGAACTTTTGAGAAATTTGAACAAAGACTAATGAAACAAAATAGAAAACGCACCATCATCAATAGATGATTGTGCGTTTTTCTGTTGAGATTTCTAAAGTCTGTCCTGCTAAAAATGTCTTGATTTCACCGTCGATTTGCACTGGCTGTGTACTTGTCGCAGTCAGCGTAAAGTGTTTGTTAATCAGCAAATCAACGTGATCATTTTCAAAATGTGTGCCTTTTAAAAGTTTTGGAATCAGCAAAAAAGTTTTGAAAAGGTTAAATCTGCTGATGGTCACAAGATGCAACTCAGGGGTTTTTAGGCTGGCATCAGGCGCAAGTGGAATACCACCACCAAAATAAGGATGCTTAGTCACGGTGAAGATAAATGCCTTGTCAAATCTGCGACCATTTGCCTGAATGGCGAAGGCCTTTTTAGTGAAAAGCACGTGAAGGGCGCTGATGAGATAGGACAGCTGCCCCAGTTTGAAACGGTTGAGCACGGCTTTGAGTCTGCTTTTATTTGCCGCATCGACGATAGCTGCATCCAGCCCGATACCAATGTTATTTGTGGCAATGCCGCTGAGCTTGTCAGAGCTGTAGCTGATGACATAGATCTCCTGCGCTTGCCCGCTGTGAATGGCATCAAAAGTAGCAAGCGTCGCACTTTCCTGACGTGAAATGCCAAGGCCACGTGCAAAATCATTGCCTGAGCCCGCGGGGATGTAGCTAAAAACTTCATCTGCAGGAAGCGCATTTAAACTGAGCGAAATCGTCCCGTCACCGCCAATGATGAGCAAGCGATCGGCACCTGTTTTTAGCGTTAAAATCTTTGCAATCAAAGGCGCCTCGTCAAGTGGTTGTTGCGTTTCAAAAAGGTGAAAAGGAATATTTTTTTGAGACAGGTAGTCTGTAAGTGTGTGGGTGACAACTTTCCCGTGGCCATGCCCAGCATGAGGGTTTGCCAAAATGTAATAAATCATACCTCTTATTTTACCAAAAAAATCACTGAGAATGTTGTAAAACCGCTGAAAATAAGGTATAATTAAACCAACAATGATAAAATAGGTGAAAAATGGCAGATCTGACTTCAAAAATAGAATTTCATTACGAAAAAATGGACGGTAGTCCTGTTTTTGATGCCAAAGTTTTAATTGGTCAGATTGGTGAAGTGGTCAGCAATCCAGAACACGTGGCTCTGCCTGGCCATCATATTTTGACAGAAAAATTGCCAGAAACGCTGATATTTACAAAGCACGATCAGGAGTTTTTGGTACTTTACGTGCCTGATTATCAGCAGCTTTATGTACGCATCATTGCGGCAGATGGTAGTGAAACGGATCACACGATTACGGCAAGGACAGGGCAGAAGTTTGACTTGTCTAAGCTTGGTGACTTGTCACATGACAATTATCGAATTAACGTGACCTATCGTGATAATCTTGGTGAAATCATCAATGATGTGATGACCGAAACGCCTGAAATCATTGCTGATACGACAGATAATGGCAATCAATATTTTGATAATGAGCCGCAAATTTTGGTGATTGAGTATGTTGAAAAAGTGAGTGCCATGACGCTTCGCTATGTCCTGCTTGATACAGAAATCAATCTTGTTGCACCACGTCAATTGGCAGGGGATTTGGGTGATGTGATTGATGAGCCGATTCCTGCAACGCTTGATGATATGGATTATCTTTTTGAGAAAATTCGGGATCTGTCAGCGCGGCGTTATGTTAATCACGGCGGCGAGCTGATATATGAATATAGTATTAATTCTGATATTATCGGTAAAGCCCAGTCTGTTTTGGCGGAATATTCTGATGCTAGCGAAAAGCTGCCAGAACAAGCGCAGATGCTCAAAAATCTCTTGACTGACAAGACAGCAACCGCCACACAGATCCGAGAAGTGACAGCACTCGTCAGAACTGAGCAAGCAGAAAATGCTTCTCAAGTAGCTCGGGAAAATGAAGCCGCAGACGCCGCATCAAAACTCAAGGTTAACGAGACTGAAGAAGTGACTTTGGCAGAAATTTTGACGACACTAACACAAGTACGCGATATTTTGACCACGATTGATGCCAAATATGATAAAATCAACGAAAAAATTGATGACTTGCAAACGTATGTCAGCACTGATGATATCAAGCAAAAACAGTCTTCAAATCAATCAACTGATCCGTCAGAAGTGCTGCAGTCATTGATTGACTTCAGAGATAAAGTATTTAGTGAAACTGATGATTTAGCCGTGTAAACGGCTTTTCTTATAGAGAGATTTTAGATGAAAAACGACACCAAAACACTTATAAACTACTCCTTGCCAGCCGTTTTTGAAAATATTTTACAGACCACTGTCGGATTTGTCGACAGTTTATTGATTGCCAAAATCTCACTTGCGGCAGTGTCAGCGGTCAGTTTGGTCAATGGCGTCATGGCAGTTTATCAAGCTGTTTTTATAGCACTGTCTGTAGCGGTTGCAACGCTTTTAGCCAATGCTATCGGAGCGAGGAAAACGGATTTAACCACAGAAATTGTCAAAACGTCTATTCTCTTATCAGCTGTGATTGGCGGCGTCTTATCTGTCTTGTCAATCATTTTTGCAAAGCCTATTTTGCGGGGCATGGGAGCGCGTGGGGAAAGTCTGAGTCAAGGCATACTATTTTTTAGTGTCATTGCAGGGACAAGCATTCTCATTATTCTGATGACGGTGCTTGGTCAGATCATCAGAACGCTTGGTCAGACCAAAACACCGCTTGCCATCAATCTAGGCGTAAATATTTTAAATTTTATCCTTGATTTGATTCTAATTTTTGGGCTATTTGGTTTGCCTAGGCTGGGAATCCTTGGGGCAGCTATTGGGACCGCACTTGCGAGATTAGTTGGCGTTGTATTGCTATTTGGGAGACTCCGTCAGATTGATAAAAGTCTGACGCAGCACATCATGGCAGTAAAAAAGCAGTTATTTCGCTCAGAAATCATCAAAAGGGCGCTACCGATTATGGGAGAACGTCTTGGGATGCGCCTTGGTGATTTAGTGATTTTTGTGATCATCATTGCTTACGGCACCGACATTTTTGCGGGCAATGCCATTGGCGAGACGATAACGGCTTATAACTATCTGCCGGCTTTTGGCTTTGCGACAGGCGCAAGTATCCTTGTTGCACGGGCTTACGGCGCAGGAGAGAAACAGCATATCCGCAGTATCACACGTCAGTCTTTTCTGATAACGGCGGTCATTAGCACGATTTTGGGTGGTGTTTTATTTGCATTGGCCCCTTATTTGATACATTTTTTCACGGCAAATGCGCAGGCAATTTCGTCGGCGCGCGTGGTCATTTTAGTTTCATTTATCAGTGAGCCTGTGGTTGCAGGTGTCATCATCTATACGGCAGCGCTTCAGGCGATGGGGGACGTCAAAACGCCTTTTTATGCGACGATGGCAGGCATGTGGCTGATTCGGATTGGCATCGCTTGGGTTCTTGGGACCCTGCTTGGACTAGAAATTTGGGGCGTTTGGCTGGCAACTTTTCTGGACAATATTTTCCGCCTTTTTGTGCTAAAATTGAGGTATGAACGTCGAATTACAAATCAAAACTTTAACTGAGCAACTCAATCAATATGCAAAAGAATACTATACGTTAGACAATCCATCAGTCGAAGACGCTGAGTATGACAGGCTTTACCGAGAACTTGCCAAACTAGAATCTGAAAATCCAAATCTCATCAGAGCCGACTCACCCACGCATCGTACAGGTGATGTGGTCTTATCAGGTTTTGAAAAATATACGCACGAGTACCAGCTTTACAGCCTGCAAGATGCTTTTTCACGTGAAGAAGTTGAGGCGTTTGATGCTAGAGTGCGTAAGGAAATCGCAGCGCCAGAGTATATCTGTGAGCTGAAGATTGACGGTCTGTCACTTTCGCTTGTATATGTCAATGGCGTATTGCAAACAGCGGCAACGCGAGGTGATGGAAGTATCGGCGAAAATATCACAGAGCAGGTCAAGCGCATCAAAGATGTCCCGCTTGTCTTGAGTGAACCGATTGACATTGTTGTGCGAGGCGAGGCTTATCTGCCACGGAAAAATTTTCAAAAACTCAACGCAGCACGTGAAGAAGAGGGGTTGCCATCATTTGCCAACCCTAGAAATGCGGCTGCTGGCACTTTGCGGCAACTCGACACTAAGGTTGTCGCAAAACGCGGGTTAGCGACTTTTTTGTACCAAGAAGCGAGCCCCGCGACAAACGCAACACAAGCCGAAGTACTAACTTATTTTGAAAAACTAGGGTTAGTTGTCAATGACCAGCGTGTTTTTGCGACCAATATGACTGAAATTTGGGACTTTATCCAAAAAGTTGCCACCATGCGTGACGATCTAGCCTATGATATTGACGGCGTCGTAATCAAGGTTAATGACCTGTCTCAGCAAGATGAACTAGGCTTCACCGTCAAGTTTCCAAAATGGGCGATTGCTTATAAATTTCCAGCAGAGCTTGCTGAAACTGAGATTTTGAGCGTAGACTGGACTGTTGGCAGAACCGGCGTCGTGACGCCAACTGCCAACATGACACCAGTCCTTTTGGCGCAAACCACAGTTGCTAGGGCAACTTTGCACAATGTTGACTATATTCAAGAAAAAGATATTCGCCTTGGAGACAAAGTCATTATTTATAAGGCTGGGGATATTATTCCAGCTGTTCAACGGGTGCTTTTTGAGAAACGCTCAGCTTCGTCAGAAGCGCTTGAAATCCCGTCAGAATGTCCAGAATGTGCGTCAGAACTCGTGCATTTTGAGGATGAAGTTGCGCTGCGCTGTGTAAATCCTTTGTGTCCTGCACAAATTCGAGAAGGTCTGATCCATTTTGCCAGCCGTGGCGCTATGAACATCACTGGACTAGGTGTGTCTGTTGTGTCACAACTTTTTGAGAAAAAAATAATCACCGATATAGCAGACCTCTATAAGTTAACAGTTGCAGATTTGTTGCAGCTGGACAAGGTTCAGGAAAAATCAGCTGAAAAACTGTATTTTAGCATTCAAACGTCCAAAGAAAACTCAGTTGAAAAACTTATTTTTGGCCTAAGCATCAGGCATGTTGGCTCAAAAGCTGCCATGATTTTGGCAGAATACTTTGGAGACTTGGATAGACTTGCTCGTGCAAGCGAAGCTGAAATTGCAGCGATTGCATCAATGGGTGATGTGATTGCAAAGAGTATTGTCAGTTATTTCAAACAGGCAGGGACGCAGCAATTACTAACTGAGTTAAAAATAGCAGGACTTAATTTTACTTATTTGGGCTATGTTGCGCAGTCTGATGCTTTGTTATCAGGAAAAACAGTCGTTCTGACGGGAAAATTGACATCATTAACTCGCAGTGAAGCTAAGGAAAAACTAGAACGTTTAGGTGCGAATGTCGCAGGGTCTGTCTCTAAAAAAACGGCAATTGTTGTTGCGGGTGTTGACGCAGGTAGTAAACTTGAAAAAGCACAAGAACTAGGCATTGAGATTTGGTCAGAAGAGGATTTGATAAACTTATGAAAGCAAGATTGATTTACAACCCGACGTCGGGTCAGGAAACGATGAAAAAAAACATCGCAGAAATTTTGGATGTTTTGGAAGGATTCGGCTATGAAACGTCCGCTTTTGCAACAACGGCAGATGCGGACTCAGCAAAAAATGAAGCTGCACGTGCTGCTAAAGCAGGATTTGAGTTGATTATTGCGGCGGGTGGAGACGGCACCATTAACGAAGTGGTTAATGGCATTGCGCCACTTGACACTAGACCAAAACTGGGAATTATCCCGGCAGGTACGACAAATGATTTCGCACGTGCACTCAAAATTCCCAGAAATAACCCAGTTGCAGCTGCCAAAATCATTGGACAAAATCAGACGCTCAACATGGATATTGGCCTAGCAGGTGAGTCAAATTATTTTATCAACATTGCAGCAGGTGGCTCTTTGACAGAGCTTACTTATAGTGTGCCGTCTCAGCTGAAAACAGCCTTTGGATACCTGGCTTATATCGCAAAAGGTGCTGAACTCTTGCCGCGTGTCAAGGCAGTTCCGGTTAAAATTACCCATGATAATGGCGTGTTTGATGATAAAATATCCATGTTTTTTGCCGCTCTGACGAATTCAGTCGGTGGATTTGAACAAATTGCGCCTGATGCGCAGCTTGATGATGGTCTGTTTACACTCATTCTTGTCAGAACAGCTAACCTTTTTGAGATGATTCGTCTGATGGGCCTCGTGATAAATGGGGGTAAGCATATTGATGATAAGAAAATTGAGTACATTAAAACCAGTAAAATAAAAGTTGAACCTCAAACAGATGACCGCATGATGATCAATCTAGATGGCGAGTATGGTGGAGATGCCCCGATTGTTCTTCAAAATTTGAAAAATCACATTGAGATGTTTGCCAATTTGGACGAAATCAATGATGAAAACTACATTGGCGATGAAGAAGAACTTGCAATGGAAGCCGTAGCGCACAAATTTGCCAAAGAAGCAGAAAAAGAAGCTAAAAATGAAACATTTTAAAAAGCGCGCATCCGCGTGCTTTTTATATACTATACTCACACATCGCCAAACAAAAAACGAATAATCTTCGCTTTGAGGCGATACTTTTTATTTCGATCCACCACTCTGCCATCAAGCAAATCCT
>NZ_BLLH01000012.1 GCF_011170065.1 Pseudolactococcus insecticola | reverse complement strand
CCGGAAGTAGTTGGGGGTTGCCCCCTGTGAGATATGGTCGGTGCCAAGCTTATTCCGCTTTAGCTCAGTTGGTAGTAGCGCATGACTGTTAATCATGATGTCGCAAGTTCGAGTCTTGCAAGCGGAGTCATAAATAATACTGACACATCTATTGTTTCAATAGATGTGTTTTTTTGTTATAATGGAGAGATGAAACTGAAAAAATCTTATCATTTATATGCTAGTTTTGGGCTAGTTTTATTTGTCATGTTGGGGTATTTGGTGAAATTTTATCCAGATACTTTGCATGGCGTGGATAGTAGTGTTCAATCTGCGGTTAGGAGCTGGATGTCTGCGAACATGACTCATTTTTTTCGCTTTGTAACTAATTTTGGTGGTTATATTTTTGTACCTGTAATCGTGATACTTTGTCTTTTTTTCTTTATTTTCAAGAAATGGTATGTGGAAGTTATCTTTCTTGTGGGTAATGTGATAGTTGTGGCGCTGCTGGTTCAATTTTTGAAAGGTGTTTATGGGCGTACTCGGCCTAGTTTGAAACATTTGGTTGTTGAAAATGGCTTGAGCTTTCCGTCTGGCCATGCCAGTGCAAGTATTGTTTTATATGGTGCATTAATGGTGCTAATATGTCAGCGACTACAGTCATCAGAGCTAAAATGGCTTGTTCGTGTGATATTCAGCATTATCATTGTCTTAATCGGTTTATCGCGGATTTATCTGGGGGTCCATTTTCCGACGGATATTTTAGGTGGCTGGTTGCTTGGCGCTAGTTTACTGCTTGCAACTTTTCCTTTTTATGATGAAATTCGATTTAAGTGGCGGTTTAAAGGGGTTCAAAGGTGAATATGATGAGCAAACGATATACGACATGGAATGATTATTTGCGTGATAGTTTTGGGGAGAAGATTTTTAAGGTGCCGATTGATGGCGGGTTTGATTGTCCAAATCGAGATGGAACTGTAGCGCATGGGGGCTGTACTTTTTGTACGGTTTCAGGCTCTGGTGATGCGATTGTGGCCCCAGATGAGCCGATTCCTGTCCAGTTTGATAAGGAAGTTGAATTTTTGCATCAGAAGTGGCCAGGTGTTAAAAAATATATTGCTTATTTTCAAAATTTCACGAATACCCATGCGCCTGTTGAAATCTTGCGGGAGCGTTTTGAGCAGGCGGTAAATCGACCTGATGTGGTGGGTATCAACATTGGGACACGGCCTGACTGTTTGCCTGAAGATGTGCTGGACTATTTGTCTGAGCTCAATGATCGTATGACGGTTTGGGTGGAGCTTGGTTTGCAGACGACCTATCAGGCGACGAGCGATAAGATCAACCGAGCGCACGATTATCAGACTTATCTTGATGCTGTGGCGAATTTGCGAGCTCGTGGCATTTTGGTCTGTGTTCATCTGATCAATGGATTGCATGGTGAAACGCTAGAAATGATGGTGGAAAATGTTCGCCGTGTGGTCACGGATTCTGATATTCAGGGCATCAAGCTACATTTGCTACATCTGATGAAAGGGACGCGGATGCAGCATGACTTCCATCGAGGCGACTTGCAGTTGATGCGATTTGATGATTATGTTACTGTTATCTGTGATCAACTGGAGATCATTCCACGGGAGATTTCGATTCACCGGTTGACGGGGGATGCGCCACGTGAATTATTGATAGGGCCAATGTGGAGTTTGAAAAAATGGGAAGTGCTGAACGCCATTGACGCAGAAATGACGCGCCGAGGTGCTGTGCAAGGAGATAAGGCATGTTAAGACCACTAGATTTGGCGCATGAGTTGCTAGAGGCGGTCATCGAAGTTGGTGATACAGTCGTTGATGCAACTATGGGGCAGGGGTATGATACGGTTTTTTTAGCGAAATTAGGCGCTAAAGTTGTTGCATTTGACGTGCAGGCGCAGGCACTTGAAATGACGCAAGCCTTACTTGAAAAGGGAAATGTTTCAGCAGAGTTGATTTTATCTGGGCATGAACATGTGACAAACTATGTCAAAGTGCCGATAAAAGCTGGTATTTTCAACTTGGGCTATCTACCAAAGTCGGATAAGCAAGTCATCACGCATGCTGAGACGACGTTGCAAGCACTTGAAAGCTTGCTTGATCTGCTTGTAAAGGGCGGTCGGATTGCTGTGATGATTTATTATGGTCATGAGGGAGGTATTGATGAGCGTGATGCGGTTGTTGATTTTGTGTCAGCTTTGCCTCAGCAAACTTTTCAGGTCATGCAGTATGGTAGTCTTAACCAGGTGAACCAGCCGCCGTTTTTGGTGATGATTGAGAAGCGGTGAGTAGGTAAATTACTCGTCGCACAATAAATGCTTGCTCCTGCGATTACTCGTCGCATATAAATGCTTGCTATTTTCTGAATTTTCTAGTAAAATGAAGTCAATAGAAAAATCGACGATGGAAAGAGACTTCTGATGAGTCGGCAGAGAGCGTTTGGTGGTGAAAAAACGTGTCTAATCAGAAGTTACACATTCCTGAGAGTTTTGCTGAACTCAAGTAAGCAAGAACGTGGTCAGCGTTAATGACAGAGTTTGTAAAAACTCGCTGAGAAAGCGGCGGTGACGTCGTTTTGAATAAAGGTGGCACCACGTTCAAACGTCCTTGTGAAGAAATTTCACACGGGCGTTTTTTGCTAAAATCGTCGAATTAGAGCGAGCTTGGCTGATAAAGGAGGCATTATCATGAAAGGTCTGAGAAAGATTGCGCCGTATGTTGCGGGAGCGCAGCCGCAAGAAAAAAATATCATCAAAATCAACACAAACGAAAACGCATTTGCGCCGAGTCCACGTGTGATAAAGGCTTTGTCAGATTTTGATGCGAATAACTTACGCCGTTATTCATCTTTGACAAACGATGACTTGCGTGATGCGTTGGCTAAAAATCTGGGCGTTTCACGCGATCAGCTTATTATTGGTAATGGTTCTGACGATATTTTGGCATTGGCGTTTTTGAGTTTTTTCAATTCTGATGCGCCGATTTTGTTTCCAGATGTGACGTATGGTTTTTACAAGGTCTGGGCAGAGCTTTTTAGGATTCCGTTTACTGAGGTTGACTTGTCTGATGACTTTGAGATTGTGACGTCTGACTATATTGGACGTGATAATGGCGGCATCGTCTTGACAAATCCTAATGCACCGACGGGAATTCATAAGACTTTGGATGAGGTTGAGAAAATCGTTGCTGCCAATCAAGATATGGTGGTTATTATCGATGAAGCCTATATCAATTTCGGGGGAGAAAGTGCCCTACCGTTACTCAAAAAATACGAGAATATCTTTATCACACGAACATTTTCAAAAGACGCGGCGCTTGCGGGCTTGCGCGTGGGTTATGGTATCGGTTCACCCAAGCTGATGGCGGTCCTAAATGCGGTAAAAAACTCCTACAATCCCTACTCGGTGGACATGGTGGCGGAAAGACTTGCCCTTGCTGCTACTGAGGATGTGGCTTACTATGCGCAGGTCAATCATGAAATCGCTGAGACGAGAGATTGGTTTTCTGATGAGTTGCGTGCACTCGGATTTGACGTTTTGCCGTCTCAGACCAACTTTATTTTGACCAAGCCTGCGGGAATTTCTGCGGCGGATCTGTTTGCATTTTTGCAAAGTAAAAAAATCTATGTGCGCTATTTTGGTGGCACAACACGGTTGAGCGACTATCTGCGAATCTCTATCGGGACACAAGACGAGATGGCAAAAGTCGTTCAAGTAATAGGAGATGTATTTTGATGAAAAAGAAACAACTGGCACCAGGAATGCACGACAAGCTTTTCAAACGGGCGAGAAGTGTCTATCAGATCGAGACGCGAGTCGCAAATTTTCTGATGGCAAATGGCTTTAACCGGATTGACACGCCGATGATTGAGTATGCAGGCGTTTTCGAGGATGAGCTTGATACGCACAATTATCATCTGTTTGATAAGCATGGAGAGCTTTTGGTGGTGCGTCCCGATGTGACACAGGCGATTGCGCGTGTGGTGACAACGACAAAAGTGACGTTGCCAGTCAAGTTTTCATATAGCGGTAAGGTTTTTCGCAATCACGATGAACTCAAGGGGCTGCAAAATGAGCGAACGCAGGCGGGAATTGAGATTATCGGATTTGATGCGGATACGGCGATTACTGAAGCTTTGGACCTTGCGAAAACGAGTTTGACAAAGTCTGGTGTCAAGGATTATCGGATTGAGCTCAGCCATGCGGGCATTTTACAGACGATTTTTGCGACATTTGATGCAGCTCAGGTGTCTGAGTTGTCAAAATGCATTAAAAACAAGTCTATTACGGGTCTGACGGAATTTGTCAAGCAAAACCCGAGTGAATTTGACGCCTTTTTACAGGCGCTGCCACGGTTATTTGGACCGTCAGAACGGGTGATTGCTGAGGCGAAAAAATTGGTCAGCAATCCTACCATCTTGGGGAATCTGACGGAAATCGAAAATCTCAGCCATAGCTTTGACAACTCGACCATTGACCTGGGGATGCTTGCAAAGCGTGATTACTATACGGGTGTGATGTTCCGCGTTTTTAGCGATAAGGTGCCCTATGCCTTTTTAAGTGGCGGGCGTTATGACAAGCTCTTTGAGCGTTTTGACGAGAAGGCGGGTGCGATTAGTGCGGTTGGCTGGGCGCTTGACGTTGATGCGATCTATGAAGAAATTCGTGATAGCATTATTTTTGATAAAAATGGAGGGCAAGAAGCATGATTACCATTGCATTGACTAAGGGGCGAATTGAAAAAGACACGGTCAAAATTCTTGCTGAGGCAGGGTTTGATATGAGTTTTATGGCGGATAAAGGTCGGAATTTAATCTTTTTTGACAAGGCTCAGGATTTGCGATTTTTGTTGGTCAAGGCGCCTGACGTTGCGACTTATGTGGAACATGGCATTGCAGACTTAGGTGTTGTGGGCTCTGATGTTCTTTATGAGCATCCTGGGAGTTATCTGGAGATGCTGGATTTGAATATCGGTCTATGCAAGTTTGCGGTGGCAAGTATTCCAAGTTATGACCCGCTAGATCATAAACGGAAGAAAATTGCGACCAAGTATCCGAATATTGCAACGGATTATTTTCGGAGTAAGGACGAGGACGTGGAGATTGTCTCAATTCAAGGCTCTGTCGAAATTGCACCCGTTATCGGTCTGACAGACGCCATTGTCGATATTGTCGAGACAGGCAACACCCTTGTCGCAAACGGTTTGGTCGAGTTTGAGGACATCATTCGCGTGTCATCGCGGTTGATTGCAAATAGCGCGAGCATCAAAAAAAATCCAGAAATTATGACATTGATTGGCCGACTTGAAGCGGTCGTTGGAAATGAAGAGGTGGCTTTTAATGGTTAAAATGAAACGTTTGACAGGTTCAGCTAAAGAAATTTCAGAGATTTTGGACGCCGAATATGCGGCATACTCAAAATCACAAGACAACTTTGATGGCATTGTCGCAGACATTATCGCAGATGTTCGTGAAAATGGGGATGCGGCGCTTCGCGCCTATTCTGAAAAATTTGATAAACAAACGGTGACCGACTTTGAGGTTTCACGTGAAACCATCGATCAAGCATTTGCTGAAATCGACGCAGATGTTCTAGAAGCGCTCAAAAATGCCAAGGCAAATATCGAGTCATATCACAAGCATCAGATCGAGCCAGGCTTTGTTGATGCGCAAACAACAGGCGTCGTCAGAGGTCAGCTGGTTTTGCCCATCGCAAAAGTGGGTGTCTATGTGCCAGGCGGTACGGCGGCGTACCCATCAAGTGTTCTGATGAATGTCCTGCCAGCTAAAATCGCAGGCGTATCAGAAATCTACATGGTGACCCCGCCACAAACTAAGTTCAATCCTGCGATTTTGGTTGCAGCGCAGCTAGCTGGTGTCACAAAAATCTATCAAGTCGGTGGTGCACAAGCCATCGCAGCGCTTGCTTACGGTACGCAGTCGATTCCAAAAGTTGATAAAATCACGGGGCCTGGGAATGTCTTTGTTGCCACAGCTAAAAAACAAGTATTTGGTCAAGTTGGGATTGATATGATTGCAGGACCGTCAGAGATTGGTGTCATCGCAGATGATTCAGCCAATGCGGCTTATGTGGCGGCAGATCTGCTTTCGCAAGCAGAACATGATAAGTTAGCCCGTGCGATTCTCGTTACAAACTCAAAATCGCTTGCTGATGCCGTTGACATTGAGCTCGAAAAGCAGCTACAAACCTTGCCACGTGAAGAAATTGCGCGCAGCTCAGTTTCGGTCAATGGTCGCACGATTATCGCAAATTCAGTCGATGAGATGTTTGAGCTGATGAATGAAGTCGCACCAGAGCATCTGGAAGTTGCCATGGACAATGCTATCGAGTATCTGCCAAAAATCAAAAATGCTGGGAGCATTTTCCTAGGCCATTTCACGTCAGAGCCGATTGGCGACTACTATGCAGGAACAAATCACGTTTTACCAACGTCTGGCACGTCTCGTTTTTACAGTGCCTTGGGTGTTTACGACTTTGTCAAGCGTAGCCAGTTTACTTATTACAGCAAAGATGCAGTTGCGAAAGCAACGAAAGATATTACGACGCTTGCTTATTCCGAAGGTTTGCAGGCACACGCGCGCGCCATTGAGATTCGTGGCGAGATTGAAAAATGAGTGATTTTATGACGAAAACAAAAGGCCTTCTGGTCATGGATGTGGATAGCACCTTGATTCAGGAGGAAGGCATTGATTTGCTGGGCGAAATCGCAGGTAGCGGTGCAGAGATAGCGGATATTACCAGTCGTGCGATGAACGGCGAACTTGACTTTGCCGAGGCCCTTGATGCGCGAGTGGCATTGCTAAAAGGCTTGCCGGAGACAGTTTTTACTGACCTGCGTAGGCAGATTCATTTTACAGACGGGGCGCGTGACTTGGTTGAGACCTTGCATGACAATGGTTGGAAAATCGGCGTTGTGTCGGGTGGCTTTCACGAAACGGTTGATATGCTAGCCAAAGAACTCGGGATTGATTATGTTCGTGCCAATCATCTGGCAGTCGAAAATGGGCATCTGACAGGTCGTGTGACTGGCGATATTGTCACCAAAGATGTGAAACTCGCAAGCCTAAAGGCATGGTCGCGTGAACTTGAGCTCGACTTGTCGCAGACAGTTGCCATGGGGGACGGTGCAAATGATTTGCCGATGATTTTGTCGGCTGGCGTAGGCATCGCCTTTAACGCAAAACCAATCGTCAGAAAACAGGCGCCTTATCAGATTAATGAACCAAATCTGGCGCTTGCGCTAGACATTATCACAGAAGTGAGAGGTGGATTATGAGAAAAGCAGAAATAACACGCAACACAGCAGAAACAAAAATCACACTTGCAGTCAATCTGGACGCGCAAGAACCGGTTGACATCGCGACGGGTGTAGGATTTTTTGACCACATGTTGACGCTTTTTGCGAGACATGGCAGGCTCAGCCTCGTTGTCAAAGCTGACGGCGATCTTTGGGTAGACAGCCACCACACGGTCGAAGATGTTGGCATTGCGCTAGGTACTGCACTACGTGAGGCGCTCGGAGACAAGGCGGGCATCAACCGCTACGGGACCTCTTTTGTGCCAATGGATGAAACACTTGGTATGGCAAGTCTTGACTTATCTGGTCGGTCATACCTTGTGTTTGACGCTGAGTTCACCAACCCGACGCTAGGAAATTTTGACACGGAGCTTGTCGAAGAATTTTTCCAAGCCCTTGCTTTTAACGTGCAGATGAATCTGCACCTGAAAATCCTGCATGGTAAAAATAATCATCACAAGTCAGAAAGTTTATTTAAAGCAACTGGCCGTGCGCTACGTGAGGCAGTGACGCTGAACCCTGAGATTCACGGGGTGAACTCGACGAAAGGCGTGCTATGATTATTGTCATTGACTACGATGCAGGCAATACTGCAAACGTGCTGCGAGCGCTTGAAAAAATCGGTGTGGCTGCAGAGTTGAGCGCGGATCAGGAAAAAATTCGTCAGGCTGATGGCTTGATTTTGCCTGGTGTTGGTGCTTTTCCAGCTGCTATGGCGGAGCTTGAAAAACGTGATTTGATCACGACGATCAAAGACACGGTTGCGACAGGCACACCGTTTTTGGGTATTTGTCTGGGCATGCAGCTTTTGCTCGACGCGTCAGAAGAACACGTTCTGACAAAAGGGCTTGGCTTGATTCCAGGTGTTTGCCGCGAGATTCCAGCGACACCAAGTCTGAAAGTGCCACACATGGGCTGGAACGCACTAGACATTCAGAGAGATACGGCGCTGACGTCAGATTTATCAGGCAAATATGTCTATTTTGTCCATTCTTACTTTACAGATGTGCCCGCAGCATTTTGCGATGTGACGGCCGATTACGGCATCAAAGTGCCAGCCATGATTTCTCGGGGAAATGTCTACGGGGCACAGTTTCATCCTGAAAAATCAGGCGACGTTGGACTTGGTATCTTAGCAAAATTTAAGGAGGTTGTCTATGCAGATTCTACCCGCAATTGACATAAAAAATGGCCGTGCTGTGCGACTTTTCAAAGGCGACTTCGCACAAGAAACCGTGGTAAATGCAAGTCCACTTGAACAGGCAAAGGTCTTTGCAGACGCAGGCATTGATTATATCCACGTGGTTGACTTGGATGGAGCGCTTGACGGTCGTGCGACGTCAGCTGCGATTATCAAAGACATCGTTACTGAAACGCAGCTCAAAATCGAGGTAGGTGGCGGTATCAGAACGCTTGAGCAGATTGCTGAGTATCTGGAAAATGGGGTTGCCCGTGTGATAATAGGCTCGATGGCAGTCAAAAGTCCAGACTTTGTCAAAACGGCTATCCAGGCTTTTGGTGCTGACAAGATTGTTGTTGGGATTGATGCTAAAGCTGGCAAGGTCGCAACAGAAGGTTGGCTTGAGACGTCAGATGTTGATTTTATCAGTCTGGCACTTGAGATGGAAAAAATCGGTGTTCGCTTGTTTGTCTACACAGATGTGGATCGGGATGGCACCCTGTCAGGACCAAACTTTGCCCACTATGAGCAGTTACAAGCAGCGCTTACTGATGCATCTGTCATCGCAAGTGGCGGGATCGCTCAGCTGTCCGACTTGACAAGATTAGCCGAAATCGGTGTTTCTGGTACTATTGTTGGCAAAGCCTACTATAACGGTAATATCACACTTGACGAATTAAAGGAGTTCTGACATGTTAGCAAAACGAATCATTCCCTGCCTTGATGTCAAGGACGGTCGTGTGGTCAAGGGCATCAACTTTGTCAATCTGGCAGATGTTGGAGATCCTGTTGAGACGGCGCGCAAATACTACGAAGCAGGGTGCGACGAGCTGGTTTTCTTGGACATTACGGCGACGCACGAGGCGCGTGACACCATGGTTGATGTTGTCAAAAACGTGGCGGATCAAGTTTTTGTGCCCTTTACTGTGGGGGGCGGCATCCGCACGGTTGACGACATGAACGCCATGTTAAAAGCTGGCGCGGATAAGGTTGGCGTCAACTCAGCGGCAGTGGCAAATCCTGATATCATCAGACAAGGTGCAGAAAAGTTTGGCAATCAATGTATCGTTGTTGCCATTGATGCGAAAAAGCAAGATGACGGCACTTGGCACGTCTATGTGGCTGGCGGGCGAAAAGATACAGGACTTGATGCACTTGAGTGGGCGAAAAAAGCCGTGTCACTTGGTGCTGGCGAGATTCTACTGACCTCTATGGACAAGGACGGCACCAAATCAGGCTATGACCTAGAGCTGAATCAGGCTATTGCCTCAGCGGTCAATGTTCCTGTCATCGCATCAGGCGGTGCGGGAACGGCTGCGGATATTGTTGATGTATTTGAAAAAACGCCTGTCACAGCAGCGCTTGCAGCAAGCGTCTTTCATTATGGCGAGATCGAGATCAGCGACGTCAAAAAAAAGATGCGAGAAAATAAAATCGAGGTACGCTTGTCATGACAAAAGAACAACTAACGCCAGACTTTAGCAAAAGTCCCGACGGTCTCATCCCAGCTATCATCACGGATGTGGAAAACGGGCAGGTTTTGATGCTTGCCTACATGAACGCTGAGAGTTATCAGCTGACACTTGAGACAGGGGAGACCTACTATTGGTCACGTTCTCGCAGTGAACTATGGCACAAAGGCGAGACGTCTGGACATTTTCAACATGTCAAAAAGATTGCACTTGACTGTGATTTGGATACCATTTTGATTGCAGTTGAGCAGATTGGTCCCGCCTGTCATACAGGGGCACGGAGCTGTTTTTTCAATGACGTTGACCTGATAAACACGAAAGAAGAAAAATAAAATGATAAATGAACTCTATGAACAAGCTATTGATCGCAAAAATGCGCCAAAAGAAGGCTCATACACAAACTATTTGTTTGACAAAGGATTAGACAAGATTCTCAAAAAAGTAGGAGAAGAAGCAACAGAGGTCGTCATTGCCGCAAAAAATGCCGATAAAAATGAAATCGCAAATGAAACGGCAGACGTCTTGTATCACATGGCTGTCATGCTGGCTGAAACAGGTGTCACGCCTGACGATATCCAAGCCGTATTGGATGAACGCAATGGTAAACAAAGTCGCGTGCATGACAGACCTGAAATTAAGGAATATTGAGATTGAGATGAAGGCCGTAAGGTCTTTTTCTTTTTTTCAAATTTTACAAAATATTGATATAACCACTAACACAAACCATGTAAAATAGTGTATAATAAAGAAAACTAAGAATAATATATTGGGAAAAGGGTATTATTTATGAAACGAAAACGACTAAATCAAATTTTAGCTATTTTTGTTGGCTTTTTATTAGTTGGTGCTGTGATTGGTGTGAGGCAAGTAGTTGCTGAAGACACGCAGCCATCTGCAGAGAAAGTACAGACAAATAGCGCACCTGCAACAAGTGGACCTGTGTTAGTCAATCAAGGGACACGAATCGCAGTCGGACAACCAAACTATGTAGTAAAAATCAGCACAGATATCAATAGCTATACGGATTTTAAGGTAACATCTGCAAATCCGCTGATTGCTGATGCACTAGAAAAAGATTTCGACCATGCCAATGGGACATTTGTGATAAACGGTAATAGCGCAGGTACGACAAAATTTCAAGTTAGTATTTTGAGTACAAATGGTACTTGGTATACCACGAGTTTTTCTCAGACGGTAACTCAGTACTATCCGCTTTCAGTCGCGATTGGTGCTCAAAAAATTGTCAAAGGAGATACTCAGAAAATCCCTGTAAAAGTGTCTGATACACCATCAGCAAATGGTGTGCCCGATAGTTATAAACACGTTGATATAACAGATGCAAACTTAACATTTTCAAGTAGCGATACCAACATTTTTACGGTAGATGCTGATGGCAATATCACAGGCGTTAACTACGGCACTGCTAACCTGTATACGGTATTTTCTACAGGTTATGGTATAAAAAGAACAGTTACAACTAAAATCACGGTGATCAATGCTAACCCGCTGTTTGAGCAACTCTATCTTGCTTATTACGTCCCACCGTATGTCGAGCCAAACAACGATAAAAATATCATTTTACGGACATCTGAAAAGCAGGTGACAGCCCAAGATTTGGCTGATAATCACCTGACTGTGACTTACAGCACAAGTGATAGTAATGTCGCCTTTTTCAAGGATCCAACAAAACCAGTTGTAACTGCGGCAGCAAACCCAGACTATACTAAACCCTTTGTTGTGACGGCGACCATCACAGACACAGAGCAAAATATCAGCCGAACCCTCAACCTGTCACTACTCAATGGTGTGAAATCTCACTGGATTTCACAAGCGGTGTCAATCCACAAAGATGACGACTGGTCGGGAGTAATCAACGACGATGAAATGGTTCTAGGACTAAAAGATAACCTAACCATTGACTCAAAAGTAACAAAAAATCCCGACTATGATACCACAAATGGCGGAAAATACACTGTTTCATTTTCAAGCAGTAACGCCAAAGTCGCACAAGTAGTCTCAAATGGTGATGACACAGCATCGGTTCACGGTTTATCTGAGGGATCAACGATGATCACCGTGACCTTAACCGACCAGTGGGGGCTGCAACAGCATACCTATCTGACTGTTTATGTACGCTCTGCGGTATTGGCTAATCCAGGAGATCCTGTCCCACCACAGTATATGCACGTGGGGGACGTCTTCTATGTGTACACCCAGGTGGAAAATGAAGAAGCAAACTATCTTGCAAAAGTTACGCCAGCAGATAGTAAGCAAAGCTACCTTAGATTAAGCGGTGGGGATGATAGCGCAACATCAAACCAAAAAATTGGTAGTATCAAATCAGTTGTTAGAGTAACAGCTAGTTTAGAAACACCAGAAGTAGGAACTGATCTAAAAGTAACCTACCATAATGCAGAAGGTGAGGATCAGGTAAGCCTGATTACAGTGCATGTCCTACCAAATGAACAAGCCTTGCCACCCAAAGTAGCAGATACCGACTTGACAAAGGTCTATGTTCATTATCTTGATGAGCAAAATAACGAAATCGCACCTGTATCAGTTGTCGGCACAACAAATGGCTCATGGAATGGTGGCTTACAAGCCATGCCAATCCCAGGTTACACCTACCTGAGTTATAGTGCAACATTATCAGGTGGCACACTGCCTGATAACTTGCAAACACCGGTAACGATTGCCTTTGTTTATCGCAAAGATACAGATACGACACCGACCGATAACTACGCTTTTTTGAAAGCTTACTATTTGTTTGAAGATGGGACAAAAGTCCCTGTGACTCAAAACTTTTTTGACGTAAAACAAGCAACTACTCAACCCGTTCAGTACAACGTTTCAGACGCACGTGCGCAAGTCGCAGCGGCCGGCAACCTTGTTTATAACGAGGAGAGTGAGTTGACCTTGGTTGATCCAGCAGGAAATACTAAGCCACTTGCAGGTGCAACGCTTTCAAATACTGCACAAGTTCAAGAACTTGATATTCCAGTCAAATCAGCCAATAAAACTAAAAAAACAGATTATGTCCCCGTGAATGTCTACGTTGTAGACAAGTCCGGTAAGATGACTACTTTGGTAGAGGCGATGAGTAATACAGTTGAACAGCTAGAAGGCTTTTCAGACGAGTTGATCCAGTCTTTAGGAAAACAAGCAATCTTACAAGGAGCATTAGGGACGAAAGTTATTAGCACGACTTATAATGGTTTTTCACAAACTAATTTTTATAAGTACTATATAGGGGGTGCAGTCAATATCGTGCTGTACTTAGGGTAAAATTTATGAAAACAAAACGTATTGGGAAGTACCTTTTTGTGGTCCTTCTGTCAAGTGGCTTGTTAAAAGCACCGATGATGCTAGAGTCAGTTCATGCGGAAGATACTATTGGTTGGACTGATATGGCACCTCTAGAGTTCGAAGGAATTGGAGATTACTTTACTCCGGGCCCAAGGGGCAAAAATGTACGCGTTAAATTTGTTTACTATTTTTTTGTAGTCAATTCACCTACATTTAATATACACTCTGAAGTACAAACTGGTATATTCTTTGGATATGATCCAGATACAGGACAGCCAAGATATCGTGTTACAGGTACAAATCCAGTAGATTTCACAACAGATTTCTACAGCTCGGAAGCAGCTCAACAGTTTCCACATGTGACACCATTACCGGAACTAACTGTTGCTCTTGAGGTTGAAGGGAGGGAGGCAGCTTATGCAGAGAGGGAATCATTTCGTACTGAGGCCTTTTATAAGTACATTCCTGAGGGTTATACCTTTGACCTGGCGGATCAGCCAGATTATGTATTAGATTTTGGAGTTTGGGGTGACGGGACAAATGATGTATGGGCGGTTTTTTCGCGTGAAGTTATCATAAGACCTATCGTTCCGATAGAATCTACGGCACCACCGTCTTCAGAAGCATCTACAACAGTTTCAGAGCCAGAAACGACATCTGAGTCGTCTACTGAAGCTGAAGAACCATCAACAAGCTCAGAGTCATCGGAAGCGCCAAGTGTTCCAGAACCAAGCTCATCCCCAGAAGAGACACCAGAAACGACAGCGCAACCACCAGTTGAGTCTGAAGCACCATCAACAAGTTCAGAGTTATCTGAAGCACCGAGTGTTCCAGAACCAAGCTCAGACCCAGAAGAGATACCAGAAACGACGACAGCACAACCACCAGTTGATTCTGAATCTCCATCAACAAGTTCAGCCCCAACGGAAGCACCAAGTGCTCCAGAATCGAGCTCATCCCCAGAAGAGACACCAGGCACGACGACAGCACAACTGCCAGTTGATTCTGAATCTCCATCAACAAGTTCAGCCCCAACGGAAGTAGCAAATACTCCAGAAACAGAATCCGAACCAGAGGAAATACCAGACACGACGACAGCGCAATCACCTGTTGAATCTGAATCTCCATCAACAAGTTCAGCCCCAACGGAAGCATCAAGTGCTCTATCATCGAGCTCAGCCTCAGAAAAAACACCAGACACGCCGACAGCGCAACCCCCTGTTGATTCTGAAGAACCATCAACAAGTTCAGAGTCAGCAGAAGAACCAAATGTTCCCGAAACAAGTTCAGAAACACCTTCTGAATCCGTTCCCAACTCGGAAGAATCACCAGAAACAACGACAGCGCAACCACCAGTTGATCCTGAGGAACCATCAACAAGTTCAGCCCCAACGGAAGCGCCAAGTGTTCCATCATCGAGCTCAGCCCCAGAAGAAACACCAGACACGCCGACAGCGCAACCCCCTGTTGATTCTGAAGAACCATCAACAAGTTCAGAGTCAGCAAAAGAACCAAGTGTTCCCGAAACAAGTTCAGAAACACCTTCTGAATCCGTTCCCAACTCGGAAGAATCACCAGAAACAACGACAGCGCAACCACCAGTTGATCCTGAGGAACCAGAAACAAGTTCAGCCCCAACGGAAGCGCCAAGTGTTCCATCATCGAGCTCAGCCTCAGAAAAAACACCAGACACGCCGACAGCGCAACCCCCTGTTGATTCTGAAGAACCATCAACAAGTTCAGAGTCAGCAGAAGAACCAAATGTTCCCGAAACAAGTTCAGAAACACCTTCTGAATCCGTTCCCAACTCGGAAGAATCACCAGAAACAACGACAGCGCAACCACCAGTTGATCCTGAGGAACCAGAAACAAGTTCAGCCCCAACGGAAGCGCCAAGTGTTCCATCATCGAGCTCAGCCCCAGAAGAAACACCAGACACGCCGACAGCGCAACCCCCTGTTGATTCTGAAGAACCATCAACAAGTTCAGAGTCAGCAAAAGAACCAAGTGTTCCCGAAACAAGTTCAGAAACACCTTCTGAATCCGTTCCCAACTCGGAAGAATCACCAGAAACAACGACAGCGCAACCACCAGTTGATCCTGAGGAACCAGAAACAAGTTCAGCCCCAACGGCAGCAGCAAGTGTTCCATCATCGAGCTCAGCCCCAGAAGAGTCACAAGAACCAACCACGGCTCAACCTCCAGTTGAATCTGAATCCACATCTACAAGTTCAGAGTTAACGGAAGCACCGAGTGCTCCAACGTTAAGTCCAGAATCAACAGACTCAACTTCGACGCCAGCGAAGTTGACATCTGAGCCAGTTTCAAAAACAGAAGAATCGTCTGAACCGACGACAGCATCTGTTGATTCCAGCGAAGTAGAAAAAAGTACAAAATCAGCGGAAAATCCAAGTACCCCGGCATCAACTGAGACAAAAGCCTCAGCAAATGCTGCAAAAAAATCGACACCGCAAAAAGAGCAATCAGATGTCAAGCTAACACCGACTTATGAAGTGCTTCCTACGACGGCAAGGCCAGTGAGTAACGCAAATAAAGTAGTACAAACTCAACAAAATATCCTCCCCGCAACAGGAGAGGACATTGAGAACAAGACACTATTTTCTGGCGTGTTTACCCTGATGTCACTTGGTCTAGGCTACATTATCAATCGCAAACGTCAGTCATGATTGAGAGAGTCTTGTCAAATTATTAAATTCATTTTATCAAAAGTAAAACACCTACTCATATCTTGTGAGTAGGTGTTTTACTTTTTCTTATTTCAAACCACCGATTGATTTGAGTGGCCAAATACGAAGTTTGGCTTCACCAACGATGTCTTTTTTCGGGAAAGCCCCGACACGTCTGGAGTCGTTTGACACGATTCGGTCATCGCCCATCAGGAAATACTGACCTTTCGGCACTTTTATGGTAAAGCTAACGTTACCATTTGCTGCCGTTGTAAACGCTTTGGAACTACTTGCCAGACTTTGGAAAAATGTACTGTAACTGTACGTTTTTTGTAATTTATCATCGGCAAATTTTTTCTTGTAATCTGCTAAGTAAGGCTCATCAACAACTTTGCCATTGATCGTCAGAACGTCTTTGTTATAACTAATCGTGTCGCCCGGCATGCCAATGACACGTTTGACGATATTTTTTTCTTTACGGTCATCGGTGTCAAACTCTTTTGCGACAACGATGTCAAAACGAGAAATTTTCGCCGTTTTGATGATGATCAGGCGCTGTTTATCAGCAAGCGTCGGGTCCATCGAGTGCCCCTCAACAAGGACAGGCTGCCACACAAAGACACGTAACAAGATGATAATGATGATAAAAAGGCTGAATGGCCCCCACTCTTTTAAAAATTTCATTTGGATAGTTTCCTCGCTTTTTCGGTGTTGGCAAAATGCAGTTTCGCCACATTGGCTAGGCTCGTTTCGCCGAATTGTCGGATGACCTTTGCGGCTATGGCATCTGATGCGTGTCCCGCCCCACTAGGCAGCTTTAGGCCAATCATGTGGGATAATTGGTCAAGTTCGTCTAAAAACAGGCTACGCGCGATAACAGAGGACGCAGCGACCGCGTAAAACTGACTTTCAGCTTTTTGGATCAATGTGATCTGCCCACGTGTGTGATTTTTTTCATTTTTGAGATACTTTGTATAATTTTTTTCAGTCGTAAAGGCATCAATGATGATGTTGTCAGCAGGACTTGCCAGCTTTTTTTCAAGCAAATAAATGGCTTGATTGTGCAGCGCTACTTTGACAGAAACCGCATTATAGCCTGAGGCAATGACCTCGTTGTATTTACTGGGCGTCAGAAGTAAGGCCTGATGCTGCAACTTGTCGATTAAAATCGGCGCAATCTGACGAATCTTGGTATCAATGAGTTTTTTCGAATCGTCAACGCCTAGTTTTTTTATCAAGGGCAAGTCAGTGTCAGACAGATAAGTCGCAACAACAGCTAGGCCACCAAAGTAGGAGCCATTGCCAACTTCATCTGTGCCAATGAGGTTGGTTTGTGCGATCATATGCGTTTCAATTTTTTGATAACCATAGTGGCTCGCATAATCACTAGCCTTCTCACCTTGAAACATGACCTTGCCAGACGTATAGACGGTGATGACACAGCCTTGTGGTTTGGCTAAAAACTGGACATATTGACCATTTGACGGCTGTGCAAAGTCTTGAAAATCTGTCATAAGATTTGCTATTTTTTCAGATGATAATTTCAAAACAATGTTCATAAGAACTATTATAACAAAAAAAACTTGACAAAACCTACAAAAATATGATATTATATTAAACGGTATTGTTTACCCCATTTTTTAAGTCCCGGAAACTTGAAAATACCGCGAAAGGATAAGGAACGATCCGATCGCACCTAGTAAACTACAGTAAAAAAATTGGAGAAATCATGAATAAAACAACATACATGGCTAAGCCAGGTGAAGTTGAACGCAAATGGCACGTTGTTGACGCAACAGATATTCCTTTGGGACGTCTGTCAGCAGTCGTTGCTAGCATCCTTCGCGGCAAAAACAAACCTCAATTCACACAACACACGGACACTGGCGATTTCGTCATCGTTGTCAATGCTGAAAAAGTGAAATTGACAGGTAAAAAAGCATCAGACAAGATCTACTACAAACACTCAATGTACCCAGGTGGATTGAAATCAATCACTGCTGGTGAGTTGCGTGAAAAAAATGCAGTTCGTCTTATCGAAACTTCTGTAAAAGGCATGTTGCCACATAACACGCTTGGTCGTGCACAAGGCATGAAACTTAAAGTATTTGTTGGCGCTGAGCATACACACCAAGCTCAAAACCCAGAAGTGCTTGACATTACAGGATTAATCTAAGGAGGACTAGACATTGGCACAAGTACAATACCTCGGCACTGGACGCCGTAAAAACTCAGTAGCTCGTGTACGTTTGGTACCCGGCACTGGTAAAATCACAGTTAACAACAAAGATGTTGAAGAATATATCCCACACGCAGACTTGCGTTTGGTCATCAACCAACCATTTGGCGCAACTGAAACTGTTGGCGCTTACGATGTACTCGTAAACGTAAACGGTGGTGGTTACGCAGGTCAAGCTGGCGCAATCCGTCACGGTATCTCACGTGCATTGCTCGAAGTTGACCCTGACTTCCGCGCATCACTTAAACGCGCTGGCCTTCTCACACGTGACGCTCGTATGGTCGAACGTAAAAAAGCAGGTCTCAAAAAAGCCCGTAAAGCATCACAATTCTCAAAACGTTAATATCATGTTTGGACATCTTGCTTGCGAGGTGTTTTTTTGTGCGAAAATAAATAGAAAAAGGCTGTAAACTGATCGTCTACAACCTCTTAAAATTGATAGTTACACCGCTCAATATCGCAATTTCCCAATCAAACGAGTCAATTCGTTGATTTCATCACTTGTGAGATCGACTAGAAGTTGGTCGGATTGAGATTTTTCGTAGTCATGGAGTAGGGGATAGATATCCGCTGCTTTTTTTGTTGGAAAAATGCGTCTGATTTTCTGATTGTCGGGATCATTTTCCAGTGTGACATAACCTGCTTTCTCTAGTTTTTGAACAGTGCGAAAGCTGGTTGTTCGGTCGATTTGAATGGCATCAGCAAGCTCGGCTAAAAACATGCCAGGATTTTCTGTGACACGGATGACGTAGATAAATAGGTTATTTGATAAGCCCAGTGACTTGAACTGATGATTACTGTCTGATTGGATTTTGCGCGTGATGCCACCGATAGTTCTGATGATTTTAAACATGACAACTCCTTTTGAAAAAAATTTTACAGATATGATTGCATTTACAATCATACCATGATATAATGACTTTAGCAAATATAATTGCAAATACAACAAAAAGGAACAACAAGAAAATGATACAATTTTTGATATTTCTCGTTATTATGAGTGTGACACCTGGACCAAACACGATTTTAGCCATGTCGGCTGGCGCAGAACAAGGATTTAAAAAAACGTTGCCATATCAGCTTGGCATTGGTATTGGCGTCTTTGTGATTGCACTGATTGCCATGGTTTTTGGTGAGCTGATCAAGGATAATCACCTGCTTATGACACTGATGAAGCTCGTTGGCACAGGCTATCTGCTCTATCTCGCCTATCATGTGCTGAAAAGCCAGCAGCTCTCTGACGGCACGCATCAGGCAGTCACGCTAAAAACAGGACTATTGCTGCAGTTTACCAACGTCAAGGTTTATCTTTATGCTGTGACGGGGCTGACGGGATTTGACGTGATGCACGATTTTACTTTTGGCAAGATCCTGCTCATGGTAGTGATTGGCGTTGTAGGGACACTCATGTGGGCAGCTTTCGGACACGGGCTCAAAGATGTTTATAATCGTCATTTTACAGGCATCAACCGCGTGATTGCTGTCTTATTGGTGTTTTCTGCGCTTGATTTATGGCGCTAAAAAACAGCCACTCGGCTGTTTTTTATGAGTTGTTTTTCTTGTAACTGTCGTAAGCCTTGCGCATGCTTGCCAGTGCCTTTGCCTCGGTGTCGTGCTTGGCTTTAGGAAAGGCCGTGAGTAGGCGTGTGCGGACATGGCTGCGCTTGCTGAGTAGCTCTTCTTTTTGTTTTTCAAACTCAGCTTTTTGCGCTTCAAACTTGTCAGCTGCATCGACCGCAAGTGTGCCGATATTTTCAGCGAGACTATCGCTACCGTGGCGAATCATGCGGGAGAGCTCGTGAACTTGTTTGAGATCACGATTGAGGTGAGAGATTGCGATCACAGTCACGGTGATGTCGCTGACAAATACTAGGTAAAAAACGATCAGAAGAAGGATGACAGGCAAGATTGGCAGTTTGAAGAGTAGATGTGAAATGCCAGGTTGGATGATTTTCATCAGAAAGACACCAGCAAGTCCCCACAATAGTGAAAATTTGAGGCAGATAAAACCGCCGATATTAAAAGGCTCGTCAGAATAGTCCCACCAGCGCATGTGAAACAGTTTTTCAAGCAGGTAACCGCCAACAAGTTCAAGTAAACTTGCTATCAAAACGGAGATGAGATATAAGAGCGCAACATTGTCAACAAGTGGCGTCAGAAGTAGAATGAGTAAACTCGCACCGAGGCCATAGATCGGACAAACGGCGCCGTTCAAAAATCCCCGATTGACAAATTTTCCGGTATTGACCGAGGCGTAGACGACCTCAAGACACCAGCCTAGAAAGGCGTAGACGGGAAAATAGGTCAAAAAAGTTAATATAATGTGTTGACTAATCATAAAACTATCTTAACATAAAGTGATAAGTTTGTGATAAAATAAAGTGACAAATAAACTAAAAAAGGATGATTTCATGAAAATAATAGTAAAACTTGACGATCAGGGCTTGCTCCCAGATCAATATGGCAAATATGCGGCTGATGATTTAAAAGTATCAGGTCACCCGATTTTGTCATTTCCTTTTGAGTTGGTAGATGTCCCTGCTGATGCGCAATTTTTATCGTGGTCTTTGGTTGACTATGACGCGGTGCCAGTTGCAGGTTTTCCGTGGATTCATTGGCTGGTTGCGGACGTTCCAGTGACAAGTCAGATTGCTGAAGATTTTTCGAGGAAGACGCGAGCTGCACAAGGTAAAAATAGCAATGCCTCACGCTTTTTGACAAAGTCGAGTGAGCGCATCATCAATCGCTACACGGGTCCCTCACCGCCAAATGAAACGCACGATTATCAGCTCATCGTCTATGCGCACAAGGATGCGTTGGGACTTCAAGAAGGCTTTTATCTCAATGACTTGATGAAAGCAGTCGAGCCAATTGCCCTAGCTCAGGCGAAGATTTATCTGCCGTCACGTTCTTGATTGATTTTTTTGCTTATATGCTACACCACAAAATTTGCTATAATAGTAACATGACTATGCCCACTATCAACCTCAAACCAAACGAGCGAATTGACCAGCTTACGACAAATGATGTGAAAATCATCCAGTCGCGAGATGTTTTTTCCTATTCTGTAGATGCGGTTTTGCTTAGCCGTTTTCCAAATATCCCAAAACGTGGGCAGATCGTTGATTTGTGTGCGGGAAATGGCGCGGTGGGCCTGTTTGCAAGCGTCAGTACAAACGCTAATATCATAGCAATTGAAATCCAAGAACGCTTGGCAGATATGGCACAAAGAAGCGTGCAGCTAAACGAGCTTGAGCAGCAAGTGCGCGTGATAAACGCAGATTTGAACAAATCGCTCGACTACCTAAAACCGTCAAGTACAGACTTGGTTTTCTGCAATCCGCCTTATTTCAAGCTTGATGAGATGTCGCGGGTCAATGAAAGTGAGCATTATTTGCTTGCACGCCATGAACTTGCGACTAATCTGGATGACATCTGCCGGATTAGTCAACAGCTGCTCAAAACAAATGGACATCTCGCCATGGTGCATCGCCCGGAGCGATTTTTTGAGATTATTGAGACCATGAAGCAGTACAACCTTGTGCCCAAACGGATTCAGTTTGTCTATCCCAAAGCCGATAAAGACGCAAATATTCTCTTGATTGACGCCATAAAAGACGGCAAACCAGGCGGCGAAAAATTTCTGCCCCCCTTGATTTTACATAAGGCTGACGGCAGTTACACAGACGAGGTGCACCAGATTTATTATGGCTAACCACTATTTTTACGTGTTGCTGTGTGCAGATAACACGCTTTATGGCGGGTACACAAACGACCTTGACAAGCGTTTAGCTGCGCACAATGCAGGCCAGGGCGCAAAATATACCAAGGCACGACGACCTGTAGAGATGATTTATACTGAGGCATTTGCAGATAAATCTACCGCCATGAAACGTGAGTATTGGTTCAAAGAAACGCTCAAAACACGACCTAAAAAACTGAAATTTTTGAAAGAAAATGGTATTATAGTAAAAAAAGAAGGAGGCATCATCAAAATGGACAACCAAACAAAAGTACTTGAGGCATTCAAAGCTGTCGCAGGCCCAGCACGCCCAGGCGAAATCGCAGAAACGACAGAGATTGACAAAAAAGAAGTCTCAAAAATCATCAAAGTTTTGAAAGAAAACGGGGAGATTTTTTCACCCAAACGTTGTTTTTATCAGTATAAAGCGTGAGATTTTACACCTAGCGATGAGCTGGGTGTTTTTTTGTTGGTGGGGAAAATTCTGATGAGTTTGACAATTCTTTAAAATTAATATAGAACAAATCCAGGACATGTCAATAAATTGAAAAAGAGGTAGCATATGTGGAGAAATATTTTCAAAAAACGTTTTTATCTATTTATCTTGATTGCAATCATCAGTTTTGTGATGAACTTTGTCGTTTGGAACAACATGAGTATTGTGATAAAAGATTTTCCAACAATGATGAACCTAAGGGCTCATCGCCACGACAAGAAGTTTTATGAGCTAGAATATACCCCAATAACAGCTGATAAATCTGGCTATGTGCGAGAGTTTACGGACTCTGAAAAGGTAAATATAGAAAAATTTATCAGTCAAGAATTTTACCATAAAGCAGGCCCAGTTAGGCTATATACTGGAAAAAGCGATTTTCTCAACTCTGGTAAAATACCCCAAGAAATAAGTGAGTCTGACTTTTTGGATTTGCTATATTTAGAGTCAGAGAACCAATCTGATATGGATGAAATTTTAGTATCGGGTCTATCTACCTCTGATGTGGCACGGTTGGAGGATAAGGCACAATCAGTTAAATTAGGCTTGAGTGCGAAGACTTTTGAAAAAAGTTACGAGTCAGAGTATCGCTATTTTCTGAGTACGGTTTTGTTCACGCTACTCATAGTTGTTATATCGGTGATAATTGAACTGATTACGATGAGGATACTGGTGCTTTCCAGCTTAAAAATACTAGAAAAAGAAATTCGTTTATCACGATTAGTAGGACAGTCACAAAAAAGTATAAAAAACGCTTTAACGCTACTTTTTCTAACACCAATTTGGGCAGGACTTGTAGCCATCCTTATTTTTGTAGGTGTTATCATAACAGCGAGTGTTCATAGTCACCAATTAACAGTAATTGATTTTGGTTATTTAGTGCTAATGGCTATTCTGACAAGTTTGTTAATCGCTCAAGTGGTAGGCAAAATGGAACAGAAGTTTTTAATTTAAAACACAAAAAAACGCCTTTCAACTGAAAGGCGTTTTCGCATTATCTGATTAGTAAATCAAGTCAAAGATTTCCATCGCAACAAGGTCGATGCTGTCAAAGTCAGATGTTTCTTTGACTTTTGGATATTTGACGATGAAGACTTGGTTTTCGCCGTCAAAGCTGACGGTGATTTGGACTTGTTCGTCTTTTTCAAAGTTAAAGGTGTCTTTTGGGTCACCTGATGCGATCAATTTTTCAAGACGGTTGATAATAGCAGAGAGATGAGATTTCATTTTATACAGTTCCTTTGATTTTTCTAGTGTTACTTTATTTTACCATACTTGCGCAATATTTTGGCATGTTTGACGGTTTTTTTCGCAATTAGTGCTAATTTTTTTGGTGTTCTGACGACAGTTTTGACTGTTTTTGCAGGTGCTTGTCTGACAATGCGTGCTGTTCGTCTTGGCACGGACTCGCCTATTGTCTCAAGCTCTTGCGTGTTTGAGATGATTTTGTCAAGATAAAATTCATAGACTTGCTTGGCAAAATACTCAGCAGAAATCTCGTAGAGCTTGGTATCATATGCGGCCTTGTCATAGTTATCTGTGCTTTTTGCTGCTTTTAGGATGACGTCTGCAATCTCATCGTCATTGTCAAAAAGGTAACCGAAAGTAGGTGCAGTTACGAGTGTTTGCAGGTAAGCGTTGTTGGTTGCAAGGACAGGCGTACCGGATGCAAGCGCCTCAATATAGGTCAGCCCCTGCGTCTCGCTTGTCGACGCCGAGATGAAATAGTCGGCAGCCTTGTAGTAGTAGGCAGTCAGGTTGTTTTCGACAAGACCTGTAAAGGTCACGATGTCAGCCAGATCTAGTTTTTTAACTAGTTTTTTAAGATCGTCCAGATACGGTCCTCTACCGACGATCACGAGTTTGACGGGAATCTGTGTGCGCACCTTGACGAGACTTTTGATGATGGCCTGGATATTTTTTTCTTCAGCGATGCGTGACAGTGACAGCAGCATGATCTCGTCAGAAGTGATGCCCAGATCAGCACGAATATCTGCCGTGTCTGACGGCGTAATCTCAGGACGCTGGAACTTATCAAGCTCAATACCTGTTGCAATGACCCGTTTTTCGAGGTCAACACCGTAGTTATTGACGATGTCAAGCACAATCTGACTTGGCACGATGATGCCGTCTACGCCGTGTAGATAGCTTTTGATGACATACTTGACCATACCAGGCCGCAAAATCTTGCCTTTTGCGATATAATGCACGTAGTCTTCATACTTGGTATGCAGCGTGTGAATCACAGGGATTTTCAGCTGTCGCGCAACGAGTTTACCTAAAATACCAAGTCCAAACTCAGTTTGCGTGTGGATGATGTCTAGGTCATAGGCCTGTGCCACACGATAAGCAGCGACAACGCCTTTCATGACGATGCGGCGCTCAGCAAGTGAGATCAAGGGAATGCTCGATAGTCGGATGACATTTTCAGCGTCCTTTGTGACGTCGGCTTTTGGGTCAGCGGTGGTGAAGATAAAAACGCTGTGTCCCATTTTTGTGAGCTCATCAGACAAGGTCTCAATCGATGTTGCAACCCCTGAAACTTGCGGTAGATAAGAGTCTGTAAATAGGCCAATATTTAGTTTTTCTGTGGTCATGTTTGAACTCCTGTTTTTACTGTTGATTTAGCAGGCGCGTGTAGGCAGCAACGAGCAGTGTAGAGATGTTCTCAATTGAACGGCTTTCAGCGACTTGATAGCCACGGTCACGCTTGTCAATCTTGCCTGAAATCGTGTCAGAAAGTGCTGAGACAAAGTCGTCATTTGTCTTGACAAGTGTTGCTGCGCTGTTATCAAGCCAGCCCGCATAGACAGGAATATCGCGTGCGACAACATTTTGGTCAGACGCAAGCGCCTCTAGCACGACGATCCCTTCAGTTTCTTCGTGGGACGGGAAAAAGAAGGCATCACTGGCTGTCATGGCACCTTCGTAAATGTCACCCTTGATATAGCCAGGAAATTCGGCGTTTGACGGGTGATTTTTCTTGACAAGGCGACGCACCCAACCTGGCACCGTCCAGAGATTTGTTTCACCAAACCAGATAAACCGCACGTCAGGCATCCTTTTTGCCACGGCAACAAAGTCGTCAATGCCCTTGCGCTTAAAATAAAGTGCCGCACACATGACGACTTTTTCACCGTCCTTGATGTCAAAATGTTGCTTGAAAGCAAGCTCTTTAACAGTGGATTTTTTGTATTTACTGAGGTCAATGCCATTTGAAATGGCGACAATTGGCGCTTTGACGCCGTAAGAGGCGATAAGCTTTTTTGAGTAATCAGTTGGTGTGATGATCATGTCAGCCTGGCTATATAGGAAAGTCAGGTATTTTTTGACCAGGGGCGCAAGGACGTTTGAGCCGACAAATGAATTTCTAAAATCTTCCAT
The DNA here is from genome assembly GCF_011170065.1 of Pseudolactococcus insecticola. Lineage (GTDB taxonomy): Bacteria > Bacillota > Bacilli > Lactobacillales > Streptococcaceae > Pseudolactococcus > Pseudolactococcus insecticola. Next base: position 22,114 of record NZ_BLLH01000012.1, on the reverse strand, counting down.
CGTTGAGTGACCGTGACAGATCACTTTTTTACCCATGCGTTTGGCACGAAAAATCAACATCAGACTTTTGATGCCGTAGGTATTGATATGCGCGATGTCAAAATCATCATGAGGATCAGTTGTATAGTCAACGCCAGCAATATCTAGCGCTCGTTTTTGGTGGAGAATGGCGCGACCAATTCCTGATTTGCGTAGGAAATTTTCGCCCTCCAAATAGAGTAATATTTTCATAACTTATCCCTATTATAACAGAAAAGTGGCAGGAAGAATCAGACTAATGGTGTAAATGTCGGAAAAATACACGGCAGTGTAAAAAAGTAAAAATTTTTTTCATAAAACACTTGACCTGTATTTTATTTTACGATATAATTATTTATGTTGCTAAAGAACGAAAGCAATCAAAACACTACCCTGGTCCGTTGGTCAAGGGGTTAAGACACCGCCTTTTCACGGCGGTATCACGGGTTCGAATCCCGTACGGACTATCAGTTAGATACCTCTTGTATGATGAGAGGTATCTTTTTTTGTTTTTTTCCAGTCAAGTGCTAAAATAATTGGGTAGAAAGTGTGAAAAAAATGTCAAGAAAAGAAAAAGAATCAAGAACAGAAGCAGACTTAGCACAGTTCAAAACACTTTTAGCAGCGGCGATTGCAGCACCGGATGTTGTAGGGAATGTTGCGATTCAAGATATCTTACAGACGCATTTGCGTAACGTCACAAAAACAGGAAATATCGAGCGTGAGCTTGCGCAGCTGACATCTGATCTTGGTCCTCTCGCCATTAAACAAACGCTTCCTCACTCAACAGGTGAGCTCTATCTGGTCTTGAAACAGCAGAAGCTGAGCTTAACTGAAATCATGCGAGATTCTGCTATGTTATACGGTTTGCAGGTTGGAATTGGTCGGGGAATTTGAAGATAAAGCAGGTTAAATAACTATCGGCGCAGTGAACTTACTGAAAAACGACACAAAAAAGCAGACTTCAAACGAAATCTGCTTTTTTATACCATCTATCTATTTACTACTATCTTCAGTTTCTGTATCACTGAAACTCAGCTTATCTGAGGTTTGTGTGAGTTTGACAGTGGTCGTTTTTTCTTTGCCGTCACGATAGTAGGTCACTTTCATGCTGTCGCCGACGTTATATTTGTAAAGTGCACTTTGGAGTTCGGTGCTAGTTGTGACTTTGGTACTGCCGATTTTTGTGATGACGTCGTATTTTTTAAGGCCTGCAACCTCAGCAGGGAACTTGCTTTGGACGCTTGCAATCACGACGCCCGAGGTGACGCTATCCGGCAGTTTGAGCTTTTCGAGATAAGTCGAGTTGAGATTGGTTAGATCGACCATTTGCACGCCCAGGGCTGGACGGATGATTTTGCCATCTTTTTCGAGTTTATTGATGATTTCAACGACGTCATTTGACGGGATGGCAAAGCCCATCCCCTCGACAGAAACGTCGCTTGAGCTTGAGCCAGTGGTTGTGATTTTACTTGAGTTGATGCCGATGACTTGCCCCTCAACATTGATGAGCGCACCGCCAGAGTTACCTGGGTTAATGGCAGCATCCGTCTGGATGGCGTTGACATTGATCGTTTCGTTACTGTCATTTTGCATGATCACTTTGCGAGACGTGCTTGAGATGATCCCCTCAGTCGCCGAGTTTGCGTACTCACTACCGAGTGGCGAGCCGATGGCAATGGCAGGTTCACCAACAGTTAGCTTGGCTGAATCACCAAAAGTTGCGACTTTGGTTACTTTTTTCGCTGAAATCTTGATGACCGCAAGGTCGCTATAAGCGTCTTTGCCAACTAAGGTGCCCTTGACTTTGTCGCCATTTGCAAGCATGATGTCAAGGGAGCTTGCACCATCTACGACGTGGTTATTTGTGACGACGTAGGCTGTGTCACCGTCCTTTTTATAGATGACACCAGAGCCTTCACCAGCCTCAGTTTCTGATGAACTATCATCGCTTGAGCTGCTACTGTCATCTCCACTAATATCACCAAAATAATCATCTAGTGAGTCGCTTGATGATGCTTTTTGATAGTTGATGACAGAAACCACTGCATCAGAAACCTTGGCAATCGCTTTGGTTGTGTCACTTGAGACACTATAAGAAACCTTGGCAACTTTTGTCGAGCCTGTGTTGCTCGTCGTGCTTGTTGCTGTTGTCGTAGTTGTATCTGTATTAAAATGGTCATAGACAGCATTACCGCCTAGAGCTACAGCACCACCGATAACACCCGTCACAATCAATTTTGCAGCAGTTTTTTTATTTTTTTTCATTGTTTATCTTATATCCTTTACATAATTTAGCTAGGTTCAGTTTAGCCTACCTCACTTAATGATACCTTAAAATCATGGATTTGTTAAATATTTTGGTACTTATCCACAAAAATGTGGATAAAAAATATTTTTTGTGAACAAGTGTGTAAAAATCTTTGAGTTTTCCACAAAATTGTGGAAAATTTTATCGAAATGTGGATAAATAGTGTTTTCACAGATTTACATTTCAGAGGGATTGTGGATAAAAAAACACAATTTTTGATATAATAGAACATAATGAAAATCAAACTAATCAGTGTTGGCAAACTCAAAGAAAAATATTTAAAAGATGGCATCGCCGAATACGTCAAACGTTTATCACGTTTTGGACAGGTTGAGCAGATCGAGCTACCTGACGAAAAGACGCCAGACAAGGCGTCAGATAAGGAAAATGCGCAAATCCTAGCAAAAGAAGGTGATCGGATTTTAGCCAAGTTGTCAGAACGCGATTTTGTGGTTGCTATGGCAATCGAGGGCAAACTCATCTCGTCAGAAGAGCTCTCAAGTAGACTAGAGCTGGAAATGCAGCAGGCCTCAACCTTGACTTTCATCATTGGCGGCAGTCTAGGACTTGACCCGCGCGTGAAAAAACGTGCCAATAGCCTTATGAGCTTTGGCCGGATTACCTTGCCGCACCAGCTGATGCGCCTGGTCCTAGTCGAGCAGATCTACCGAGCTTTTATGATTCGTGAAGGGAGTCCTTATCACAAATGACAAATGATATACCGACAATAATTGCGCAATTTCAAGCGCATAAAAATCCTGAAAATGCCCTAGCTATGGCGAGTTACATGAAAGATAACTTTATTTATCTAGGCATCAAAACGCCAGAGCGTCGCAAGTTGTCAAAAGATTTTTTGCAGGAAAAAGCAAAGCAAGATAAAGCAGTGAAGCTAGTAGACTGGGAGTTTATCAAGCTCATGTGGCAGCAGGACTACCGTGAGTTTCAGTATCTGGCGACGGATTATCTGAAAAAAGTGCAAAAAAATCTGCAGCTGGCAGATTTGCCAAAGTTATATCAGCTCGCTGTAAGTAAGTCTTGGTGGGATTCTGTGGATAACTTAGATGAGCATGTTGGCAGTATTGTCAGGCGTGAGCCGAGTGCCAAGGCAATCATGCGAGATTGGTCAAGAGATGAAAATTTTTGGATTCGCAGGCTTGCCATTGACCACCAACTGGGTTTCAAACTTGAAACGGATGCTGAGCTTTTGAGTGAGATCATCCAAAACAACTTTGACAGTGACGAGTTTTTTATTAACAAAGCCATCGGCTGGGCGCTGCGGGATTATTCGAAAGTCGCACCTGACTGGGTGCGGGACTTTATCGAGAATCACCGCAGTAAACTTTCGAAACTATCTATCAGGGAAGGCAGTAAATACATTGACTGAACAAAAAAATCATATCCGAATCTTTGAGCGCGTGCGTATCGCTGTGCTCTTGACATTTATCAGCGGCTTTTTAGACGCCTACACTTTTTCAACGCAAGGGGAACGATTCGCTGGCATCCAGACGGGAAATCTGATCTATCTGATGAAAAGTCTGGCAGATCAGGACTTTGCTATGGCGGGCAGCTATCTCCTACCGATAGTAGCTTTCATGCTTGGCGGGATTTTTACTTATTTTGCTAGAAAATATGCCGTGGAACATAAACGCCTCCACTGGCACGCCTTTGCGGCACTCATCATTTTTGTGATTGTGCTCATCACGAGTCTGGTCGCAAAGGCAGCGCCTGCCCAGTGGATGATCATCTCGCTAGCCTTTGTATCGGCGATCCAGCTTGAGTCGTTTAAAAAAATGCGAGGTGCGCCTTATACTAATATCATGATGACAGGAAATATCAAAAATCTCTCTGTTTTTATCACACAGGGGCTGGTTGAAAAAAATAAAACAGTGCTCAAACGCGGTCTGAATACCTTGTCTGTCGTGCTGAGCTTTGCACTTGGAGCATTTGTCTCAACTTCACTGGCCTTGCATTTTGGAAAAGTGGCATTATTTGCTGTTTTGCCAGTTATTTTGATTTTCAATCTCGCACTGCATTTTGAAAAACATGATTTATAATGAAAGAAACTGTTTTTTGTGACTTCAAGCATATCTATTGACAAAGTTGAAAAGCGTGATAAAATAGTTACAATATCAAAAACTAAGCAAGGTTCTTGCTCGCAAATTCTAGAAAGAAGGAAACATTTCAATGTCAAATTGGGACACTAAATTTTTGAAAAAAGGCTACACATTCGACGACGTACTGCTTATTCCAGCGGAGAGCCACGTGTTGCCTAACGAAGTCAGCATGAAGACACAACTCGCACCCAACTTGACCTTGAATATCCCCGTGATTTCAGCGGCGATGGATACGGTCACAGATAGCGCTATGGCGATTTCTATGGCACGTCAAGGTGGTCTTGGCGTCATTCACAAAAACATGAGCATCACTGAGCAAGCTGACGAAGTGCGCAAAGTAAAACGTTCTGAGTCTGGTGTTATCACAGATCCATTTTTCCTCACGCCTGAGCACACAATTCAAGAGGCTGAGGACTTGATGGCGACTTACCGCATTTCAGGTGTGCCAATCGTTGAAACGCTTGATAATCGTAAGTTAATCGGGATTTTGACAAACCGCGATTTGCGATTTGTTGAAAACTATGATCAAGAGATCAGAAATGTCATGACGTCAGAAAACCTTGTGACAGGACAAGTCGGCACAACTTTGAAAGAAGCTGAGTCATTGCTCCAAAAACATAAGATTGAAAAATTGCCACTTGTTGACGCTGAAGGTCGTTTGTCAGGTTTGATTACGATTAAAGACATTGAGCGCGTGATTGAGTTTCCAAATGCAGCAAAAGACGCAAAAGGTCGCTTGATCGTAGCGGGAGCTGTTGGCGTGACATCTGATACGTTTGAGCGTGCTGAGGCACTGTTTGAAGCGGGTGCAGATGCCATTGTCATCGATACAGCACACGGTCACTCAGCAGGCGTTTTGCGCAAGATTTCTGAGATTCGTGCTCATTTCCCTGAACGGACACTGATTGCAGGTAATATCGCGACGTCAGAAGGCGCACGTGCCCTCTATGATGCAGGGGTTGACGTCGTGAAAGTCGGCATTGGTCCTGGGTCAATCTGTACAACACGTGTTGTCGCGGGTGTCGGCGTCCCACAAATCACAGCTATCTATGACGCGGCAGCCGTGGCGCGTGAATACGGCAAAACAATCATTGCTGACGGCGGTATCAAGTACTCAGGTGACATTGTCAAAGCCCTTGCAGCTGGTGGCGACGCCGTCATGCTTGGTTCAATGCTTGCTGGAACTGACGAATCACCAGGCGAATTTGAAATCTACCAAGGTCGTAAATACAAGACGTATCGTGGCATGGGCAGCCTTTCTGCGATGAAAAAAGGCTCGTCAGATCGCTATTTCCAAGGTGGCGTGAACGAAGCCAACAAACTCGTGCCAGAAGGTATCGAAGGACGTGTGGCCTATAAAGGCTCTGCAACAGACATCGTCTTCCAGATGATTGGCGGCCTCAAAGCGGGTATGGGCTACACTGGAGCAGCAGACATCGAAGCCTTGCATGAAAATGCACAATTTATGGAAATGTCAGGCGCCGGTCTTAAAGAAAGCCACCCACATGACGTCCAAATCACTAAAGAAGCACCGAACTATTCAGTACATTGATCGGCTGAAAATAACAACGACATAACCCGGAAAACAGCATTTTGCTGTTTTTTTGTTTTTTAGTACGATATCATTGATTTTTTTCCAAATTTAAGTTAAAATAGTAAAGATTTCATTTTTGAAAACGGTTTACAAACTAACAGAAAATTACAAAGAAAAAAGGAAAACAGTTACAATGACAGGTATACTTCTCGCATTAGTCCCTATGATTGCATGGGGCTCGATTATTTTTGTTTCAAGCAAGATTGGTGGCGACGCCAATCAACAAACACTCGGCATGACATTTGGGGCATTTATTTTCGCCCTGATCGTGTTTGTGGTGCACAGACCCACGATCGATCTCAAAACGATCATCATCGGTCTTGTTGGCGGCGCACTCTGGGCGTTAGGCCAAAACGGGCAGTTCAATGCTGCTAAGTTTATGGGCGTTTCTGTTGCTGGTCCGCTTTCAAGTGGCTCACAGCTAGTTGTCGGTAGCCTGATTGGCGTCCTTGCCTTTGGTGAATGGACAAAGCCGATTCAGTATTTGCTAGGATTTATCGCAATTATTGTGCTTGTGGTCGGGTTCTATTATTCGTCGAAGCGCGACCCAAATGCAGCAGCAGCACCGCAACATCATGACCTAGGAAAAGGTCTACGCTCGCTTACCTACTCTACATTTGGCTACGTGATGTATACTGTTTTGTTCAATAACTTGGCTGAAAAACTCTTTCATGTCAAAATCGATACGCTGACGGTCATTTTACCGATGTCAGTCGGGATGATGATTGGAGCTTGGGCGATTGCAGGTGGCAAGATCAAAATCGAGCCCGTTGTCTTCAAAAACATCCCTGTTGGTCTCATGTGGGGTGTGGGTAATGTCTTCATGCTGCTTGCGGCGGCAGAGGCAGGACTTGCTATTGCCTTCTCATTTTCACAGCTTGGCGTGATCATCTCGACGATTGGTGGCATCCTCTTTCTTGGCGAAAAGAAGACCAAGCTTGAGATGCGGTATGTTGTCATCGGCATTGCACTATTTATTGTAGGTGCTCTGCTACTTGCGGTGGTTAAAGTTCAGTAAATAAAAAAAGCTCATTTTCATGATGAAGATGGGCTTTTTTATTTGAGGAGTCGTCGGAGTCTGTAATAGAGTAGCGCCCAGAGGATCAAGCTGATGCTGATTACGATGATGGTGCCGAGTGCGTTATGTTCAAGCGGCAGTGGCATGTTCATCCCGAAAAATCCTGTGACGATTGTTGGGATGGTCAGAAGGATTGAGAGCATGGTTAGGAGCTTCATGCGATCATTTAGGTCATTATTTAGGACGTTGTTGTAGGAGCTTGAGAGTTGCTGCAAGATTTGTGACGTGAGCTGAGTCATTTCGACTAATTGTTTGGCTTCAATCGTTGCGTCGTCAAGTGATTCTTTCTCGTCGTCAGAAAATTCTTTATAGATGGCGTGAGTTCTGATTTGCTCTAATAAAACAGCATTTTGCTTGGCGGCAGCAACGTAGAAAACAACACCAATCTCAAGGTCGGACAAGGCAAGTAGATTTTCCTTAGAGGTCTTCTGACGAAGCTTGAGATTGACATTCTGACGCGCATCGTTCATGCTCTCAATATCAGGAAAAAACTGGTCAGTAATCCAAAATAAACTATCGAACAAAAACTCAAAAATGCTACTATCAGGCGTTATGACGAGCTTTTTTAGCATCTTTTCATAGAGATGCTCAGAGTGCGGATGCGTGACGGTGATCAGATGGCTGTCTTTTACGATAAATGTCATGGGAACAGTCTCATAATGGTTGTCGACTTTATTGGGATTTGGCGCATTATAGATCAGGACGAAAACACCTGTCGCTTTGTCATAGTCCAGATGGGGTCGTTCATTTTCATCAAGTGAGTAGGCGATGACCTCCTCGTCAATCTCATAGTCGGTATAAACTTTTTTTAGCTCAGATTTGTCAGTATCTGCCGCATCCAGCTTGATGTTAATCCAAGTGTTCTGGTTAAATTTTTGTGTTGTGATCATGGTTGAAAGCCTTTCTTTTGACAGTATCATATAAATCATGGAAAATGTCAATTATTTTTGTTGACAATCTGTAAAAATAAGTCTATCATTGTTACTATGCTAACAGTTAAGTACCTAACGGTTATCTAACTAACAAAAAAGAAAGGACACTCATGACAGAAGACAAGATTGGCGTTGAATTGCGGGAATTGACGATTTCTATCACACGTTTTGTGGCAAAACATCGGCCGCAGGAGGCATTTGATGAGGTGACTGGCTTGCAGATTTGGGTCACGGAATATCTGATTAGGCATCAAGATGAAGACATTTTTCAAAAAGACATTGAAAAAAAATTTATCATGCGCAGACCAACGGCGACGACATTTATCAAAAAAATGGAACAGACAGGTTTGATTACCCGTGAGCCTGTTGCCTACGACGCAAGGCTCAAAAAAATCATCCTAACGGACAAGGCGTTTGCCATGTATGATGTGGTGGAAGCGCGCATGACGCAGTTTGAAACGGTTTTACGTGGAGATTTAGACGCGGATGAAATTGCAGCTTTTATCGCAACAATCAATAAAATAAAGACAAACCTAGGAGGCGAAAATGTTTAAGGTACTCAAAAAAATAACAGGTCGGGAGCTATCTTACGTGGCAATCAGCTTGGTATTCATCGTGGCACAGGTCTATCTGGACTTGAAATTGCCAGATTACATGAGCAAGGTCACAAAGTTAATCCAGACAAAAGGCACGACGGTTTCACAGATCGTTGATGAAGGCAAATGGATGGTGCTCTGTGCGCTAGGGTCGCTCGTTGCGGCAGTTATCGTGGGTTATTTTGCAGCCAAAGTGGCAGCGGGTCTGTCGCGCAAACTCCGCCACGAAGTTTATCACCAAGTGTCTGAGTATTCGATGGCTGAGATCAACAACTTCTCAACAGCCAGCTTGATTACACGCTCAACAAACGACATCACACAGGTTCAGATGATTGTGGCAATGGGGCTGCAACTCGTGATTAAGGCGCCAATTACAGCAGTTTGGGCCATTTACAAAATCGCAGATAAGTCGTGGGAATGGACCACAGCACTTGGCGTTGCCGTTGTTTTCATCTTGATTGTGATTGGGATTATCATCGCTTTTGCCATGCCGAAGTTCAAGATTATCCAAAAACTGACAGATAAGCTCAACTCGGTAACGCGCGAAAACCTGACAGGGATTCGTGTTGTGCGTGCTTACAATGCTGAAGGCTATCAAAGCGAGAAGTTTGAAGCGGCAAATAACGATATTACGCAAACCAATCTCTTTATTCAACGGATGATGGCGATGATGATGCCGATGATGTCACTTGTTTCATCAGGTTTGTCAGTCGCAGTTTATCTGATTGGGGCAAATATCATCAAGGCAGCAAAAGTCGGATTGCCCACTAATTCACCACGTGTCAACCTTTTTTCTGACATGGTTGTTTTCACGTCATATGGTATGCAAGTGGTGATGGCCTTTATGATGCTAACGATGATCTTTATCATGTGGCCACGTGCCAATGTGTCTGCCAATCGGATTATGGAAGTCATCGAAACGCAAAGCTCTATCAAAGATGGGACCAAAGACGCCACAGCAACCACAGAAGTTGGAACTGTTGAGTTTAGAAACGTGTCATTTAGCTACAACGACGCGTCAGAACACGTCATTGAAAATGTGTCATTTAAGGCTGAAAAAGGTCAGACCGTGGCATTTATCGGATCGACCGGATCTGGTAAGTCTACTCTGATCAATCTGATACCACGTTATTATGACGTAACTGGTGGTCAAGTTCTTGTAGACGGTGTTGACGTCAGAGAGTTTAAGGAAGAAGTCCTGCATAACAAGCTTGGCTTCATTCCTCAAAAACCTGTTATGTTCAATGGTACAATCCGCTCAAACCTTGAGTTTGGTGAAAATGGGCATACCGCCTTTACAGATGAAGAACTTATGACGGCAGTTCGGATTGCACAAGCTGAAGAATTTGTTACAAAAGATCCCAAAGGTCTTGACGCTGAGATTTCTCAAGGCGGTCTGAACTTGTCTGGTGGTCAAAAACAACGTCTTGCGATTGCACGTGCCATTGCCAGACACCCAGAAATCTTGGTTTTCGATGATAGTTTTTCAGCGCTTGACTACCGGACTGACCGTGTCTTGCGTGATACGCTGAAAGCGGAAACAGCTGAGACGACAAAACTGATCGTTGCGCAACGGATTGGTACGATTATCGATGCTGATCAGATTATTGTTTTGGATCAAGGTAAGGTTGTGGGTCACGGCACGCACGACGAATTGCTTGCCAACAATGCGATCTATCAAGAGATCGCCTATTCACAACTTTCTAAGGAGGAATTAGCCTAATGAGTGAAGAAACTAAATCAAGACGTCCTCAGCAACAGCCAGGCGGTGGCATGGGTGGTCGACGTGGAAGTGGTGAGAAGCCAAAAGACATCAAAAAAGCGCTCGGAGATCTAGTCAAATATGTGAAACCGTGGTATCCTGCGATTATCATTGCGGCGCTTGCAGCCTGTGGTGGCGCCTATCTGACCATCATCGGTCCTGATAAACTCTCAGAAATCACAAATAAAATCATGGAAGGTCTGACAAAGAGCTTCATTCCAAAAGGGATGCCTGGTCACGGCGATATTGATCTGAAAAAGATCACGTCGATTGGTCTTGTCCTAATCTCGTTTTATGCGGGATCTGCGGTGCTTAGCTATATTCAAGGCTTTATCATGGCGACGGTCACACAACGCACGTCTAAAAAACTGCGTCATGACATTTCTGACAAGATTAACAAGTTGCCCTTGCGCTATTTTGACAGCCATCCCTATGGTGATACGCTGTCGCGCGTGACAAATGATGTGGACACGATTGGTCAAGCTTTGAACCAATCTGTCGGCAGCCTCGTGTCAGCTCTGACATTGTTTATCGGCTCTATCATCATGATGTTTAAGACCAACGTTCAAATGAGTCTGACCGCCATTGGCACGACGGTTATCGGTTTTGGTCTGATGATGCTCATCATGGCAAAATCACAAAAATTCTTTAACGCACAACAAAATGGTTTGGGCGAAGTCAATGGCTTTGTCGAGGAAGTTTATACAGGCCATAACATGGTCAAGGTTTCAAATGCCGATAAAGCCAAACAAGACGAATTTGACGAAATCAATGAGCGACTCTATGACTCAGTCTGGAAATCACAGTTTCTATCTGGTCTGATGATGCCACTCATGCAATTTGTCGGGAATTTCGGCTATGCGGCAGTTTCACTTGTCGGTGCCGTGCTTGCTATTGATGGCAAGATTAGCTTTGGTGTTATCGTTGCCTTCATGGTTTATATCCGCCTGTTCACGCAACCCTTGACGCAAATCGCACAGGCCGTGACGTCAATGCAATCTGCAGGTGCTGCGTCAGAACGCATCTTCTCATTTTTAGCAGAAGATGAACTTGAAGACGAAACTGGCAAAGCCTCAACGATTGACAATCCAAAAGGCGCAGTTGCTTTTGACAATGTTCACTTTGGCTACAACGCAGATCGTGTGATTATCAATGACTTCTCAGCTAAAGCTGAACCTGGTCAGAAAATCGCAATTGTCGGCCCTACAGGTGCTGGTAAGTCAACCATGGTCAATCTGCTCATGCGTTTTTATGACACAAACTCAGGCAGCATCACGATTGACGGGACGCCTATCAAAAATATCACGCGAGAAGCGGTGCATGATCAGTTTTCAATGGTGCTACAAGATACGTGGTTGTTTGAAGGAACGGTCAAGGAGAACTTGATATATAACCAAACAGGTATCACAGATGCACAGGTCATCGCAGCAGCCGAAGCAGTGGGCGTTGACCACTTTATCAATACGTTGCCAAATGGCTATGACTCACTCATCAAAGATGCTGAAGAATTGTCAGTTGGCGAGCGTCAGCTCTTGACCATTGCCCGCGCGCTCCTGAAAGATGCGCCAATGCTCATTCTCGATGAAGCAACGTCATCAGTTGATACACGGACAGAAGAACTGATTCAAAAAGCGATGGACCGACTGATGGAAGGTCGTACAAGTTTTGTCATCGCACACAGATTGTCAACAATCAAAAATGCCGACTTGATTCTCGTGATGAAAGATGGAGACATCATCGAAAGTGGCAACCACGATACGTTGCTTGCTGCAGATGGTTTTTACGCAGGGCTCTATAATTCACAGTTTGAAAGTGTTGCTTAAGCTAAAAATGACTTTGTTTTATATAAACAAAGTCATTTTTTTGATTTATTCAGAAATGCTTGACAAAAACGTTATTTATGTATATACTAAATTAATAACGGTTAGAAAACGTTTACATTCGATATTTTTATTTCAATTCATCAAGGTCTTTTAAGTTTTAAAAAGGGGACCATTACTAGAAAGAGTTCACAAATGAATAAATTTATGGATGCACTTGGCGCAAAAATCGCACCAATTGCTGCAAAAATCGGAGGAAATCTGTATCTGACAGTTCTCCGTGATGCTTTTATGATGAGCTTTCCGCTGACCATGTTCGGCTCGTTCATCGTCGTATTTAACAACTTGCCATTTTGGCCAGACAGTTTAAAATCAACTTTTTCAACACTCTTTGGCAATGGTCAAAACGCAACGATGTCAATCTTGACAGTCTTTGTGACAATTGGTGTCGGTTATTATTACTCAAAAGCCAAAGATGTTGAAGCTATATTTGGTGCCATTGTTGCACTTGCGTCATATTTGATTTTAACGCCATTTTTCGCAGTATTTGACAAAGTCACACAAAGCGGTCTATTGACATTGGATCGTTTGGGTGCTAAAGGGATGTTCCTTGGAATTATCAGTGCTTTTATCGCTGCTAAACTTTATGTTTTCCTCGTTCAAAAAGGATTTACAATCAACATGCCTGACGGTGTTCCACCAGCAGTTTCAAAATCATTTTCAGCGCTTATTCCAGTTATGGGTACACTTTTTGTATTCCTAATTGTAAACGCTCTCATGGTTGGCGTATTTGACACAAACTTGCATGACGTCATCTACGATGTCATCCAAAAACCATTGACAGGTATCGGTACATCGCTTCCAGGTACAATCGTTGCGGTTTTCTTGGTTCAGTTCCTATGGTTCTTTGGTCTTCACGGTCAAGTTATCGTAAACTCAGTATTTGAACCGTTTTGGCAAACAAACGCCCTTGAAAATGCTGACCTGCTGAAAAAAGGCGGTTCAGCATTGCGTGACCATGGTCATATCGTTACAAAATCATTCATGGATACATTTACCGTGAGTCTCGGTGGTTCAGGCTCAACTCTGATCGTTTTGATCCTCATCCTTGCCATTGTCAAGAAAAAACAATATAAAGAAGTAGCGCGTCTTGGTCTTGCGCCAGGTATCTTTAACGTAAATGAACCCGTTATCTTCGGGATGCCGGTCGTTATGAACGCCTCACTCTTTATCCCGTGGATCTTGGCGCCAGTGGTATCTGTTATCATCGCCTATGCAGGCTTTGCAAGTGGTCTTGTACCGCTCACAACAGGGGCACAAGTACCGTGGACAATGCCAGTATTGATCTCAGGTTTCCTAGCAACTAACTCAATCATGGGATCCGTACTACAATTAGTTCAAATGATTGTAATCGGTATTATCTGGTTGCCATTCCTGAAAATGATCGATAACTCAGCAGAAATTTAACGGGGGATAACATGACTGAAAAACTCAAATTTCCCAAAGATTTTTGGTGGGGAGCTGCAACTAGCGGTCCCCAGACTGAAGGCCGTTTCAACAAAAAACACGCCAATGTATTTGACTATTGGTACGAAATCAAGCCTGAGCTATTTCATAACCAAGTAGGCCCAGACACTGCTTCAAACTTTTACAATTCGTATAAAGAAGACATCAAACTGATGAAAGAAATCGGTCTGAACTCTGTTCGCACGAGTATTCAGTGGTCTCGTTTGATTGACGATTTGGAAACAGGTAGCGTTGATGCCGATGCGCTTAGATTTTACAACGATGTGATTGACGAGTTTATCAAAAATGGCATCCGTCCGATTATGAACCTACACCATTTTGACTTGCCGGTAGAGCTTCTGCGTCAGTACGGCGGCTGGGAAAACAAGCATGTCACAGACCTATATGCCAAGTTTGCAAAAACGTGTTTTGAGTTATTTAGTGACCGTGTCAAGGACTGGTTTACTTTTAACGAACCAATGGTTATCGTTGAAGGAGGGTACCTATACGATTTTCACTATCCGCAGATTATTGACGGAAAAAAGGCCGTCCAAGTGGCCTATAATCTGCAGTTGGCAAGTAGTAAAGCCATTGCAGAATTTCGTAAAGTGGCAGCAAAAGATGCCAAAATTGGTATCATTCTAAATCTAACACCGCCATACCCGGCGAGTGATGAGTCAGAAGACCTCAAGGCCAGCCACATTGCCAATCTATGGAAAAATCGTTTGTTCATGGATGCTAGTGTACACGGTGAATTTCCAGCTGAACTCGTTGACTTGCTAACAAGTGAAGACGCCATCTGGACGTCAACACCTGAAGAACTTGCACTGATCAAGGCAAACACGATTGATTATCTAGGTGTGAATTTCTATCACCCTGATCGCGTGTCACGGCCCGAGTTTTCAACCAATAGCCTTGCCGTTGACTGGATGCCAGATAAGTTCTGGAAAGAGTACCACATGCCAGGACGCCGCATGAATCACGACAAGGGCTGGGAGATTTATCCCAAAGCCATGTACGACATTGCCATGGACGTCAAAGAAAACTACAAGAATATCCCGTGGTTTGTCTCTGAAAATGGGATGGGCGTGAGCCGTGAAGAACGATGGATGGGTGAGGACGGTGTGATTCAAGACGATTATCGCATTACCTTTATCAAAGAGCATCTTTACTGGGTTCATAAAGGGATTGAAGAAGGGTCAAACTGTTTTGGCTACCATCTCTGGACGCCGATTGACTGCTGGAGTTGGCTAAATTCCTATCGTAACCGATATGGATTTATCTCAAACAATATCCACACGCAGGTCAAAACAATCAAAAAATCTGGTCATTTTATCAAAACGGTCGCTGAAGCCAATGCACTCGATATTGACATTGAGATTGAAGAGGCTGATAGTTACACCAAAATCACAGGCTTATAGAGGAAAAGCAAGCGCCTACGGGCGTTTTTTGCTATAATAAAGGCATGATAGAAGCGTACTTCAATATTTTTGCCATATTTGCCATGATGTTCGTGGGCTATTTTTTGTCCTATAAAAAGTGGTTTGACAGTCACACAGCAGATGTTTTTTCAAAGATGGTGCTTGCACTTGCACTGCCTTTTGAGATGTTTATCACGATTACACAAAAATTTTCTAAAGCTGAGTTTATCCATCTGATTGGCGGCATCGTGGTGCCCGTCCTGTCAATGATTATCGCCTACTGGGCTTCTAAAGCTGTCGCCAAGTTACTGGGCGTGAAAAGCTCACGTTTAGGGACTTTCAGCACCATGTTCACTTGCAGTAACACGATTTTTATCGGTTTGCCGATCAATATTGCTGTTTTTGGTAGTGCGTCAATTCCTTATGTTTTGATTTACTATATCGCAAATACCACGTTTTTCTGGACTTGGGGTGTCTATAAGATTGCGCAGGATTCGCAAACATTTGCAGGGCTTGAAGAAGCGCCAGTACCACAAAGTTTCGGGCTCTTGGCAGGTTTAAAGAAGGTTATGAATCCTGCTATGCTAGGATTTACTATTGGTATTATCTGGCTGCTGATAGGTATCAAAGTGCCGCTTGCTCTGGGGAATTTTGCAACCTATATCGGTAATTTGACAACGCCATTATCTATGTTTATCATCGGAATTACTGTTTATTTTCTAGGTATCAGAACGCTCAAGCTAAACAAGGCGATTGTCGGTGTTCTGATGGGGAGATTTATCATCTCGCCTTTGATCATCGTTGTTCTGACGCGTTTTATTCACATTCCGGATCTGATGGTAAAAGTGTTTTTTATCCAGTCGTCAATGCCAATTCAAAATTCGGTGCCAATTTTAGCACGGCTATATCATGCTGATGTCGAGTTTGCGACGTCAACGCTTGGCTATACGGTTCTATCGTACTTAGCAGTTGTGCCTGTTCTACTTGCTGTTTTGCAGTGGCTATAAAAAAATATCCGGCTGATTTTTGGCCTGATATTTCTTTATAATTTTTCATTGACAAATCTGACGAAATGATTCCACATAACCTTGACAGAGTTACTGCGAGGAACGGCTGATGTTGCCGTCAGATAGAATTTTTCCCCGTCAGAACCAGGGAGATAGCCTAGCTTATCTTTGATATTAAATGTCACTTTGACGAGTTTTTGATGTTTGGTGATAGCAGCAGTGACGTCAGCGCCTTGTTTTTTACTAAAGCTGAGGGATGTCTTGCTGTCAGATGCCATTGGCACAACCGTCGAAAAGTTGTCAGAAGGCAGGACGTTGACGCTAGTTTTTTGTCCGTCAAGGACCGTCAGCTTGGTTGGGGCTTCGGGAACGCTCATTTTGACGTCTTTGTTAGCAATGATGCGTGCGGTCCAAGTTCCGTAGACATAGTTCATGAGGCCACCTGTTGCAGTGAAACGGGCGTAGTCATCGGTGTCTGCACCATCAGCGTTTAGCACCACTGTGATTATTCGGAAGTTATTTTGCATGGTTGTTGCGACAAAACAAGCACCGGCAAATTCGGTCGTTCCCGTTTTGAGACCATCCACACCTGCACGAGCAGCAGGTAAGCCAGGGAGCATGTAGTTATAGGTCGCAAGGGTTTGCTCTGAAGCACCGCCCTTGTCAAAAGTTTCTGTTGCTTTTTTGGTTGTTGCAAGCGTGTCTGGAAAGTCGCGGATCAGGTGCTGTGCAACGATGGCGACGTCTTTGGCTGACAGCTCATTTTCAGCTGTTTCTGACGAGCCTGGATAGATATTTTTGCCTAGAACGCTATTGTTTAGGCCGGACGCATTGACGAGCTTGGCATCCGTGATGCCCCAGTAAGCGAGCTGCGACTTCATCATATCGACAAACTTGGGCTCAGTACCACCAACTTTTTCAGCCAGGGTAATGGCAGCGGAGTTAGCAGACTGGATCATGGTAGCATTGAACAGATCTCGGATTGAAAAACTCTCGTCTTTGTCATTGACAGCGATATTTGACGCCTCAGGATTTTGCGTCAATTCGTAAGCATAGTCGCTCATCTTAACCTTATCATCCCAGTGTAGCGTTCCTTTTTTGATGGCGTCGAGCGTCAGATAGGCCGTGATGATTTTGGTAATGGAGGCAATCCCCATGGCTTTGTCAGCATTTTGTGCGTAGAGGATTTTACCACTATCAGAATCAATGGCAATGGCAGCCTTAGCAGGCGTTTCGTAGACATCATCAGCAGAAACAAAGGCAGTAACCGGCGTGAAAATCGCACCAAAACAAATAATCAATAGTAAACATATCTTTTTCATAGTTTAAATTATAACAAAAAAGCAAGGTTTTGTCTGAAAAATCTAGGCTGGAAAAGAAAAATTTGACATTTATCAAAAAACATGATAAACTATAAGACGGTACTTTTTCATTTGGTCAAACAAAAGGAGCATGCTTGAAGATGGCAACATCTCTAGCATGTAAGTATCCAAAACTTCTTGTCGGAACTTGGCGTAAGCGACCATATACCGACGCAACTAAACGAAAAAACGAAAGGAATGCTTTCAAGATTATTACCGCTTATTGACTTTTAGTCAAAATAGTCTTTTGGAAGCAAGCAAGAAATGCCTACTATTAACCAATTGGTTCGCAAACCGCGTAAATCAAAAATCGTTAAATCAACAGCACCAGCATTGAACGTTGGCTTTAACAGCCGCAAAAAAGTTCAAACGAAAACAAACTCACCACAAAAACGTGGGGTTGCAACTCGTGTTGGGACAATGACACCGAAAAAGCCCAACTCAGCTTTGCGTAAATTCGCACGTGTGCGTTTGTCAAACCTGATTGAAGTAACAGCCTACATTCCAGGTATCGGTCACAACCTGCAAGAACACAGCGTGGTATTGCTCCGTGGTGGCCGTGTAAAAGACCTTCCAGGGGTACGTTACCATATCGTTCGTGGTGCACTTGATACAGCTGGTGTAACAGATCGTAAACAAGGTCGTTCTAAATACGGTACTAAAAAACCAAAAGCATAATCGAAAGGAGATAGATTAAATGCGTAAAAATCGTGCACCAAAACGCGAAGTTTTGGCAGATCCACTTTATAACTCAGTAGTCGTTACTCGTCTCATCAACCGCGTTATGCTTGATGGTAAACGAGGTACTTCAGCAAGTATCGTTTACGGCGCCTTTGAACAAATCAAAGAAGCGACTGGAACAGAAGCTATCGAAGTTTTTGAACAAGCAATGGAAAACATCATGCCAGTTCTTGAAGTTCGTGCTCGCCGTGTTGGTGGGTCAAACTACCAAGTACCCGTTGAAGTACGTCCTGAACGTCGTGTGACACTTGGTTTGCGTTGGTTGGTAACAATCGCCCGCAAACGTGGTGAACACACAATGCAAGATCGTCTTGCAAAAGAAATCATGGATGCAGCTAACAACACGGGCGCTGCTGTCAAAAAACGTGAAGATACTCACAAAATGGCAGAAGCTAACCGTGCGTTCGCTCACTTCCGCTGGTAAGATTTTCTTAATTCTAAAACCACATTATTATCAAGTTATCAGATTTAACTCTTGAAAACTAACATAAACCTAAAACACTAGGTGGGCAACCTGCCTATCTAGTGTTTTTAGACGGAATGTGATAAAATGAGATGTAATACCAAGTAATTAAATAACATTAACTCAGTGAAGTCCCTAAAAGCAGGAGATTTTACAAGAAACAATTAGGAGACCTAAATAATGGCACGCGAATTTTCACTTGAAAACACTCGTAACATCGGTATCATGGCTCACGTCGACGCTGGTAAAACAACGACAACAGAACGTGTACTTTACTATACTGGTAAGATTCATAAAATTGGTGAAACCCATGAGGGTGCATCACAAATGGACTGGATGGCGCAAGAACAAGAACGTGGTATCACAATCACATCAGCAGCAACAACTGCTGCATGGCATGACACACGCATCAACATCATCGACACACCAGGTCACGTGGACTTCACAATCGAAGTACAACGTTCACTTCGCGTACTTGATGGTGCTGTAACCGTGCTTGATGCGCAATCAGGTGTTGAACCTCAAACTGAAACTGTTTGGCGCCAAGCAACTGAATACGGCGTACCACGTATCGTATTTGCGAACAAAATGGATAAAATCGGTGCAGACTTCTTCTACTCATTGTCTACACTTCATGATCGTTTGAATGCAAATGCTCATCCAATCCAAATTCCGATTGGAGCTGAAGATGACTTCGAAGGAATCATTGACCTTGTTACAATGCGCGCTGAAGTCTACACAAATGACCTTGGTACTGACATTCTTGATGAAGAAATTCCAGAAGCATACCGCGAGCAAGCTGAAGAATGGCGTGCTAAATTGATTGAAGCTGTTGCAGATACTGATGAAGACATCATGATGAAATATCTGGAAGGCGAAGAAATCACAGAAGCTGAACTTAAAGCAGCTATCCGTAAAGCAACAATCAACGTTGAGTTCTACCCAATGCTTGCAGGTTCTGCCTTCAAAAACAAAGGTGTTCAAATGATGCTTGACGCAGTCGTTGACTACTTGCCAAGCCCAGTAGACGTTCCAGCTATCAAAGGGATCACACCTGATGGCGACGAAACTGATCGTCCTGCTGATGATTCAGCGCCGTTTGCTGCCCTCGCCTTCAAAGTTATGACTGACCCATTTGTAGGACGTTTGACATTCTTCCGTGTTTATTCAGGTGTCTTGTCAGCTGGTTCATACGTTTTGAATGCTTCAAAAGGCAAACGCGAACGTATTGGCCGTATTTTGCAAATGCACGCAAACAGCCGTACTGAAATCAACGATGTTTACTCAGGTGACATCGCTGCCGCTGTTGGGTTGAAAGACACAACAACTGGTGACTCGTTGACAGACGAAAAGAATCCAGTGATTCTTGAATCTATCGAATTTCCAGAACCCGTTATCCAAGTCATGGTTGAACCTAAATCTAAAGCTGACCAAGATAAAATGGGTGTTGCCCTCCAAAAACTTGCCGAAGAAGATCCATCATTCCGTGTTGAAACAAATATTGAAACTGGTGAAACACTGATTGCTGGTATGGGTGAGCTTCACTTGGATATCCTCGTTGACCGCATGCGTCGTGAATTTAACGTTGATGCAAATGTCGGTGCACCACAAGTATCTTACCGTGAAACATTCCGCGCACCTGTGACACAAGCCGAAGGTAAATTCGTCCGTCAATCAGGTGGTAAAGGTCAATACGGTCACGTTTGGGTTGAGTTTACACCAAACGAAGAAGGTAAAGGCTTCGAGTTTGAAAACGCAATCGTCGGTGGTGTGGTACCACGCGAATACATCCCAGCCGTTGAAAAAGGTTTGGAAGAAGCAATGCAAAACGGTGTCCTTGCTGGCTACCCACTTGTTGACGTGAAAGCTAAACTTTACGACGGATCATATCATGATGTCGATTCAAATGAAACGGCTTTCCGTGTTGCAGCATCATATGCGCTTAAAGCAGCTGCACCAAAAGCTAATCCAGTTATCCTTGAACCAATGATGAAAGTTACAATCACCGTTCCTGAAGACAACTTGGGAGATATCATGGGTCACGTAACAGCACGTCGTGGACGTGTTGAAGGTATGGAAGCGCATGGTAATAGCCAAATCGTTCATGCTTTTGTACCACTTGCTGAAATGTTCGGATACGCAACAACATTACGTTCATCTACACAAGGCCGCGGTACCTTCATGATGGTGTTTGACCACTACGAAGATGTACCGAAATCAGTACAAGAAGCAATCATCAAAAAAAATCAAGGTTAATTTCTAGAAATTTCCGAATATTAAAACACGTTCAAGTTTAATTGTTCGTGTTTTTTTGTTATAATGAGGTATAAAGTCTCAAGGCAAAATCTTTGGATGTTTGAGAGGAAAAAAGAGGACAAGGGTATGAAAAGAAGTGAACGTTTAGTTGATTTCACAAATTATTTACTAAATCACCCCAGAAAATTGACAACGCTATCATTTTTTAGTGAACGTTACAAGGCAGCAAAGTCATCCATTTCAGAAGATTTGGTGATTATCAAACGCATTTTTTCAGAAACAGAAGTTGGGTCAGTTGAAACATTTGCGGGTGTTTCAGGTGGTGTTGTATTTACGCCAGGCATTTCTGACGAAAAATCACGAGAAATCGCACTTGAAATTACAGATCTGATGAAAGAAAGCAACCGCATTTTACCGGGTGGCTATATCTACCTATCTGACATTTTAGGGAGCCCGAAAAATTTAGATAAGATTGGGAAAATTATCGCCCATGAATATGTTGGCAAGCAGATTGATGCTGTCATGACGATTGCGACCAAGGGAATTCCGATTGCCCAAGCGGTCAGTGAAATCCTTGATGTACCTTTTGTCATTGTCAGGCGCGATCCTAAGGTTACAGAAGGCGCCACGCTCAATGTCAACTATATGTCAGGCTCAAGCTCAAAAGTCGAGAACATGACCCTTTCCAAGCGTTCCCTTGCCCCTGGACAGCGTGTTTTGATCGTTGACGATTTCATGAAAGGCGGAGGCACACTCAATGGTATGAAATCGTTAGTGCATGAATTTGATTGTCTGCTCGCGGGCGTTGCTGTTTTTGCAGAAGGACCATTTAAAGGCGAACGCCTAATCTCGGACTATAAGTCGATCTTGAAAATAGATGATATTGATGTTGAAAATCGTTCTATTGTGGTTGCTCTAGGGAATATTTATTCTGACTAAAAGCCCTTTGTAAGCTACCAAAATAAAAAAATAAAAAAGGTGAAGAAAGTAGTTGACAGGGGTGAAGTAATTTGATAAGATATTAAAGTACTCAATTCGAGGAGACGAACGATTGAAAGAAAAATAAAAAAACTTTCAAAAAGTAGTTGACAAGGAGCGGAAGTTCTGATAGAATTAAGTAGTTGTCTCACAAGA
>NZ_BLLH01000011.1 GCF_011170065.1 Pseudolactococcus insecticola | reverse complement strand
CATCAGTACGATCAGCCCATGCTTTAGGTGCGTTTGTACCTGCAATACGGTTAGCTTTGTATTGTGCGTATGCGTCAGAGTCCAGACCAGCAACTGCTTTAAGTTCAGCATATTCTGGTGTGCGTTTGATTTCAGCAGTGCTCATTTTAGCGATTGATTTAGTTTCGATTGTGTTAGACATAGTGTTTTCTCCTTTGGCATTATAGCCTTAAAAATGCTCTTATTGAGCTAGTGATGTGCGATATTGTAAGACGTTTTTGCCTTACATGTTGATTGAAAAGGTAGCTTTAGCTATCTTTTATTCTTTTTAGAAAGAAAATTTTGATAACCTTCTTTCAAGTTTTAGAAAGGTGCCGATTTATCGGTCACCTTTGTTTTTGAACTTATCTTTTAGTTTTTTCCCAGAAGATAATGAAACAATTGTTGGAAGAATAGTTGACAGAAAAACTTGTCAGTTGTTCTTTCAAGCAAAAAAAGAGAGGGCTTTTGCCTTCTCTTTCATTATGGGTCTGTTGCGCGTGATTGGTTAATCGTGGATCTTGCGAATGAATCACCTTGTATTTTGTTAATCATTTTTTTGCTGTGAAATTAGCCATTATCCACCCAATCTTTAATATCGTCAGATACTGTTTCAGGCAATATTAAATCTCCGTGTTCACCAATATTTCCACGAACAACAGCTTTGTTGTCAATCATCATTTGAACTGCTTTTTCAGCACGCTTGTCTAACGATTCAGCTACTACCATGCTTTTTCCTCACATTCTTTCTGTCTTCATCTCAAAAAATAACTTTGATGCTTTTCTCACCATATTTGTTAAGCGTTAATGAAAAATGTTCCTAAGGCTTATATTTGTAGACATTAGAGCGTTTGCCAACATATAGAGCAGTGATGGTGAAAATTTGATTTTCTACTTTAGTCATTTTCGTCTATTCCAAGCATTGACCACATTTCTTCATGCTTATATGTTTTGAAATTGTTCTTTTCCCAATTTCGGTACGCTTCTTCGGAAATTTGATAATCCAGCAAGTCCTCTAGCTTTTCAGAAACTGCTTGTTCTATGAATTTTGACGCTGCCATATGCTGTGCTTTAGCGTATTCATTAATGTTATTCATTAGTTCACTATCAAATCGTCCAGACGTTGCATGAATTGTCATTGAAAATACCTCTTTTTCTTCGTAGTCACATATTACTACGTTTTGCAAAATGATGCAACTAAAAAAAAGACAACCTCTAGGGCTGTCTTTTAGATTATTTTTTCACAAAGCGTGCAAATAATCACCTCTACCAATTCTGAATGCAACATCTTCAAACCAATCGTTCAAAGACGTTGCATGAAAAGATTCTTGAAAATCAAAAAATTCTTTGCTGTTTTCTTCTTCGAATTGTTCTACTTCTGCTAATAATTCTTCTTCGATATACATTTTTTTGTCCTCCTTAAGACATTTTTTAAGTTATTTTTTCAAACATTATTAAGGGATCACTTTAGTGATTCCTTTGCTTTTTGATTAACTTTCAGTTAGCATTACCAGTACCCATTTCAGGTGCTGACTTCAACCAACTAACATAAGTACCATTTTTAGCCATAGTTAAAAGCTCATCTTTTTGCTTAACACTAAAAGATAAACTGTCAACTTGACTTTTAAGCGTGTCTACTTTAGCCTTGTAGACAATTTCTTGTTTTTGGATTGCATTGTCGTAATTACTTTTAGCAACATGATTGTTAGTTGCTTGTACAGCGATAATTGCAAAACTTCCCGTAAGTAGAATTGCAAGGGTTCCTGAAAGTAGACGAAGTTTTCCTTCAGTGTTCAGCATTTTAGATTTGTTTGATTTAGACATAGTGTTTTCTCCTTTAGCTTTAAAACGCTCTTATGAGCTAGTAATGTTAGATAGTTTTCAAGCTGACTTAAGTCAGGATGAAATCCTGACAGTCTTTTCTTATATTTTTTTGCAAAAAAAAAAAGCTAATACATGTTGTATCAACTTTTTTCTAGTTATTGTTTGTCATTTATTTGAAAAACAGCCCTTGCAATATTTAGCACTTGATTAAGTCCAGAAAAACACACTGCTATTTTGGACAAATGTTAAGAAAGAAACCACGCGTTACAAAAGCGTAAAAACTTGTATAGGCAGGAATTGCCTTTGGTTAATAGCCGTAACCTCTGCACTTCTTTTAGAGAAGTGTAAGTCAGCGGTGTTCCCAGAAATCTGTTTTTTCAAGTATTATATCGAACAGTTTAGTTAATTTAGCAACGTCACCGAATACCGTGCCGTCCATGTATAAATTGTAAATCTCATCGTCCGTAGCAACGTCAATGTCAGCGTAGTAGCCTTTTTCGAGTGCTAGCGAACGAATAACTTCTCGTTGTGTCCTGCCGTTACCTTCACGGAAAGGGTGCATATAATTTAGGTTATCTAAGATTTCAGCTAAAGATTTAGCAATTTCCTGACGCGAGTTAACTCGATTATGAAAATCAGCAATCAATGAGTCAATATACTCGATACCGGTATCAAAAGATTGAAGTGGCATGAATGCGTTGCCCTCTTTTGAGATATTTACTTTTCGAAGTTGCCCTGCCCATGTATACATATCACCAAAAATGAAGCCATGAATTTTCAGGACATCATCTAGTTTTCTAACTTTGATAGGTGTCAAAATTAGATCCAAACCACGCAACCTAGCCAGTCTATATTCTTTTTCATACGCTTCGTCCCCGTCCGTAATAGTGAATTTGTTAATCAACACCGCTGAATCGCGATAAGTGTATTCATTATCGGGATCGAGATACTTGTATTCTTCATAGGATTTTCTAGCCATTTTGCAACTCAGTACGCTTGGTGAAAATATATTCTTTCAATTCTTCAACGTCTTTGACTATAGGAACCCATCCTTCAATCATGCTAGAGCTAAGAACGTACCAAACACCACGAAAATCTTGCCTGTTTGTAAATTTTACGCCCATGATGGTCATGTTCTGTTTATCTACATCTAGTGTCATTATGTTACCCTCCTTTTTTTCTATACCTCTATTATATCAAAAAAGGCAAATTATTGAGCTAGTCAAGCTGAATCACGTCAGGATGAAATCCTGACAGTCTTTTTCATAGATTTTTGGTATGAAAAAAAGCTAATACATGTTATATCAACCTTTTTTCTAATTATTGTTTGTCATTTTTCTAGTTTTTGTTTGTCATTTTTTGAAAAACAGCCCTTGCAATATTTAGCACTTGATTAAGATAGTCATCTGGAAGTGATTCGATGAACTTTGATTCTCTTTGCTTATAGTCAATTGCAACAATCTGGTCAAGAAGGATTTTCCCCGTTGTTTTAACTTGTGCTGGCAATTGGAGATAGAAAGGATAGATTCTTGCAGTGTTGCTAATTGGTGCAAAAATTGCTATGTTCGAATATTTGTCAACTGTCTCATGACTAAGATAGACATATGGACGATAACCTTTTTGTTCATGCCCTACTTTCGGATCAAGATTGATTTTGATAATATCACCTTGTTTTACCATTTTTCGTTTCCTGTCTGCTCAAAAACGAATGGTTGTGCTTGAAAAATATCTCCGTTGTATTCGTGAAATAATTCTTCGATAGTAACCTGTGATTGCTTGACATGTTTTTTTAGAATGACTTCATTTCCTGATACATTCATATCTAGTTGCTCACCCTGCTTAAACTCTAACGTATCAAGAATTGTCTTAGGTATTCTGATTCCAGTCGAATTTCCCCACTTGTTTAGTGTTACAGTTGTCATTATATTCCCCTTTCATGTATCTACATTGTATCATCATTCCCGTGATTAGTCAAAAGATAGAAAAAGTGGTATGTGCGGAAATTGCACACACCACTACGCTTATGATGCTGAAAGAAAAAACCAATACAGGAGGTTAGTATTGGGTTTCAGATATTGTTTTTTTAGAATGAGCGTTTAGCCATACGACTAGCTGGCACTTCTGCATTAAGTGTCGCAAAAGATTGTCCTTTAGCAAGTACAGGACGAGTTTGTGGTGAAACACGTGTATAGCTCTTGTCACCTGATTTTTCTTGGTAAGTTACAACGTTTACTGGAATACCTGCAAAACTTGCAAAATCTCCGCCTTCTGCTTTGTGTGCGCTATATGCTTGAGACCATGCGTTAAAGATATGTTTAACAAGGTTGCTATCTTTGCGAAGACCATTGAGGTACACGTTTTTGCCTTCAGGAGTTCCCAAGACCATATTAACGTAGATGTCAGAACGCAATACACGTTGACCGTCAATTGTAATAATTGAATCAGTTTTGCCGTGAACAAAGTTGAGAGATTTAGCAATTACGCGGCTACGTTGTGTTCCGTTTTCAACTTCAAAATATTCGTTGAACAATGTATCAGAAATTTTTTCAGCATCAGTACGATCAGCCCACGCTTTAGGTGCATTAGTTCCTGCAATACGGTTAGCTTTGTATTGTGCGTATGCGTCAGAATCAAGACCAGCAACTGCTTTAAGTTCAGCATATTCTGGCGTGCGTTTAATTTCAGCAGTGTTCATTTTAGCGATTGATTTAGTTTCGATAGTGTTAGACATAGTGTTTTCTCCTTTGGCATTATAGCCTTAAATTGCTCTTATTGAGCTAGTGATGTGCGATTGATGCAAGACAAGATTTTTGTTTTTGTTTTGTCTTACATGTTGATTGAAAAGGTAGCTTTAGCTATCTTTTATTCTTTTTAGAAAGAAAATTTTTGATAACCTTCTTTCAAGTTTTAGAAAGGTGCCGATTTATCGGTCACCTTTGCTTTTGAACTTATCTTTTCAGAATCAAAGTTTTGTACTACTTTCTGTACAACAAAAAAAGCAACTGAACTTCACGCTACTTCTTTCTTTTGTGACTATTTCTATAATTATTCTTTTTAGTATTTCTGTAAATATCCTTTTTAGTATTTCTATAAATATTTTTTTGCGGCCATCTATCCTTTCAGCTTATCTTTCACATAGTTTCCAGCAGCCAATCAATGATATTTAATTGTTCTATTCCTTCTTGATTATATGCGCCCGCGTCCTGTGTCAATAAAATTTTTCTATAATTATCCTGAATGCTAGCAAATGCTCGTACTTCTCGTTCATAGGTTTGTTCATCCTCAACGGTCAGAGAAACTTGAAAATATTCCGTTATGCCATTTTTTTGAGCAACAAAATCAATTTCATATTTAGCTATATCTCCGACAAATACTTGGTAACCCCGTCTTAATAATTCTAAATAGACAACTCCTTCTAAACGATGCCCAAAATTTGGCCGCTTATTTCCTAAAAGCACTCTTCTAAGAGCTTAATCAACTGGATAATATTTTGAGTTGATTGACAAGTACTTTTTACCTGATATATCATAGCGGTCAGCTCTGAAAAATAAACCGTTTTTCTCGCAACCTTGCTAAATCTGATAAATATGAATCTCGTTTTATCATAAGTACCTCTTTCGAATTGATTCGATTTCTATTGATAACTATACCATGAATCGAAACAATTTGAAATTTGCAAAACCCAAATCTTGATGAACCATTCATCTCACGCGCATATGAATATTCGTTCCTTTTAGTATTTCTATAAATATTCCTGTAAGTAATTCTATAAATATCCCTTTTAGTATTTCTGTAAATACATTTTTGAGTATTTCTATAAATATCCTTTTTTAGTATTTCTAAAAATAATCGTTTAAATATTTATATAAATATTCTTTTAATCATTTCTATAAATACTTTTTTGAGTATTTTTTATAAATATTCTTTTTAGTATTTCTATAAATACATTTTTGGATATTTCTATAAATATCCCTTTTTTTATTTCTACAAATATTCACTTCATGTATTTCTATGAAACCTTTTAAGCCTTCTAGCTGGCTGTACTAGTTTCGCATAACGATGCTTAGCAGCGTAGCTGCTAACTAATTATATTTTTTAGATTGCGTTAGCAAAACAAAAAACTATTGTTTTGGCGCGTGAGCTTAATTTCTTTTATATTTTATATTTTATATTTTTCGCAAAATTTTTTTGGTTAAAAAAAGGTCACATCAATGTATGATGTGACCTTTTTTCGTTTTTTCTATTAGCCCTTCCAAACGTCGTATACTGCTGGATGCAAATTTATAACTTGTGGATTTTCAGCGTCAAATTCCTTTAACTTTTTTTCAAACATTTTTGCCATGTTTGAATATGTGCTTCTCAGTATAGGAAAAGGAGATTCTTTAGCTACTTTTTTATCATTAGCTATTTCATCTACTAAATTTTTGCGTTTATTAATTAAATAATTTGTCTGTTGCTTGTTTTCGTTTGATTCTTGGATGATTCCTGAATCAGCGACTGGGTCTAGCGCCTTTCCTGCTCCAGCAGCATACCAGCCAATGCCTTCGTTTCGCCAACCGTTTTTAATCAGATTTTGTTGCTCAGCATCACTTGTTGTGTAGTTGTGACTTCCTGCCTTAGCATTTTTGTTGTATGCTCTTAGCACTTTGATTGTCTTTTTATCATCGCTATACCAACCGATACCTTCGTATCTCCAACCTTTTTTGACAAGCATATCTTTTTCATCTTTGCTGATTGTATAATGGTGATCACCAGCATTTTTATTATACAAACGGTAGACAGGCGTATTTGAGTGTGTTGGTGAAAACCAACTTATCCCTTCATAATACCACTGCCAACTGCCTCTAATGATTGAATTACGTTCGGCCGTACTTGCCGTATAGAAATGTTCCCCAGAGTATGCATTATAAAGGCGATACATGGGTTGAGTCGTGGGTACAGCCGTAGTCGTTGCAGATGTTTGCGTGCTACCAATCAGCAAGCTAGCACCAATAAGTAATACGGCAAGAGCGCTTGCAATAATACGATGTTTTTTAGTTGTTTTCTGGATTTTTTCCAGAAGTTTATTTTTAGTTTTCATAGTTAATTTTTCCTTTTTCCTTTTAGGTTATTTTGTTTTCCAATTTCCAACCTTAATTGTACCATAAAAATTACAATTTTTTGTGATTTTTTAGTAATTTTTTGATACCTATTTTGAGCTATCATGTTTTAAAAAAGGGGGACTCTTGTCCTCCCTTTTTTTAGCTTTCAATAGAAAGCTAAACGGCTTTGAGCTTGCTCAATAGCCGATATGCTTTTAGAATTTTCTGTAAGTATGAAAAAAAAAAGACGAAATTCGTCTGTTTCTGAATTGACTAGATTAAGCAAGATGTAACTTGTCACGAATGGCATCCGCAAGTGTTTGAGAAAAGTTGATTCCTTCGCTAGTTGCTGCCTCGTTAATGTAAGCAGGGATTGACAAAGTTTTCTTGACAGGTGTTCTATCAAGCGCTCTTTTATAGCTGTCAGGGTCAATATCAACCATCGTTACAATATTTGACTCATCAGCTGTAAAGGCAACTTTTCCAGCATCAGGTAAAGGATTGTCTAGTGAAAAAGTACCGATATAATCTCTCGCCATCACAATCGCATCTGCGAGACTAACACCTTGTGTGTAGCCGTCAAGATCAGGAATATAAACTAAATATTTATAATCAGTTTTTTCTTTGTCATCAAAACTGATGACCGTAGGGAATGCAAGTAAATGAGACATGAAAAACTCCTTTCAGATCACAGGCGTTTATAGCCCGTTTCGTTTGAGTATCGCTTTTGCAAGCCGTTCGTTAATTTCCGGGTGACGTGGAATTTGTTCGTCCTTCTCGCCGTTAGTCCAGACATCATGATTGCCGCCGTGGCGTTTGATCCACCAACCACCTTTGACGAATCTTTTTTCTATATCTCTTTTCTTCATGTTTTGCCTTTCACTAACTTATTATTATTATAACACGTATTTTATACGTCGTCAACAAAGAGACACATGAATATTACGTGAAAGTGCCAGCCAATTCATGCTACAAAAATATGAAAAAGCAGACAAATTCCGTCTACTTCTGTACATTTCTCGTTTCTTTCATAGCAGGGTGAAACAAACTGAAAAGACAAAAAAAGGAAAAAAGTTAATGACTTATGTTAGTGAACGCTTTGTTGATTGCCTTGTTTTTCAGATTTGATTTGATGATTGACTGACTGTTTGCTGTGCTATCAGAATTTCTATCAATTTCTTTTTCAGGTGATTCTTTTTTTTCACTATTTTCAGTTGTTGCATTATCAGCTGATTCATCCATAAGGCTCTCCGTATCGTCTGGCAGGCTTTTAACAGTCTCTTTGTGGAATTCTCCGTCAGAGGCATCAAAATCTCTTATAGCGCTTTCTGAGAGCTCCTGTGAGGGGAGCTGAATGTTTTGCGTTAAGTCCACATACTGAGTAGCTGATTCGATAAGCTCTCCCATAATGTCCTGTGTGATGTTTGGAAGTTTGCTTATATAGTTATTTAGAATGATTTTTATTAGCTGATCTGGAAGTGATTGGTGCTCAAAAAATTTGAAAAGCTTTTCGTCGTCATTTCTTTTAACAGATAATTTGATGTTAAGCGTATTTCTTTGTCGTTTTCTTTTAGTTGCTTCTGCCATGTTGTAGTTACCTTTTCTTTGAAGTGAATGTTTGTGAGTGTTTCACGTGAAACATTTCCAGCTTTTAGCTTTAACTTTAGCTTTTTGCTATCTGAAAGTTATTCTACAAGAAAATGTACAGATGTCCTAGACACTTTCACCTATTAATTGCTGAATCAAGCATTTTTTTAAACTCTTCATCAATCTTTTCACTCGCCTATAATAAAGTAGTACTTAATACTTTATATCAAAGCTTCTTTATTGTAGTTTTTAACTACTTTAATATCTGATTTTATTAGCAGCAATACATAAGACAGAGTAGTTATCAATCTTTGTTATAAAGTAGTTACTTAATACTTTATATCAAAACTCTTTTATTGTAGTTTTTAACTACTTTAATACCTGAACTTAATAGCAGCTATACATTAGACAGAGTAGTTATCAATGTTTGAAATATAGTAGTTACTTAATACTTTATTTCAAAGCTCCTTTATTGTAGTTTTTAACTACTTTAATATCTGATCTTATTAGCAGCTATAGATAAGATAGAGTAGTTATCAACCTTTGATATAAAGTAGTTACTTAATACTTTATTTCAAAGCTCCTTTATTGTAGTTTTTAACTACTTTAATACCTGAACTTATTAGCAGCTATACATAGGACAGAGTAGTTATTAATGTTTGATATATAGTAGTTACTTAATACTTTATTTCAAAGCTCCTTTATTGTAGTTTTTAACTACTTTAATACCTGAACTTATTAGCAGCTATACATAAGACAGAGTAGTTATCAATCTTTGATATAAAGTAGTTGTTTAATACTTTATATCAAAGCACCTTTATTGTAGTTTTTAACTACTTTAATGTTAATGTCCATGTTCATGGGATTTCTATATTAAGTCTTTACAAAACAGACTAATAATGGTATCCTATAAATACTTTTACTAAAACGAGCGTAAAGCCCCTCATTTCAATGGGGGGATGTAAGCATGCACTACATTAATAATTATTTCTTGCTAGCAGGTCGCCCACTCGCTGCTTTTTGGGTTCTTTGGTTCTTAATATAGTTTGCGACAGTATCACGTGACATATCGCCTAGTGTACTCATGAAATAGCTATTAGACCAGAGATGCCCACCCCAGAGCTTCTGTTTAGTTTCAGGAAATGCTGTAAACCATAAGCGTGCTGAAGTTCCTTTGAAAGATTTAACTATACTGGTAGGTGCGTATTTAGGCTTGAAACTGATTAACATATGAACATGGTCTGACATAACTTCTAAATTTTCAATCTTCACCTCATTGTTTTTTGCAATATCGTAAAGTATTGTCTTCATCTTTAGGACTTGCTCTGGCGTTTCAAAAATAGAACGACGATATTTAGTTACCCAAACTAAATGAAAATGAAAATTATAAACGTAGCCACGTTCATGAATTGGTTCTCTTTTCTTTGACAAACGTAATCGCCTACACGACATTTTTAAATGGCATGCTCTTTCTTTTTGGTTATTATATGATATAATAAAGTATACCATACGAAAGGAGAAAAAAGCAAATGCAAAAATTGAAAGCTTTCAAATTACGGCTATATCCCAATGCTTCACAAAGAGAACAGATTGATACTACAATCAATCATTCACGCTATGTTTGGAATGAAATGCTTGAGATGCAAAAAGCTCGCTATAAGAATAACAAAAAAGCTAAATTCATCAATGCCTTTGGCATGGACAAAATACTTATGGTATTGAAACAGGAATACAAATGGCTAAATGAAGCTGATAGCACTGCTTTGCAAGAGACGAATCATCAATTAGCAGATGCCTATAAGCGCTTTTTCAAAAAGCTAGGTGGACAACCGCAATTTAAATCTCGTAAGTTCGCACGTAAGTCTTACACGACTAAAATGGGAATGAGCTTAATTGATGACAAACATATTAAACTAGCTAAATTAGGCGCAGTGTATTTCAAGGCTAAGGCTATTCCAAATGGAAAAATAAAACGAGTTATAGTACGTATTAGTCCAACAGGGAAATACTATGCCATGGTCTTAGCTGAAACAGAAATTAAGCCTTACGACACAACTGGTAAGTCGGTTGGTGTAGACCTTGGTTTAGCTGATTTAGCTATTCAATCAGACGAATACAAACTACCTAATATTCGTTTTGATAAACAGTTAGCTAAAAAGAAACTTTACTGGGAGGTACGATTAGCTAGACGACGTAACAGGGCAATACAAGTGATACACAACACCCAAAAATTGACTGGGCAGGAATTGACACTTGATGATTTTAGAAACTATGCGAGAGCCAAACATATGGTTGCTAAATACTCAGAAAAAATTGCCAATCAACGATTAGACTACTTGCATAAGTACACCACACAATTAGTCAAAGACTATGACATGATTGCCATTGAAAAACTCAAATCAAGTAACATGATGAAAAATCATAAACTTGCACGGGCAATCGCCAACGCGTCATGGTATAAATTGAGCGAGATGTTGGCTTATAAAACTGAATGGTATGGTAAAACGTTAATAAAAATCGACCCGAGTTATACAACTCAAGTCGACTATGAAACACAAACTGTCATTAAACATGATTTGTCTGTTCGCAATTACACTAACAGTTTTGGGCATCTAATTGATCGAGATATAAACGCAGCGAAAAATATTTTGGAGTGGGCATTAAATCCAGAAAAACACACTGCTATTTTAGAACAAATCTCCAGAAATAAAACACGCGTTACAAAAGCGTAAAAACTTGTATAGGCAGGAATTGCCTTTGGTTAATAGCCGTAACCTCTGCACTTCTTTTAGAGAGCTGTAAGTCAGCGGTGTTCCCAGAAACCCGTTTTTTCTAAGACGGGTGATTCATTTTAAGTAGTATATAATGAAAGATTGGAGAATATATGTCAGCCCAAACCTACGTAGTAGGAAATTTTAAAGGTGGAGTTGGAAAAAGTACCTGCGTCCAAATGCTGGGCTTTGAATCTGCATCCGCAAAAAAAAGAAAAACTTTAATTATAGATCTCGACCAACAAGGAAATACTTCTGATGTTATGCGAATAACTCGAATGGTAAACCGCGAAGAGAACGAACCAATAGAATATTCATATACAATATATGACGTACTTATGAGTGATATAGACCCTCATATGGCCATCTACAATATTATTGATAATTTGGACATTATTCCAGCTAACGCATTATTTGAAAACTATGCAAATGAAATTCCTCAGATGTTTTCAAAACGAATTGATCAGTTCAATTATTTCGTGAGTAAACTTTCCTTTTTGAAAGATGAGTACGATGCTATCTACTTAGACGTCCCACCTTCTATGTCAATTTTTTCTCAATCAGCAGCTTATTTTGCTGACTGGGCAATCATTGTTTTACAAACTCAAGTTATGTCTATGCGCAATGGTCTTGAATACATCCAGTTCATGGAAGAAACTATGTATGGTCAATACAAGCACCCAATCCGAGCAGCGGGTGTTATTCCGTTTATGCTTGAAAAAGATGATGCTATTGATAAAGAAGTGTATCAGCAGGCTCAAGAGTTATTTGGTGAACATCTTTTAAAAAATGTAGTCTTCAAAAACAGTCGACTAAAAAGATATTCTGGTTCTGGCATCACTTTAGAAAAGAAAAAAGATGGTGGTTTAAAACAATGGGACAAAAAAACCCACGACTTATTTATCGGTATTCTCGATGAATTAGATGAACATCAGACATGGTTTGCATAAGAAAGAGAGGATAACAAAAAATGGCAGGTTTACAATCATCATTTTTGTTTGATACTTCTAGGAAAAATCCTCTTCCACACGATGTTGAGGATCCCGAAAAAAAAGTTAAAAAACAGCAACCAAGAAAAATATCTGACAAAGAAATCTCAAAAGCAAATTCAATTAAAAGAACTCCATCTACCCAACAAATTGCAGAAAAATCACCTATTCGAGAGTCTGAAGATTCAGCTTCAAAAGTAAACCCAGTGATTTCAGCAACTAATAATACCATTAGCAAGAAACAATATTCCTCAACTGGAATAAATAAGGGGGTTCAAGGTAGACCCATTTCATATTACGATCAAACTTTAAAATCAAGTACGCCATTAAAAATTTCGGCTCTATTGAACTCTATTTTAAAATATGCTTCTTCAACAATATTAGCAGGTCAAAGTAAAAATGAAATTATGATGACAGCTATCACTAGATTGATTGTCCAAAATTATAACATGGAAGATAGAGAACAGCTTTTTAATTTCGTCATAAACGATTTGGAAATATATCGAAATTTACATCCAACGACGGAAGTAGTAGACGAAGCTGGAAATGTAATTAAGACGGCCGAACAAATTGAAAAAGAAACATATACAAATTTAAAGTCTGACTGGAATCTTTTGGAATGAATTCTTTGGCATTGCC
Source organism: Pseudolactococcus insecticola (assembly GCF_011170065.1). Lineage (GTDB taxonomy): Bacteria > Bacillota > Bacilli > Lactobacillales > Streptococcaceae > Pseudolactococcus > Pseudolactococcus insecticola. The sequence goes on along the minus strand of NZ_BLLH01000011.1, from coordinate 76,079 downwards.
AGCTCAGCTCAACTTATATTAACAATCCAAGAACTACCTTACGGTAGTTTTTTTTTATCATTTAATCTACATTAAGGTAGAACATAAATATAATTATATAAGGTAGTTGATAACTACTAAAACTACTTTATGTACAAACAAATATATTTAATTACAATCTTTATTATATTATTTTTTCTTTTATTGCCGTTATACCGCTATTTTTGTCGGTAGTTAATGTAAATAATATTTAAAGTAGTTCCTAATTACTATAGTTAAGAACTACTTTAAATATTTTTTTTATTCAAAAAAATTTTTTTATTGACTACCTTAAATTAGGTAATAAGTTTTTTATCTACTACCTTTATTATTTTTCTGTTTGTAACGTGACAATGTGTGTGTTATATTGAATATATAGAATTTGATGAAAGGAGGTGTTAACCTTGAAAGGCAGTGAAATTTTAAACCAGTCAAATGAGTTTGTAATTATTGATACTAATTATCTTGCTTTAGTCTTCACTCTCGATGAACTTGTTTTCTTACACAGGCTAAATTACTGGATCCAATCTAAACTTAAAACTCAAAAAGACACTGGCAAAACAGTACTCGGTTGGAGAGAAGACGAACAAAGAATGTATGTTTTCAAAACCGTTCGTGCTAGCAGCTCGTCGGGCATGCAGTCATGGCTACAAGATTTCCCATTCTTTTCAGAGTCAACATTTTTACGTATGGTAAAACGTCTCGTACAAAAAGGAATACTTATTACTGGAAATTTCAATAAATTTGGAGCTGACAGAACCATTTGGTACACAATCAATTTTAACAAATTTGATGAATACTGTGATGAACAAATACCAATCAAATTACGTGATGTGGTAATGCAAGAGGTTCGCTGGTACCTTGATGACATATTCAAATCAAAAGACGATAAATATGAACAGCTAACTCATTACAGAGAAATTTCATCCCTCAAAAAAAATGTTTCACTAACTAAAAATGAATGTGAATCAAGATTAACTGATTTAAAAACGTCCTCGAAAAAACAAAAAGATGATTTGATAAAGCAAATTGATTTGATTTTGAAAGATAGTGACATTACTGTTAAAGAAGACATAGCAGTAGCAAAACAAAATATCATAGAGACACTAGAGAATACGTTTGAATCAGCTACTATTGATGGAGAAATCAGATTGACAAATCCATCTAGTCAAATTGACAATATCGAAATTATCAAATTGACTAATCCTATTAATCAAATTGATAATAGTGATCTTAGCAAAGTGAATAACTCAGCAACTTTTCAAAATGACAATAGCAATAACCAAAGAAATTCAAATATTACTCAAAAAAGTTCTTCAAAAAAAGATGATGATGATAATAAAAAAGAGATAGCTAAAAAAATTGATTTTGAGATTCCAGAAGTCAAACAAATTTTATTGGCAAGCCTGCAAGATGGTATTTTATCAAGTTTGAAAATTTTTGACATTCTTTCTGATGCTTTAAACGAGTCTTTGGCAATACTAGATTTTAGTGAGTATAAGACATCTAGAATAAAGTCAGGAAGAAATTGGGATAGTTTTCTTGAGCTTGAGCTTGTCTATAAAGAAGCGCTTGAAATTACGTTTGAAAGATACAGAGGGCTTGGCAATGCTGAAACTGGATTTGTTCAATACTTAGCTAAGGCAATGACTTCTAGGGTAAATGTAATTGCAAAACAAAGGTACTAGAAAGCGGCTATTAAGCTGCTTGATAATAGTTTTCCAAACACCCCCCCTATTTTTCGTACTTCTGGAATTATTGCAAGTAGCTATCTGAAAGTTATTCTACATGAAAATGTACAAAAGTCCTAGACACTTTCACCTATTAATTGCTGAGTCAAGCATTTTTTTAAGCTCTTCGTCAATCTTATTACTTGCAGCGTCGTCTTTATCAGCATAGCTTACAGCATATCTGAATGTATCAAATTTAGTAGCGTATTCTAATAGCATACCATATCCGATAACGTTTCCTAATGCTGCGTCTCGCAATAGGCAAATGTCAATATGTTTTGCAGATCCCATTTTTTCTTTTAGAAAATTTCCCGTGAATGCGCTGCTTTGATTCTGCATGTGGTCTGCTATGTAGAAAATATGCTTATATGCGTTTCCAAACTTTTTGGAAGATGTGCTTTGTCCATTCCTGTCACTTATATATTCGACAGTGCTTCTGATAGGGATTTCTTTTTTCCAGATTGTTGGTGCGAAATGATCTTTATGCAGGTCGTCAAAATTTTTGTTAAAGTCCATTTGTCAGTTTTTCCTTTGCTTTTTTTTCAGCTCATAGTTTAATACTACTACGGAAGAGCTAAGGTTGTCAATTTTTTGACATATTGCAAGCCACAAAAAAATAGTGCTACAATTTTTTTTGGAATGAGTGGTGAAATGCTTGAGCATGATGCGCGTGAATGGTAGTTGGCCTACAAATTTTGTCCTGTGCTTTGTGCCTGCGCAAATTAATGTTCTTCGTTGGTTCATAGAAAACTTGTTTTGATTCACTGATTTTTCTATTGGCTTTTGGTAATGAAGAAAGAAGTGACAGAAATCAGAAATGAAAAAAAGGAAAAAATTCCCCTCCGAAAATTTCTAAAATTCAAAATTGATTTTTGAAAAAAATCGACTTTGTTTTAGATAAAGTTATAAAAGAGTTATATCTAAGTTATATCTTTAGTTATATATAGTTATAGAGCGCTGGGGATGGCTGGTATCACTGGGGTTAGAGGGTGATGAAGTTCCGAATGTCTGTAACGAAGTTCCGAATGTCTGTAACGAAGTTCCGAATGTCTGTAACGAAGTTCCGAATGTCTGTAACAGTACCCGTAAGTCTGTAAAATTCTGTGGATAACTCAGAAAAGTCAAGAAAATGGTTGCTTTTGGGCAAAAAAACATTCTTTTTTACAGATTTATGGAACTAATAAAAAAAGGAAAAAATCAACCTACTTTTAGCTACTTTTTGATATTTTAATTTTGAAAAGTCTGTAAACCCTTGAAGATAAAGGGTTTGCAGGTGATTTTTTATTTTAATTTTTAGAAAAACCTAGTAAGTGAGTAAAGAGCGTGATGGATGTGTAAAATGTGCTATAATAGATTCATCAGAGAAATATTGAAAGGAAAAAATATATGATGTTTCAAGAAAAAGAGCGAAAAAAATTACAAGAAGTTATTAAATACGAAAGACAAATGCCTGCAATTTTTGATTTTGGCGATTTGACCGCTAGCGAAGAAAAAATTACTTATTCAATTTTAGGTGAACTTCGAGACAGATTTTATACGAATGAAAAAGCTGAAACGTTTAGTAGATTCTATTTTAACGAAATCGCATTATTGGCAGGTAATATACAGAAAAGAAATGGTATTGAATATGGTAATCTTGATCAAAAATTCAAAAAATCTATAGATGGATTTTTAGATAATTTACAAGCTGTTTATTATTTGGTCCCTAAGTTGGATAAAAATAAAGAGGTTATACCGAATAGCTATAAACGGATTCCTTTATTTGCGACTTTAGCAAAAGATTCTCAGGAGAAATTCATTGAAGTGAAAATATCCGAAGAAATCTATCAAAGAGAAGTTTTAGATGATTTTGGTAATGTGCTTGTGCCTGAAAAAAGAGTCATTGATTTATTTAATAGTATCAATTGGGCAGATACGCAGTATTTAGAATTTGGCAGAAAAATACATAATTCCTTAAAATCAAAGTATTCGATGAGGTTATATCATTTATTAGCGGAATTTAGATCTACTGGCTGGATAATTAAACCTTCTAAGTACATTGAAGAAGATATTTTAAAATTGAACACGCCTGCTAAACGAAAAAAAAGAAATGCTATTATAGATAACGCAGTAGCAGAACTTAGTGAATTAAAAAATGAAAAAGGTGATAAAATTTTTGAGTTCATCAATGTTACTAAAGTTGGTACAAAAAAAGATTATCAATACCGATTTGATTTTTCAAAGTTCACTTTAGATTTACCAAGAAATGTTAAGGAATCTGGTGGTCAGCTTGAAAAAGTTATGAAAAAAAATCAACAAAAAATTGATTTCATGGTTGTCATGAATAAATTTAATTTAGTGTTTTCTGATCCTATAACTAAAATTAATCCTGCTAATACTAAAGCTAATCAATCTACCTTAAAACGATTTTTAGAGGTAATGGATGCAGACGTCATCGTTGAAGCGCTTGAAAAAACTGGTGTCGCAAATAAAGGTTTTGGATACGCTGTTAATATATTGAAAAACTGGCGTGATGTTCAAAAAATAAAAACTTTTCAGGATTTGCAAAAATATAATGCTGAATATTTTCTTGCGAATTCTGAAACTCAAAAGAAAGTTAATGAGTTACGAAACGACACGCACAAGGTTATAGATATTACAGAAGAAAATGCGCTTATTTTAAATCAGATAAAGGAAGTTAGTATAAGACTAAATGATGTTTCCTTAACAACTTTTGAAAAATCTGAATTAGAGAAAACAAGAGAGTTTCTTATGTCAGAGTTGTTTGGAACTTATTGACTGCTGCAATATCCTCTACTTCATCTTCGTGTGCTTCATGGCTAAATAGAAAATATCGAAAGGAAAAAGGAAAAAAATATATGATTTTTGAAGAAAAAAAAGGAGAAAGATTTCAAAAAGTCATCAAATATGACAAACAAATGCCTGCAATTTTTGATTTTGGCGATTTGGATGCTAATGGCGAAAGGATTACCTATTCAATATTGGGAGAACTGAGAGATAGTTTTTTTACGAGCGAAAAAAATGAAACGGTTAGTAGATTTTATTTTGACGAGATTGCTTTTTTAGCAGGTAATATACAGAAAAGAAATGGCAGTAAATATGCAAGAGTCGATGCTAAATTTAAAAAATCTATTGATGGCTTTTTAGATAACTTACGAAATGTTCATTATTTAGTTCCTAAGCTAGATAAACGGATTCCTTTATTTGCAACTTTAGCAAAAGATTCTCAGGAGAAATTCATTGAAGTGAAAATATCCGAAGAAATCTATCAAAGAGAAGTTTTAGATGATTTTGGTAATGTGCTTGTGCCTGAAAAAAGAGTCATTGATTTATTTAATAGTATCAATTGGGCTGATTCACAGTATTTAGAATTCGGTAGAAAAATACACAATTCCTTAAAATCAAAATATTCGATGAGGTTATACCATTTATTGGCGGAATTTAGATCTACTGGCAGGATAATTAAATCTTCCAAGTATATCGAAGAAGATATTTTAAAATTAAACGCACCTGGTAAACTAAAAAATAGAAACGCTATTATAGATAAAGCGGTAGAAGAACTTAGTGAATTAAAAAATGAAAAAGGTGATAAAATTTTTGAGTTCATCAATGTTACTAAAGTTGGTACAAAAAAAGATTATCAGTACCGATTTGATTTTTCGAAGTTCACTTTAGATTTACCAAGAAATGTTAAGGAATCTAGTGGTGGGGTTGAAAAAGTTTTGAAAAAAAACCAGCCTGAGTATTTTCGTGCAAATTTTCAAATTCAAGATGAATTTAGTAATGAGCCGTATAATATCATAGATATTACAGAAGAATATGCGCTTATTTTAACTCAAGTGCAGGAAGTTAATACAAAACTTAAGGATGAGCATTTAACCAAATTTGAAAGAACTGAATTAGAGAAAACAAGACGGTTATTTATATCGGTCTTGTCTAAGATATAAGCACTGCTAGACCGCTATTGATTCATGAAAAAAATCTAAAAGAAAGCAATTAGAAAGAAAACTTCTAGTTTTTTTTTTGATAAAAGTGACGATTAGTAGCAAATCAGTAAAAAAGTGGGTTGGAAAGTTTTTCTTAATAATGTATCTTGTATAGTGAATCTAAAAGTTGAAATTTTTAAGTTGTGCTTTAAGTGATTGTTTATAGCTGATTTCTTAAAGTAACTAACTGAAAAAACAACTTCGGATAACATATTACAAAAGAAAGTGGGAAACTTCCATGAAAAAACGATTTTCAGGCTCTGTTTCTGATAGTAAGTTTCGACCGTTAGTTGCTGTAAGTGGTAGTACAAAAGCAGTTGCTTATGCCTTAGGTGGTGCGGCGGTTGTTGTTGGTGCTGCAGTAGCAACTCTAACAGTTGATACTCCAACAGCAGCAGCAGATACAACTATTACTTACGACGGTTTGGGTAATACTTATAATTTACCAGACCAGCAAACAGCTTATAACGCTGCGCTTGCAAGATTTCAAACTGCTCAATCAGAAGTTAATAGTTTGAACGCACAAGTTGCTGACTTGCAGGCTCAATATCAAGCAATTATTGATAAAGCCATTGCTGGTGGTCTTACTCCTAGTTATTCTGGCGATGATGTTTCGTCATCTGATAAAGGTGTGATTACAATCGGTGCGTCAGATACGATGGATACTTCTGTTACTTATCAAGAAGCACAAGCTAAACTCGATCAGTGGCAAGCACAAATGACGAAAGCATTGGCTGATGTCACTGCAGCTATCAATCAAATTAAACAAGCGGATTCGTCACAAGAAGATTATGCAGCTTTGCAAGCGTTGGTTATTGATTATAATAACAAAATCACTGCTGATGCAAACAAGCTTAACGTTGAAGCAGGCTCAATGGTTGCTACGTATAACCCAAGCACAACAGTTTCTGTATCGACAGCAGCAGAAGCGCTTGCTAAGTTTAACGAAATTGATGCTCAACTTGCAGCTCAACTTCAAACACAACTTAACAACGCAGTTGATGTCACACAAGAGACTATCAGTCAAATTAATATGGGTATCTCTATGAATGCTAAAACAACTGCTACAGGATTATCTCAAACTTATGGCGACCTTACTGTAACGGTCACTGCTAATGAATCTAGCAAAACAATTACGCTGACAGATGCTAATGGCGATGGCTCTTATCAAGACGATTTGCAAAAATTTCTTGATAGTGAAAATGCTAGCATTGCAGCTCAAAAAGCAGCTATTCAAGCAAAAATTGCGGATAAATCTGCTAATGCTAATGCACTAGATGGTATCTATGATGTTATTTCAAACGATTTAACTAATAAGCAACAAGTTAATCAATCGCAGAATGATAAAATTGTTTTGGACGCCGCAGATGTGCTAGAAACAGCAAAATCAACAGTTGAGCAAACTAACGCCTTAGTTGCGGAAGCTTCTAAAAAAGACGATGTTGTCAATAACATTAACAGTATCATTGAAAAAATTTCTAAAAAAGATACTGATTATACGCCTTACGATCAAGCACCGTTAGAAGTATCAAAAATTGATGCAACAACAATTATTGCAAACAGTGATGATAGTGATCCTCAAAATGATGCTCTATATGATCTGTCAGGTGATACTTTAGCTGAAGCGCAAGCGACACTTGATAAAATCACTGCTATTGTTGCCAACCAATCATCAACTATTGCTGAAAACCAAGCAGCTATTGATACAGCATATGCGGAAGTTGAACGCTTGAAGAAACAACTGGCAGATTATCAAACAGCTTATGCAGCTTATCAAGTGGCCTTTGCTAAATATGTTAAAGACGCTGCGGCATATGCTAAGTTCTACGGTTATGCGTTTGACGCTGATGGTAATGAAACACAAACTGGTAGTGGTACAGGAAGTGGTGGCGCAACTGCAGATGGCGTTACAAAAGTAGCAGATGTATTGGGTGAACCAACTTATACTGTTAATAGTGCTTCTAAAGATACCGTTTCGGCAGCAGTTTCACAAATCATTCAAGATACTGATCTTAATATGGATCAATTTGATGGTATTACTAAAACAACTGATTTTAGTAATATTGCTTCAACAGCGACATTTAGCAGTGCTTTTTATAGAGGCACTGGCGCTGGTGATATTGAGAAGATGCTGACTAATACGCTGACAGGAGCTGGTGGTACCGTATGGCAGGCTGAGCCGGGGTTTGCTAATAATGTGGCTGCCCAGGAAGCACTGGCTGGGTATAGGGCAGCTGAGGATAGTGATGATAATATCAAATCCCCAGATTTGGTACTTAGAACAATAATTTCAGCTAGTACTATTATTAATGCAGCCAATGCTGGTATAACTAATATTGATGTAGGAAGTGTGACTTTTCCAAATGCGATTGTCTATACAGATAAAGACGGCAATATTCAAAGAGCAGATTTTACAACTGAATTGTATGTAACAGTTCCTCAACAGACTGCTGAATATATGGCGATGGCTAGTAACTATATTACTCCAGCATTGGTAGTGCAATATTCTATAAAGAGTTATGATACTGATTCTACTACTTCTGGTGAAGAAGGTCTTGGAATTTCAGTTTGGGCAATGATTGCTACAGACACTATGGTTGGTTCTGATGGCACTACTGGAACTACCATTAGTGGTTCAGTAAACGTTGATGGAAATTCTGCTGGCAATGTATCATCTACTGGTACTGGGAAAGCTGTTGGATCAGCAGGTGGATTGCTCTCTACTTTGTCTACCTCAGGTGGTCTTATGCCAGGAACATACGGTGTAGGGGGAATTTTTTCAAATGACCAAGTAATCGCAATAGCTGTAAACCCAATCGAAGGTTTACCAATAATTTGGGGGTCTAATAAAAATGTTTTGATAGCTCAGTCTTATTCAGATATTGATGCAGGGCAATCTGTAAAATTATCTGATGGTAGGACTTATGGTCTTGTGTTTATGGATGGTGCTGGTTATCAATCAAGCGTTCCAGGAGTTCCTAATACAGATAATCAAATTTATTTTACCACTAAAGTTTCAAACAATTCTGGTACGTCAATTTCAAACACAGGTTTCCTGCAGTTAACAAACACGTCTTCTCCTCAAAATTCTATCTGGTATGATTTTATAGCTAATGATACTATTTCAGGACAAGTAGCATCTATTCAAGCAGGGTTCTTCGGACAAGCATATACCTTAGCACCACCAATGCCAGTGTTGCCACCCGAGTTACCAGATGTTACTGCAGCAAAAATTGAACTTGAAAAGTTTGAAAAATTCATCGCGAATATTGGTAGTGCTGATCAAGCAAACTATTCAATTACTTACGATACAGCAACGATTCCAACTCCAGATACGTTACAGACAACTTATACATTGCTGACGCCAACAAATGAAATAGAAAAACCACCAGTTGTAACTGTAAATCCAGTGATGGCACAATTTAGTACAACACCAGTGTTTACTTCTAATATTCCAGATATTGAAGATTTTGGAACGGTTGCTATCAACGTTGATATTAAGAAGAATCTTAAACCGCTTAAAACAGTTGTTGTAGAAGATGCTGGTAGTCAAGCTTTAGAATTATCTATAAAGACAACTTTAAAACCTCTTGATAGGGTTGTTACCAATGATTATGGTGGACAAGCGATACAAGTTTCTAAAAGTATTACTTTAAAACCACTGACACCGCTTGTTACAGATGACCTTGGTAGTCAAGCTTTAGAGATTTCTAAAACAATTAATTTAAAACCTGTGGCAACACAAGCTGTTATGGACGCTGGTAGTCAAGCTTTATCAATTATCGAAAAGACAAACTTGAAACCACTTCCTGTACTGGCTGCACCAGTAACTTCTGATAGTAAGACTTCGACAACTTCTACAAGTACAACGCCGACATCTATAACTGATAATAAAACTACTACAAGTGTGACTTTAAGCAGTAATGCAACTGTCAGTGATATTGTCAATGCAGTTTTGACTAAAATTGGTGAAAAAGCAATTCAAGAAGCTAATTTTGACAAGCTGACAGATTATGTTAAAACAGCTATTACAAAAGTGCCTGATGGTGTGACTAATGTTCCACAATATATACTGGATAATTTAACACTGAAAGTGACAACTGTAGATGATAAAACACAAACAATTGCTTTGTCAATGGTTTATCCAGCAGTAGCGACGCCTGTAAGTACATCTACAAGTACGCCTGTAACTGCAACTATGGCTGCGCCTGTTAAACTTGATCTATTAACGAACGTTATTATCATGGCAAGCAATCCTGCTAAATATACTGGTAATGTAAGTAACTCATTACCATTCATTCAAGCAGAAGCTGCTGTAAATAATGCTATAACAAAAACTGTTACAAATGATCTAACAAGACAATCGCAAATTGATATTTTCAATGCAGTTTACGATTTAGTTTCTAAAGGAACGCCCGTTAGTGATGTTACGATAGTAAGACTTTCAAATGGTACGGTTTCAGTTAATGTTACTGATAAACCAGTTGTTAGTATTCCTGTTAAGGTAGGGGATTGATATGATTGAAAAAAAGGTCACGCTTGCGCGTGACCTTTTTGAGCTACATAATCATTTGCATGGTGATTCATTTTACAGGTTTTAAATTTCTATACTGTGGATATTTAGCGTAAAGTTCATTTAATTGTTGCGTTATAGATGGGATGTATTTAGTTGATGGAAGTTCATGTCCATATTGTTCTATTTCATTTTTTCTTTGTTCTAAAAGTGAATTAACTAAGTTTGCATAATTTACTTCTTCTTGTGTTTTATAATAATGTATGGCAGAAAAATCATAATACTTACCTTCTTTTTTACCCTGAAGAATGATAGTATCTAGGTAAAAACGTTTAATATCTTCACTTTCATTGATAATTTGATTCTCACTGGTAAAAACACCTTTTTCATCTTTTTCATAACGAAGTTGTTCTATTCCTATACCAGTACCAGCAGCATACCAGCCAATGCCTTCATTTCGCCAACCATTTTTAATCAGATTTTGTTGCTCAGCATTACTTGTTGTATAGTTGTGACTTCCTGATTTTGCGTTTTTGTTGTAGGCTCTTAGCACCTTGATTGTCTTTTTATCATCGCTATACCAACCGATACCTTCGTATATCCAACCTTTTTTGACGAGCATATCTTTTTCATTTTTGTTGATTGTATAATGGTGATCACCTGCATTTTTATTATACAAGCGATAGACAGGCGTATTAGAGTGTGTTGGTGCAATCCAACCTACCCCTTCATAGTACCACTTTGATTTAAGAACAAGGGAATCACGTTCAGCTTTATTTGCTGTATAGAAATGTTCTCCAGAGTGTAAGTTATATAGGCGATACATGCGTTGAGTTGTGGGTACCGCAGTAGTCGTTGCTGACGCTTGCGTGCTACCGACGAGCAAACCACCACCAATAAGTAGTACTGCAATAACGCTTGCAATAATACGATGTTTTTTAGATGTTTTCTGGATTTTTTCCAGCAGTTTGTTTTTAGAATTCATAGCTATAAGTTTTCCTTTTTTCTTTTAGATTAATTTGTTTACCAATTTTCAATCTTAATTATACCATAAAAAGTACAATTATTTGTGATTTTTTAGTATTTTTTTGATAGCTACTTTGAGGTATCATGTATGAAAAAAGGGGGACTATTGTCCTCCCTTTTTTTAGCTTTCGATAGAAAGCTAAACGGCTATGAGCTTGCTCAATAGCCGATATGCTTTTAGAATTTTCTGTAAGGAAATACTTTTTTTAGAATAGGTGAACTGGAAAAAAAGGTCACATCATTATGATGTGACCTTTTTTGACTCTATGGTGACTCACGCTTCTAACTTTTCTAGAAGAGCTTCAGTTAGCGTTTGAGAAAAATTGATTCCCATTTCCTTAGCTCGCTTATCTGCCCATTTAGGAATTTGTAAGGTTTTTTTTACAGGTTCATTCATTGTTAGATATTCATTTAAATCAACTGAAACAAAGGATACAAACTGTTTTGAAGAATCAATTTGTATTGAATTTAAATCAGAGGGATGTGGCAAAGCGTATCCCTCTTCAATTAAATCAGCTAACATAATTCCCAAGACGTCCGAAGCATTATCAAGCACCTCAGGAATATCTTTTCCTTGAGTTGCAGTACCATCAATATCTGGAAAATATGCTCCATAGCCTACTGGGTCAATTTCAAAAACTGCTGGATATACTTTTTTTAACATTTTATCCTCCATGAATGAGAATAGCAGTGGCTTTATAAGCCTACTGCCTGCCTTACAGATTTTTCAACTGTCTGCGAAATTTCTTTGTCATGAGCTGTTAGATTGACAGGCCTAGGATACCCAGGCTTTTTGAATTTCCTGTGTGAACCTTTTCCCGCACCTCTAACCTCAACGAAACCAGCTTTCAGAAGTAATCTTTCGGCTTCTCTAACTGTCATTGGCATCTAAAGCTACCTCCTGACTATTTCATTATACCACGTACTATACGTAGTGTCAATAATTGTGCTTGCTCAATAGCCGATATGCTTTTAGAATTTTCTGTAAGGAATCATTGCTAAGTTCACAATAGAAAAAAAGTGAAAATGAAATCTTTGAGAAGAAAAAAATCAATTTTTTTTGAAAAAAATAACGATTAGTGTTGTTTTAGGAAAAAAGTGGGTTGGAAAGATTTCTTTAATAATGTATCTTATAGTTTGTAAACTAAAAAAAGAAAGGTTCATATATTTATGAATAAGAAAACTAAATTTAGAGTTGGTGCATCAGGTGCTGCCTTGTTGGGTGGCATTGGTCTTGTTGCTGTCTCTCAAAATACTGTGCATGCAGATGACGAGGTTGGCGATGTACGTGTCTATGTCACACACGACGCATTAGATAATCAAATCGAACGTGCCTATTCAACTGACCTTGATCCAACACAAGACGCAGACGTTAAAATTGTCGCTGTAGGAGACGATGCGATTACTAAAGCAATCGCAACTGCTAAAGCTGACTATGCTAGCCAAACAGCTGACATGAAAGCAAAAATTGATAAATACGTTTCAGACTTACAAGCATTTCAAGATGCTCATAAAGAAGTAACTGACGCAGAAGCGCTTGTAGATCAATTTAACGCAAAAAATCAAACGCTAATTAACCAACTGGTTGCTCAAGGTGTTACTGTAAGTACCTCTACTAAAGCTGTACCTTATAGTCAATCAACTGGTAGCGACGGCGTTAATACTTATTTGACAAATGCTAACAGTGACGTTGCAAGCGATGCTGCAGATGCTTTGGCTAAAGTTACTGCTCAAAATAAACTTGAAAGTGATCTTGCAACTGCAACTAACAAATTTAATGTTGACCAAAATAATCTTTCAGGTGTTACTTTAAGCAATACTGGTACAGTAGAAGCTACTACAAGTAATGTTTCAACTTATTACGATAGTATTATTGCTAAAGCTAAAGCTGCTAATACTAAATATAATGCTGCGGTAGCAGATTATAGCAATTGGGTTTCAAACTATTCAACTGCGGTAACTAATGTTCAAAATGCTAAGCAATTAGCGTTGCAAACACTTGAAGGTCCTGCTTATCTTAATAAAACAGTTGCTTCAAGTAGCTTAGCTGATGTTAAAACAGCAGCAGTTGCTTATATTACCAACAATCCTAACTTAGGTATTACAGCTACACAAATCAATGCTATGACAACCTCTCAGGATATTGTCGATTTAATTGCAGCAAATACGCTTATTTCAGGAACTATTCTACCAGTTACTTCTTATTCAAGCTATACAACAGCTGATAAGTTTAACGCTTATGTTAGTTATATTACTTTTAATTCAGAAATTCAAGTCGCTTTAAAATCTGCAATGGGTGTGTCTACACTTCCGGCAACATTTACGGCAGCTGATATTTCAAGTGTTATTGCTAAATATAACGCAGACAATGGGACTAATTTTACTTCTATAAGTGCTGTTTTAACTGATATTGTAAGTCAAGAAGGTATTTCATATGGATCAGTGACAACTACACAAGGGCCAGTCCCTCCAACACTACCAGTTGTTACTTATAAAACTCTGGTTTATACACCAAAAACATACAGTGTTTCAATTCCGACTTACACTTATGATGCAACTGCTTGGGAAGCTAGCTATCAAGCAACTAAACCTAAAAAACCATCTTTAACTTATCATCTTTATGATATTATTTCTCAACCTGAAAATTCAGCTGATGGTACTAACCGTGATGAATCAACTGCTTATGGTGATAGTGGGACGAAATCTGATCCATACGTTGCGCTTAAAGGTCAAACTATCGGCGTTAAGATGGATAACGATGATATTCCAGCATATCGTGGTGGTGAAAAAATTGAAGGTACGCAATCAAACGATATGGTAGTTTTCCATAATTATGTTATGGAAATGAAAGTCCCTACAAATGCTACTGTAGATTTAACGTTGACTAAAAAACGTGCTTTAGCAGATGGTTTTAATGTTTCTTATGATGATGTTCTTCATATTTTGACATTCACGGCTACAACTGATTTACTTACAAAAATCAACCTTAATAAAGATGCAAGTTATGATGTACCAACACCAATTGCGTTTATTACGCTTAATGATGATGATGCAACATATGCCTTTAATTTTAAAACGACGATTAACGATGAGTATCAAACAACTTCAAATACGATTTATTTTGAAACAAGCTCTGCTGATCCAACTAAGCATAACTACAATACTGACACAGGTGTTAAAATTGATGGCTATAACTTGTTGCCAAGTGATGTAAATGAATATCATATTACATGGGACTTGAATCAATATAAAGGGTCTAACGTCGATTCTCTGATGATGACTAAAGGACTTTACTATATTGATGATTATCCAGAAGGCGCTGTTTCAGTTAAAACACCTAAGTTTATTGATTCAAATGGTAATGCAGTAAGTGGGATTTCATATACAATCTACGATTCAATTGCTGATGCGCCAGCAGACGTTCAACAATATGTTAAAGATGCAGGTGTAAAAATTGACGGTAAGTTTATCCTTTACTCAGTAGATAATGTTGCAGACTTTAATAAAAACTATATTCAAACTGGTAATACAGTTACAATCGTTCAACCAATGGTAACATTGAAAAATCCATCAGTAGAAGGTGGTTCTTACAGTAACGTTGCTTATCAAATTGACTTTGGTAATCTTTATAAGTCAAATACAGTAACAAATACTGTTCCTAAAATTGACCCACAAAAAGATGTTATCGCACGTGTTGGTGATTTGACTTCACTTGCAGGTAGTGAAATTCAACTTAATCAAGTATTCGATTATCGCCTTGAAGGCGCAGAATTGCCGAAAAACTTGGCGTATGGTGTTGAGTCTTATGAATTTTATGATTTGATTGATCCTAATTATGACCAATATGATGGTATTTATATGGTAGAAGCTACTACTGATATTGTTCTTAAAAGTGGTCGTGTAATCAAAGCTGGTAGTGAAATTACTAAATATACGACTCAAGAATTGCGTCGTACTTCTGATGATACAAACTTGCAAACAGTTTATATCTACTTTGACCCAGAATTTTTGGATCAAATTGATTGGAGTAAATCAGAATTTGGTGCTGACGTATACGTTCAAGTAAAACGTGTTGGCGCTAAAGAAGGTATTCCTAACCAATATAAAAATATTATTCAAGGTGTTGAGTATCTTTCAAATAAAGTAACAACTAACACTTATGATTACGGTGTCGCAAACTTGATTCACTATGTGGATGAAAATGGAGACCCATTGCTCGCTACAATTGCTGGTACGTCAAAAGTTAAACCTGATGCTCCTATTATTCCAAATGCGACACTTGTTAAATCAGCAACACTTGATAAAAATGGCGATTGGGTGATTACTTACAATTCGCTTACATCATCAACAGATATTCTCAATAAGTTTGATCAGTTAGATGATACTGATAAAAAACTTCAAGAAAATATTGATGAAGTAGCTGCTGATTTGGACGCTGCTAAGATTGACTTGAATGGTAAGATTGTTACAGTTCAAACCAATCTGGATAAGGAAACAGCAGCACGTATTAAAACAGATGCAGATGCTAAGGCGGCAGCCGATAAAGCTTTGGCGGCAGAGGCAGAAGCCCGTGCAAAAGCAGATGCTGATGAAGCAGTAGCTCGTGCAAAAGCAGACGCAGACGAAGCGGCAGCTCGTGCTAAAGCAATTGCTGATGAAGCAGCAGCTCGTGCAAAAGCAGTTGCAGATGAAGCAGCAGCTCGTGCAAAAGCAGACGCAGACGAAGCGGCAGCTCGTGCAAAAGCAATTGCTGATGAAGCAGCAGCCCGTGCAAAAGCAGACGCAGATGAAGCGGCAGCTCGTGCAAAAGCAGACAAAACACTTCAAGCTAACATTGACGCTATCTTTGATTCAAATCTCGATTATGTTCGTGTTATGAGTGATGCTGATTATCAAGCTAAAGGTTTCCCAACTCCAGCAGGACGTGTTTTAGGAACAGCAACTTATGATAGTACTACAAAATTGTGGTCAATTCCTGTATATATTGAAACAGGTGAACTCGTTGACGCAATTGCACAATTGAAATCAATTGAGGATGCTAAAATTACAGATTTGACTGCTTCAACAACAGCAGCAGATAAAACACTCCAAGCCAATATTGATGCAATCTTTAAATCAAATCTTTATTACACACGTGTCATGAGTGACACTGATTATAAAGCTAAAGGCTTTACTGCTCCTGCAGGATATATCGCAGGCGATGCTGTTCAAGATCCAACTACAAAAGTATGGTCAATTCCAGTTTATAAAGAAACTGGCGAACTTGTCGATGCAATTGCACAATTGAAATCAATTGAAGATGCTAAAATTACAGATTTGACAGCTTCAACAACAGCTGCAGATAAAACACTTCAAGCTAATATTGATGCTATCTTTAAATCAAATCTTGATTACACACGTGTCATGAGTGATGCTGATTATAAAGCTAAAGGATTTACAGCTCCTGCTGGTGAAGTTTTAGGAACAGCAACTTATGATACCACTACAAAACTGTGGTCAATTCCAGTATATAAAGAAACAGGCGAAGTTGTTGACGCAATTGCACAATTGAAATCAATTGAAGATGCTAAAATTACAGATTTGACAACTTCGACATCAGCTGCAGATAAAGCGCTTCAAACTAATATTGATAATCTTCTTACGTCAACGCTTGATTATACACGTACTATGACTAAAGCTGATTATGAAAAGAATGGATTTACAGCTCCAGCAGGTAGAGTTTTAGGTCAAGCAGTTTATAATGAAACTACTAAAATGTATTCAATTCCTGTTTATATTATGACGGGTTCAGCAGTAGATTTAGTAGCTAATCCACCAGTTGGAACTTCACTCACAACACAAACAGTAACTACTGCTGTTTCATCAACAACAGCTCCTGAAGTAGTAGTACCTGAGGATGATACATTCAGTACGTTTATGATTGGTACTGTAAGTGTAGCACCCGTTGTTATTAACTATTCAGGTTATGAACTTTCATCAGTGACATTTGATAATGCGCGGGGTGGTTGGATACTAACTTACAAGAAAACAGTAAAAAAAGCATAAAATAATTTCTTAAAAAGATAATTACCTAATAACTTGAGTTAAAAGTGGGTTTTTATAAAGAAAACTATTTAGTACAATTTATTTGTTACATGGTAAAGCGACATAGCGCATAAAATAATCATTGTCTATGCAAGTGGGTGGGAAGCCCCTCAATATAAAATAAAGGATAGGAAAAACATGAAATTTTCTAAAAAACAAAAAAGTATTGGCGTTGCCTTCGGCGCAGCAGGTGCATTTGGTGTCGCAGCAGGTGCTTTGGTTAATGTTCAATCAGCAAGTGCTGATAGTGTTTCACAAACATCGCTTGATGCTTATGTTGCAGGACAATTAGACGAATATAAAGCTTTGTATACAAATGCAACAGCAATTAAATCAGCTCTATCAGCTGGTGACTTGTCTAAAGCATTGGACACAGCTCCTTTCCAATTCACATCAACAGATAATAAATTGGGATCATACATGGTTGCACCGACAGAGCAAAATTTGACGTCTATCTTTACGTCATTGAACGCTCTTAAATCTTCAACAGTGCCTGCAGCTAAAACACTTTATGCCAAATGGTCAGCTACTGGTCTTGCAGGTGTTACAGCAGATAATGCAACTGGTGCGCAAATTATTACAGCAGTTAATTTCATTAACTCAAACTTGCCAACAGGTGCACCAAAAATTACTGCTAATGGCGGTAAAACAATTACTTCTTACAGTGCTGATACACCTCTTGATATTAACGCAACTGTAATCGGTATTTCAACAGATGCTTCTGGTAATAGTGCTGTTAATATTGTTCTTGGGACAATTGATGGTACTGACGGCAAGTCAGCAATTACAAATTTGGCTAATTCAAGCTCACTTGCAGATGTTGAAGCAACAGCTGCTAAAGTAGATTCAGCCACAGTTGCTAAACTTGATGCTACATTTAAAACAGCACTTCAAACTTATGTTGATAGCGCAATTTCTGGATATACTGGACTTAAAACTGTAGATACTTCTAAAACAACTTCGGCAAGTGATATTGATGCCTTGATGACTAAAATGGGTATTGCACTTTATGATGCTAATGGTAATCAAACAAACGCTGATTCAGCATTTACAAATGCTTTGAACACATATGTAACAGGACTTTATAAAGTTATTAATGGTTCAATTTTTGTAGGTGCAGATGAAGCTAAATCTGAAGCTGCAGTTGTCCCAGAATTTGCTTCATTAGTCCAATCAGCAGAATATTCTGCTAGTGTGCCACTTGCAACTGGTGCTACAAGTAATGCTACTAATTCAAATACCACAGGAGATGCTGATGTAACACCTCCAACAACTCCTGCAAAAGATACTTCAAGTGATACAGCTACTTCTACAGACGTTGACGTTACTGTGCCAGTTACACCAACACCAACAGTTGTAACAAATTTTGTAGATGAAAATGGTAAAAGTATTTCCGCTCAAGTTAATGGTTCACAACCTAAAAAAGATATTACAGGTTATACCTGGGTGAGCACAACAACTGATTCAGATGGTAATACTGTTCATCATTATAAAGTAACCCCTACAGTTACAGTGCATACTAACTGGGTTGATGAAAATGGTAATTCATTAATTGTACAACAAGATGGTACACAACCTAAAAAAGATATTCCTGGCTATACGTTTGTAAATACAACAACTGATTCAGATGGCAATACTGTTCATCATTATAAAGTAACTCCTACAGTTACAGTTTACACTAACTGGGTTGATGAAAATGGCAAAGACCTGATTGTACAACAAGACGGTACACAACCTAAAAAAGATATTCCTGGCTATACGTTTGTAAATACAACGACTGATTCAGATGGCAATACTGTTCATCATTATAAAGTAACCCCTACA
This sequence comes from Pseudolactococcus insecticola, assembly GCF_011170065.1. Taxonomy (GTDB): domain Bacteria; phylum Bacillota; class Bacilli; order Lactobacillales; family Streptococcaceae; genus Pseudolactococcus; species Pseudolactococcus insecticola. The sequence continues at coordinate 56,898 of NZ_BLLH01000011.1, read as the reverse complement.
GTTACAGTTCATACTAACTGGGTTGATGAAAATGGTAAAGACTTGATTGTACAGCAAGACGGTACACAACCTAAAAAAGATATTCCTGGCTATACGTTCGTAAATACAACAACTGATTCAGATGGCAATACTGTTCATCATTATAAAGTAACCCCTACAGTTGGAGTTCATACTAACTGGGTTGATGAAAATGGTACACCATTGGTTGTACAACAAGATGGTACCCAACCTAAAAAAGATATTCCTGACTATACGTTTGTAAATACAACAACTGATTCAGATGGTAATACTATTCATCATTATAAACCAGTAGTTACAGTGCATACTAATTGGGTTGATGAAAATGGTAAAGACTTGCTTGTACAACAGGACGGCACACAACCTAAAAAAGATATTACAGGTTATACGTTTGTAAATACAACAACAGATTCAGACGGTAATACAATTCACCATTATAAAGTAACACCTAAAGCAGCAGTTGCGGTGCATACTAACTGGGTTGATGAAAATGGTACACCATTGCTTGTGCAACAAGACGGTACGCAACCTAAAAAAGATATTACAGGTTATACTTTTGTAAATACAACAACAGATTCAGACGGTAATACTATTCATCATTATAAACCAGTAGTTACGGTGCATACTAACTGGGTTGACGAAAATGGTAAAGACTTGATTGTACAACAAGACGGCACACAACCAGTTAAAGATATTACAGGTTATACATTTGTAAATACAACAACAGATTCAGACGGTAATACTATTCATCACTATAAACCAGTAGTTACAGTGCATACTAACTGGGTTGATGAAAATGGTAAAGACTTGATTACACAACAAGACGGCACACAACCAGTTAAAGATATTACAGGTTATACGTTTGTTAATACAACAACAGATTCAGACGGAAATACTATTCATCATTATAAACCAGTAGTAGCAGTTATTACAACTGACTGGGTTGATGAAAATAACACCCCTCTTGCTACACAACAAGAAGGTGCACAACCAGTTAAAGATATTCCTAAATATACTTATGTGAATACAACAACTGATGAAGATGGCAACGTTGTTCATCATTATAAAGCTGACGTTGTTACAACTAACTGGGTAGATGAAGATGGTAATCCACTCGCTGAACAACAGGACGGCGTTCAAGATAAAAAAGACATTCCAAACTATGAGTTTGTTAATACTACAACTGATGAAAATGGTAATGTTGTTCACCATTACAAAGCAATTGTTAAGGTAACAACTGACTTTGTAGATGAAGATGGTAATCCACTTCTTCCTCAAGAAGAAGGTACTCAACCTGAAAAAGATATTACAGGTTATACGTTTGTTAATACCACAACTGATTCAGACGGCAATACCGTTCATCATTACAAACCAGTTGTTAAAGTAACAACTGACTTTGTAGATGAAGATGGCAACCCACTTCTTCCTCAAGAAGAAGGTACTCAACCTAAAAAAGATATTCCAGGCTATACGTTTGTGAATACAACAACTGATGAAGACGGAAATACTATTTATCACTATAAGAAAACACCAGTTGTTGCGACTCCAGCTCCAGTGGTAGCGACTCCAACTTCAGCTCCAGTAGCAGCAACACCAGCTCCTGTAACTTACGATGCAACACCAGTATCGGCTGAACCAACTATTCCTGCAACAGCTCAAACATTGCCTGAAACAGGCGAAGCACAAAGCGTTGCAGAAATTGCTGCTGGCTTGGCTGCAATGGCACTTGGAAGCCTTGGCCTTGTTGCTAAAAGCATGAAGAAGAAACGTGAAGGCGAAATCTAAAAGATAATTTTTAGAGGTGAGCTATGACAGTTTTATTTCGCGACCTTTTCCCTTATTTCATCGAGATTGTTAAATACGTTCTGATTATAGCTATTTTTGGCTTGATTGGATATATGAATCACCCGTCTTTGAAAAAACGGGTTTCTGGGAACACCGCTGACTTACACTTCTCTAAAAGAAGTGCAGAGGTTACGGCTATTAACCAAAGGCAATTCCTGCCTATACAAGTTTTTACGCTTTTGTAACGCGTGTTTTATTTCTTGAAATTTGTTCCAAAATAACAGCGTGTTTTTCTGGGTCTGACGCCCATTCCAAAATGTTTTTGGCTGCGTTTATATCCCGATCAATTAGATGTCCAAAACTATTAGTGTATTTGCGAACAGACAAGTCATGTTTTATGACTTCTTGCGTTTCATAGTCGACTTGAGTTGTATAACTCGGGTCGATTTTTATTAACGTTTTGCCATACCATTCAGTTTTATAAGCCAACATCTCGCTCAATTTATACCATGACGCGTTGGCGATTGCCCGTGCAAGTTTATGATTTTTCATCATTTTGCTTGCTTGAAGTTTTTCAATGGCAATCACGTCGTAGTTTTTGACTAATTGTGTGGTGTACTTATGCAAGTAGTCTAATCGTTGATTGGCAATCTTTTCCGAGTATTTAGCAATCATATGCTTGGCTCTCGCATAGTTGCTAAAATCATCAAGTGTCAATTCCTGCCCAGTCAATTTTTTTGTGTTGTGTATCACTTGTATTGCCCTGTTACGTCGTCTAGCTAATCGTACCTCCCAGTAAAGTTTCTTTTTAGCTAACTGTTTATCAAAACGAATATTAGGTAGTTTGTATTCGTCTGATTGAATAGCTAAATCAGCTAAACCGAGGTCTACACCAACTGACTTACCAGTTGTGTCGTAAGGCTTAATTTCTGTTTCAGCTAAGACCATGGCATAGTATTTCCCTGTTGGACTAATACGTACTGTGACACGTTTTATTTTTCCATTTGGAATAGCCTTAGCCTTGAAATACACTGCGCCTAATTTAGCTAATTTAAGATGTTTGTCATCAATTAAGCTCATTCCCATTTTAGTCGTGTAAGACTTACGTGCGAACTTACGAGATTTAAATCGCGGTTGTCCACCTAACTTTTTAAAAAACCGTTTGTAGGCATCTGCTAATTGTTGATTTGTTTCTTGCAAAGCTGTGCTATCTGCTTCATTAAGCCATTTCAACTCTTGCTTTAGAACAGTCAATATGCTATTCATGCCGAACGTATTAATGAATTTAGCATTTTTGTTATTCTTATAGCGAGCTTTTTGCATCTCAAGCATTTCATTCCAAACATAGCGTGAATGGTTGATTGTAATATCAATCTGTTCTCTTTGTGAAGCATTGGGATATAGCCGTAATTTGAAAGCTTTCAACTTTTGCATTTGCTTTTTTCTCCTTTCGTATGGTATACTTTATTATATCATATAATAACCAAAAAGAAAGCGCATGCCATTTAAAAAATGCCGTGTAGGTGATTACGTTTGTCAAAGAAAAGAGAACCAATTCATGAACGTGGCTACGTTTATAATTTTCATTTTCATCTAGTTTGGGTAACTAAATATCGTCGTTCTATTTTTAAAACGCCAGAGCAAGTCTTAAAGATGAAAAAAATACTCTACGATATTGCAAAAAACAATGAGGTGAAGATTGAAAATTTGGAAGTCATGCCAGACCATGTTCATATGTTAATCAGTTTCAAACCTAAATATGCACCTACCAGTATAGTTAAATCTTTCAAGGGCACATCAGCACGCCTATGGTTCACAGCATTTCCTGAAACTAAAGAAAAGCTCTGGGGTGGTCATCTTTGGTCGAATAGCTATTTCATGAGTACACTAGGCGATATGTCACGAGATACAGTCGCAAACTACATTAAAAACCAAAGAACCCAAAAAGCAGCGAGTGGGCGACCTGCTAGCAAGAAATAAATATTAGTGTAGTGCATGCTTACATCCCCCCATTGAAATGAGGGGTTTTTCGCTCGCCTATAATAATTGTCGATGAGATATTGTGAAGTCAAACTAAAAGGGAAAGCACTAGCAAAATTCACTGCTAGTGTTTTTTCTTCGTGAAAAACGTAGTTAAAAGTGCCTGTTTTTTTGCTATGTTTTAGGCTATTATTGAGATAATCAAAAAGTAGGCGGTGTTAAATGGCGTTTTTTAATAAAGATAAAAGTAATAGTAAAGATAATCCGTTAAGAGTAGATCCCTTAAGTGGGAATGGCGTTATGGATTTGCTTGAGCAAAGGCGTCTTAAAGAATCACACGAAGATGATTTATATGACTTTTATGATAATCAACAGTTGGTCCGAGGTAGCCGTGACGTTGTTCAAGAAAAAAGTTTGTTTCTTCCAGTAGTATTATCAGTGACAGCATTTTTAGTTTTTATGATACTAATAGGAATTATCAATAGTATTTTAAGGATGATACACGCTGTTAATCCTGAAACTGGTCAGGTTATGCAGTTCAACCTAATTAGAAGACTTCTTTTTAGTTTTTTAGTGGCAATTACAACTTTTGGCATAGCATATGCTTATTTTAACAAGACCAACGCAACAAAAAATATATTAAATCGTAATGATGATATAAATGATTACAAAAATGATATGCACGTTATGCTGCCAAGGGAAATTATACGAGATTATAAGTTCGTGCCTGATGCTAACGTAGAATTCACAGGTCACGTAACGGCAATTGTTGCACATTTCATGGTTAAGAATGATTTAAAGAGTCCTGTTAAAGTGACTGTAAATGTTCCTGCGAGAAATAAACAAGGAAATGTTATCTTAGTTGATGAAGAAGGAAATCAAAGAGTTTCTAATTCAGTTACAGGATTTGATGATCGTTCGTTTAACGAAAAACCTTTATTTCAAAATAAAACTTTACCGATGTTTGATGAAGATTTAGGAAATGATTTGTTTAATGTTGCTTTAGTAGCAGATTCTCAAAGAAATTATTATCAGATAGATGATTTTGAAATTTCTAAAAAAGATATGCCATTAAGACAGCTAATAAAGGATGATTGGAAAATGCCTACTTATGAACATGGACGCCCTGCAGGTGTTTATGCGAGTATTTCTGAACCAGGACATGTTTTAATGATTTCTGCAAGTCGTTCTGGTAAAGATGTGACTTTAAATAATCCTTTTATCGACATATTGATGCGTGAAAAATCTAAGCCAAATATTATTATCAACGATACTAAAATGGAAGCACTTGTTGAACATGCTAAAATGGCTGAGGTTCGTGGATATGAACCTATACAGTTTAACCTGATGATTCCAGAAAATACTGACGGCTATAACACATTTGGTCCCGCTATTGAATCTACTCGTACAGGTAGGTACGAAGAAGTTGCTAAAAGAACGGAAGTTGTAGGCAAATCACTTTTTTCAGCAAACGGTTCAAGTGATCCATTTTGGACGGATGCTTCAAATAATATCTTCAAGCGCCAAAAATTGGAAATGCTTAGTTATTATATGAACGAAGAAAATTTGATTGTTTATAAAGGCCGTAAAAACAATTGGTCGGAAGAGTTTGTTAGTAGTAAAATAGATGAACTTTGGGGATTTGATATACCTTCTAATTTATATTATGCTATCTCAGATTTAGTTTCGAAGTTCACTGACGATCCTAGTTTAACATTTTTAACAGATAATGTTCCTGAAAATGGTAAAGTCGATTTAATGACTATTCTGTTTGATGGTATGATTGATGTACTACCCGAAAATGTGCTTACAACGTTTGCCTTAAATGCTCATAACGCTTTAGCTCCAATGATGGCGTCTGAGAAGACGAGAGCGTCCGTTTACGGCGTTTCTTTAACAGGCCTATCATTCTTTGTGGATCCAGTTGTTATGCGTCTGACCTCTGTTAAGCCTTCTCAGTCGCTCGATTTAGAAAGCCTTTCGTTCCCTCGTATGGTGTCAATTAAGTTTTCGTTTTCTGCATTTGAAACATATGATTTAATTGGAGATTTAGTTGTTTGGCATGCGTACAGAGATTCAGAATTTACCGATATGTATCCTGATTCTTTGTTTGGATATGAGGGAATTGTAGATGGTAACGCATGGGCGTCATATTATATTCGTGGGAAATTTGAAAGTTCTACTATATATATTAGAGCATCTGTTAAAGATTTAGCTTCTGAAAAACGTTATGAAAAATTTTCTATTGATTTTAAATTAACACTTGAGTATAAAAAAGATTTAAGTGGTGAAAATTATGTGATAAAAAATGGTCGTATGTTTTATCATGGGGGAGTACTTGAGGTTATTTCAAAAAAAACATACACTACTTATGCTAAAAGGTTAATACGTGAAGATAACGGCAATTTAAAACCAGTCATGGAAGAAAAAGAAGTTTATTATATTGATAAAACTAAAGTTAGATATACGACAAGACCTAAACAAATTTATTTAATCACGCCACCACATATGATGATTTACCAAAAACAAATCATTACAATTTTGACTCAGTTAATTGATGCTCAACTCGAACCGTCTTATGTCGTTGATAAAGACCAAAAGCCTTTTACGTCAACTTATTATTTCTTTAACGAGTATGGTAACTTACAAGCAGACGGTAAGGGAATTGAAAAAATGCCAACATATGTTACAGCAGCGTTGGCTCAAGAACAGTTCTTTATTTTTGCAATTCAAGCCTTACAACAAATAAAGAAAATGCACACAGATGATGTTTGGCAAATTCTCCAGTCTAATGCCAATGTAACGATGTTTATGAAGTCATCCGATAAAGCATTGATTAGTCAGTTATCAGAAGCAAGTGGTACGAAACACGAAAGTCATGTAAATTCAAAAAGTCTTACCATGGATACTAAGAAAATGATTCCAAGTGATAAGTCTGATGGTAAGATTCAATATACTAAGACAACAAGTGAACGTCCTGTTCTTGAAAAAAATGATTTCTTGAATCTCTCTCAAGGTAGATTAGGTAATACGATTTCGCTTATTGCAGGTTCTTCCCCAATTGTTGCGAGAAATGAATTAATGTTCCCTGCCTACTTTAGACTCAATAGAGATCGAAATATTGAGTTGCCTAAACTATCAGGTGCTTTGATACGTACGAAAGAGGGGACTGTTAATTTATCACGTTATCGTCTTGATACGGACGCTTATTTTAGAAAACGAATTGCGCAATATAAGATTGCACCGTATGCTACTGTTTATTATAATGAACAAAACGCTTATTCAATCGACTATATTAAGACATTAAACAGCGCTTTTTATTCTCAAGAAGTTATGCTTCAAATCAATTTGTTCATTGATTTAGAAAATGACTTAAAAGAAGAGATTAAAAGCTTTGAATCTAAGTTGAAATCTTACAACGGTGTTTTGGAAGAGTTTAACGGTTTTGTTGATATAGATAAGATTGAAGAACGTCATATCAATTATTACTATTATATCCAAGGACTTTTTGCGGTATCCTTTGAAGAATATAAGGACACGAAAAAAGGAGAAAGATTTGTCAAGATACATGAGAATAAAAAAATTGAAACACTTGCTTTGTATATCAATTTCTTAAAACTTTTCAAGGCATTTTATAGTCAAGAATTTAAAGATGTACTTCTGGATGAAATAAAAAATTACGATAATAAATCTGAGATTATTAGTGCAGCGATTAGTTTGTGTGTTGATAAAACTTCAGATGAATCTACTGAATCAAATAAACAAAAATACGCTAATGCACTTGCTCTTTTATCTCTTGATAGTAGTGATGTAGTTGAAAGTATTGAGGATCCTTTTAAAATTGCATATAATTTATTTGTTGATGAGATTAACAAAGTTTCTCTTGAATCGGATGAGCTTGAGTTTTACCCTGTTAGCTTGATTCGTAAAATGAGTTCTGTTATTTCAGACTTTCTATTTATTGGCGTAGTAGAGGGTGCTGTTAAAGGACTTAGTGAAGAAACTCTTATAACTTATAAGAAGCAGTATGGGATTCGTGTTAAAAATTCTCATATAGATGTTGAAAAAGGTATGAAAGATATTTCTGATAAAGATATTTCTAAAGTATCACATTCTACACTTACAGAATTTGAAGAAGACCATGAAGTTGATTTTGAAGTGAATGATCAGATTCTTAATGAAGCGATGAATTCTACTATTGAACAAGTATTACTTTTTCAAGATGTTTATAATACTAATATTGTTGAAAACTTTGTTACTGGGTCAGTAATGGATTCAGATCTTGTCTCTGTTTTGAGCCTAGCTTATCTGACAATGCTTGAAGAGAATAACTATTCTTTAGATAGTGATTTTATTATGGATAGTGATGGCAATTTGTCATTTAATGATGATGCAGTATCTAAACAAATACTGAGCGCAGCTCATTTAAATTGGTTTAAGAATGAAAAAGATGTTGTTCAGCCTATTGCTGGGGAAACACTTATTGCAAGACAAATCAATGAGAAAGATGAAATCATCAACACTCAAGATGTTGCAAAAAATACTAAAGCATTCGTTTATGACGGCGTAAGTAAAGAAAGCGTTGACGCAGATAATGATGGCTTGCAAGATTATACGAGCGAGATGGATGATGATGCTAATAACATGGATGTATTTAGATTTACAGGCTTGTTTTTAACGATTATTAGTGATCCTGACAGTAAGTATTTCATTAAGAATATTTTTGAAGGTAGACTTTTCAAAAAGTTTGTTGAAATGTATAATGCGCGTGATAATTCAGATGATGATTTCACTGATAATTTGTATGATTGATTCATGAAAAATAAGGGCTAAAAGTGCCTTTATTTTTTTAATCGTTTTGTTAAAATTGCTTTAACGATTAAATTGGAAAGATGGACTAAAAATTGGCAAGAAAAAAAGTAGTTAAGCTTAATCAATCCGTAATTACTGAAAATAATACTAAAAAGGTGTATATAGGTGAAGATTATTATCATGTTTTTGATAGTTCTTCTCTGACAGAAGAAACTGACAAAAAGACGCTTGATGAAATATTTGAAGGAATTGATTTTTCGACAGATTCTGGTGATATAGTTTTGAATACGGAAGAAATTGAAATTAAGGAAGATAAAGTCCAAAAGAAAAACGGTGTTTATGTAGGCGTGTACTCAGTTCATTTATCTGGTGCATACTCACAAGGTTGGATGCTTAATTTCTTTGGGGACTGGTTTGATAAGTCAACGCCAGATACGTCATTTACGCTGTTACAATCGTACGATTATGTACCCGATGATAAATTAAGTAAGATATTGAAGAAGTCTAGCGGTTCACTTAACGCTTCAGATATGTCTGAAACAAATGCGACTAAGCTCTCAGAACAAGTTGGTGCATTAGGCGATCTGACTGCTGATATGGGACGAAATTCAGAGTTTTATAACGGACACTTAAGACTGATACTTAAAGCTAATTCAAAAGAAAATCTGGAAATACTTATTTCAAAATTAGTTAAAGAGATTTTATCCAATAATACTTTTAAGTCAGGGTATAAATTTGCATTTAATGTACCACCTGTAACACCAGTTTTTGGACAAGTAACTGAAAATATATCTCCTATATTAAATCGTTCTGCCAACGATTTTTTAGAAGGTGGTTTACAGTCTTCAAGGACAATATCGGGTAGTACTTTGTTTCCGATGTCGTTTGCAAGCTCTCGCCGTGGTCTATATCTTGGAACAAGAAACTTTGATTATATGAATGAGCCAGTTCTTGAAGATTTCACTGACGTAGAACATTTAACAGTTATTGGGGATATGGATTCTACCAATAACATTGTTGATTCAATTATTCAAACAAATCTTATTGATGGTGGTAAAGTAGAAGCGATTAGTCTACATAAGAATCCATATAAAGGAATTGATTTAAAAAATGCAATGACAACTATTGGTACTAAAGAAGATCCTATCAATATCTTTGAATTTTTCGGTAATCGAAAAGATTCAGTAGAAATCTATAATTCAGGGTCTGAGCGTATCTTGCAAAGTCTTTTAATGTTTATAAAGAAAAACGAGATTAGTACGTCAATTGAAACTGAACTAAACAATATATTAAAAAACTTCTATATTCAAAATCACGTATGGAATGAAAATCCTGATGCTATGATGAATGATCTGCGTGTTATTGTAGATGAGCACGAAACAGTGGATACTTTTAGAGATTTTATTCAATATTTAGCACAACAAAGGCAAGCAGCAAATGTTAATCAATTTGCAGGAGCTAAAACACTTGATGATTTATACGGCGTTTTCTCGGATGTTCAATCTAAATTGTCATCTTATATGGATAAAAAGACTTCATATTCCCTTGATGAAAAATTGAAAGCCCCTTTTAACTTAGTTGACTTAGCAAATATTATGAACGCTGATTCAAAAGGTGGTCTTGCAACTATGATTATGAGTTATATCTCAAGGCTGCTTGCATTTGATGATACTGACAATGAACGTTATAATCATTTTACGTTAGTGCTATACGACTGTGATTTCTATGATGAACGTATCACTAAATGGCTTGACACTTATATTACCAAATTTAACGGTAGAAGAAGGATTGATAATCTTTCGCCTATAAAAGTCGTTTATCAGTATAACGATATTGAAAATGCGATTAAACAAAAAGATTTCAATAAGATGATGAAGAACTCGTTTGTTTCACTTGCAAGATATTTCTCAGAGCCTATTTTAAATGAAATTTTAGAGTATCGTTCATTCCCAGAAATGCTTAATGAACGCCTTGTTAGTATTTCACAAATTGATAAAGGTAATGGTTACGATGATGTTCATTTTCTTTATTTAAAAGGACGGGCAACTATCTTTACGGAAGAGGTGATAGTGAAATGATAGAATCACAAAATAAAAAAATTTTCAAATATAAAAATGCTGGAATAGTAAAATATAAAAATAAAGAAATAATAAATTACACAAATAATAAAACAATAAAATATAAAAAAAGCAAAACGTGTAAAACAATAATTAGTAAAACTTTGTTGTCAGTTGTGCTATTAGCTAGTCTTGCAGGTGCTAGTAGTGCAACTCATGTATTTGCTGATACAGACACCTCTACAACAGATACCTCAACAGTTGATACTTCTAGTTCATCTGCGGAAAGTGATGTCAATGGGCAAACAGATTTTTCGTTTGTGTCAGCGTTTCTTTCTTCAGCAGTCGGACAAGGTAGTAGTTTTGTTCCAAGTGATACAAGTGATCCTGATCAAGCGAAAAATGCTGCTTTATTTAAGACAAACTTGTCTGCTTATTTAGCGGATGCAGGAGATTCATCACAAGCAAGAACAAATCCATCATCGGTGACTTCTCGTGCAGGTTCTTTAATTGGTAATATAAGTTCTGTAACAGCTACTAAAAATAGTCAAACAAAGGGGAAAATTGTTACCAATTCAACAGCAGGTGCTGAGAAAGGTGATTCGGTAGTTGTCTATGATAAATCTTTTCTTGATGATTTAGATGCTAAAAGTGGGACGTCGGCTTTTAACAACTATTATAGCATTGGCCAATTTAAAGATAAAATAACCAGTGGTCAAGAGCTTACAAAAGGAGATATTGATAAACTCGAAAAGTGGAATAGTAACGACAGTTCGTTATTAGGTGCTTATAGTGATGTATATAACACTGTAGTTGGCAAGATTGTTGATTTCTTTATGTTGATTGATATATTTGCATGGTTAGCTAAACAGACGGCCTTTGCTGGATTACAGACTATTGGTTATGTAATTTCTGCTTTTGCTTTGTTGGGTGGTATTACACTTGCTTACATGCGTCAAAGAAATTTACGTGGTTCTGGTAAAGTATTCGGCAAGTTTATTATTCGTGTATTGCTTATTTTTGGTTCTGTTGGCTTAGCATCATCATTAGTTTATAGCATGGGCGATAATATAAAATCAGTTCTTCAAGTTGACGCTACTAAACAATCTGAAAGTGATTATATAGCAAGCCATGTTTTGAGTTTTAAACGATACGTAACAGAGTCTCGTTTCAACACTGCTGATATAGATAAAAATAATCCAACATCTGAGCAGGCAATATTAAAAATGAATCAGATGGCTTGGCATGAAACAGATTCTAAACAATTAGCTGCCGATATTTTAAATGACGCTAAAAATAATGTAAGCGATTCTTCAACATTTACTGCTAGTACAATAGCAAGTAGATTTTCTGTTTCCCTTAAAGATAGCAATTCTGGTACAAGTTGGTCAAGAAAAATCTTTGATTTAGATCCAGCAGATACTGATGATTTCTTCATTACAAATAAAGTTACTATTGATGGTGATGACCCGTTGTCAATTACTACTAGGTCTGGTCTTGTAGGTAGTACTGGTAGTGATGCTTTAGGTAGTGTTTCAAATACAGTTTCAGATAAAGGACTTTCACCATTAGCAACTTATAATATTTTATCTTCAAAATTTAATTCTGATAATGTTGAAGTATCAAATACAACTGCTAATGATGACTTACAATATGCACCATATTATAATTATGCTGATATGAGCGTGGTTGGTATGGGCAAGATTATTTCACTTTTCTTTGGGCTATTTTTGATAGCTGTAACTTTTATTGGCGGATGGTTTTTTGTTCAACATATTGCAGAAGCTTTGGCAGCCTTATTTAAAGGCGTGCTTTCATCAATTTTAGGTGGCATTCAATTTATTAGTGAGATTGTTGTATCATTTGTTGGTTTCTTTGCAATTGCACTTATGGGTGTTATCTCTGCTAATGTAGGGGCTGTATTATATGGTACATTGAAAGATATACTGGGGTGGTTTAAATCTGATGCAGAACAATCAAGTGGTGGCGGTTTAGGTAAAAGAATCGTTAGCGGTATTTATAACGTGATATTATTGGGACCAATTAAGTGGTTCCTTGAAACAGTTATCTTCCCACTTATTATCATTGCACTTACAGTTGTTATGTTTATCATACTTAAAAAGGTAATCACAACTCAATTGGAAAAAATGACTGCTAGACTTTTGAGCCTAGGCGAAAGAATGTCTGGCGGTATTTATGATAATACTGGAAGTACAGTCGTTGGTTCATTAGCTGGTGCAGCAGCAACTTCTGGCGTTAGTGACGCAGCAGGAAATGTTGCTTCTAAGGCGGGTGCAGGTGTTAAACAAGGCGGTAAATTAGCAGCAATGGCTGTTGGTGGCGTTGCTGGTGCAGCTTTATCTAGGGCTGGTAATGCAATAGATGCAAAAGTTGCTAATGATAACGAAGAAAAAACAAATCAAGAAAATAAAGCTAACATTCCTAATAATGTTGGTAGACCAACCGCTTCAATTCCAGCCGCTGGTAAAGTTGATAATAATGATAAGTTGAAAAATTCTGCACTTGACGACATGAGTGATGAAGAACGTGCTAAATTTGATAGCTTATCTCCAGAAGAACAGGAAGAATTCTTGAATGGTGAAGATGCTGTTCAAGCGTCAGATGGATCAGAAATGGCAGAAGTTAATCCTGAAACAGAAGCATCTAATAATATTATTGATGGGGATAATAATGAAATAGAACCTGTTGAAAATGCTAATGATGATATTGATACTCCAGAGGTTGCTACTGATGATGCAATTGTTAATGACGAATTTGATGGAAATACATTAAGTAGTGATGCTGATAATAGTAATCTTACAAATGATATTGAAAGGGGTAGTTTAAATGATAACGTTATAACGCCACTTTCAGACCAACCAGTAGGTGCAGATAATAATGCTATCGTCAGTGATAATCTTACTAATGATGTTGAAAATGGTAATCCAAACGATAACGTTGAAAATACACTTTCAGACCAACCAGTAGGTACAGTTGATAATGCTATCGACAGTGATAACTCTAATGACGTTGAAAATAGTAATCCAAACGATAACGTTGACAACACATTTTCAGACCAACAAGTAGGTGCAGTTGACAATGCTATCGGTAGCGATAACCCTAATGACGTCGAAACTGGTAATCCAAACGATAACGTTGACAACACACTTTCAGACCAACCAGTAGGTGCAGTTGACAATGCTATTGGTAATGATAACCCTAATGACGTTGAAAACGGCAATCCAAACGATAATGTTGAAAACACACTTTCAGAACAATCAGTAGGAGCATTCGACAATGTTATTGGTAGTGACAATCCTAATGACGTTGAAAATGGTAATCCAAATGATGATAAAACTGATTCTAACGGAAATACTATCAATGCGCTTAATCAGCCTGGTTCTCAAAAGGTTGAAAATTCTAATCAAGAAAATGGTGGTAAAACAGATATTGCTGGTAATACCATTAATCAAAATGATAAAGATAAAAACCCATCAACGGCTCGCCTTAAAGATGCTCAAGAGTCTCTTAATAAAGCTAAGCAGGACCTTAAAAAGCCTATTTCAGATGAGTTATCAAAAGTTCAACAACAACCAAATGTAGGCGTTAAAGATAAAGTTGTTAGTGATGCTACAGATAACAAACCTAAGACTGCTGCTGAAAGGGTTAAATCTATTAAAGATAAAGTTGGTAGTGTTGCTACAAGTGAACCTGTTAAAAAAGTTGGTAGAGGAACACTTAAAGTTGCATCTGCTACAGGTTCGGTTGTAAAAAATGGTATTAAAGATTCTACATCAGATTTAACTGGTAAAAACTTTAAAAATAATACTAGCAATCGTCTAGCGGCTCTACGTTCAAGACAAGCATATAAGGATTTAACTGATGGCGATCCTTCAAATGATCGTCAAGCTCTGAACAAATTAGGGTACGGTGAAAAAAGTAATACAAGTACGTATGATGCCGCTTTTGCAGAAGCGCAAGCATACAATCAACAGGTTGATTCGACCAATTCACAAACGGTTACAGGTGATTCTCCAAAGACATCTTTAGATAAGACTTCTAAAAAATCTGGAAAAAATCTGCAAAAAAATCGTATCAAGGAAGCCGAAGAAAATCAATATTTTGAGTAATCATAGACAAGTGCTTAAGGCACTTGTTTTTTGTGAAAAAAATAGTGAAATTTTGATGATTAGTAGTGTTTTAGACAAAAAGTGGGTTTTTTTTGTTTATCTGATAGTGTATTCTATTAATATATTAAAAGAAAGGCTTTTTAAAGGTACTTAAAATGAACAATGGTTTTGTAGTTGGAGATGCTAGCGGCATTTTTGATCGTATTAATACTGTATTGACTAATGCGACTCAAAGTATTACGACAATTGGTACGACAGGAAAAACTCTCTTGGCAGCAGTTGCAGTTGTTGTATTTGTTCTATCTCTCTTCTTTATTCTATTCACATTTTGGAAACGTCGTAAACCTGAAGGAAAACAACAACACAAATTGGGTGGGGTGTTTATCCTTGCTCTTGTTGCGTTAGCTTTTTCAACTGTAACTTTGATTGGTACTATCCAATCAGGCGGTTCTGGCGTGTCTAAGGATATTGTAACGACAATTACTGGCGAATAGTCAATTATTTCATTGATGAATTCAGAAAGAAAAGAATCGAATCATTAGCGATTCTTTTCTTTTTTGCAAATTTTTGGCTAAAATCAGCTTATATCAATACGCATTTTTTTGTATGATTGTAGATAATAGATAAATAGAAAGCAGGGAAAATGGTACAAAAAATAGATTACTTACAGTATTTAAAGAAAATACAACCACTGTCTATACCATTTAAAGGCAGAGAAGAAATTATAAGAACGATGCGTTTTGTATTAAGGAAACCGAGTATGCCTAATGTTTTGTTATTGGCTGACGCAGGATCTGGTAAGACGACATTAGTACAACATGTAGCAACCATTGATACTGAAAGAGATTACTACGAGTTAGATATTGCAGGGGTTATTTCTGAGTATTCAATGTCAAAAATGATTGCGCATTTAAAAAGTATGTCGAGTTCTGGTGGAAGGGAAATTGTTGTTTTCATTGATGAATTTCATAGGATAGCAGACATTGATGCAACTTCATCAGAGGAGATGTTACAACTGTTAGCTCAAAACGGTATTTTCTTTAAAATTTCATTCATTACAGCAACTACGTCAAAATGGTTTTATGAAAAGCTCCAAAATAATGAACCTTTGGTACAACGTTTTACAAAAATTCAGTTGCCAGAGTTAAGCGATATTGAAACTATTGAGGTTTTGAAAAGTCGTGTTAAGCAATACGAACGAGATTATGATGTTTCAATTGACGAACAATTGCTTAAAGAAATAGTCGCAAATACCTCAAGGTATATGCCTGCGGATGCACAACCACGTAAATCAATAGGTATGTTAGACTCGCTTGTGGGTTATTACAGAGAGTTTCATGAACCAATATCGCATAAGACATTAGCAAAAATGTTTAAAGATAGTATTGGCGTAAATATTGATTTTAAAATAAATATTGAAAAAACATTTGATAATATTAAATCAAGAGTTTTCGGTCAAGATAACGCTTTAGAAGCGGTTAAAGATTGGCTTTATATAGCAGCTGCAGGTTTAAACGATTTGCATAGACCAATTGCAAGTTTCCTGTTTGTGGGTCCTACTGGGGTTGGTAAAACAGAATTTGCTAAAGCGATTGCTGAAGGTATGTATGGTAGTGAACGTGAGATGATTCGCTTTGATATGTCTGAATATCCACTCGGAGATGTTAATGCGAGTAATCGTTTTAGAGAAAAGCTCTCAAGAGAAGTCTCAGCGAAACCTTTTTCAGTTTTGCTGTTAGACGAGTTGGAAAAATCTGATAAAGCAGTTGTCAATTTGTTACTGCAAGTGTTGGATGATGCGAGACTTTCAGATGAATACGGTAGGACGATTTCTTTTAACAACGTTATTGTTATCATGACAACTAATACAGGTACTGAGGTATTTAGGGAAATTGCTAAAACTGTGGATGCAATTGATTATGATTCTACAACTGACCGAGCAAAAAAGAAGAAGTTACGTGATATTTCAATGCGTATTAATGGCAGTTTGATTGCTAATCCAATTTTTGAAACAGCTGTACTTGGTCGGGTTAATTCAATTGTTCCCTTTATGCCTTTAAAACGTGGTGTTTTAGTAGATATTATCAAAAATCAGCTTTCAGTTATTTCAGATTTGGTCAAAAGAAACACAGGAAAGAAACTCTATATAGATCATCGCTTTTATGTTTATTTTATAGTAGATGTTGCAAGTCGTGATACTGAAAGTGGTGGTGTTCGTGATGTCTTACGTATTGTTAATGCGGATATGACAGCATTTATTGCTCAAAATATTATTAACTTTCAAAACGATCTACCAAATAATTTTGAAATTGAATTAGGTGGTAGTGTTCGTTTTATGAATGATTCAAGTAATGAGGATAAATCAGAATTTTTGATAAAAGAAGTTTATTCGGAAAATGAGATAAGAATTGCTTCAAGAAATGTTGAACAATCTATTAAAGCAACGCTTGGAATGTCTATAAAAATTGATATAGAGGAGTTCCTATCAGACGTCTCTGCTTATATTAGAAAAGAAGATGTGGCTAATTTAGAAGAATTAATAGTTTCATTGTTATTATCCGATGTAGAAAATGGAATTGTTAAGCAAAAATATAAACTTGCTATTGCTTATGATAAGCGTTCTGATGAAGTAGCTTTGGAAAATTCGTTACAAATTGATGATATTGAGGAGTTAATCGAGAAAGACTTGATTACTTGGGGAAGAAGCGATAGCAAAATTGTATTAGAAAGCGAGTAATTAGTTTGACAAAAATAAATTCAGTAGATGGTCTCTTGCAAGAATTTGATGAGCAGACAAACGGAACAAAAAAAGTTAAAACAAAAAAAGTTAAAACAAAAAAAGATAAAACCAAAAAAGAAAAAAAGGTAAAAAACAAAAAAACAAAAAAAGTAAAAAGCGAAAATCAAGATGTGAAAGCTGTAAATAAAAATTCTGATGCAAGTGAGCAACAATCCGATAAGGGGGTTGTGTTGAAATATAGGTCACTATATTACTCTCATGATTTTAAGTCGCTTGTTAAACGTGAGTATGCAATAGAACTACTTGAAAAAGGTAAAAAGCGTTCGGTAATTATATACGTTAAAAATTGGTTTAAAGTGCTTAAAAGATTTATTTCAACAATTTCTGAATATGGTCTTTGGCAAACTTTTAAACATTTTAAAAGTGGTGTTGGCATAAAAAAGAACTATAAAAAGAGTTTGTATTTTAGATTTGGCGCAGTTTTTTTACTGTTTGCAGTCGCAATTACGATGAATTATCGTAAGTTTGAAGCAGATAAAGCAGCGTTAAGAAAAATTGAAGTTGTTCAAAGTAAACAAACATATGCCTTTAAAAATAGTTCAGATAATACATTTCATTTTTTAGCTGGTAACATTGTTAATAATAATAAATTAGCAGTAGCTGTTTTCAAATTTGATAGTGATAAAGTACGCTCATATAACGCAAACGATTATAAACTTTTGGTGACAAAAGGAAAGAATGCTGTTCAATCTTCTAAATTAAATTTAAAAGCAAAACTTGCATTTTATGGAACGTCAGGATATGGTGCTATTGTAATTCAATCTAACGGTTCAGAGACGTTGAGAAATCTTGAAAATATTAATATTTCAATATTCAATACTTCAATTTTATCTAAGATTGAAGCTAGAGACATGAATCTTAAACAATCAAATAAAGCACTTAAAGATCTATCATACGTAACTGTCCCAATGAATTTTGTTGCCAGTGGCTATGATAGTACTTTAAAAGGCAAAAATGATGTTTCTGTAGACGATTTTGCTAGATTCTATAAAGCATACGTGTCATTGTCAAATGATACAGAATATCTGAAAGATAGTAAAGCCTTAGCAAAAACAATCAAAGTTGACCGTGCAAAGCTAGATACTGCTAAGTCTTCTCTTGATACTTACGGTGTTAAACAGTTCCCAGAGTTATCTAACGGATATGTTGAAGGAAAAACGCCAAGCTTAGGCTATCAATTACCACTTGAAAATTTGACTAAAGTTGATTTATTAAAAGAACTTGGTTTTAGTAGTAATGCTGAATTATATAAATCATACGAGCAAATGAGCGCATCTATTCTTAATTCAGGTACTACTGATGATGCAAATTTATCCACTTATGATGATCTTGCAAATGACTTTAAATATCAAACAAGTTCTGGTAAATATTACCAACAAGACGATTCGTCTCAAGGATTGATTCAGAGTGATAAACCACAAGCGGTTGATGCAAATAAGATGGTAAAAACTGACTTGAATTATGATTCAATTTCTACTTTAGTTTCAAACTATAACAGTGCATATAAAGCTTTGATTTCGGATTATAACAAGTTATATCTTGATGTTAATATGAATAGATTAAAAGATTATTTATCTTTCTATACGTACGAAGATAACAATGCTATGAGTATAATTGATAGTAAAAACGTATCTATTCCAAGTAAGTGAGGGAAAAAATGAAAAAAAATCCAGTAGTTATCATTCTGTTGATTGTTTCACTGGTAGCTATTGCTGCTGTAACAGGCGTGATGACATATAAAAATATATCGTATTATGGCGATAAGAGTATTAAATCATGGCAAGCTAAATATAGCTCCGTAGAGAAGCAAGTAACAAAGCAAAAAGCTATTAATACATCTAAAGCGAATGATGAAAAGATTGTTACTAAAGATGAAACTGATGATTATTCTGATGTGGGATATGATTTAAAATATTTAGATGTTAAAACAATTAACGATAGAATGACTTCTCTGTATAATGATAAAAAAAGTAATGATATTAAAAACATAGAAGCACAGAAATTGTTTTCTCAAGCAGATACAAGCTTTAAATTTGATTCAGCATATAGTACAATTAGTAGTGCGAGTGGTGATGGATTTGAAGGTTTCGTCACTGTTAAATATTTTGCTTTTAAAACAGGAAGTGATACGTCTAAAAGTGATATGACGCCTAGTTATGACGTTTATGCTTTTAGTAGTGAAGATGGAAAAACATTAACTTATAGTTACCTTGGGACAAAAGTAAGTTAAAAGGAAGAGGAATTGATGAGTATTTTATTTTTAATTTTTATTATGATTGTCGTTTATGCAGTTATTTATCTGACAATGTTTGTTTTTAACGATGATTTAACAACTTTTTTTAAAATCATATTAGGTTTTCCATTAGCTGGTATGATTATTGCGGCAGGATTTATTTTCATTGATTCAACAATGAAAATAAAGAGTCCAGAAACAGATAAAACAATAGTAGTTGCACGTTCAGCATATGTAGATGATCTTGTAAAGGAGTATAATCAATCTAGTAATCAATTGATTGAGTTGAAATTAAAAAAAATTACCCCCAAAACTAAAATTGAAGTCAATCACTTAAAAGTTGCGAAAAAAGAAGTACCTCAAGAGGTGACAGATTTTGCGAATAAGATTATTGATTTAAACAGTACTTTTTATGATAATCTTCATAACAATGTTAAACCAATAATGTCTGATAAGATGAACGAAGAAAATAAATATCTGACAAGCGTTATTGGTAGTCGTTCTGTGATGGGTTCTTCAAACATCTTTACGCCAAATGATAAGTTTGATTATTCATTTAACAGTTCAGTAACGCCGTATAACCCAGATTTTCATTACAGTATTTCGATGAGTCAAGATGATTCTCCTGTAGGCATTTTGTATTTTTCTTTTGATAATAACACTAAAAAAATTAATATTGAAAACGTCGTTTGGACAAAATCTATTCAAGGATATGCCTTTTAGCTGAAAATAGGTGGATAAGTAAGATAAAAGTACCTTTAATCAGGTGCTTTTTTTTCGTATAATAATTTTTATATTTATCGAGATATGCAACAGAAAGGGGATAATATTATTGAATATTTCTAAAAAACGTATTGTTAGTATTAGTGCGGCAGTTTTAACTTTATTCGGGTTAGTAGGCTCTGCTCAAGTATTTGCTGAAAATACTAAATCTGATGCTGATACTTCAAATAGAAACTATAAGAGCTATCTTTATGATGATGGCACTTGTAGCATTTCTTCAAGTGATACTTCAAGTGATGCTGCCGATAGTGGTTCTAAAAACGGTTCTGCTTTAAGTGCTAAAATTGGTGCAAATTCTGCTAACGTTAAAACTTTTATTGAACGTGAAAAAGATAAAGGCTTTTCAGGCGCGAATTTAGCTGCGATGATAGCTATTGGTGCGCGTGAGTCTGGTTGGGATCCGAATGCTAATAATACTTCTGGTCAGGTTAAAGGTATCTTTCAGTGGGGTGCAGGCTCAATTAATGGTAATCGTTACGGCGATACTAAAGATACACTTGATTCACAACTTGATTTAATGGAAAAAGAGCTTAGTACTTCACACGCACAAGTACTTTTAGGGGGTTCATATAACGGGGATACCTATAAAGGTTTTGCAAATGCCCTAGACGATAAGACGGATTCTTTGATGAGCTGGTCAATTGGATTTGAAGGAGTTTCTTATAACGGAGATTCTCAAACAAATGTATCTGAAATAGAACAGTTTTATGATGATGCTTTTAGTTTATTCCCTGAGTTAAAATCTATTAAAGGGGATTCTGCTAAGTTGAAAGCTATGGTTAGTTCAGCAAGCTCTACTGCGACAGCTAATTCATCAGGTGGTCAGAATGGTTTATCTTCAGATAATTGTTCATCAGATTCTTCAGGAACTACTCCTGATGGAACAGGTGTTCATACAAGTCCTACTGGTACTCCTTGGCTTCCAGAAGATCTTCCAGCTGATGTTAAAAAATACATTATTGACCCAGCTAAATTAGGTATGTCTTTTGGAAGTTCTAAAGGTTGGACGTTAGCATCTACTGGTGGACAGTGTACAGACTTATCTCGTTCGTTTATGGTTCAATATTCTGGAAAAATGATTAGTGGTGCAACTGGTAATGGTGTAGAAGTAACGTCATCACCAATTCTACAAAATCTTTTTGGTACTAAGAAAACAGATGTACCTTCAAGTGTATCGGTATTCTCACAAGATACGGGTACTACTTTTGGACATACTGGTATTGTCGAACATGTTTATGCAAATGGAGATTTCTTAATTGTTGAACAAAACTATGTAGGTGTATCAGGAGATGATGCTGGCAAGCCTTATACTTGGGATTATAGAATTGTTCCTAAGGATCAGACAAGTAAGTATTCATTCTTGAAAGTTCCTGCCAAATGAAAAATATGGAAAATAAATGTGAGTGTGAAAGTAATGAAAAAACGAAAATTAGTAGCGGTTAGCTTTTTGGCAGCTGTAGCAGCAATGGGAATTTATGTGCAGTCAACTGTTTCCGCAAATGATGTAGGTTCTCAATCAGTATATCGGTTTTATAATTCTAAGTCAGGAGAAAATTTTTATACCGCAAATAATACAGAGTATAAAAGTCTAGTCGGCAATAGTAATTGGACTTATGAGGGTATTGGGTGGGTTGCTCCTGCTAGCTCGAAAATTCCTGTTTATCGCTTGTATAATAAAAAAAGTGGTGAACATCAATTTACAGCAAATCAAGCTACAAAAAATAGTTTGATTAAACAGGGATGGATATACGAAGGTGTTGGGTTCTATAGTGCAGAGAGCAAGAAAGTTCCTGTGTATCGAATTCACAACCAAAAGGTTGCCTCTGGGCTCCATATTTATACAGATGATACCATTGAACGAAAAAATCTTATCAAGGATAAATCTGTGTGGTTAGATGAGGGTGTGGCGTGGTCAGGAATTAAAAAAGGAAATATATCAACTGCAACAGTTAGCGAAGGAAAGTCGATAATTGCGACAAACGGAACCTTTGCAGATCCAACTGCAATCAGTGTGAATGATGTAACATACATGTATTCTACTAGTATAGGCACAAAGAAAATTCCACTCGCAATCATGGATCGTGATGGCGGTTATGAAATTAAGAAAGATGTATTAAATAGGTTGCCAAAATGGGCGAAGGGGAGTATTTGGGCGCCAAGTGTTAGTAAATTTAACGGAAAATACTATCTATATTTTTCGGTTACTGACAAGACAACAAACAAATTTCGGATAGGTGTTGCTACTTCTAATACCCCTGATGGCACATTTAGTGTTTCTGATGAGCCAGTGACAGCTATGGACGCTGCGGGTGGCGTAATTGACCCTTCAATTTATATTGAAAATGGGACACAATATTTGGCTTTTAAAAATGATGGTAATGCAGTTGGACAAGCAAGTAATCTCTATATTATAAAACTAACTGCAGCAGGTTCTCATACAACAGGTAGTTCTTATAAGATGATTTCAAATCTTAACGTAGAAAACCCTAATCCTAAATATAAAGGAAAAGCAGCTTATACAATTGAAGCACCTTACTTGGTTAAAGCACCTGATAACACTTATGTATTGTTCTTCGCAGGAAATTCATATGCGCAACTTGATTATTTTACAGGCTATGCAACATCAAAAAGTTTGCTTGGTGCTTATAAATATCAAAATACAGTTTTTACGTCAGAAAAAACAAATAATAAAATACAAGGTCCTGGCGGGACAGAAGTGCTAATAAGTGATAAAGGCGAAAAAATGCTTTATCTACATGGTTGGGTGAATTATAATAAAACAGACTCAACTAAAAGACGTATCACTTATGGTGTACCCTTTTCTTGGCAGTCAGGGCATGTGCCATATGTTAATGTGAAGTGAGGAATTCGAAAATGAAAAAAATAAAGATGATAATAAAAAAAATTAAGAATTGGATAGAATCGCCAATTTTCATTGATGATTATGATGAATACTTAGAATCGTTAGATGTGTTATGATTATTTTGACTAAACAATGGAAACTAATCAGGTGTGTTGGTATTTTAGCTTTAGCTGTCATAATTGGAGCAATGCAGCATGGCAACACTAATAATCATAGCAAATCAAGTCCATATAGAGTATGTGCTGACTCGATTGCAGATAAAACTGGTGCACGGCTGCGAACTCCGTATCAAAGTGGTTCAGCGTCCCTATACAACCAGTTATTGACTGATAACGTTACAGCGACACTTGATTTTTCAGGTAAAGTACCTGCAGATGTTACGAAAAACGGCGTCTATTTCAAAATTTGGTCTGAAAGCAAAGGACAAGACGATGTTTTTTGGTACAAAGGTGTCAAAAACGCTTCTAATGGTTATGTTGCTATGATAGATGCAATGAAGCACCTTACCTCAGGAAATGTCACTGTACAAGCCTATACAGGCGATAAAAAACGGTTGATAATCAGTGATACATATGCAAATGGAACAATCAAAACAGCAAGTGACATACAGACAGCAATTAATGCAACTAAATCAGGTGGGACAACTGTTTTGTCAGGTATTTATCGTTTGGATGGCTCAAGTATCTATATGGCGTCAAATAAGAAAGTTGATGCTAGGAATGCAGTATTTATCGGTTCTGGGTACATGTCAGCCGTTAATGCCAGCAATATTTCGTGGAATGGCGGGACATTCATCAGACGTAACGACAGTGATCCAGTGAATCGAACCAGTAGTAGCATTTTAGTTTTTCCAATTTGGAACTCAGATCATCTTAACTTCACTAATATGTCCTTCATTCACAATGGCATAGATAGCCATATGTTTGACCTCATGGGCGCGTCCTATGTTACTTTTTCAGGAATGACTTTTAAGGGGTATCACCCGTTAGCCAATTCCTTTGTGACAAACCAATTAGTGCATACTTATTATGCTGAAAGTGTTCAAGTAGATTTTGCAACAGCAGCCTCTGCTGGGGGTACTATCTTTGACAAGATAATTGCTCCAAAAGGTGGAAAAGAAACAGGTGCCCCAAGTCATCACATTACAATGCAAAATTCGACTTTCACAGATTACAACGTCTGGGGGCGACCGTATGAGAAGATGAAAAATCCAATGGGAAACCACAATAATCCGAATCCAGCACTAAACGGTGCCCCATTACCAGGGAAAAGCAAAGGAATCGGTTGGACTCACGATATATTAGTACAAAATATTAAGTGGAATCCAAAAGTAGGAGTTCCATTACCAAGTGGCTATAAGACATTCATGTTTCCAGGCGCTTATAACGTGACGTTGCGATGAATCATAGAAAATTATTATAGGCGAGCGAAAAACCCCTCATTTCAATGGGGGGATGTAAGCATGCACTAGACTGATGTTCATTTCTTGCTAGCAGGTCGTCCACTCGCTGCTTTCTGAGTCCTTTGGTTTTTAATATAGTTTGCGACAGTATCACGTGACATATCGCCTAGTGTACTCATGAAATAGCTATTTGACCAAAGATGACCACCCCAGAGCTTTTGTTTAGTTTCAGGAAAAGCTGTAAACCATAGACGTGCTGAGGTACCTTTGAAAGATTTAACTATACTGGTAGGTGCATACTTAGGTTTGAAACTGATTAACATATGAACATGGTCTGGCATGACTTCTAAATTTTCAATCTTCACCTCATTGTTTTTTGCAATATCGTAAAGTATTGTCTTCATCTTTAAGACTTGCTCTGGCGTTTCAAAAATAGAACGACGATATTTAGTTACCCAAACTAAATGAAAATGAAAATTATAAACGTAGCCACGTTCATGAATTGGTTCTCTTTTCTTTGACAAACGTAATCACCTACACGACATCTTTTAAATGGCATGCGCTTTCTTTTTGGTTATTATATGATATAATAAAGTATACCATACGAAAGGAGAAAAAAGCAAATGCAAAAATTGAAAGCTTTCAAATTACGGCTATATCCCAATGCTTCACAAAGAGAACAGATTGATATTACAATCAATCATTCACGCTATGTTTGGAATGAAATGCTTGAGATGCAAAAAGCTCGCTATAAGAATAACAAAAATGCTAAATTCATTAATACGTTTGGCATGAATAGCTTATTGACTGTTTTAAAGCAAGAGTTGAAATGGCTTAATGAAGCAGATAGCACAGCTTTGCAAGAAACAAATCAACAGCTTAACGACGCCTATAAACGCTTTTTCAAGAAATTAGGCGGGCACCCACACTTTAAATCTCGCAAGTTTGGGCGTAAGTCCTACACTACCAAGATGGGTATGAGCTTAATTGATGACAAACATCTTAAACTAGCTAAATTAGGCGCAGTGTATTTCAAGGCTAAGGCTATTCCAAATGGAAAAATAAAACGAGTCACAGTACGTATTAGTCCAACAGGGAAATACTATGCCATGGTCTTAGCTGAAACAGAAATTAAGCCTTACGACACAACTGGTAAGTCGGTTGGTGTAGACCTCGGTTTAGCTGATTTAGCTATTCAATCAGACGAATACAAACTACCTAATATTCGTTTTGATAAACAGTTAGCTAAAAAGAAACTTTACTGGGAGGTACGATTAGCTAGACGACGTAACAGGGCAATACAAGTGATACACAACACAAAAAAATTGACTGGGCAGGAATTGACACTTGATGATTTTAGCAACTATGCGAGAGCCAAGCATATGATTGCTAAATACTCGGAAAAGATTGCCAATCAACGATTAGACTACTTGCATAAGTACACCACACAATTAGTCAAAAACTACGACGTGATTGCCATTGAAAAACTTCAAGCAAGCAAAATGATGAAAAATCATAAACTTGCACGGGCAATCGCCAACGCGTCATGGTATAAATTGAGCGAGATGTTGGCTTATAAAACTGAATGGTATTGCAAAACGTTAATAAAAATCGACCCGAGTTATACAACTCAAGTCGACTATGAAACGCAAGAAGTCATAAAACATGACTTGTCTGTTCGCAAATACACTAATAGTTTTGGACATCTAATTGATCGGGATATAAACGCAGCCAAAAACATTTTGGAATGGGCGTCAGACCCAGAAAAACACGCTGTTATTTTGGAACAAATTTCAAGAAACAAAACACGCGTTACAAAAGCGTAAAAACTTGTATAGGCAGGAATTGCCTTTGGTTAATAGCCGTAACCTCTGCACTTCTTTTAGAGAAGTGTAAGTCAGCGGTGTTCCCAGAAACCCGTTTTTTCAAAGACGGGTGATTCATAGGCTAAAAGTGACTTAATAGGGTCACTTTTTTTAGATATAATTAAAACAATCAAAATTAAGGTGGTAGATAGTGGCTAGAGTAAAGATTCCTTTCAGTAAAGGCAAAGAAGATGAAGTAAAAGATATTCCAAATGCGAATAAAAAACTTTTAGATAGATATTATTATGCTTGGCATGATTTTATGAATATGGGCGTTCTTGAAGGTGGTGTTAAGGTAACAATACCAGTTATAGGTACTACAAAAATGTTACCAATAAGAAATTTAGCAATTGCTGTAGGCTATTTTGTTATTGCATATGTTTTATTTCAAATTCCATTTACTAGATCAATTTTATTTTCATCACTTTTAGGAACAATTTTTATCGTTTTAACGTTGATTGCTTTGTATATTTTTACAATTCTTCCGAAAATTGATAATAAAAACGCTTTTACACAAACAAGATTGTTTGCACAAGCTGATGCTAATCCCAAACTTATTGAAGCTGACGATTTTAATTTAATGATTAAGTCCGTTGGTGCTGGCAAAAATGAAGGAATTCTTTCTTCTAATGGATCAGTATATGCCGTTTTTGAAGTGTATGGTAATTTTTCAAATTTCAATGAAGATATGATTAACGAAATGTCGCTTACAAATGGTGTAAATTTCTTTGATGCTATGAAGAAAAGAAATATTGATATTTTAACAGCAATTGCACCTATGGACGTTGTTGATAATTTAGCGGCGTTTGATGAACGTTCTCAAGATAAAAATGTTAAGCAAGCAGTAGAGAACTATGAAGTCCTCGGTATGCTTAGAGATACGTCAAGACGTGTTATTTCTGATTACGTTGGGAAAGAAGTCAAGGTAATTCGTCAATATTTAGTTATTTCATCAACGCAGTTGCAGTCTTTGCATGATGCTATTGATTTTCTTTTAGGTGGTCAATATGTTGGAAAAAATAAAATTTTTCTTGAAGCAAAAATGATGAATTCACTGGAAGTGAAAAGGTTTTTTGAGAAAAATTCTTATGAAATTTCTTTGTAGAAAGATAGAAAGTTGGTTTGATGGATGAGTATATTGAATAGAAAAAATAAAACGAATAAAAAAGTGTTCACTCGTTATGCGGTAGTTGTCTTGCCATTGAGTATTATTACTATTTGCGGTCCATTATATGGACACGAGAAGTCACAGGAAAAAATGTCTGCGGTACACGCGAGAGAAATTAAAGCTGAAAGAGTATCTCAAAGAAAGTTGGCAGATACATATGTATATCTTGCTCAAAAGTCGGATTATAAAGAAAAATTGCTTTCGTATAATATGGAAGTTGCTGAAAAACAAGCACAAGTAGCTAAGCAAGTACAGACAGCCAAACAAGCACAAGCAGCTAAGCAAGTACAGGCAGTTAAACTAGCACAAACAGCTAAACATGCACAAACAACTACACAAGCAGCTAACCAAGTACAAGCTGAAGAAAATTCGGTACCACTTGAGAGTTCTCAAACAACAAATGCTACAAATACTGTAACTTCTAGTGCAACACAAGCAACTCAAAAAGTTATTATTCCAAATACAGGCAAAGCTATTGTTTCAGGTGCAAGTGCTTCGGCGGTAACACAATACAGCCATACTGAAAATGGGCATTATGAAGGACAATACTACAACATTAACGCTTCACAGCCAACTATTGTGAAGACTTCGGGTGGTACAACAGTGAGCGGTACAATTTCACGATTAAACAGTATTGGCTTAGAAAAAGGCTCAATTGTTCTCAATTATAACTTAAACTTTGACGGTAACGGGAACTATGTTAGTGGCGAAGTGAACAGTTCAGGATATGTCAGTGCAAGCATCAACTTGGCTTCTGGTCAGAATTATACAGGACAAACCACAAATTTCATTTCAACAAGTGGTGGTCACGCAGGATCTGGATCCTACATATATCCAATTATTGCAACTATGTCATTAAGATAATCTATAAAATATAATATTATTAAAAAATATAAGAAAGCAGGTGATTTAATTATAATGATACATATGCAATCAAAAGATATTGCTAAGGTGGTAGCTGGTGGCCTGCTAATTACTGCTGGTGCAATTGGTACAGTAGTATACGTTGGACAAAATCCTAATAAACAACTTTCAAGTGGTACACATAAGCAAATATCAAAAAAAACAACGACGACATCTTCTGAAAAGAAAGGCTTGATACCAGAGATTTCAGTTGATAAGAAAATGCGTGAGGATTATAGTAAAGATACTTCTGCGTCTAAAAGTGTTTCAGAAAGTAAAGCTAAACAAGCAAGCATTGATGAATCTAATAAAGAACTTGAATCTGCCGATAAAGGCACTGTTAAAAACATTGGTATATTGCCTAAAGCAGCAAGAACAACAGCTGCTGCCGATGATACTTTGCCTAATACTGGAACTGAAAAGACATCTGAAAACAAATCATCAACTATACGCATTCAATATGTACCTACTATATATAAAAAGATTGGTGAAGGATTAACTGCTAGTGAAATTACTAATAGCATTATCAATGCGGATACAAAAGAATCTTTAGCAAAGTATGTTACATTAAAGGGATCTTATATTAAGGAAGTTGCTGGAACATATGATATGAATTTTATAGTGTCTATGACAGGTATTCAAGATTTCAAAGGCTCAATTAAAGTTATCTATGGTAATGCTTCCTCCGCAGCAGTTGCGCCACAATCAGCAGTTGCAGCACAATCTCAACAAACTAAGGCTAAAACTATTTCAAATACTGCTAGTGTCTCTGCAGCAGCCTTTAGACAAGCAGGGCGCATAAATCAAAACGGCATCTCTTATACGTACTACAATTTGCCGATGGCAGGTATACAAACTATTGCAGCAAGCAAAGGACACACGCTGGCAGTAGATGGTGATGGTGTGTGGCGTGATGAGGAAGGCTATGTTGTTGTCGCATATGGCATGGGTGAAAAACGTTTCACAACAATAGATACACCTCTAGGCATGGGCAGAGTTTATGATTCTTGTCCAGCAGGCGCTGCTGATATTGCTGTGACTTGGTAAGAGGATAATTATATGGACGTGTTTATAAGTAATACATTTTCTACAAAAGAATCAGGATCAGTTAAACCTGCAAAATTTGTTGATGATTATATGGCACGGGAAGATTTAGGAGAGGTCGGAGAACCTCTTTTAGATTATCACGCGCATATAGACTTAGAATCTGGCGTAGTTGAAGAAGCGCAAGTATATGATAAACTGACTACACCTATTGATGACTTTTTAGACTTGTATCTAAGTGACGGTATAGCCTTCACTAATGAGAAACTATCTGTAAATGATGAAGAAGTAGAAGAGGTCGCAAATGATATACAAGCGGCTTATGACAATCATCATACATTGAATCGTTTTGTTATTTCGTTTGACAATGATGCACTACTGAAACTTAATCTCATCAATAAAACAAAATCTGATGAAGAATTTAAAAATAAAGTCGCAAGAAAACAGTTTTTAAATAAAGCTGATCAGCTTAAGCTAAGATTAGCTATACAGAAGTCTATGCAGACGTTTCTTGAAGAAGCAGGCTATCAGTCTCCTAAGATGGTTGGTGTGTTACAAATGGATACGAATCACTTGCACTGTCATTTAGCAGTAATTGACGAAAATTTTTCTCCAAAACGTTTAGTTAAATACAATGGTAAGTTTGAAGAAAAAGGTTCGATTAAATTATCTTTACTAGATAATATTAGAAGTAATGTTTTGGATAATTTGATAGGAATGGAACGTATTAATCCTATAAGCCAGAATTTTGGTGATATAGCTGAACGTAGTGAAGAAAATAAAGAAATAGAACTTGACGATAGGACGTTTGCGGTGCTACATGAAGATGAAATTTTTAGTAGATTATTTCTAAAAGTTGTAAATGAGTCAATCATAAATGATGAACTTAAATTAAACAAGGGTCAAGAAAAAGAATTAGTTTCAAATAAGGAATTAATTGAAACTCTATCAAAAACGATAGAGTTTATCGGAATAAATAAGTTAACTGCTAATCACGCGCATATCTTTAATAAAATGCTTGAAAGCAATCTTCAAGATTTGGCTTTAGGAAAAATTGAAGATGAAACTATAGGTAATATTTTTAAAACTGACGATAAGGAATTAAATTATTTACAAGTCGAAGAATGGTTTGTCAAAAAAACGCTTGAATTATATCCTGGGAGCAAACTTGAAAGTAGTCTTGAAGAAAGTTATGTCGATGCGGTAGATAAAGAAATTATTTCAAGTAATATCCATAAAGAAATACTTGAGATGGCGCAAGAAGATGAACGTAAAGAAAAAGGGAAATCGAAAACTTTAGATTTAGAGGGCCATCCAACAACTAAACTTAAAGAGCATGACGCTTTAAGCAGGTGGCGGAAGATGACGTCAGTCGTTAAGCGAGAGATTGTAGATAACCTTCAAATAAAACCTTATGAAAAATTCTTGAAGCAAGTCCATAAGGGTTTTAGCAGATTTAAGCCTGTAGATGATAGCTTACAATCTTATGATGAAGTTGCTTTCTTGACACCCATAGTTTATAGAAAGTCCTCGCATTATGCTAAAGATACCCTTTCAGATACACCTGACAAGGTGAGTGATAAGACTAATGAAAAAGAAGTTATTGATGGATTATACTGGCGTATGATACATCAAAACGTGCCTATTATATTAAGTAATCAGTTGAAACTTTTGAGGGATACTTTAAATCGTGCTCAACGTAAGCTGAAAGATTTTACAAAAGAACGGTACGAAAGAATTTTTTCAACAAAAAAAATTGATGAAACTGCCTTAAAGCAGGAAGTGTTTGAGAGGTTGTATAATAAAGCTTATAAGATAGACATTGATAGTGAATCTTTAGTTAGCTCTGATGAGATAGATTTTGCTAAAAGTTATTATGAAAGTAACAATAAAAAACTTTTGACTGAAAGCCAGACGCTTGAGCTTACAGATAAACTTTCAACTGTCGCGCGTGAGTTTACAGCTTTAGCAAATGTTTCAGGTGATCCTAAAGTGATTAACTTTAAAAAAATACTTGAATCTATCAAGGAAGATAAACTTAATGCTGATTTTTTATCAGATAATACAAAAACTGTTCTTGCAGCTGCGCTTGTTAATGATTTTTTTATCACTTTATCTATCAATGCTCTTGAAAACGGTGACTTTGAAAAACGTTTAACACAATTATCAATAGATGTACTGGGTGATGAACTTGTAAGTGACTTTAGCGAAAGCCGTCATTTATTGAGCTCAGAAAATAATCGAAATCGGTTGGACAGTGCTAAGGCACAATTTGACAAAAGAAAAGGTAGCAGTGAAGATACAAACGAAAAACCTCGCCTTGCAAACATTAGTCCAGAAATTGACCTATGAGCTGAAAAATCAGTTGTTCTGAAATTCCGAACAACTGATTTTTTCATTTTCATTAATAGTGGTTGAAAGTGTCTTTTTTAAAAAAAATGTTCTGGTAAAATAAGCAGTAATAACATTAAAATTGAAAAAAGGATAACTAACAGATGGTCTCTTTATTTAAAAAACAAGATATTGAAAAAACTCCTAACGAGTTAATCGTAGAGCGCGTGATTAACACAACATTAAATGGTGAATCTGATGAAGAAAATGGATCTGATAAAAAAGCTAAAAAAGCTAAAATAAAAAAAGATAAACCAAAGAAAGATAAGCAATCTAAAGGATTTGGCTTGCTTGGTAAGAAAAAAGAAAAACAAAATTCTGATGTTGATTTATTAGCTGGAGAACCAGAGGTTGGTGATAAACCCGAGGTTTTATCTTCATATGGTTTTAAAGCTTCCAACTTAGAGTATAAATTTGAAAATGCGATTAAAGAAATTACTGAAAGAACGTTAGATGAATATTCTTTAGTTGAAACAACTGATTATATTCCGCTAATTATCTTTAAACTAGACGAAAATTCGTTTGAAAGAGCAAACGGTTCACTAAATGCTAATGCTATTAACTTAATCAAACAAAAATACTTCATTCCTTTGGATTGGTATCAAGCGGGAATTAACCAAGTAGCAGTAATTTTAAGTGATTCTTTTACCAAAAATTTAAACTTGATTTTTAAAGATTTAGTCAACATTAAAGCTGTTTTAGGTGTTGCAGAAGACTTCCAAATTTATGAGTTGGATCAAGTTATTGACGTTGATTATTTAAATAACCTATCCGAAAATGTAGTTAATAACGAAAATGCTACTTTTAGTTATGATTCAAAAGAGGATCGCTGGGATATTGTTATTGTTGGTGATGACAATAATGTAGTAGTAGATGAAGCCGTGCAACAACCTGCTTTGAGTGTTGTGCCAGATCCTGTTAGTGAAGAAGTTCTTCCTATAATTGATGATATTGATGATGACTTTGAAGTTGTAATTGATGAGCCAGAGGAATCCGCTGTCAATAGCAATTCAGTAGATATTGAACAACTAAAAGCAGAAGTTGAAACGCAAGTGAGAGCTGAAAAAGAACATGAAATTGAACAGCTAAAAGCAGAAGAAAATGAAAAGATTAACCAAGTCTTAGTAGAAGAAGCGCAAAAGAGAAGTGCACTCGAAGTTGAACTGATTGCAAAAGAAGATGCTTTGCGTGCTAAGGAAGCTGAAATAAGTCGTGAGAAAGAAGTACGTGATGCTGAACTTGAAGCGATGAAACTTAGAATTGCTGAGCTAGAGAAAAAAGACGAATCGCCAGTAGTAAGTGAAATAGCAGAAACGGAAATAGAACCTTCTGAATCATTTGATGATGATTTGAAAGATGAGTTTGAAGATGAATTGGAAATGTTATTGGCTGATGCCGAAGAATCTGTTCTAAAAGTTGAAACTGAACCTGTGCAAGAAACTATCCAGGAAGAACCCGAAGAACTTGTACAAGTACTCATCCAAGAACCTATCCAGGAAGAATCTGAGGAAACTGATTCTGATTTGGCTGATAGTACTTCTAGTGATAATTCTAACGTTGACTTAGCTAATCCGTTGGCGTTTGATAATATGCCTGAAGAACAAGTGAAAGCTTTGTTCGAGCAAATGGCTCTTAAAGCAGGTTATGATTTGTCTTTGATGCAATCAGTGGACAGTTCAGGTAATATAATTGGTAAAACAGAAACAATTGATATTTCCGAAGTATTTGATGAAGAAGATTATCTTGCGTCTGTTCCTAGCCATATGTCAGGATATAAGGATGTTCTTGTAGAAGATGCTAAAGCATTCGTTACAGAACTTATTAAAGAAAATCCAACTTCTTCTTCGGATGATCTGAAAGAAACGTTTAATAGAACGACAGCAGAATTATTTGTGGGTATTGAAGAAGCTAAATCAGGTATGGATAATGATGTTATTGAACTAACACAAAATGGATTTCCAACCTATCTGACTGAAGCTTTGAAATATTCGATAGATGAGCAAGAACGATTTTCTATTGAAACTTCTAAAGAGGAGTATGAGTCACTTATTTCAAAGTATCGAAAAAAATATTTGGATAGTACAAAGGAATATGATAAAGACTATAGAGTTAAGTTTGATGATCTAGTTAAGAGACAAGATAGTATTGCTGAGGAATACTTTCAAGACCATCTTCAAGTTGCTTTAGAACGTCTTAAAGAAGAAAGTAATGCTTATGTTCAAGCTAAGTTAGATGTAACTCGATTAGATCGAGATAGACATGCAAGAAAAATGCAACGCTATTACTCAGAAATGCTTAAAGATGACACTTTGGCATTGCGTAAGGGCGTTGTAAGAATGATTATTAAACGTCAATATGATGCTGATGCTGCTAAAAAAATAGAATAGAATCTGCTATAAATAGATAGGATTAGTAATGGCAAGCAAAAAAGTAACGATAAGTGTTGATGAAACGTTATTTAACCGTGTGAAAATTATTAACGGGAAGGAACAAACATTTTCTGGTCTAATCGAACATTTATTAACTCTTTACGTAGACAATAAGATAAATGAGCATGATGATATGAATTTTGAGTTAATCTATCATAGGTTAAACCAGTTGCTGGGTTTGAATAAAATGCAGCTTGATATTTTGCTAGAAAGGACAGAAGATGGTTGAAATGGATGATTTGCTGAAAAATGCAAATGTTGCTGATATGTTGAAGGGTTTTAATATTAACAGTGATTCTCTAGTTAAGTCTAAAGATGATGATACTGAATTAGAATCCTTAGGTACTAAAACTGATCAGAAGATTGACTTAGACCCAATTGATACTATTGTAGACTCTGAAACAGAAGTATCTAGCAGTGTTATTGACGGGCAAGATACTGAAATAGAATCAGATAATAATGTAGTAGAACCTGAAACTAAACAGGAAATTCAATTTACAGAAGCTCAACTAGAAGAAATTTACGCGCCACTAATTTTTACTGAAACAGTCATTGCCCGTAACGTTGAACATAAAGATAGACGCGATGACATAAGTAAACTAGATTCAGATGAATTAGATAGCAAAGAAGATAGCATTGATGAGACTAGACAGGATAATCGTATTCGTTCAAATTTTGTTTCAAAAACTATCATAAGAGACCTTTTAAAAAAAGTTGTTAAAGACTTTGAAAGAAAACGTTCTGAGATTTACATTGAAAGTAATTATCAAGATTTTACCTTTAAGGATACTTTTCAGTTGTCAACCTTTAGCAATTCTGTAGATAAGCTAAGTGATGGCCAAGTCTACGATCTGTATATTTTACAATCCGTTTCAAAAAAAGATGCTGAAAAGATTGCTAAAGACTTGTATCAGACAAAAAAATCTGCTGGTGAGTTAGCGTTTATTTTAATTGAGTTATTACAGGCTTTCCGTCAAGATGAATCTAAAGAAAAGGCTGAAAGTGATACTATCAATAAACAGCTTAATGATAAACTTGATAAACTGATAGCAAGTTCAGCAAAGCAAGAGGAGGTATCAGGTAAACTTTTAGGCAAAACGCAAGTGACTTTAAATCTGGCAGAAGCGCTGGGCATTTCTACAACGGCTATTTTAGTGTCGGCTTTGGGTAACTTTAATGAAAGTGGCCAATTGATTGACGGTGATGGCGATTTGATGAGTGATATTGATATGCTAAATAACATGAAGATAGTATCTGGTCTAAACGTTGTTGATGAGTACAATAAACAAACCTACGAGGACGTCCGTAAACGTGGCGTAACGATTGGTAAAGATAAGGAACGTAGAAAGTAGTAGATATATTGAAACAAGTCTCTACCAACGCATACAAAACCAAATTACTCCCCTAATCAGCTTGGTTTTGTTCTGGATTATTGAAAATAATTTTTAAGCATTCCCAATAATTTTAAATAATTTACAAAGATTTGAACTAGGCAAAGAGGGGAGGGGGCTTGGATTTAAAAATAGAAGATAAAGTCAGTAGCTTTTAGTTGCATGATATTTTTTCTGTTTCCTTCTTTCATATGATATAATTAAACCATGCTTAAGAAAATAACTTAAGCATGGCTTTTTGCCTTAGTTAAAAATCATAAGAAAGCGAATCTCATAGATGGCTGACTCAAAATTCATTCCTCAAGAACAGAACCCTCAAAATTTTCCTTTTGATTCTCCTCAAGAATTGGCTCATTTAGCGACCTCTGCTGGATTATCTGTTAAGGCATATATGCAGCTGTATTTTGATAATTTGTATGAAGCGCAAACTAATTACTGGTACACAGCAAAGCGTTTTAGAGCAAAAATTGAGTACGTGTCTGGTGAAAGAAATAATGCAGGTTTAACGACATTCACAATTCATTATTATTATGGTAATGATTACGAAAAAAAATCTGAAGTCAGGATCATTGGCGTGCAGGAAGATAATAACATACACGGTACCTTAGACATAGGAAAACGTGCTAAAGAGCTTTCTCAGCGCACTTTAGGAACATCTCTCCAAGAGACTCCCGAGGTGTACCTTGTTCAAGCATATGCGAAGAACCGCTATCAGAATATCATTGATGTCATGACAGTAGAAGAAGCACCGAAAGGAAAATAATCAAAAATATGATACCTTATCTTAACCAGTATGTTGACTATCTACTTGATACTGGCATGGAACAAAACAGTATTGACTACTATACTAAGTCCCTTTTTAGATTGTTGTCACGCGCGCGTGA
Organism: Pseudolactococcus insecticola; assembly: GCF_011170065.1. GTDB lineage: Bacteria > Bacillota > Bacilli > Lactobacillales > Streptococcaceae > Pseudolactococcus > Pseudolactococcus insecticola. The sequence goes on along the minus strand of NZ_BLLH01000011.1, from coordinate 19,960 downwards.
CTTAAATGTGCTGTTTGCTAAAACCAATGATCCTAGGAAAATTACCGAGGAAGACTGGGCTATTATTTTCGAGGAAATACAATACATGTACGCTCCAGGCACCTTTAATAAATTTCATACAATCGTTAATAGTTACTACAAGTTTCTATTAGTAGAGTTGCGCCTTAATGTCCCTCCATTAAGTTGGACTATTGACAAAAAGAAACTCGATAAACTTATAAAATACCCTGAGTATGACTGGCAGGAATTAACCGAAAAAGTTATTTTAGATGATTCTTTTGATGATTCTGAAAAAGCAATCTTTTTGTTCATTTCTAAAGGGTTGACTCGGACACAGATATTAGCTGGTACACGTGATTTAGGCGACTATATACCCTATTCTAATATAGAACGTAACTTTATTCATGACCTAAAAGAAAAGCTTTCAGACGTGCCTGTATACATTACTGAAGGTGTCATGGTTGTGTCAAAGCGAGAAAAAAAGAAACCTCAAAGGGCTGCTATCAATAAAATGCTTGCAGGTGTTCTTAAAACCCTTGGTATTACAGAAAAAAGCGGTACATTGACCTCTGATGCTAGAATCTACAACGCCTTAATCAACGATTGGGGTGCGCGTGAAATTGAGGATAACTACAATTTAGTTGCTAATCTGGAAACTAACAGAGAAGTGCTGAAAGAAGTAGCTAAAAGAAAAAATAGCAAAAAACACCTGTTATAGTCTATCACCCGTTTTTTCAAAGACGGGTGATTTATAATAAGACAGGTGTTTTTGAAATTTTTGTTGAGAATAGAGATTGTGGTAAAATTTTCTCCAGTATTTCTAATAGATGTTCGATGTAGTCAATTCTCTTTGTGCATTCGCTTACTACTTTTAATAATGATAGGCACTCTATAACGGTTATCGTGGCATGTGCATCTTTTGTTTTATGAAGATTATCCATTTGATCTATTACTAAATATTTTTTGTTGTACAGATTTTCTTGGACGTTGATGTAATGATTGATTTGTTTCTTTTTGTTGTATTTATAATTTCTTAGCTTATCAATTTTTTGGTAGTTTAGTTTGAATTTCATTTTTATTTTATCTCCGTTTGTTTCTTATGATGCTGTAAAAATCTCATATATTCGAGTATGTTTGTGGTAGCTTTTGCAAAATGATTGTTATTAAGCAGAAATCCCATGTTTTTCAACGGCATGTTTTTAACTGTAATCACAAAAGCATATTCTGGTTCTGTATTGAAATCTTTTCGATTTTTGTTATAATATTTTTTTCCTTTGTCATTTAACAATTTTTCAACTTCCTCAAAACTTTCCAAGTTTTCAATGATAGTCAAAAAATCAAATTTAGGATCTTCAAATATGTTTCCATTATTTTCTATGAAGATTATTTCCATTTGACATAGTGTACTTTCTTCTTGTAGCAAAACATTTGTATTGTTGATGTATGTTTGTAGCTTTTTTGATGGTTCACCATGTTTATCAATATTATAAGTTAATATTTGTTTATTGTTTTTATCGCGAGTGATGAGAAATTTATCTTTGGTAGCAAAAATGTAAATTTCTGTTGTATTTTTTTTCATGATTACCCTTTATTAACCTTTTAGTGAAAATTTAAAATATAATCTGTTCAAGTTCAACTTTTAACAGATCCGCTAGTATTATTGCTTGATTAACGTTAGGTGTAGATCTTGAATTTTCCCAGTTCAAAATTGTGTTTGGAGAAACGCTAAGCGCAATCGCTAAATCTTTTTGGGTTATTTTTTTTTCTTTACGCCATTCTTTCAGTGATAATTTAATGATAATATTCAACTCCTTTCTTATAAAATTATTAAACTGCTATTTTTAGAAAATCACTATAGTTGTATTATATACAACTATTTGTATTTTGTAAAGAGCAAAGTTATATTTTTTATAACTACAAACTCAAAATATTGTATTTATTTGCAACAACATAGATAGATATTATTGTATAATATTATTATGACTAAAATAACATTGGAACAAAGAGAAATATTTAAAGTAAATTTTCGGCATTATGTTACAAATACAGATATGACAACAAAAAAATTTGCGGAAGATTTAGACTATAGCTATACATCTGTTAGAAACTGGTGGAATGGGGACAGAATTCCTCAAAAGAAAGCTTTGGAAGATTTAGCAGATTATTTTAACATTACTGTTGATGATTTTTTTTCAGATAATACTTTTGATGAAAAAGATCCATTGGCAAGTGAGTTGGCAATGAATTTTTCGAAATTAAATGTAGAAAATAAGAAAAAAATCATACAAAAAACTCTTGATCTGTTAGCAAATCAAGAGAATTCTAAAGACGTACTTAGTGAAAGAATTGTTGCTTATCCTTTTGAGTATCGAACTAAGGTAGCAGCTGGCTTGGGATATGGTTACGATGATTTAGATAGTGATATAGCTTATATTAATTTTGATCCTGACGAGCTGGGACGTTATGATTTTGCTACTATGGTATCTGGTGATTCTATGGAACCAGAATATCATGATGGAGATATAGTTCTTCTAAGAGATTTAGGCTTTAAAAACTTTTCTGGAGAGGTTGTTGTTATTGTAATTAATGACAAAAGTTTCCTTAAAAAAGTTTATTTAGAAAAAAATCAATTACGTCTTGTGTCAATTAACAAGAAATATGACGATATTCTGTTTGATTTTCCGCCTGATGAAGATACCCATATTAAGATTTTTTCAGTTGTTGATTCTTTTGCAACGTTGAAAACTCGATATTGAGTATCAAGAAATTTTTACGCGATTTATGGTATAATTGATAGGCAACGGATAAGTGTTTTCTAGGTTTAGGACATCAAGCAAATTTTATCCAATGAGTTGCAGGAGAGAGGACAATTTTTGTCCTCTCTTTTTTTTGCGACAAATTGTGCTCACTTGTCCCTGTTTTTTCCAAAAGAAATCAAAATACCAATTGACATAGTCGCATAAAAAGGCTAAAATAAAAATTAAGCTTCAAGCTTACCTGAGCAAAATTGTGTAGGTTTGGTAACTAAAAACTAGACGAGGTAGAAAATATGCAAAGAAAACTGGAACGGGTTAATCATGGACTTAGTTGCAACTGTAACAGAATGCGTGAGACAGTAGTTATTGATGGCGTAGAAATCGTTAGCGAGTACACAGTTGACGAAGAACACGGAAACGAGCTATCTGAAGAAACTTGGCGTATGATCTTGTCTCAAATTAATGCAAAAAAAACTGAAGTGAGTGCAGGTAAATAATATGACTATAGCGGAAAACATTAAGAAACTGCGCAAAGAAAAAAATTTACTACAGAAAGAAGTGGCAGAAATAATCGGTGTCACAAGACCTGCATACAGTTATTGGGAAAAAGGTACTTATTTGCCAACAGAAGACAAGTTAGAGAGCTTGTCCAAACTGTTTGAAGTAGATGTAGCAGATATTACTCAAGATGATAAGGTAGAGCTAAATGGCCTCTATGACGAGTTGTCAAAGAATAATAAAGAGAAGACCTTGACGTATGTCAATAAGCTTCACAGAGAACAAACGCAAAACCAGAGCACACCAATCAAGCTATTCCCGGTCAACGTCTACGAAAAACTTTCAGCTGGTACAGGGTTTAATTATTTTGATGATGGATCATTTGAGACTGTGTACACAGAGAAGGAGTTTCGGTACGACTTTGCCTCATGGATTAACGGAGACTCAATGGAGCCAGAATTCCCAAATGGTAATGTTGCGCTAATAAGAGATATTCCATTTGACATCAACGGAGAAGTATATGCTGTTGACTGGGACGGGCAGACTTACATCAAGAAAGTCTATAAAGAAGATTCTGGGCTTCGGCTTGTGTCCCTTAACAAGAAATACAAAGACAAATTTGCGCCTTTTGATGAGCAGCCACGAGTCATTGGCAAAATTGTTGGTAATTTTGCGCCAATCGACAACTCACGCGCATAGAGATCCATCATACACCTCAGGGAAAAGAAAGCTATGGAAAAATTTGACAACAGAAAAATAATACCTGATTTTGATTACTCACGAGAACAGAGAGAAGCTATTGCCTTCATAGATATGAAGAGCTTCTATGCCAGCTGTGAAGCGGTAGCCTTAAAGAAGAATCCGTTAGAAGTTTCTCTATGCGTTATGAGTAAAGCAGATAACTCAGCTGGGTTAATATTGGCATCATCACCTGTATTCAAGAAAGTCTTTCAAAAGAATAATGTGGGTAGAGCTTATGAGTTGCCTTTCTACATACATAACCGAAAATTCAACTATAAGAATTACTACCAGCATGCACCATTTAACCTTGACACGAATAGACCAGATCCTCCTGATCCTGAATACGTTAAGTATATCGAGTACTGGGCAAAAAGAACAATCATAACGCCACCACGTATGTCGCTGTACATCGAACAGAATATGAAGATACAGCACATAATTCAAAACTACTCTTCAACTGATGACATGCACTGGTATTCAATTGATGAGGGATTCGTTAATTTGTCATCAAGTCTCTCGTATTTCTATCCAGACAGCAAAGATGAGAATAGGAAAATGTCTAAGGCTGTTAAGTTAGACTTATTGTCACGTGACATACAAAGAGCAATACTGAAAGAAACAGGAATCTACTCAACTGTTGGCATGTCACTTGGAAATCCACTGTTGGCCAAACTGGCACTTGATAACGAAGCAAAACACACATCCAATATGCGAGCAATGTGGACTTATGAAAACATACCAGAGAAAATCTGGAAAATCAAAGAGTTAACCGATTTTTGGGGGATAAACACAAGAACCGAAAAACGTCTTAACAAGCTTGGTGTCCAAAGCGTATATGACCTTGCCCATACAAATCCTCGGATACTAAAAAAGGAGTTTGGGGTAATTGGCGTGCAGCTATTCTTTCATGCCAATGGTATTGATTCATCATCAGTCTATGAGAAATATCAATCCAAAAGTAACTCTCTCGGTAATTCACAAATCTTGCCAAGAAATTACACAAGAAAAACTGAGATAGAAATTGTTATCAAAGAGATGGCCGAGCAGGTCGCTATTCGGATGAGAAGAAAAAAGAAACAGACGACAACTGTTTCTCTCGGTCTGGGCTTTGCAAGTGATGGAGGTGAAGGGCGTACTAGAGGTATCTACAAACAGCTTACAGTAGAGCCGACAAATAGCACACACAAGCTTGTCGCAGCAGTTCTGACTCTCTTCCAAAAGAACTACATAGGCGGTTCAGTCAGACAAGTGGCGGTCTCATATGGCAACCTGATAGACGATGACTTCAAACTTATTTCATTGTTTGACACAGTGAATACAGAACAAATCAAAAAAGAGAACAAAAAAGAAAAAGTAGATGATGTTGTTGACGAAATCAGGGATCGATTTGGATTCTTGGCTATCCAAAAAGCAACATCGTTAAGTGAAGGCTCACGAGTAGTCGCACGTAGCAAACTCGTAGGCGGGCATTCAGCAGGTGGTTTAGACGGATTGGAGACTAAAAATGGCTGATATAGATAGAACTTACAGTAAGTTCCAAGAAGTAAGAGAATACCATGATAGGGGCATGCTAAAATGGCAAGGCTTCTATCTATCAGAACACACCGCAGCAATGGAAGAAGATGAAAAAGAAAAAAAACTATATCCCGTCTTAGTGATTGGGTCTCTAATCTAATATCATCACGCGCATCATGTATGTTACTTTTTGTAGCTTTCACGCGACTAAAACACTTGTGCTGGACATAATGAGTAGAAAAGCTGAATCGCCCGTCTTTTTAAAAAACGGGCGATTTTCATTTTTTTTCTTTGAATACAAAGTATTTTAGTTTTTCCCCTTTAGAATCTGTAAATGTATCTTGAGAAAGAATAACGTTGTGTGTTTCAGATTCACCTTTTTTAGTTTTGAAAACTAGCTTAATAGGAGTACCAGCAGCAATTTCTTCAAGTTTATCTTCAGGAACGGTTGCGCTAAAGTATCCTGCACCTTTTAAAGTTAGGGATTTTTTTAAATTGATTGTGCCATAAGTTTTATGTGTAATCTGAATTTTGTTTATGTCTTTTGCGTTGAATTTATAAACAATCTCGCCAGATTTGTTTTTGAATTTTTCTATTTTTCCTTTATATTGGATTGGCTCTCTACCTTCATAAGAGATACTAAGAGCTATTTCATTTCCTTTAGATAGTTCATTTAATTCATCTTGAGTGAATGTATGAGTCCCAAAGCTGCCTTTAATCTTTATTTCTCCATATGTTTCATGTTGTAGAGTAATTCGATCATCAACAAACTGTACACCATATTTTTGACGATCATTATAAATATACTCTGTCAGATGTATCTTTGTTTTGAAAGTCTTTTTATCTTTGCTGACGTAGTTTATTTCAAGAATCTCTCCAGCTTCAAGTTTTTCTTTTTCACTATCATTGAAAGAATAAGTCCCAAAATTTTCACTGTTATATTCTCTTTCAATTCCGTCTTTATCCGTGAATTTTTTAAGGACTTTAGGTACTATATTAAATTCCGCCATAATTGCTTTTGTTTCAGCATTTGGATTTTGAGATATTTCTTTAAATCTTTCTTGGAAGTGTTCTCTGTCGTGCTTTATAATATCATTGATAGAATCAAGAATTTCAATGCTTTTTTCAGAGTAATTTTCAAGAGTGAGACTATCAAGACTATCTAAAAGATTTTTTGTAATGTCTTGGTCAGCAATATTTGAACCTAAGGTTACTTCGTAAGTAAGTAAGCCTTTTTTTGTGAGCTGTAACTCACCATTTTTTTCAATGATATAAGTGTTAAAGTCACTTTCAATCTCTTTGCCCTTTAGTGTTACAATGGTACTCAATCTTGTCGATCCTGTGCCAATATTATCCTTTTTAAGCATATTAACTAGCCAAGCAGTAGTTGATTTAGCAGGCTTTTTATTTGTCACTTCATCAACAATAAAACTAAAGGGTAACTCATCTCCAACTGAGAAATTAAGTGCTGTTTCACTTATTTTGTCATCTAGTTCTTCAAAATTTTCTTGTTCATCTGAATTGTCAGATTTAAGCAAGTTTAGAATATCTTTGTAACTTTTTTTTGTGCGTTGCAGTTCGGTTTGGTAAGAAATGTATCCGCTGAATAATTCTTCTGATACGTTTGATTCAAAGTAAGCTTTGGTACTAAAATAGTTGTCCGCAAACATTGATGCTGTTTTGACAAGTAATGTGTGATAAATCAGACGCCCTAATTTTCCATGTTTTTCTTCGATTTCATCAAGAGAACTGGGATAGGTATCACCGATTCTGTTTGCACCGTGAGCTAGATCTAGTCCAATGAATTTTTTTCTGCTTGTTGTGATTGGTAGAAGTGATTCATCAATGTTTAGCAAATTTGCAATTTCTGATTTATGGGCAAGGATTTTTTTAAAATCTCCTTCAGTGATTTTAGTATCGGTTGTACGTGGATAGCTTACGAAGTTTTCATTACCTTGATACATGTTTTGATAGGTTTGTAGAAATTCTTTTTCATTGAATTTAAGACCTGTCTTATTTTTCATCTGAATTTCGCCCATTAGTGTTGACAGGTCAAATAAATCGTTAGGTTCAGTTTTTGTGTCTTTAGTTTCTGTTACTTTTCCAATAAAATGATTGTTTTGGGGAAGAATAATGTCACTTTGATTTGCTTTTGTTTCTTCATTTTTTCGTTTCAGTTTTATCTTGTATTCTTCGTTGTAGAGTCTATCAATGTATTCAATTTTTTTAACGTAATTTTTTCTAGCGATAAACTGGTTACCTATCTTATTTAGGATGTAGGTTTTTAACCTTCCAATACGCATTCTTCCTAGCATATTCCTGCTGCTTAAACTCGCAATTCGAGTTAAGGCAATAGAAGTGTAGTCCCATAGTTCACGTGTCTGTGCAATCTTGTAGGGCAAATTTTTTTCAAGTGGTAGTAGTTTTGGCTGATCGACAGCTTTTCGTAGGGTTTCTTCAAGTTCATCTTCAAAGAAAAGACGTGTTATTGTGATATTCTTTGGATATTTATTTTGTAGGTGGTTGATGATATTTGCTGCAATAAGGTCACCTTCTCCATATGGATCTGAGTCGGTTGCAATAGCAATAGTATCAACAGAATCATCATTATAGTTATTTTCTATGATTTCAATAAGTTTTTTATTTCTGTCTTGACCATTTTTGGTAATGTAACTAATCGGAATATATTTTTGATGTATATCTTGCCATTTCCAATCCATTTGATTGATGTCATCAAAACTTTTATATTTTTCAACTAGATTATCATCTACTAAATTTTCAGGATTGTCCATTTTAAATAGATGCCCAGAAGCGTTTGTGATTATATAGTCATTACCTCTATATTTTATTTTTTCATTAACATTATATTCGCTGCCTGTTAATGCTTTTGAAAAATATTTAGCAACTGTTGCTTTTTCAGCAAGGATTAAAGTTGTCATTTGAAATATTCTCCTAGAATTTTATTGTTAATTTTTTTCTGCATGCCAATTCTATTGATAATGATTGATAGTAATTTGTCGTCCATTGTACCATTTTTATACTTTACACTTGGTGTTTTAGATTGTTTTTTTAAAATTTTGAATTTTTCTATTTCGTTTAATTTCGATAATTGAGTTTCAGATAGAGTAAATGATATTGTTTTATTATTTGTTTCGTTTGTGAAATAATATTCCTCAAGTAGATTGCTGATTATTTGTAAATTACTTGTTGTTGTATTGTTATGAATTGTATCATATCCTACAATTGGATTGATTTCAAAGGCGTGCATTGACTCTTGTATAAATCTTTGTTCTGATATGAGAGGTTTTTCCAAAAATTGATATAGTATTTCTGATATTTCTTTAGGTGTTTTTTGTAGATTATCAATGATATTTTTAGGAAAATAAAATGTGTCTTTTGGGGAAATTTCAATATTTGTTGTCATAATAAACGGGAATCTCTTTTCTTTATTTATTAACAGAGTTTAGACTTTGAATGATTTTTTTAGCACGGTTATTTAATTCTTTTGTTTTAGCAAGGTCATTTTGTAGTTTGATAATTGTTTTTCTTTGATTTTCAATCATGACTTTATTTTCGTTTAGTTCAACAAGTAATTCGTCAGTTGTATCTAATATTTCGTTATTGGTATTTTCTGAATCGGCAAGCTGTTTTATTAAAGCTTTATTCTGTTCTTCTAATATCATTTTCTCTTGTTCAAGTTTTGCATGGCTTGCAACAATGAGCTCGTTTTGACCAACTAATTTTTGAGTTGATTCGCTTAGTTCTTTAAGTTGATTTATACGTTCGTTTACTTCTGTTTTAGCTATTCTTGCTTCTTCTTTAGCGGTTTCTTTAAGATTTTGTTCTTCACTAAAGGCGTTTCGGATATAATAGATGTCGTTTTCAAGTGTTTCATAATCTGCTTGAACTTGATCTTTAAAAGTTGTTATTTCATCTTTATCAAGCTTATTTTTTTTTATTTCTGCAAATTCGTGATATTTTAAATCTTCACTTGAAAAGTTCAAGTTTTCAATTTGTTTGATTTGTAAAGCTATTTGCTTAGCTGTTGTTTTTTGTTCGTTATTGTTATCAGTCATTAGTTGTATCCTTTATTTTTCTTTATTGATTTTAAGAATACCGTTTTTTGGGTCTAAAAAAAAGATACTTTTAGCTAAATATTTCATTAAGCAACCTATGAATGATAGTGTTCGTGAAAAAATCTTCTAAATTATGTTGATTGGTACTCTTTTGGGCGAAAAGTGTCTTTAAAAACATATGGTGCATTGCTATTATTGTTATAAGGTAAAGCGAAAGAGCTTTGCAAATTTTATAAACCAAAAAGTGAGGTAATAGAAAATGGCAGAAGATACGTTCAATGAAGATTATTACGGTAATCCAAATGATGACGGAGCTAACTTTGATGACTTAATCAATGGTGATGCTGGTATTTATGATGAAGAAGTTTTTGATAATGATCCTTTAAACGAGGACGTACCACTCTTCAATAATTCTTTCAATAGAGCTAGAAATGTTATTATTGAAGGCCAACCATTGCTTAAAGGAACGATTGATTTTGATGCTTTCCATGCTGAGCGTAAAGAACAATTAATCAATAGTTTTGTTCCAAAAAAAGTTTTTAAATCTATTGAAAATAATGGTGCTGCAAGCGTTGATATTGATGATGCCTACATTAGCTCTGTTTCAAACGAAACAGTTAATAACTTTGATTTTCAAATGTATTCTGGAACGCTTAAACGGACTTTTAAAAATAGTTTGGTTTCAGACATTTTGGAAGATTATCTAAAAATTCCAGAAGTAACAGAGTTTTTGAAAGAAAATATAAATAATCTGAATCGTGATGATAGCCCTACTGTAATGAGTGAAGAAGTGTCAAGTATTCTTGATTCATTTATTTCTAAATATACCTATTTGGAAAATACTATTAGGACAGCATTTGATTTAGGTATTCAGTTTGATGTGGTAAGCAATCAACGTGGCGAAAGTAAGGAAGTTAATTTAGTTTTTGAAGATGCACAGAAAACAACGGTTGTCGTTATGGACGGTGTTAGTGGCAATCGTACGGGATCAATATATAATTCTGACTACTCTATTGAAAACATTGCTGAAGGTATTGAAAATTCTGCTTCTTATAATGTTAGTTCTTACAGAGCACTATTTTTCAAGGAAACTACAACGGAAAATGGTATCTCTGTAAAAATACCATATAACCTTGAATTATTAACAGCACTTTCTATGAAAGATGTTGCTGATTCTCTGGGTGTCTATTATAATAATGATTCTGTTTCTTTGGTGTCAGTAGGTCACGGAACTGGTAGTAAGACAAGCGGTACAAATACTTCTATTGCACGTTTTGACTATGAGATTAGTAATGAATTTGGTGGTCAGAAAATTCGCTTAAGTCGTAATAGACGTTATAAAAACCGTTCAGCAATTTATACGCAAGCTCAATTTGATAATCTTGAAAAAGAAACCATTAAAGAATTTTCAAGTAAACCTGTTACAGAATTGTTTTCTGAAACGTATTATAATGAAAATGCTAATGTTATTGATGGTATTAAGAATTCGGCAGATTTCGATACACCAATCTATCAATGGGATGGGGAAGAACTAATTTCTGCTAGTGATGTCGTGAAGAATGTTCTTAGAGACGGACTTGAAAATCCAGTTGTTGTGAATGGGTTTAGAACACCAAATTTTGAAGAAGGATTTGAGAAGATTGATGCTTTAGTAGCAGGCGATGAAAATTCTGCTTTAGAAAAACTTACAGAAGCATTTTTTGCAAGAAATGAAGATGTACCACGTGTCATTAGTGGCGAATTTGAAGATGCTAACTTATTAACTTTCTTGCGTCGTTCAAGTCTTCCTACCGATCCTGCTGAATATTTTGGATATAAAGAAGGCTCTGATAATCAATTATTAAATGAAACATCTTTAGTTGCTAAAAAGCTTAATTATGTATATAGAAACAATATTGAATTAAAACATGGTCCAGGCGCTAAAGAACATGATACTTTAGATATTTCAGAAAGATTGACACCTAAAGATAATAAAGTTTTGCAAGGAAGTTTGCTATTTAAACCCGTTTCTGGTTCTGCACAAAGACGTAGTGTTGTTAAACCTGAAAATGATAGCTCAATATCTGTTTTAGATAATAAAGGTGTTGAACGCTATGATTATCCAGTGTATGCAGCAGAGCCTATTTTGCAAGTTATGCAACGTGCTTTTGATGAAAGTGCTACAAATTCTCAAGCAGCATCATATCTTGAGACTAACTTTTTTAAAGAAGATCCTGTTACACTTAATTTCATTAAGCAAGGTTTTGTTCAAGAAACCGATATTATTAGTTCAAATCGTGATTTTGTTAAATTACGACGACGTTCTGATGTTTATCAAATGCGTGAACGTAATTTTGATAAAGTTGAAGATTCGTTACAAGCTTATTTAGTTGGTGAGTCTGGCGAAATTTCAAATCAAATCTTTGAAGTTATGCAAGATTTGACTGATACGTTAGAGTTCTTTGACATTGAAGGATTCAAAAATCCATCTTTTTATGGCACACTTGCAATGTCTCCTATAACTGAGCCTGATTTAGAAAAATATCAAGAAATGATTGATAAATTTTCTGTAACTAATGGTGCATTGCCTTGGCAAGAACGTTTGCTTGAAGATTTGGATATTAATACTCCTGAAAAAATGGTTGCTTTCAATAGACAAGTTAAAGCTGGTAGTATTACAGAAGAAGATGTGAAAGCCGCTGTCGTGTCAAGCTTTATGTCTGCTAAATATGGTGACTTAAAAGGCGAAACTTTTTCTCCTGACTTAGTATTTATTGCTGAATACGGAGATATAAATTCGGTTAGCCGTAAATTTTCATTTTCAACTTTGCTTGATGAAGCAGCTTTTAAATATGAAGATTTTAGTAAGGATCCTATTGATGAGTTTTTCGTTTTAAATTTAGCACCTAGTGATACTATGCAAGAGTTTGTGACGATTTCAGAATATAAAGCTGAACGTGGTGATAATGAATCTCTCATCGTTGATCAAGCACAAAAGATTGTTGATTATTTAAATTCTTTACGTTCGAGTAATTTACAAGAGTTTACTTTAGATGATTTGACGTTATCAAAAACGACTGGTACTATTACTTATCCAGATCCGACTATTTCAGATAGAGATACAGTACAACGTCGTGGGGAATTAGGACCATTTCTTGAATATAACGAGGATGGTACTATTACAGTTTCTAAAGGGTTTGAACTTGCTGAGGATGAGCAACAATTGGATACAGACGTAGTAACTCTTTCTGATGAAGAAGAAGTGCAGGCATCATCATCGTCTTTCTTATTTGTTCCAGGTGGCGATGCTTACTATGTTCAACTAACAGATGAACAACTTGAAACTGTTAGAAATGATGTTCTTGCTAAATATGGCGAAAATTGGTTAGACAATGACGATATTAAAAAAGAATTATATCGTAACTTGCAAGAGCCAGAGAGAGAATTTGTTGATAAATTATCTGCTGAAGAACAACTTAAACAGCTTGCTTTACAACGTACAGCAGCCGAACGATTTCGTGTTAGAGACTTTGAGAGCCATTTGTTCTCAGGTGTTAAACAAATTATCAATAGACAAATTGGCTCGTATATTGACGTTGTGAACGATAACGGCATCGGTGTTGGTATTGATAAAACAGGATTAACTAAATACTATGGTAGTAGCTTAGCTGGTTATGGTACACGTTTGCCAATTGATTATTTGAATAATGACCACGATGATTTGATGATGAAACAACTTAAAGTTGGTATTGTAGGCACATTGCTTAAGAAAATTAAGCTCTCGAATTATTATAGTACTGCTGATTCATATATCAATACAGGTGATAATTTAATTGACACTTATTCAAAAGATATTAAGCATCATTATATTCGTGATGAACTGCTGCCTGCAATGAATGTACGTATTTTACCGCGTGAATTGAAACATGTTATTGATATGAATGCTACCAATCCAGGCTCTGTTTTACAAGGTTTGTCGTTATTCTTAACAAGCGATGCTAAAGTTAATTCCAATGGTACAATAATACCAGGCGAATCCCTTTATACACCATTAAATGAGCTTGTTATTACTGACGAAAACGGTAATTCTATTAAACCAATGGAATATGCTGAACACGATATGACAACACGTTCGATGATGGCTTTCCAGTCAATGAACCAAACAATTACTTTTGCTCCTAATACAAAAGTAGGCTTTACAACGATTGGTTCTTGGACTGCAGATGATGGTTTTCTTGTTAGCAAAGCATTTGCTGAAAAAAATAAAGTTTACGATAAAAACTTAAAACCAAAAGCAGGCATGCGTCCTCTTTTGATTGGAGATAAAATTACGGACTATCATGGTAATAAAGGGGTTATTGGTATAATTGTTGATCCTGATATGAATCCTGAATTTGCACGTGAACATGGTTATGATCGCCTTACTGAGTTCTTTGGCAATAACCCTAGTGTCGAAGTTATTGCTAATCCTACAAGTGTTATGGGACGTCAAAACGCTGGTATTTTTAAAGAAGCTATGGCTGATGGTAAAACACAAGAGGATATGATACTTAATGATGGAACTGTTGTTAAAGGTGGTATTGTAGAACTTAACTTTGGTATTACAGAACATCAAGTTACGAAAAAAGTACATGTTATTGATGAAAATTCCCCTAAAGGTGCTGCTATTGGGGCAGGTTTGTTACCAATTTTAGCTGCAGAAGATGCTAAAGGTCTTATTAATGAGTTTTACAATGCTAAATTCTCTAAGAAAAAATGGCGTGAACTTAAAGGTACGCTTGAAATTTTCGGTATGACTTTAGATAATGAGACAAAAACTACTTTAGCATTACCACTTAATTATTTTGATAATAAAAAAGCTATTGAGAATGAAGCAGATTTCAACTCAGATAATGTCTATATTGACGTTAATAAAGACTTTTCAATTAATCTTTATAGTGAATATGAAAACTCGAAAGCTTCTGATGAAGAGAATTATGTCAAAGCAAGGAAAGAATATATTAAAGCAGGCTTTAATAATAAAATTCCAGTACTTTCAGCAAGATTCCGTAATGAACAACAACTTCAAGATGGGACTATAATTGAGGATAAAACAACCTCTGTTTATAGAAATATTCTCAAGTTAAATGAATTGTATGAAACAGTACTAGCTGGCGAAACTTTCAATATTAAAGATTTATCTGCTGATCCTTATCTTGAAAAAAATCATCTTAGAACGTTTTATTTGAGTGTTAAAGATGACCCTACTTTAGAAAGCGAATTTTCAGATTTAGGTACAGCAATCTTTAGAAGTGCAGCATTTGCAGATGGAAAAACAAGCGTTAATGACATGCCTGATAGATTCAATGAATCTAATGGACGTTCAGCTGTTTCAAGAGTGATTGAAAATAATCCTGTTTTGAAAGAAGCGTTTAAAGAGTTTACTGAACGTAAAATTAACGAAGCAGTAAAAGACATTCAAGATAAAACACTATTTAAACTAAGCGGTCAAGGAAACACTAAATATTCATTTTTCAGACGTGGTATTGAACGAGCAGAAGCAGAAGATGGTATGATTGCTGTTATTACTGCTAATCCAACGATTGCATTGAACGAAATGGTTATTTCTCAAGACTTGATTGAAAAATGGGGTATCAAAGAAGGTGATTACGTTCTGGGTAATCGTGCACCTGATCTACAGGCAGGTGCTGCAAAAGGTTTTAAAGTTGTTTCCTCTAAATCGCATGATGAAAATGGTTTGAAAGTAACGGGTGTTATGATCAATCCGCTTATTACAGAACTCATGAATGCCGATTTTGATGGTGATACATTTAAAGTTATTTATCCTAGAACGCCAGAAGCGCAGGCTGACCTAAAAAATCAACTTTCAATTGAAGCGTCATTACTGAATCTTCAAGGAAATGGTAAAGAATTTGTTTTAAAACAGGGTGAAGCGTATTCTTCTGGAGAATATTATCAAAAATATCGTGGCACATTATCAGCTCAGCGGGATCAGAAAGATATTGCATTAGATTATTACAACACAATCATTGATTTCGTTTATGATAAAAATAATTTTGATAAATTGCCTATTGATATTAAACGTGTAGTAAATGCTGACAAGAAAACTGATTCTCGGACGTTTACAAATGCTTATCATTCAAAATTGCGTACTTTAGTATTATCAGATGATATATATAGAGAACGTTTAATGAAATTTGTGAACGAAGTTGATAGTATCACTAAGCAAAATGCATACAATGACCTTGGTCATGCTGCTCTATCTTTTGAATCTGACGATTCTCTTTATCATTCTCTTGAAATGATTGCTGGTATTCGTGATTACGATGGAAATCTGCGAGAAGACGTTGAAGAACAGTCTAAATGGTCTCTTAAAGGTGACTCTGGTAAGATTGAAGATGTAAAAACGCTGCATTATGCAAAAATTAAAGATGAAGCACGTGAGCTTAATGAGCTTGCATTGGGTGCTAAGCAAGATATGGTAGGACTTGGCGGTACGTCACAACAACGTGGTACATTATATGGTGGTGCTAATGCTGAAATCTCTTACGCATTATATGCGTTGAGTCAGCCTGCCGTTCAATCTGTATTCCAATTGAAAAAGGATCCTAAGAAAAAAGAAGCAATCTATAATATGCTTTCTTCTCTTAAAGAAAATTATGACGGTAAATTTACACTTCGAGATGTTCAATTGTTATCTATGAATAAAGTTAGTGGATTCACAACAGATACTGTCAAAGCATTTGAACGTGGAGATAAACCTACAATGAAGACTAATACTTTCATTGCGCTTTATAGCATAAAAATGGATAATTTAGGCATTGATTACAACAAAAACTTGTTGGAAATTGGTGCTAAGGGATTATCTAACCAAGATGGTGTTATTTCACATACTTTTGATGATACTGATAAACGGTATATTTTACATGCTTTAGCTTATTCAAAAGAGGAAACTTTTAGTAACAAACTTTTTAGTCATTTAATATCTGGCAATAAACTTATTGATGATAAATCAGATGTTTTAATTGAAAGCATTCGTCCTGATGTAAATCTTGGGGTTGCACCTGATTTATCTGTTGAAAGTTATGATTCTTATAAAGCGACACTTGAAAATCGTTTAAATAATAATCGGCTTATTAAAAGTGATACTGAAAGATATGTGTTTAGTGATATTGAAAAAGATGCTCTTCAGTTGTTGTTCAAAGACAAAAATTTTAGAGACAAATATTCTAAGTTTGATCTTGAAGGCTATGAATCAACAGTATTTACGCCAAAAGGTAATGTTAGAAAATCATTGTTCATTAAAGATATTCCTACTTTTAAAGAATTTGAACAAGATTTAATTTCAAAAATAACTGAGTTGGGTTATGATACTTTTGAAAAAAATGCTAAGATTGTTAGTCGACTTGAAGAACTTGAACAGGCGCAAATACTGTCAGAAGAAGTAGATTTAAATTTAGCTACTAATCCAATTGCTAACATTGAAAACTGGGAAAATACACTTAATATTAACAAAGCTAGTGTTATGAATGATTATCCAAATGTTGTTTTAAATGATGTAAAAATCAATAGTATTATTGGTGGCAGAGATTCGTATGTAAAAGATGATTCATATCATATTAGTGCTATTGGTAATCTTCCATTAGCAACTGCTGATAAGGACAAAGCGTATGCGTCAATGAAAGAACAACTTGATATTGCTATTGCAGAAAATAACAAAGTTACCATTCATTTAAATGGCATAGATAATGTTATTAATAATGAGTGGAAACGTCTTGCTGTTGATTCTAAAATGGATCATTCTGATAAAGTTAATATAGTATTTGATTTGTTTGCTATTGAAAAAGAAGATGGAACAAAGAGAATTCCAAACTTTAACGATAATGTATCAGTTTATTCTGATGTTATCAATGTTTATAGTGCGGATAATTCAGGTGAAAAAGGTAATAGTGAAAAAATTGTTGAATCTAGTAAAACTAGAGATGATTTGAAATTTAGTGAAGTACGACCACTAATTGATCAGTCAGATAAAGTTGTTTTGCTATGGGACATGGTTGAACCTTCTGATACTAATGATAATGATATAGTTAAGTCTGTTGATTATATATTGTCTCATGATAAAGACGTTGCGTTGTATAAAAATATTTCTGGTGGATTTAGTAGCCTTGTGGGTACTAAACTAGGCGATAAAATGTACACTGCATTGTCTGATGGTAGACTTTCTGATGTTGTGCTGGATAAAAGACGTAAAGCTGAAACAGTTACTGTTGCTGAAACTTCTGTTAAAGAGGTTTCTATCGAGCCTAAAACTATTGTTAATCTTGCTGATGATAATTTAAATGCTGAGGTTAAAGAATTTTTGCAAGATCTTGAGTTTGCTGATGTAGTACCTGAAGTAGTGATTAACGATGTTTCTGTTGCGGTAGCACCTGAGGTAGTGATTAACGATGTTCCTGTTGAGGTAGTACTTGAAACAGTGACTAACGATATAACTCCTGAGGTAGTACTTGAAACAGTGAATAACGATATAACTCCTGTGGTAGCGTCTGAAGTAGAAATAGCTGAAAATGAAACAATTTCTAATAAGCCAAAATTGAAAAAAACTTATGAAGAAGTCATGGCGGAAATTAATTCAAAAGAAAGTAATCATTCAGAAGTAGTGATACCTGAAACAGTTGTCAAAGAAGTACCTGCTGAGGTAGTTCCTGAAGCACCGATTGATAAAGTTTCTGCATTACTTGCTGCTGCGAAAGCTAAAAATAGTGCTAGTGAAAAAAATAGTCGTGATGATGATTCTAATCTGAGAAATATGAACGATTCAGCATCTCAAAATTCTACTGTTCAAACAGTAGCTACAAACAAATCTAATGGCTTAGAACTTTAAGGTTTGTGATTCACAAAAACAGTTGTCAAAAATAATTGACAACTGTTTTTTCATATTATCCTCAAATGATTTCTTTCAGTTGGACAATCACGCGCACCTTTCCTAGAAAAATCATCATGAATGTCTTTAAAAATATTTGCTAAATAGGTGTAC
This sequence comes from Pseudolactococcus insecticola, assembly GCF_011170065.1. Classification (GTDB taxonomy): domain Bacteria; phylum Bacillota; class Bacilli; order Lactobacillales; family Streptococcaceae; genus Pseudolactococcus; species Pseudolactococcus insecticola. Next base: position 1,358 of record NZ_BLLH01000011.1, on the reverse strand, counting down.
TTTTCTGGTTCGCTCATATTATCGCTCATATGTTCGACTATAACTTCGACAAATTCTTTTCCAGAGTTATTTTTAGAAATGGTGATATTAATTTCTGTTGGTATTGGTTTGAAATTGTGCTTAACAACGTTGCTGATAGATGATGATTCAGAAGTGGTTTCTTTGATTTTTTTTCTAAAAAACATACGATAGACCTCTTTTCGGTTTTTTCATAGGTAATTGCTGTTAGTTTTATTCTATCAATAAATCTTTTCACAATGAAATGAAATGAAATCATGGATTTATGTAAGTGCGAAAAACCATCCTAGAGATAATCAATCTTATCAAGCAAATCAACCATGAAATCACCACGTAGCCAGAAATACTGTCGATACATGCGAATACCGTTTACCATTTCTGTCTTTTGCGCTGCGTCACTCCCAGTTCCTCTTAAAAATGCAATATTTTCTGTTGACTTTGGAAAATTAACTCTCGTCATAGGAACGTTAGTAGTAGGTGTATATCTAATTTCGCCTGTTTTCTTTAAACGAATATATTCTTCCTTTAACTCGTTATTGACAACAAGATTTCTTACTGTCGTCCATAAGTCACGAATTTTTCTATCAACAAAATCTTCATCAAACATTATTCGCTTAAATCCAATGAATTTATTTTTTTTCAATGGAGCATTCTTATAAGCTTCTTCATATATCAAAAAGACAAAATTATGGTTTGAGAAATAATCAAAAATTGCAGATTCTTCGAAGGTTTCATTTTCAGTCCATTCATCAAAGTCAACTGAATCGAATTTCATATCCTCTGTTCTTTTCCCGTTTGGCGAAAGTGTAATTGATTTCGGAATGATTCCAACCTTAGAAAATAGTTCAACATTTTTCAATTTTGCTTCATTAGATCCAAAATACTTTGCCATGACCTTTTCAACAACTCCTTTGTTGTCTTTTATATTTAAACCCAAATCCTCGCAAATTGCATTTAGTGGTTTCCCCTGATATTTCAATGTGAAATTGTTCAATAACGCGTCAAATTGACTAAAGCTGCTAATATTGACATCTATTGCATGTGGATTCTTATCGAAATGTGCTTGAACGATTTCTTTTAGGAATGGTTCCTTTAACCGAAATCTTGGCTTTTTGGGCCATTTAGGCGCTGTATCCATTATCATCATCTGGTCACGAAGTTTAGAAATACCTGGATACCCAACAGTTGGGTCTTCTGGATGAGTAGTTTGCAAGTGAACTACACCGACTTAACTAAACCTAGCGGTTATTAACGTTTGAAGTCGGAGCATCAAGATTACTTCGTAATCAAAAATATCTTGATTACGTTGTCACTCGAATTTTTCCTAAATAACCACGACT
>NZ_BLLH01000010.1 GCF_011170065.1 Pseudolactococcus insecticola | reverse complement strand
TGTGCATAGCTACTTCCCTAAGTTCATCACGACTTCGTCGTTCTTCACTAAAGGAGTAGCCAGCCCAACGGCTAAGCGGTAAAACCGCCAAGCCTGTGCATAGCTACTTCCCTAAGTTCATCACGACTTCGTCGTTCTTCACTAAAGGAGTAGCCAGCCCAACGGCTAAGCGGTAAAACCGCCAAGCCTGTGCATAGCTACTTCCCTAAGTTCATCACGACTTCGTCGTTCTTCGCTAAAGGAGTAGCCATGTCCATACAATACCAAACAACTGATGCTGGGATTAATTATCGTGATGTTGCGAGTTTGATGCAGGAGGTTGAGATTTCTAGTTTGCCGGCTGATTTGGTTGAGCTATCATTTAAAAACAGTCTTTACAAAGTTTTTGCCATTGATGATGCGACAGGTAAGCTTGTTGGTGTAGGGAGAGCCTTGTCTGACGGTGTTTTACAGGCAAATATCTACAATATCGCCGTTTCGCCGACGCTTCAAAATCAAGGGGTTGGGCGCAAGATTATCAACAACTTACTTGATCAAGCAGCTGGGCAGATTGTCACGCTGTACACGCATCCGAAAACCTTTGACTACTATGAAAATCTAGGATTTTCATACCTCAATACAGGATTTATCCGTTTTTTGCCGCAAGATAAGCAGTGGTTTATAGATGAAGGTTTCATCGACAAATGACGGACTGGTCATGCCCTAAAGGAGCAGAAAATGAGCTTAACCTATGATATTTTACGAAAAAATTTCAATAAAAGTGTGCCAAATGAGCTTGCCTTGCCTGAAGCACTACATAAGATCACAAGGATTGGTGATGCCGACGCAGCCATGGAAGTCACGACATCAGAAGATTTAAAAACCGTCACAGAAATCAGCATCACAACTTTTGACGATAAGATTGAAACGACATTTTACAAACTTTTTGTTGATGGACTTGAAGGAGGGATGGGCTGGTCAAGCGTGAATTTTTATCAGGCTGCGATGGCGACCTTGAAAGATCATCAGGCGCACACAGGCACAAATTCACAAGGCATCAGCGCTGTACACTCATGGGCGGACAATCAGATGACGGTTACCATTGACTTGAATTGAGCCTATAAACACAAACTCGTGATTGTTTTTGACTATCACGGGTTTTTTATTTTTCAAATTTCAAACTAAAAAAGCTATGAGACAATGAAGAAAGTTAAGTTTAAGACAAGAAAGGATTTGAAAACGATGGCAGTGGCATTTAGCGAAGATAAAAATGAAATCACAAAAGACGGGAGTTTCAACCGTCAGAAGAACTATTTTACAGGGGTACTTGGTGGGGAGGAGTTTCCCGCTGAGGCTGGGCGTTACCGGTTGATTTGGGGTGAGATTTGTCCATGGAGTCACCGTGTTGCTATCATCAGACGCCTGCTTGGGCTCGAAGATGTCATCAGCGAGGGTAAAGTCTATCCTGTCAGAACGGAAAAAGGCTGGCGCTTTTCGCTGGACGCGGGAGATCGTGATCCTGTGCTTGGTATCGAGTATCTAGCTGAGATTTATGAGCAGACTGATCCAGACTACACGGGCCGCGCGACGATTCCGACCATTGTCGATCTGACGACCGAGAAAGTGATTAGTAACGACTATCACAACATCACGACGCAGATCGAGTCGAACTTCACTGACTTTATCGCGCCAGACGCACCAGAGCTATATCCTGAAAATCTGCGCAGCGACATCGACGCCCTAAACGACGTCTTGTTTAATGAAGTCAATAACGCTGTCTACAAAGCAGGATTTGCCAAGTCGCAAGAGGCATATGAGAAAAACTATCACCTGCTTTTCAACCAACTTGACAAGTTAGAACAACGTTTGAGTGATAGGAAATTTCTCTTTGGCGACCAGTTGACCGACAGTGACATCCGACTTTATGTGACCTTGGCACGTTTTGACGTGGCTTACTACAGCATTTTTCGGACCAACCGCAACCGCCTGATTGACTTTCCAAACCTTTGGCGATATGCGAAAACACTCTATCACATCCCAGCATTTCACGAAACGACAAACTTCCAGTCTATCAAAATGGGCTATTCACTGGGCAATCACGCCGAAAACCCCAGGAACTTGCTAGCACTAGGGCCAGATACAAGCATCTGGGAAGACTAGGTATTTGAAAAATCAAATCAATCCCTTCCAAAAATCTAATACCCAAAGCAAGAAAGTCATGAGACAATAGAGAAGTCCGGAAAAGGACAATCAACTATATATGGGAATGAATAGGAGGGTTTATGAAAAAAATAAGCAAAATTGCACTAAGTTTACTCGCTGTTGCAACTGTGACAAGCCTTGCTTCTTGTGGTAAACAAAGCAAGTCAGATAGCACAAAAGCCAGTCAAGATACGACAAAAGCAAAAACGATTCTCGTAGGCACAAGTCTTGCGCCAAAGCCTTTTACCTATAAAGAAGGTGATACGATAAAAGGCTACGACATTGACCTGCTACGCGCCATTGACAAAAAACTGCCGGACTACAAGTTTAAGTTTGAGGTGACAGAGTTCACGTCGATCTTGACAGACTTGGACACAGGTCGTGTGCAGATTGGTGCTAATAACTTTGGTTATACGGATGAGCGTGCGCAAAAGTACACGTTTTCAAAACCAGTTGTCAAAAATCCGTTGGTCCTAGTCGTCAAAAAAGGCAGTGGCATCAAAGGTTTCGCAGATCTAGCTGGCAAAACAACCACGACAGGTGCTGGCACCAACTATACGGCGGTACTTGAAAAATACAACGCTGCACATGGCAATAAAATCAAAATCAACTACACAGAAGCCGACTGGGCAAAACGTCTCCTAGAAGTAGAAGATGGCGCCGTTGACTTCACGCTGACAGATGATCTCATCGCAGCAGATGTGGTGAAAAATCAAAAACTTGATAAGGTCGACGTGGTACAAATCACAGATGACAGTATCAATCCGAACTCATACTTTTTATTTGCCAAAGACGCGGATAAAAAGTTAGTCAGCCAAGTCAATGCACAAATCACTGCCTTCAAAAAAGATGGTACTTTGGAGAAAATCAGCAAAGAATATCTCGGGAAATATAACGCCCCAGACGATAAATAATCAAATCAATAGGAGTAATCACAACCATGAAAAAAATCACCAAAATCGCACTTAGTTTTGCAGCTGTCCTTGCAGTCACAAGTCTCGCTGCCTGCGGCAAGTCAGACGACAAAGATAAGACAAGCAAAAGCTCTAGCGCGAAAGTGACAGAAATCACAGTCGGCACAGCGGGTATGCCAAAACCATTTACCTATAAAACGGCTGATGGCAAGCTGACTGGCTACGACATTGAGCTTGCTAAAAAGATTGACAAGGCACTGCCACAGTACAAGTTCAAGTTTGAAGTGACAGAGTTTCCATCTGTCCTTGCCAATCTCGACACAGGTCGTTTCCAGCTTGCTGCCAATAACTTTGGCTACAAAGCTGAGCGCGCTGAAAAATATATCTACTCAGATCCGATTGCTAAAAACCCTGGTGTACTCGTTGTCAAAAAAGGTAGCGACATCAAGAGTTGGGCTGACATTGCTGGCAAAAAAACGACGTCTGAAACAGGGACGACCTACTCAAACTCACTCGAAGAGTTCAATAAAACAGCTAAAACAAAGGTTGATTTTACCTATACCGAGGCTGACTTAGCGACGCAGTTGCAACAAGTTTCAGACGGCAAGCTCGACTTCAAGCTGCAAGACCTCGTATCTGCTAAACAGATTATCAAAGAAAGTGGCTTGAGCAACCTCAAAGTCATCGATATCACAGGCGAGCGCGATAATCCAAACTCATACTATCTCTTCCCGAAAGATGCGGACAAAGCCTTTGTTAAAGCCGTAAATGCCCAAATCGCAAAATTCAAAAAAGACGGGACTTTGAAAGCCTTGTCTGAAAAAGAGTTGGGTGGCAACTACGCACCAGATGATAGTATCACGGTGAAATAAAGCCTAAATTTCTAATCAAATCATTAGTGACTGAGCTGATTTTTAGGTAAAATGAAGTTAGAACAATTGAAATGGCTGGAAAATCCCGGTCAACAACCAATGATAGAAAGAGGTACCACTATGGCACACACACTTCCAGAACTTCCTTACGCTTATGATGCGCTTGAACCATTTTTTGACGAAGCAACGATGAAGTTGCACCACGACAAACACCATGCGACTTATGTGGCAAACTTGAATGCAGCGATTGATAAACACAGCGAACTTGCTGATAAATCAGCGCTTGAGCTTGTCAAAGACTTGGCTTCTGTACCAGATGACATCCGTACTGCCGTTCAAAACAACGGTGGCGGTCACGTCAACCACAGCTTTTTCTGGGAAATCTTGGCACCAAACGCTGGTGGTAACCCAACTGGTGAGATTGGTGACGCCATCGCAGCAAAATTTGGCAGTTTTTCTGAGTTTAAAGAACTTTTCAAAACAGCAGCAACAGGTCGTTTTGGCTCTGGCTGGGCATGGCTTGTCGTTGATGCAGCAGGAGAACTCAAAGTAACGTCAACTGCCAACCAAGATAACCCTATCTCAGACGGCGAAACACCTGTTTTGGGACTTGATGTTTGGGAACACGCTTACTACCTCAAATACCACAATGTACGACCTGACTACATCGCAGCATTCTTTGAACTTGTCAACTGGGACAAAGTCAACGAACTCTACGCAGCAGCGAAATAAACAAATAAAGTGAAAAGGATGCCGGTGGCGTCCTTTTTTGATGCAAAAAAACCAGCTCTCTCAGTGAGAAAGCTGGCAAAATGCAAGGTTACCAGACGTTGACGTCTTCATAGTAGTCTCGGATAAAGTCCCTAGTGAAAGGGATGGTATATCTGACTAAGCCGTGTCCAGCGGGCTCTATCAAAGCGAGTTTAATCAAACGAGATCTGTATTGACCGATGTAACCTTTGTCGGCACTCATTCGTTCTTGTAAGTCTGCGACTTTTGTTTCGGCATCATCCTCAGCCATGGCGATGAGAAATTCCTTTTGTTTCTCGGGTAACTCCATGAAGATAATGCTGTGAACGTTTTGAAACAGGTCATCTTTAGCTGATATGAGCGCATACTTTAGCGCATCCTCGTTGTACAAGCCCATCTTGAGGTTTTCGAATAGATAATAGCCGATGAGCTGAACGAGATAGGCATAGCCCTCTGTGAGTTCGGCAGCTTTCAGGACAATGTCTCGTGTGAGCCGTTTTTGGTCAATGTCGTCTTGAAAGACAGAGAGATAAGAATGCTTAACGTCGTCAAGTTTAATATCATCGAGAAAGACTCTTTTGGCACGATTGATGAAAGTCGAGGACTTTTCTTGGAGGATTTTTTCGATGTTATTAGGCAATCCTGCCATGAATAAACTCACTTTTCGGCCTTTATTGACAGCGACTTGATACTCATTTGCGAGTGTCCGCATGATGGCTTGCTGTGACTCATCTTCTACGATGATTTCATCGATGAGGATGGTAACGGTATTATGTTGTTGGTTGAGATGTTCGATTAGCAGGTTAAAGCGTGAATGAAAGGTATCAGTTAAGGTTAGTAAGTCTCTTTTCTCGCTTTTGACGTCTATGGAGAAACCAGGAAGTGTGATACCGCTGATTGTTTTATCGACAATCTCTTTTTGGCTAGCTGATAAGGCTGCATACAAATCATGGATGATATTATCTAGCAACTGTGGGCTCATCGCATTCATGATGACGATAGCTTTACTGTTTTTTTCTAGATGTTGATAGAGCGTCGTCAGTAATGCTGTCTTGCCACTGCCACGGACACCAGAAACAACGGTTGTTTTCCAAGGGCCGCGGCTAGTCAAAGCGGCATTTTCCATATAAGGAAAGACCTGATTTCTTTCAATATAAGTGTTTGGGAGTCCTCCAAAGGAAGGGTCAAAAGGGGAGATTTCTTTTTTTGCCATGTTATACTTTACTCTCTGTGTTATACTTTGCTCTTCGTGTTATACTTATTGTCTCATGTTATACTTCATCTGTCAACCCAGACAGTTACTAGATTTTTGGCAAAACAAAAGCGCTAGGGGTAGGGGATCCACTAGCGCTTTTTCATAACTAAAAGTTATGTTTTTTATTATAACATATTTGAGAGTGGTGTCAATGGTAAAAATGATGTTGCGTGACAAAAAGTATTTATTGATGATTATGTGTATTTTATGAGAATGTGTATTCCTAACCAATCTTTTCTAAAAATCAGATATGCACTAGTTTCTCCATCAAAACACCATCAATCATATCATTTTTTTATCCTTTGAAATAGCGGTAAAATAGGAATAGAAAGCTAATATATCACATGACTATGAGTTGTAGATTAAAAAGAAAGTTTTCTTCAATAAAACCACTTCTAATTTATCAATATTTGAGCTAAAAGTATTTACTTGTTACTGATCAAGTGATATAATATACCTAATTAGGTAAAAATTTGAGTCCTAATCAGGTAATTATCTGAAATTTTATAGGGAGAAATACATGAAACGTAAAATCATGAAACATGATCCTTCAGTTAAGATTGAAAGAAAGCACACGCACTTTCGATCTTGGAAGAAAGGAAAGAACTGGCTCTACGCAAGTTCCATCTTGATGGCTTTGGCCGGTGGGACGCTCATGAGTCAAAGTGTGGTCGCGCAAGCTGATGAAACACAAACTTCATCAACAGGCACAGGCTCGTCTGGTGATGATAATGCGACAAGCTCAACCGATGCAACGGCAACGCCTATGCCTGCCGTTGTTTCGTCATACACGCAAACGGTGTCATTCAGTCTGCCGACTGGGACGCCTGCTTTTGCGTCGCTCACAAATAACAAGCTCACACAAACGGTCAATGAGGGGACAGACTTTGCTCAGGTAGATCTGCGTGCCTATGCGATTGCAGGCTACAACATGTATGTGGCGAACACTGCAACGCCTGATCAAAAAACTGAGGTCACAGACGATAGCAAGACTTACGAGATTGCTGCAAGCACGGCATCTGAAAATGTCAGCTATCAAGTAACATATGTTATGATTTCTGCGACAGAAGCGCCAGCTACTTCAGTAGCCGCAAGCTCATACGCACAAAGTCTGTCAGCAAGCACGTCGGCAAGTGTAGCAGCGTCTACATCGGCAAGCACATCGGCTAGCTTGTCAGCAAGTGCGGCAACTAGTAGTGCAGTCGCAACGTCATCATCAGCTACAAGTAACAGCAGTGCTGTGACGTCTTTGGGCGTGGTCAATGGGGATGATGCATCAGCAGTTGCAAGTCAAACCTCAGCGGCCTCATCACTTGCATCAGCAGGGAAAAAAGTTGCGCTTGCTATGGTTTTAGCAGAAGCGGCAAGCTCGTCTGCAGCTGTCTCAAATGCAGCGCTCTCAGGTGCAGCGGTAGCAGTGGACAATACTGCGACGCAAAACGATGGCTCAGCTGGTCTTTCTGGCGCAAGTACGTCATTTGCGACGTCATCAACCTTGTCTTCAGCCAACAGTGTTGTTGCTAGCTCTGCGTCTGTGATGGCGTCAACCTCTGACTACGGTTCTACCTATCCAGTGGTCGGCACGCAAGACAGTTCAACAGCATCGAACGCTAACGACCAAGGGGCAATCACGGTTGTCAACAGCGGTTCTGGTGTGACAGATAGCACAACATCAGCTAACTTTGATATTGACGCTACTTTCTCAGGTGCATCTTCTACAGTTTCTGCATATGCTAATAACACTGTTAGCTTAACTGTTACTGTGCCTAGTAATGCTGATGTAGCAGATGTTACAGTTGAAAATGATACAAGTTCAGCTTTCCAATCAGTGTCGGCTGCCTACCAAACAGCATCATCAACGGCAAGTTCGATCTACGCATCAGCTGGGACTTCATATTTCTCATCTGTTGCTGCTCAAGAAGCATCAAATGCTAAATCAGTTGCACCTTATTCAAATGCTGTAAGTACTTCTACATCGATTGCTGCTTCATTAAATGCACTCATTGCATCAGCAAGTGCTGCAGCAATTTCAGCATCTAATGCAGCAATTGCAGCTAGTTCAGCAATCAAATCATATGCGTCATCTGCAACATCACTTATTTCTACTGTTTATTCACAAGTTTCAGCAGCACCAATTGATTCGGTGTTTATTCTTGGAAACGCAAATGCTAATCGAAGTTCTGATTTATCATACTTAGTACAAGCAAACTCAGCCGCAAGTACTGGGAATCTGTCTTTAGCGTCAAGTTATTATGTACTCGCTTCATCTGTTGCACATTCGGGCACAGTTGTTAATGATGGACAAGGATATCCATTCATAGATAGTAATTCAAGCTCAATTACGAGCATGAATAGTGTTTATCTTTCAAACTCAACTGTACTATCAACTCAAAATTCACTCTATACGTCTAATTCGTTAGTGTATTCGAGTGCCTTAGCTGCTTCAACAGCTAACTCAACAGCTCTTTCAACTGCAACATCTCAATACAACTCAGTTGTATCAGCTTCTAATGCCTATGTGAATGGTTCAGCAGCCTCAACTGCAACGGCTTATATAAGTGCTTCAAGTGCAACACAAAGTTTAGCAGCTGCTCAAACTAGCCTTCTTGCTACAGGTCAAACTCTTGTAACCACAATCGGTGGTTCTTCAGCATATCTAACTTCAAACGTTCATACAAATGATTCAAGTTATTTGTCATATATGGCAATTGCTACATCTGCAGGTCTTGCTGAGCAAAGTTATGCAGCTCAAGCATCACAAACAACATCCCAAGCTGCAGGTGCACAAGCAGTAATCGATGCCGTTCAATCAACTCGTTCATCTGCTGCTTCTGCAATAATTGCTGATACAATTAAGCACTTAATTACTGATGTTCGCGCTGTTTCGGCAACGTCAGCTTCCGGATCTACTGGAATAACTGTTGCAAATTCAGTTATAGCAGCTTATCCAACATTCGTAGATGGAACTTCAGTTCCAAAACCAGGTACCGATACTACGATTGGTACGTCTTTCACGCCTATTCCTGATCCAGGTACATCAACCTTGATTTTAAGTGGTCAAACAATTCCGAATATTTTAGTTCCTTATAACATCATTGGTTCTGGTAATGCAAGTAGTACTTACTGGCCAGCAGTTATCAATTATATTAATGCACTTAAAACAAATGCTTTGAATGCTATGAATGGTGATGCTTCCGCACTTGCAGCAATTCAAACTGCTGCAGCGGCTGTTGAGACCGCATTAAATCGGTTAGCACTAGATAACAACGCTTCAAATACCACTTCTGCAAATCCAGGAAATATGCAAAACGTGAATCAGAATAACCCTGAATCTGCAAATTATAAAACTGCAACTATTTTCAGTGGTGTTGTTGGTGAAATCTCTATGTTCACCGGTTCAAACGAAACTGTTCTTCAACAAGCCGTTGTGTCAATCAATCAACTTGCCTCAGCTGCAAATTCGGCAGCAAATAGTTATTTGAACATTCAAGCGAGTGCAATTTCTGCTGCAAATAGTTATTTGGCCGCTCAAATCGCTAATGATGGTTCACCAGTATTGATTAACACGTCTGTTAATGTTGCTTCATCAGCAATTGCACAATGGACATCTGCTCCTATTTCAGCTGTTTCAGCGTTGGCATCCTATATCACTGCAGCCAATAACTCGCAAACACCCGTTGTTGCGAGTGGAATTACTGAGTCGGCTTATGTGTCTTCTGTTGCTGCTCAAAGCTTAGCGACGGACGTGAAAATCACGGGTACAACAGTAGCTGCGGGTACAGGTAGTGCTGGATCTGTTATGACAGCCTTCCCAGTTGGTATCACTTTTGACTTTACAAAAGCAACGACAATTGCGAATGCCTATTCGGCTGCCGCAAGTTATTATGCCTTAGCTGCCAGCGCAACTGACTCTGCTACTGCTGCTAACTACAAGCTCATGGGTGATGCCTACCTCAAAGAAACTGAACTTATCTCAGATATTCAAAATGGTACAAATGGCTATGCTGGCGTATTAAGCGCTGCTCAAGGTAGCGGTATTATTACTGCGATTATTCCTGGACTTAAAATGTCAGACACGTCTGCCAATGTTGCGAGTGCTGCGAGTGACTTGATTGCCTTTATGAAGTCATCAGGCTTGACATCATCTACTATACTTGACTTCATGACAGATAATGGTGATGGGACCTATTCGCTCAAAGATATCAATGTTGATGCGTCTGCTACAGTCGTAAACGCGCTTCAACCAAAAGTTAATGCGCTCTTATTGGCTGTTAATGCCATCTCAAACGACATCAACAGCTATACGGCGTCTATCCCACCACTTGTCGGTGGTCTGGTTGCGACGTACATGAACACTGCAAAAAATGCTGTGGCGTCTGGCTTGTTGAACAACCACAGTGAGATTTTGCCATCAGTTACTTACGCAGCTTCTTTGCAGGTAACGAACACGATCCATACGACAACAGTAGCGGTTATCACAAGCTTAACCAACCTTTTGAACTCTTATGCGAGTCAGACGGGTAATGGTGCTGACTTTGTACGCTCTATCTTGACTTCAGTTATCAATGCACAAAAAGCAGCCTTGGCACAAAATGATGCCAATGCAGCACAATATGCAGCGTCACTGAATGTACAAATCGCAACCTTTGACTCACGTGCAGGTGCAGTGAAGTCTACATTGCAAGCTGATGGTACTTATAACATCGATAACAATGGTATTTCAACCCAAGTTACAATTGATGCCATTGGGGATTCAGATTCATCTGCTGCTGGTGTTACTTCAGCCTTTAATACAGGGGGATTGATTGGTCAAATCCTTGGAATGACGCCTAGTCAGTTCGTTGCTGGTGTTCAAGCAGTCTTTGGTTCAGGGATTTATGGCGCGATTATTTCTACACTTGCATCGGGTATTTCTGCTGCTATGCCCAATACCGATGGTATGGCTAACATTGCTGCCGCTGGTATTTCCCAACGTATCTCTAATTTCTTCTTAGGAACAAATGGTTTCGTTTCTACACTTAAGGCGATTGATGATGGTATCATCGGTCTTGATGCTGCGGGTAATACGCTTACAAACTCTGGTTTGAATGGACTTTTGAACACGGCTGGTGTGACGTTGAGTATCACTGCGACAGCAGGAATCACTGCTACTGATCCAGATTTGTTTGCGAGTGCGACAGCTATCGACTCACCTGTAGAGGGTACGTCAGCGACAACTGCTGACGGAACATTTACCGCGGCAACGTATACGATGGCGCTCACGCAGGCAAACAGCCTCTTGTCTGGGACAGCAACGACTGATGTCGTCTATCAAGCGGTCAATAAAAACGTGCTTGCAGCTGCAGTCGCAAACGTGTCGCTCGCAAGTGATGGTAGCTTGACAGCGACTGACGGCTCATCTGTTACAGGTGACCTTGGCAACAACTTGCCAAACGCACAAACTGTCTTGGCGGATGATAATGCATCACAAAACGACGTTGACCAAGCAACTGCGAGTCTGTTAACACAGACGGCAAATGTCAGCTTTAAAGACGTCGATGTGAATGCTTTAGCATATGTCGAAGACGCAAGCGGTGGCACACTTGCCAGCCAAACGGCAATTGCACTGTCTGGTCAAACTAAGTCCTATGATCTGAGCAGTCTCTTGAACTCAGGTTATGATCTGACGAAAACAACCGTGACAGATGCTGATGGCAACGCAGTTAGTGGCGTCTCAATCAGTGCGGCAGGTATTTTGACCATCACTTTTGATAATGATACTGGCACAGATCAAGATCTGGTCATCAATCTTGTGCATAAAATCGATGGTGTCACGACGACTAAGACGTTTACACGGACAGTTGACTATACAGACAAGACAACAGGTAACACGCTCCAAGCAAATGTTGTCACACAAAGTGTCACAGGAACACAAACTGTCGGTACTGACCTGATCACAAATGATTCTGTTACAAACACTGTCTGGACGGCAGCCGATGGCACTTATGGGGAGCCTTCTGCTGATGGCCTGAGCTATGTCTTTAGTGCCGTGGATGCACCTGCTCAGACGTCTATCAACGGGACAACATACTTCCTATCTGTCAATAACGCAACTGCGCAAACTGTAGTCTTTACGACGAGTGCAGCAACAACTAAGTCTCAAGTCATCTACTCATCTACGCAGCCTAGTGCAATCATCAACATGACGACGATCGTTGCGGCAAGCGAGTTTGCGACGCGTCCTGTTGACGCAGATGGTGTTGCAGTACCTGAGGTAACTGATCCTGATGGGACGGTCTACTATGTGCTTTCTGTTTCACCACAAACAGGTATCGGAAACTACGGTGATCCAACTAGCACCCAGTTGGGAAGCCTATGGACTGCACCAGGTTCGGTATTGACGACTGGTCTCCAACAAATGGGGTGGATCCCTAACGGGTTTAGCCTAGTTGCTTCTCCGTTCTCATTTGAAACGCCTACTAACGGTGCACTTCCTGAAACTTTTGGGACGCAGGGAACTTATGATGCAGACACTGATAGCTGGACGTATGACGTCTATCTGCTTGCGACAGCCGACTTCCAACAAGCTGTTATCGTAAGCGATAGCTCATCACCTAATGGTGCTGCTACGCTTGATACGATGACAGGCGTCAGCTCGGCAAATATGGTCTCAGACCTGACAGATGCCGACCTTGATATTAAAAACTATACGTACACAGTTACAGGACCTAACGGTATTGTATATGCCACACTAGCAGCTGCCTTGAAGGCCAATCCATTTGATAATACATCAAACGGAACTGGTGCAACGACAGATGCAAGTGTGCAACAATTTACCGTTTCATATGAAAAAATCAAGATTCCAGCAACGGTTATCTATGAGTCAGAAGATGGTGAAATCCTGACGCCGGCCGCTGGGACTGAGTACACGCCTGAAGGTGCTGTTGGTGATCCAATCACGACAACAGTAGCAGATGCGCCTAAGATTCCTGGTTATGTGGCTGTGAGCGTATCATTTGACGCGGACAGTGTTGCTGATGGAAACACGTATCAGGCTGATGGTAGTGTTATCACCTTTGTCTATGTGCCCAACCCGCAAGAGATCGATGTTGCGGTATCTGGGGCTTATACAGCTAGTCAAACCCTGGCTGGTGCGTCAAATCAAACTGTTTCAACAGTTATCACGGCTACACCTGGCTATTACTTTACAGCAGGCAGCAGTGATAGTGATTTGTTGACGGTGACCATCTCTGCGGATGGAAAGACAGCGACTATCACGGGTAACTACGATGATAATGACAATCCTGGCGACACGGATGATGCGATCCAAAACGTTAGCTTGACGACAGCGGCTGCGCAACAAACAGCTATCATCAAAACAAATAACACTGATCCGCTCGGTAGCCAGGTCTATGAAACACTGACTGGTGATAGTGGTAGTGCGATCACGGCGACAACGACTGATGCTGACTTGGCACGTCCTGGCTATACGCTTACGATTACTGACCAGGATGGTAATACTTATCCATCACTTGCTGCTGCACTTGCTGTAATGACAACCTTTGATACGACAAATAACGGCAATAGCACGACAGATACCCATCAACAGGTCTTGACTGCAAGCTATGAAGCTGATCCTCAGTCACTTGTTGTGAACTTTGTTGATGCGACTGATCCGTCTACTATCCTGTCTACACCGTCTGTTACTTTGACTGGCGTGACTGATAGCAAGATCACAGACTCACCTGAATATGCGCAAATTGCAAGCCTAATCGCGTCCTATGAAGCAGCTGGATACGTGGTGTTAGCAAATGGTGTGCCTGTCGATGATGCTGTTTTCAGCACGGATAATGCGCCTGTTACTATTAGTCTAGTCCATAATACGGCTGAAACAACTGAGACATTTACTGTATCCTACACGGTGCACAATGTGTATCCGCTTGATCCGTCGAAGAATTTCGATACGGTTGAGTCGGTCACGGTGACGAAGACTTACTTCAAGGATTTGGTGACGGGGGAAGAAATTCCTGACGGCGCTGACTTGAGTTTGTACGCTGTGGATGGCGATGTTGACACGCATCCGACTGCCGCGGGAGCAGACTATACGATCGATCCTGCGAGCGAGACGGTAAATGGCACTGCGGCTGAAAACGGCGCAGAGGTAGATGCTGATGGCAATGTCACGATGAACGCAGTTGAAGCTAACGATGAAACGGGCTGGGTAGCTGACAAAGCGACAGCTATCATGACTGCGGTTTCACTGAAAAATGCGAAGACCTTAAACGGTGTTGGCACGATTGCGGCTGATGATGATACGATTACGTATGATCAAGACCATGACTCACTCGCTGAGTCTGATGAGATTTCTGACTCGACTGAGGATAGTGATTCGACTGAAGATAGCGATTCTGCTGAAGATTTTGATTCTGATGCTGATAGTGATAGCGATGTGTTCAGTGATTCTGATGAGGTTTCAGATTCTGCTGAAGATTCGGACTCGGACGAAATTTCTGATTCTGCTGAAGATTCAGACTCGGACGAAATTTCTGATTCTGCTGAAGATTCAGACTCAGATGCTGATAGTGATTCGGCTGAGCATGCAGATTCAACAGATGATTCTTCTTCAGACGAAGTTTCTGATTCTACTGAAGATTCAGATAGCGATGCTGACAGTGATTCAGAAGAGTTGAGTGATTCAACAGACGATTCTACTTCAGACGAAGTTTCAGATTCTGCTGAAGATTCAGATAGTGATGCGGATAGCGATTCAGAAGAATTGAGCGATTCAACAGACGATTCTACTTCAGACGAAGTTTCTGATTCTACTGAAGATTCAGATAGCGATGCAGATAGTGATTCTGAAGAATTGAGTGATTCAACAGATGATTCTACTTCAGACGAAGTTTCTGATTCTACTGAAGATTCAGATAGCGATGCTGATAGTGATTCAGAAGAATTGAGCGATTCAACAGATGATTCTTCTTCAGACGAAGTTTCAGATTCTACTGAAGATTCAGATAGCGATGCTGATAGTGATTCTGCTGATCATGCAGATTCAACAGAAGCGTCTGATTCAGACGAGGTTTCAGATTCTAGTGAAGATTCTGATAGCGAAGCAGACAGTGATTCAGAAGAATTGAGCGATTCAACAGACGATTCTACTTCAGACGAAGTTTCTGATTCTACTGAAGATTCAGACTCTGATGCTGATAGTGATTCGGAAGAATTGAGCGATTCAACAGATGATTCTACTTCAGACGAAGTTTCTGATTCTACTGAAGATTCAGACTCGGATGCTGATAGTGATTCGGAAGAGTTGAGCGATTCAACAGACGATTCTACTTCAGCCGAAGTTTCAGATTCTGCTGAAGATTCAGATAGCGATGCAGATAGTGATTCGGAAGAATTGAGCGATTCAACAGACGATTCTTCTTCAGACGAAGTTTCAGATTCTACTGAAGATTCAGACTCGGATGCTGATAGTGATTCGGAAGAGTTGAGCGATTCAACAGACGATTCTTCTTCAGACGAAGTTTCTGATTCTGCTGAAGATTCAGATAGCGATGCTGACAGTGATTCAGCAGAATTGAGCGATTCAACAGACGATTCTACTTCAGACGAAGTTTCTGATTCTGCTGAAGATTCAGATAGCGATGCTGATAGTGATTCAGCAGAATTGAGCGATTCAACAGATGATTCTTCTTCAGACGAAGTTTCTGATTCTACTGAAGATTCAGATAGCGATGCAGATAGTGATTCTGCTGATCATGCAGATTCAACAGAAGCGTCGGATTCAGACGAGGTTTCAGATTCTGCTGAAGATTCAGACTCAGATGCAGATAGTGATTCAGAAGAATTGAGCGATTCAACAGACGATTCTACTTCAGACGAAGTTTCTGATTCTACTGAAGATTCAGATAGTGATGCTGATAGTGATTCGGAAGAATTGAGCGATTCAACAGACGATTCTTCTTCAGACGAGGTTTCAGATTCTGCTGAAGATTCAGATAGCGATGCTGACAGTGATTCGGAAGAATTGAGCGATTCGACAGATGATTCTACTTCAGATGAGGTTTCTGATTCTGCTGAAGATTCAGATAGCGATGCAGATAGTGATTCGGAAGAATTGAGCGATTCAACAGACGATTCTTCTTCAGACGAAGTTTCTGATTCTACTGAAGATTCAGACTCGGATGCTGATAGCGATTCAGAAGAATTGAGCGATTCAACAGACGATTCTTCTTCAGACGAAGTTTCTGATTCTGCTGAAGATTCAGACTCGGATGCTGATAGTGATTCGGAAGAATTGAGCGATTCAACAGACGATTCTTCTTCAGACGAGGTTTCAGATTCTACTGAAGATTCAGACTCAGATGCTGATAGTGATTCGGAAGAATTGAGTGATTCGACAGATGATTCTTCTTCAGACGAGGTTTCAGATTCTACTGAAGATTCAGATAGTGATGCAGATAGTGATTCTGCTGATCATGCAGATTCAACAGAAGCGTCGGATTCAGACGAGGTTTCAGATTCTACTGAAGATTCAGACTCTGATGCTGACAGTGATTCTGAAGAATTGAGCGATTCAACAGATGATTCTTCTTCAGACGAAGTTTCTGATTCTGCTGAAGATTCAGATAGCGATGCAGATAGTGATTCTGAAGAGTTGAGTGATTCAACAGACGATTCTTCTTCAGACGAAGTTTCTGATTCTGCTGAAGATTCAGATAGCGATGCAGATAGTGATTCTGAAGAATTGAGTGATTCGACAGATGATTCTTCTTCAGACGAAGTTTCTGATTCTACTGAAGATTCAGACTCGGATGCAGATAGTGATTCGGAAGAATTGAGCGATTCAACAGACGATTCTTCTTCAGACGAAGTTTCAGATTCTACTGAAGATTCAGATAGTGAAGCTGATAGTGATTCTGCTGATCATGCAGATTCAACAGAAGCGTCGGATTCAGACGAGGTTTCAGATTCTACTGAAGATTCAGACTCGGATGCAGATAGTGATTCGGAAGAATTGAGTGATTCAACAGATGATTCTTCTTCAGACGAAGTTTCAGATTCTACTGAAGATTCAGATTCGGATGCTGATAGTGATTCGGAAGAATTGAGCGATTCAACAGATGATTCTTCTTCAGACGAAGTTTCTGATTCTGCTGAAGATTCAGATAGCGATGCTGATAGCGATTCAGAAGAATTGAGCGATTCAACAGACGATTCTTCTTCAGACGAAGTTTCTGATTCTACTGAAGATTCAGACTCGGATGCTGATAGTGATTCGGAAGAATTGAGCGATTCAACAGATGATTCTTCTTCAGACGAAGTTTCAGATTCTACTGAAGATTCAGATAGCGATGCTGATAGTGATTCAGAAGAATTGAGCGATTCGACAGATGACTCTTCTTCAGACGAGGTTTCAGATTCTGCTGAAGATTCAGACTCGGATGCAGATAGTGATTCTGCTGATCATGTAGATTCAACAGAAGCGTCGGATTCAGACGAAGTTTCTGATTCTGCTGAAGATTCAGACTCGGATGCAGATAGTGATTCGGAAGAATTGAGCGATTCAACAGATGATTCTTCTTCAGACGAAGTTTCTGATTCTACTGAAGATTCAGATAGCGATGCAGATAGCGATTCAGAAGAGTTGAGCGATTCAACAGATGATTCTTCTTCAGACGAAGTTTCTGATTCTGCTGAAGATTCAGATAGCGATGCAGATAGTGATTCTGAAGAATTGAGCGATTCAACAGACGATTCTTCTTCAGACGAGGTTTCTGATTCTACTGAAGAT
Source organism: Pseudolactococcus insecticola (assembly GCF_011170065.1). Taxonomy (GTDB): domain Bacteria; phylum Bacillota; class Bacilli; order Lactobacillales; family Streptococcaceae; genus Pseudolactococcus; species Pseudolactococcus insecticola. The sequence goes on along the minus strand of NZ_BLLH01000010.1, from coordinate 75,973 downwards.
TCAGATAGCGAAGCTGATAGTGATTCTGCTGATCATGCAGATTCAACAGAAGCGTCTGATTCAGACGAGGTTTCAGATTCTAGTGAAGATTCAGACTCTGATGCAGATAGTGATTCAGCAGAATTGAGCGATTCAACAGACGATTCTACTTCAGACGAAGTTTCAGATTCTGCTGAAGATTCAGATAGTGATGCAGATAGTGATTCTGAAGAGTTGAGCGATTCAACAGACGATTCTTCTTCAGACGAAGTTTCTGATTCTACTGAAGATTCAGACTCGGATGCAGATAGTGATTCGGAAGAATTGAGCGATTCAACAGACGATTCTTCTTCAGACGAAGTTTCAGATTCTACTGAAGATTCAGATAGTGAAGCTGATAGTGATTCTGCTGATCATGCAGATTCAACAGAAGCGTCGGATTCAGACGAAGTTTCTGATTCTGCTGAAGATTCAGACTCGGATGCAGATAGTGATTCAGAAGAGTTGAGCGATTCAACAGACGATTCTACTTCAGACGAGGTTTCAGATTCTACTGAAGATTCAGACTCGGATGCAGATAGTGATTCAGAAGAGTTGAGCGATTCAACAGATGATTCTACTTCAGACGAAGTTTCTGATTCTGCTGAAGATTCAGACTCAGATGCTGACAGTGATTCGGAAGAATTGAGTGATTCAACAGATGATTCTTCTTCAGACGAAGTTTCTGATTCTGCTGAAGATTCAGACTCGGATGCTGATAGCGATTCAGAAGAATTGAGCGATTCAACAGACGATTCTTCTTCAGACGAAGTTTCAGATTCTACTGAAGATTCAGACTCGGATGCAGATAGTGATTCAGAAGAGTTGAGCGATTCAACAGATGATTCTACTTCAGACGAAGTTTCTGATTCTGCTGAAGATTCAGACTCGGATGCAGATAGTGATTCGGAAGAATTGAGCGATTCAACAGACGATTCTTCTTCAGACGAAGTTTCTGATTCTGCTGAAGATTCAGACTCGGATGCTGACAGTGATTCGGAAGAATTGAGTGATTCAACAGACGATTCTTCTTCAGACGAAGTTTCTGATTCTGCTGAAGATTCAGACTCTGATGCAGATAGTGATTCGGAAGAATTGAGCGATTCAACAGACGATTCTTCTTCAGACGAAGTTTCTGATTCTGCTGAAGATTCAGACTCGGATGCAGATAGTGATTCGGAAGAATTGAGCGATTCAACAGACGACTCTGCTTCAGACGAGGTTTCAGATTCTGCTGAAGATTCAGATAGTGATGCAGATAGCGATTCGGAAGAATTGAGCGATTCAACAGATGATTCTTCTTCAGACGAAGTTTCTGATTCTGCTGAAGATTCAGATTCAACAGAAGACAGCGATTCAACAGAAGACAGTGACTCCTCAGAAGATTCAGATTCAACAGAAGATAGCGATTCAACAGAAGACAGCGATTCCTCAGAAGACTCAGATTCATCTGAAGACAGTGACTCCGATGAAGATTCAGATTCAGACGAAGATAGCGACTCAACAGAAGACTCAGATTCATCTGAAGACAGTGATTCCTCAGAAGATTCAGATTCATTTGAAGATAGCGGCTCAACAGAAGATAGCGATTCATCTGAAGACAGTGATTCAACAGAAGACTCAGATTCATCTGAAGACAGTGATTCAACAGAAGACTCAGACTCATCTGAAGACAGCGGCTCAACAGAAGATTCAGACTCCGATGAAGATTCAGATTCAACAGCGGATAGCGAATCAGCAACTGCGCTAGATTCTACAGAAGATTCAGATTCAACAGAAGATAGCGATTCCTCAGAAGACTCAGATTCATCTGAAGACAGTGATTCAACAGAAGACTCAGATTCATCTGAAGACAGTGACTCCTCAGAAGACTCAGATTCATCTGAAGACAGTGATTCCTCAGAAGATTCAGATTCATCTGAAGACAGCGATTCAACAGAAGACTCAGATTCATCTGAAGACAGTGACTCCTCAGAAGATTCAGATTCAACAGCGGATAGCGAATCAGCAACTGCGCTAGATTCTACAGAAGATTCAGATTCAACAGAAGATAGCGATTCCTCAGAAGACTCAGATTCATCTGAAGACAGTGATTCAACAGAAGACTCAGATTCATCTGAAGACAGTGACTCCTCAGAGGATTCAGATTCAACAGAAGATAGCGACTCAACAGAAGATAGCGACTCAACAGAAGACAGCGACTCAACAGAAGACTCAGATTCAGACGAAGATAGCGATTCCTCAGAAGACTCAGATTCATCTGAAAACAGTGACTCCTCAGAAGACTCAGATTCATCTGAAGACAGTGATTCCTCAGAAGACTCAGATTCATCTGAAGACAGTGACTCCTCAGAAGATTCAGATTCAACAGCGGATAGCGAATCAGCAACTGCGCTAGATTCTACAGAAGATTCAGATTCAACAGAAGATAGCGATTCCTCAGAAGACTCAGATTCATCTGAAGACAGTGACTCCTCAGAGGATTCAGATTCAACAGAAGATAGCGACTCAACAGAAGACTCAGATTCATCTGAAGACAGCGACTCAACAGAAGACTCAGATTCAGACGAAGATAGCGATTCCTCAGAAGACTCAGATTCATCTGAAAACAGTGACTCCTCAGAAGACTCAGATTCATCTGAAGACAGTGATTCAACAGAAGACTCAGATTCAGACGAAGATAGCGATTCCTCAGAAGACTCAGATTCATCTGAAAACAGTGACTCCTCAGAAGACTCAGATTCATCTGAAGACAGTGATTCCTCAGAAGATTCAGATTCATCTGAAGATAGCGACTCAACAGAAGACAGCGATTCCTCAGAAGACTCAGATTCATCTGAAGACAGTGATTCAACAGAAGACTCAGATTCATCTGAAGACAGTGACTCCTCAGAAGATTCAGATTCAACAGAAGATAGCGATTCATCTGAAGACAGTGATTCAACAGAAGACTCAGATTCAGACGAAGATAGCGACTCAACAGAAGACTCAGATTCAGACGAAGACAGCGATTCAACAGAAGACTCAGATTCATCTGAAGACAGCGATTCCTCAGAAGACTCAGATTCATCTGAAGACAGTGATTCCTCAGAAGACTCAGATTCATCTGAAAACAGTGATTCCTCAGAAGATTCAGATTCATCTGAAGATAGCGACTCAACAGAAGATAGCGATTCCTCAGAAGACTCAGATTCATCTGAAGACAGCGATTCAACAGAAGACTCAGATTCATCTGAAGACAGCGATTCCTCAGAAGACTCAGATTCATCTGAAGACAGTGACTCCTCAGAAGATTCAGATTCATCTGAAGATAGCGACTCAACAGAAGACTCAGATTCAGACGAAGACAGCGATTCAACAGAAGACTCAGATTCATCTGAAGACAGTGATTCCTCAGAAGATTCAGATTCATCTGAAGATAGCGACTCAACAGAAGATAGCGATTCCTCAGAAGACTCAGATTCAGACGAAGACAGCGATTCAACAGAAGACTCAGATTCATCTGAAGACAGCGATTCAACAGAAGACTCAGATTCATCTGAAGACAGCGATTCAACAGAAGACTCAGATTCATCTGAAGACAGCGATTCAACAGAAGACTCAGATTCATCTGAAGATAGCGACTCAACAGAAGACTCAGATTCATCTGAAGACAGCGATTCCTCAGAAGACTCAGATTCATCTGAAGACAGTGACTCCTCAGAAGATTCAGATTCAACAGAAGACTCAGACTCATCTGAAGACAGCGACTCAACAGAAGATTCAGACTCCGATGAAGATTCAGATTCAACAGCGGATAGCGAATCAGCAACTGCGCTAGATTCTACAGAAGATTCAGATTCAACAGAAGATAGCGATTCCTCAGAAGACTCAGATTCATCTGAAGACAGTGACTCCTCAGAAGATTCAGATTCAACAGAAGATAGCGATTCCTCAGAAGACTCAGATTCATCTGAAGACAGCGATTCAACAGAAGACTCAGATTCATCTGAAGACAGCGATTCCTCAGAAGACTCAGATTCATCTGAAGACAGTGACTCCTCAGAAGATTCAGATTCATCTGAAGATAGCGACTCAACAGAAGACTCAGATTCAGACGAAGACAGCGATTCAACAGAAGACTCAGATTCATCTGAAGACAGTGATTCCTCAGAAGATTCAGATTCATCTGAAGATAGCGACTCAACAGAAGATAGCGATTCCTCAGAAGACTTAGATTCAGACGAAGACAGCGATTCAACAGAAGACTCAGATTCATCTGAAGACAGCGATTCAACAGAAGACTCAGATTCATCTGAAGACAGCGATTCAACAGAAGACTCAGATTCATCTGAAGACAGCGATTCAACAGAAGACTCAGAATCATCTGAAGATAGCGACTCAACAGAAGACTCAGATTCATCTGAAGACAGCGATTCCTCAGAAGACTCAGATTCATCTGAAGACAGTGACTCCTCAGAAGATTCAGATTCAACAGAAGACTCAGACTCATCTGAAGACAGCGACTCAACAGAAGATTCAGATTCATCTGAAGACAGTGATTCCTCAGAAGATTCAGAATCATCTGAAGATAGCGACTCAACAGAAGACTCAGATTCATCTGAAGACAGTGACTCCTCAGAAGATTCAGATTCAACAGAAGATAGCGATTCCTCAGAAGACTCAGATTCATCTGAAGACAGTGATTCAACAGAAGACTCAGATTCATCTGAAGACAGTGATTCCTCAGAAGATTCAGAATCATCTGAAGATAGCGACTCAACAGAAGACTCAGATTCATCTGAAAACAGTGACTCAACAGAAGACTCAGATTCATCTGAAGACAGTGACTCCTCAGAAGATTCAGATTCAACAGAAGATAGCGACTCAACAGAAGACTCAGATTCATCTGAAGATAGCGATTCAACAGAAGACTCAGATTCATCTGAAGATAGCGATTCAACAGAAGACTCAGATTCATCTGAAGACAGCGATTCCTCAGAAGACTCAGATTCATCTGAAGACAGTGATTCCTCAGAAGACTCAGATTCAGACGAAGACAGCGATTCAACAGAAGACTCAGATTCATCTGAAGACAGCGATTCAACAGAAGACTCAGAATCATCTGAAGATAGCGACTCAACAGAAGACTCAGATTCATCTGAAGACAGCGATTCAACAGAAGATAGCGATTCCTCAGAAGACTCAGATTCATCTGAAGACAGTGATTCAACAGAAGACTCAGATTCATCTGAAGACAGTGATTCCTCAGAAGATTCAGAATCATCTGAAGATAGCGACTCAACAGAAGACTCAGATTCATCTGAAGACAGTGACTCCTCAGAAGATTCAGACTCATCTGAAGATAGCGACTCAACAGAAGACTCAGATTCAGACGAAGACAGCGATTCAACAGAAGACTCAGATTCATCTGAAAACAGTGACTCAACAGAAGACTCAGATTCATCTGAAGACAGTGACTCCTCAGAAGATTCAGATTCAACAGAAGATAGCGATTCCTCAGAAGACTCAGATTCATCTGAAGACAGCGATTCCTCAGAAGACTCAGATTCATCTGAAGACAGCGATTCCTCAGAAGACTCAGATTCAGACGAAGACAGCGATTCCTCAGAAGACTCAGATTCATCTGAAGACAGCGATTCCTCAGAAGACTCAGACTCATCTGAAGACAGCGATTCCTCAGAAGACTCAGACTCATCTGAAGACAGTGACTCCTCAGAAGACTCAGATTCATCTGAAGATAGCGACTCAACAGAAGACTCAGATTCAGACGAAGACAGCGATTCAACAGAAGACTCAGATTCATCTGAAGACAGCGATTCCTCAGAAGACTCAGATTCATCTGAAGATAGCGACTCAACAGAAGACTCAGATTCATCTGAAGACAGCGATTCCTCAGAAGACTCAGATTCAGACGAAGACAGCGATTCCTCAGAAGACTCAGATTCATCTGAAGACAGTGATTCCTCAGAAGATTCAGATTCAACAGCGGATAGCGAATCAGCAACTGCGCTAGATTCTACAGAAGATTCCGATTCTACAGAAGATAGTGACTCCACAGAAGATTCTGATTCATCTGAAGACAGTGACTCCTCAGAAGACTCAGATTCAACAGAAGATAGCGATTCATCAGAAGACAGCGACTCCTCAAAAGATTCTGATTCTGCCGAGGATAGTGATTCCACAGAAGATTCCGATTCATCCGAAGATAGTGATTCCACAGAAGATTCCGATTCATCTGAAGACAGCGATTCAAGTGTAGATAGTGATTCATCCGAAGATAGTGATTCCACAGAAGATTCCGATTCATCTGAAGACAGCGATTCAAGTGTAGATAGTGATTCATCCGAAGATAGTGATTCCACAGAAGATTCCGACTCATCCGAAGATAGCGATTCCACAGAAGATTCCGATTCATCTGAAGACAGCGATTCAAGTGTAGATAGCGATTCATCTGAAGATAGCGATTCAAGTGTAGATAGTGATTCCACAGAAGATAGCGATTCAAGTGAAGACTCAGATTCGTCTGAAGACAGCGATTCAAGCGAAGATTCCGATTCAACAGAAGATAGCAACTCTACTGAAATTTCAGATTCAACAGAAGATTCCGACTCTGACTGGCTCATCGGCGATCCCGACAGCGACGGTCTGACTAACAGTGAGGAAGAAGCCTTGGGCACGGATCCATTCAACCCTGATACCGATGGTGATGGCGTTGACGATGGTGCCGAGGTTGACAATGGTACTAACCCACTTGTTCCAGATAATAACCCGAAAACGCCGATTGTAGTGCCAACGGTTCCATCCGCCCCTGGCAATGTTACAGCGACAGTGCCTAATACTGCAGGTGATACAACAATCACGGGCACGGGCACACCAGGCGATACCATCACAATCAAAGATAAAGATGGTAATGTCATCGGCACTGGTACAGTTGACAAAAATGGCAACTTCACAGTAGACGTACCTGCTAAACCAAATGATGAATTAACCGTCATCGAAACGGACCAAAACGGTGATAATTCTAAACCAACGCAAGTCGTAGTACCGTCCGGACCAACGGTTCCATCCGCCCCTGACAATGTTACAGCGACAGTGCCTAATACTGCAGGTGATACAACAATCACGGGCACGGGCACACCAGGTGATACCATCACGATCAAAGATAAAGATGGTAACACGATTGGTACAACCACAGTTGATCCAAATGGTAACTTCACAGTAGACGTTCCAGCAAATCCTGGCGATGATCTCACAGTTACTGAAACAGGTAAAAACGGTGTTCCGTCTGATCCTGCTAAGGTAACAGTACCAAGTGACACGACAAAACCAAGCACACCATCCAATGTGGTAGTTTCTACCCCGGATGATAGCGGCAACGTCACCATCACGGGTAAAGGCACGCCAGGTGATACTATCACAATCAAAGATAAAGATGGTAATGTAATAGGTACTACAACAGTAGATCCAGATGGTAACTTTACAGTTGATGTACCAGCTAATGGTGGTGATGATCTTACAGTTATCCAAACTGATAACAACGGTAATACATCAGATCCAATCAACGTTAAAGTTCCAGATACTAAGACTCCTACTATTACAGTAGATGCTCCTACGGTAGATAACATAACTACTCCAAACTCAAACGGAGAAGTAACTATCACAGGTACTGGTACACCTGGAGATACCATCACTATTAAAGACAAAGATGGTAATGTAATAGGAACTACAACAGTAGATCCAAATGGTAATTATTCAGTTGATGTACCAGCTACTCCAGGTGAAGAGCTTACAGTTACTCAAACAGATCCAAATGGTAATACATCTGATCCAATCAGTATTATTACTCCAATTACACTAGTAGATGATCCTCTATACGTAACTATTCCAAATGCACCTGTAATCACAAACGTAACTACTCCTAATAACAATGGAGAAGTAACTATTACTGGTACTGGAACTCCAGGTGACACTATCACCATCAAAGATAAAGATGGTAATGTCATCGGCACAACTACAGTAGATCCAAACGGTAACTTTACAGTAAATGTTCCAGCACAATCAGGTGATGATCTCACAGTTACTGAAACAGGTAAGAACGGTATTCCGTCAGATCCTGCTAAGGTAACAGTACCAAGTGACACGACAAAACCAAGCACACCATCTGACGTAGTTGTCTCAACTCCAGATGATAATGGCAATGTCACAATCACAGGTAAAGGCACGCCGGGCGACACGATCCTTATCAAAGATAAAGATGGCAATGTCATTGGCACAACTACAGTTGATCCAGACGGTAACTTCACAGTAACCGTTCCAGCTAAATCTGGTGATGATCTATCTGTCATCGAAGTAGGCAAAAATGGTGTTCCATCTGATCCTGCTAAGGTAACAGTACCAAGTGATACGACAAAACCAAGCGCACCATCTGACGTAGTAGTCTCTACCCCAGATAGCAATGGCAATGTCACAATCACAGGCAAAGGCACGCCGGGTGACACGATCCTTATCAAAGATAAAGATGGCAATGTCATCGGTACAACCACAGTTGATCCAGACGGTAACTTCACAGTGACTGTTCCAGCTAAATCAGGCGATGAACTCACTGTCATCGAAGTAGGCAAAAATGGTGTTCCGTCAGATCCTGCTAAGGTAACAGTACCAAGTGACACGACAAAACCAAGCACTCCATCTGATGTAGTAGTCTCTACCCCAGATAGCAATGGCAATGTCACAATCACAGGTAAAGGCACGCCGGGTGACACGATCCTTATCAAAGATAAAGATGGCAATGTCATTGGCACAACTACAGTTGATTCAGACGGTAACTTCACAGTAACCGTTCCAGCTAAATCTGGTGATGATCTATCTGTCATCGAAGTAGGCAAAAATGGTGTTCCATCTGACCCTGCTAAGGTAACAGTACCAAGTGATACGACAAAACCAAGCACTCCATCTGACGTAGTTGTCTCAACTCCAGATGATAATGGCAATGTCACAATCACAGGCAAAGGCACGCCGGGCGACACGATCCTTATCAAAGATAAAGATGGCAATGTCATTGGCACAACTACAGTTGATCCAGACGGTAACTTCACAGTAACTGTTCCAGCTAAATCTGGTGATGATCTCACTGTCATCGAAGTAGGTAAAAACGGCGTTCAGTCTGATCCTGCTAAGGTAACAGTACCAAGTGACACGACAAAACCAAGCACACCATCTGATGTAGTAGTCTCTACCCCAGATAGCAATGGCAATGTCACAATCACAGGCAAAGGCACGCCGGGCGACACGATCCTTATCAAAGATAAAGATGGCAACGTCATAGGCACAACTACAGTTGATCCAGACGGTAACTTCACAGTAACCGTTCCAGCTAAATCTGGTGATGATCTATCTGTTATCGAAGTAGGTAAAAACGGTGTTCCGTCAGATCCGACTAAGGTAACAGTCCCTTCTGAACCTGCTAAACCAAGCGCACCAACTACGCCAACATTGCCAGGCACTAGCACGCAACCTGCTAGTACACCAGCAGCGACTGCCTACCCAGTTCTACCAAGAACTGGTGAAGACAGTGGCACGGCAGCTAGTCTTCTAGGTGCAGCATTCCTTGCGCCATTCTTCTTACTTGCATGGAAACGTCGCAAGAAAACCGAAGAAACACAGCTCAAACATGTTTATCAAAATGGTAAACGCAAATGGTGGATGTAAGTTAAACTAGTTAAACAGCTTGTTTGGCACAGCACTACTCCTAAAAATCCCTATTGCGCCTTGTGCGCAGTGGGGATTTTTTGCGCACAAGGCGCTTTTGCGCTGAGCCAAATCGCAAGCTTTTTGCTATAATATAACTATGAATAAAAATCACGACAAATTTAGGGAACAAGATAATCAAGAAAAGGCGACTGACACGGTCTATGGTGTCCATGCGGTGACAGATGCACTCAAGGAAAATCTGGGTAATAAGCTCTACATTCAAGACGATCTTCGCGGAAAAAATGTCGATCAGATCAAACAACTTGCCAGTGACAAAAAAGTGGGCATTTCTTTTGTGAGCAAAGAAAAACTCAAAGAGATGTCAGAATCAGGTGTCCATCAAGGCTTTGTCCTCAAAACAAGTGCCTATGCCTATAAGGACTTGTCAGAGTTACTTGCTATTACAGCTGAGCAAGATAATCCACTTCTGATCATTTTAGATGGTCTGACGGATCCGCACAATCTAGGCAGTATTCTAAGAACAGCTGACGCCACAGGTGTTTCAGGATTGATCATCCCCAAACACCGTTCTGTTGGCGTGACGCCAGTTGTCGCAAAAACATCAACAGGTGCAGTGAATCACATGCCGATTGCGCGTGTGACCAATCTGTCACAGACCCTTGACAAGCTAAAGGATGCTGGTTTTTGGATTTTTGGAACAGATATGGACGGCACGCCACATGATAAATGGCAAACTCAGGGCAAGATTGCGCTGATTATCGGTGCTGAAGGTGCTGGTATCACACAAAATATCAAAAAACAAGTGGATGAGATGATCACCATTTCTATGAAAGGCCATGTGCAAAGTCTAAATGCTGGCGTTGCCGCAGGCATTTTGATGTACGAGTGGGCACGGAAATTTCAGGGCTAATTTGCGATAAAATAAGGAGTCGAGATGAAAAAGAATTTGTTAATCGTAGATGGCTACAACATGATTGGGTCGTGGGCAGAAACGCATCAGCTTTTTCAAAATAACGATTTGGAACAGGCGCGCGATATTTTACTCAAAAAGCTCTCAGATTATGCAGGTTTTGAGGGGCTTGAAGTCATCTGCGTTTTTGATGCCCAGTTTGTGCCTGGTGTCACGAGCAAGTTCAATGTGCACAACGTCCTTGTTGTCTTCACAAAAGAAGACGAAACAGCTGATAGTTACATCGAAAAGCTGGCTGGTAAGTGTAATAACGCGCTGACCACGGTGTTTGTTGCGACGAGTGATTTGGCGGAGCAATGGGTGGTGTTTTCGCAAGGCGCCATGCGGGTTTCCGCACGAGAACTAGAAGAGCGTGTCAATCTCAGAAAACAAGACTTAACCCGGCATGCCACGCATATCACCGCGCAAAAACCGAGAACAGTCTGGGCAGATGCACAGCTCGATGAACTCAAAAAACTCATGTCTAACATGAGCTAAAACCAATCAAACTTAGAAGTGGAGATAAAATGACTTATAAAATCATCACAGATTCAACGACGGACTTATCAGACAGCTATGCTGCGGCGCATGATATCATCATGCTAGGGACTGTCGTCACGATTGATGATACGGCTTATCAGACCGTAGGGGACGCAAGACTGACGAGTGAAGTTTTGCTCGAAAAAATGGCGAATGGTGCAAAACCAGTCTCGTCACAGATCAATGTTGGACAATTTTCAGAAGTCTTTAAGTCAGTTACTACGGCCGGCGATGAAGTCTTGTATCTGGGTTTTTCATCAGGGCTCTCAGGGACTTATCAGAGCGCTGAGATGGCAAGGAAAATGGTGTTAGAAGACTTGCCGGATGCACAGATTACTATTGTTGACACACTCGCTGCGGCCTCAGGTGAAGGCTACCTTGTCAAAGAAGCAGTGAAATTGCGTGATAATGGGGCAAGTACGGCTGAAATCGTTTCAAAATTAGAAGATTTGGTGCCAAGATTACGAAGCTGGGTCATGGCTGATGACCTCTATCATCTGGCACGTGGCGGTAGAATCTCGAAAACTGCAGCAACGGTTGGTAGTTTGGTCAATATCAAGCCGATTATCGATGTGGATCCAGAAGGGAAATTGCGCCAAGTTGGCAAAATTCGTGGCAAGAAAAAAGCGCTCAAATCACTGGTTGAAAAAACAGTGACAGATAGTGATGGAAATTACCCAGATGTAATCATCGGCTATTCAGGTGATATTTCTGTCGCAGAGGACGTAAAAGCTGATCTATTGACGCATGACAGTGTTGGAAACGTTGATATTACACCACTTGGACCTACTATTGCAACACATACAGGTGCGGGAACCATTGCTGTTTTTTCAATCGGAAAAAACAAACGCAGCTGAAATTTGAGAATAAATAACAAAAATCACAGTAAATATCTTGTTTTGCTGTGATTTTGTGTTAAAATAAAAAAGAGTGTTTATACCGAAAATCGGATAGTAGGCAACTTTTACATAATAAAATATGATGAATGGGTAATGGAAGGAGTCACTTTAATGGCCAAAAGTGGACTTTATACGGGACTTGACATCGGAACTAGCACCATCAAAGTGTTAGTTGCTGAGTATGTCTCTGGTGAAATGAATATAATTGGCGTCGGAAATGCAAAATCTGACGGCTTAAAAAACGGAACAATTGTCGACATCGAAAAGGTAGCGCAAGCAATTCGCAAAGCAGTTAATGCTGCTGAAGAGCGTGCGGGTATCCAAATCACAGGATTAAACGTGTCAGTTCCAGCGAATCGTCTCGAAGTTGAGGCTTGCCAAGGTATGGTAACCATCAATAGTGAGTCAAAAGAAGTCGTTGAAAGCGACATCAATCAAGTCGTGTCAAGTGCGCTAATGCGTGGTATGATGCCAGAACGTGAAATCATCGCTGTTGAGCCAAAAGAGTTCACAGTAGATGGTTTTTCAGGCATTTCTGATCCTCGTGGGATGTTTGGGGTGCGTCTTGAGATGAAAGGACTGGTTTATACAGGTCCTAAAACACTTGTACACAACATTCGCCGTGCAGTTGAACGTGCAGGTCTCAACGTTGATAACATTGTGATTGCACCTCTTGCGCTTGCACATCACGTACTTAATGAAGGAGAACGTGAGTTTGGTACAGTCATCCTTGACTTAGGTGCTGGACAAACGACGGTCACTGCCGTTCGGGATCAAGAGTTGCAGTTTGCGCATATCATCGCTGAGGGCGGAGATTACATCACAAAAGACATCTCAACAGTGCTCAATACCTCGCTTGAACAAGCAGATAATCTCAAACTTAACTACGGTGAAGCATCAACAGAACGCGCCAGTAAGGAAGAAAAATTCCCTGTTGACGTTGTTGGACATACTGAACCTGTTGAGATTACAGAGTTTTACTTGTCACAAGTCATCGAAGCACGCCTGACTCAGATCTTTACACGTGTCCGTCAAGACTTGGAACGTTCACGTGGTCTTGACTTGCCTGGTGGGATTGTACTACTAGGTGGTGCTGCGGCAATGCCTGGGATAACTGAGCTTGCGACAAAACTTATCGGGACAAATGTTCGACTTTATGTGCCCAATGAAATGGGGCTTCGCAATCCAACTTTTGCACAAGTTATCTCGATTGTGGACTATGTGGGCAGTCGTTCAGATATTGAAGTTTTAGTCACGCAAGCAGCAGCAGGAAACGTTATCTATACAGAACCAATTCCTGAGGCAGCTCCGAAATATATCGAGCCTGTAGCAACATTTGGGGACACATCTTTTGGATCATCTGATTCCGTTATTGATGACCCTTATGTAGCCCCAACACCTCAAGTACAACCCCAAGCAAATCTGCCAAAAGAAGAAAAAGGTCCAGGTATCGTTGACCGTGTTCGTAATATTTTTGGTGGGATGTTTGACTAAGTAAGAATTTAATTTGGAGATATAAAATCATGGAATTTTCATTTGATGAAGGGCTCACTCAAGGAGCAGTAATAAAAGTTATCGGTGTCGGTGGCGGCGGTGGCAATGCCATCAACCGAATGGTTGAAGAAGGCGTTTCAGGCGTTGAATTTATCGCAGCAAACACAGATGTACAAGCCTTGCAAGCTTCAAAAGCAGACACTGTCATCCAACTCGGACCAAAATTAACACGTGGTTTGGGTGCTGGGTCAAAACCAGAAGTTGGTCAAAAAGCAGCTGAAGAGTCAGCTGAAACCATTCAACAAGTCTTAAACGGCGCTGATATGGTCTTTATCACGGCCGGCATGGGTGGCGGTACTGGTACTGGTGCCGCACCTGTCATCGCACAAATCTCTCGCGAGTTGGGTGCTCTGACTGTTGGTGTTGTGACGCGTCCGTTTGGTTTTGAAGGCTCAAAACGTGGCTATTTTGCTTCAGAAGGCATCGAGTTGCTCAAAGCGGCTGTTGATACCTTGCTCATTATTTCAAATAATAACTTGCTTGAAATCGTTGACAAGAAAACACCTTTGACAGAAGCCTTGCGTGAAGCTGATAACGTCTTGCGCCAAGGTGTGCAAGGTGTGACTGACTTGATTACAAACCCAGGGATGATTAACCTTGACTTTGCCGATGTGAAAACAGTGATGGCAAATAAAGGTGACGCCCTCATGGGTATCGGAACTGCGACAGGTGAAGATCGTGTAATCGAAGCAACACGTAAAGCGATTTACTCACCACTACTTGAAACGACAATTGAAGGTGCTGAAAATGTCCTCTTGAACGTAACAGGTGGTATGGATATGAGTTTGACAGAAGCACAAGATGCGTCTGAACTCGTGATTCAAGCGGCTGGTAACGATGTCAATATTCTTTTGGGAACATCAATCGATGACAGTCTTCAAGATGAAATCCGTGTGACAGTTGTCGCAACAGGTGTTTCTGAAGAAGACTTGCAACAAGCAGTAGCACCGCGTCAAGCGACACCAGCACCTGTTGCTGAACAACCACGCCGTCGTGTACTTGGCTCATCAAATCTTGACTTGAATAGTAATAACAATTTTGCACCACGTCAAAAACAAGCTGAACCAGAAGCAACGGCACCAGAGTCAGCTTTTGGCAACTGGGATATTCGCAAGGAAAATACAGTTCGTCAAACGCCGTCAGAACCAAATGCAAGTGGTGTGAGTAGCTTTGGTGGCGCAACAACGCCAGCAAATGATGATGACCTTGACATCCCACCATTTTTGAAACGTTAAAAAGATGACACTAGCAGAGAATGTTTCAACTGTTTTGGCAACTGTTGCGACAGCTGAAAAAACAATTGATAAATTAGGACAAACCACAGTGATTGGCGTGACAAAATACGTCGAAGCTGACCAAGCACGTGCGCTTTTTCAAGCTGGTATCACAAATTTGGCTGAAAATCGAACAGAACTTTTTCTTGATAAACACGAAAAAATGTCAGATTTGCCAATTACTTGGCACCTGATTGGGACGTTGCAGCGACGTAAGGTTAAGGATGTTATCAACTTGGTTGATTATTTCCACGCCCTTGACTCAATCAAGCTCGCGCGTGAGATTGATAAACGTGCCGAGCATGTCATCAAGTGCTTTCTCCAGGTCAATGTATCTGGTGAAGCAAGTAAACATGGCTTTTCACCAGATGAGTTGGACACTGTTTTATCAGAGATTTCTGAGCTTGACAATGTTCAAATCGTAGGTTTGATGACCATGGCGCCAATTGATGCAACAAATGATGAACTAGATGATTTATTTGCGAAAGCCAAGGCTTTACAAGTATCAATCGCAGCTAAAAATCTGACTAATATTCCGTGCACTGACTTATCTATGGGGATGAGTCGTGATTATCAAACAGCGATTCAGCACGGGGCAACCTTCGTCAGAATTGGTAGCGAGTTCTTCAAATAAAATAAGTAGGTAGAAATTAATGGCTTTAAAAGATTATTTTGAAAAGGCAAAGGATTATTTTAATCTGGGGGATGAGGATGAGCAAGTGCCAGTAGCACGGCCACAAGTTGCCAAAGTGGCACCTAGTGCGTCGTCCGCATCATCATCTGCGCAAACACAACAAGCACCGCGTCCACAAGTTGTGCCACAATCAGCACCGCGCCCAGAGCCTCGTTCATCAGAACGTAAGCAGTCTGTCCGCCAGAATGAATCAGCTACGAGCACCCGTCAAACGACACAAGCACCTCGTGCTGTCACCTCAAACATTGTGCCAACGATTGCAATCAAAGAGCCACAAGCCTATGATAATATCATGGACTCAGCACAAGTCGTCCGTAATGGTGAAAGTGTTTTGGTTAATTTCAAAAACATGGGAGACCAACAGGCACGCCGCTCAATCGACTTTTTGACAGGTGTTGTTTTCACCCTTGATGGGGACATCCAAAATGTTGGTGGTCAGATCTTTCTTCTGACGCCGAACGGTATGACTGTTGATGCTGAAAAAGAGTTGAGTATTTTGGCAGGGCGAAATTTTGAAGGTATGGATAATTTTTAATGATTATTTATTGGCTTTATAAACTGATTACAGTCTATGAGTGGATTTTGATTGCCTATGCACTGATGAGTTGGGTACCAGGTTTGCAAAGTAGCAAAGTCGGAGAAATTATCGGGCGTCTGGCACGACCGTTTTTGTCTATTTTTGACCGTCTGCCACTCCAGTTTGCGGGGCTTGACTTCACGATTGTCATCGCAATCATTGCGCTTAACTGCATTCAGCGATTGCTCGTGATCCTTTTTTGAGCATGAGAATTGAGCAAACAGCCGTTTATCAGCACTTTCGGGCAAGCGAACGCGGGTTTATTGATCAGGCGACGGACTGGCTGACGCGAGTTAGTGAGACTTACAGCATCGTTACAACAGATTTTTTAAATCCGCGGCAAGTATTTATCTTGGAGACGTTGGCAAATGCGCGTGAGATTCAGGTGCTGACAAGCTCAGCTATCGCTGAAACAGAGTATGTCAAGGTGATTTTAGCGCCTGACTATTATGTGTTGGATGTCGCAGATTTTGAGCTTGCTTTATTACAGATTGATTTTGCAAGCCAGTTTGTCACCTTGAAGCATGGACAGATTTTAGGCACATTTCTGGGTGAGACAGGACTT
This sequence comes from Pseudolactococcus insecticola, assembly GCF_011170065.1. Classification (GTDB taxonomy): domain Bacteria; phylum Bacillota; class Bacilli; order Lactobacillales; family Streptococcaceae; genus Pseudolactococcus; species Pseudolactococcus insecticola. Next base: position 59,189 of record NZ_BLLH01000010.1, on the reverse strand, counting down.
GATCGCTCGAAAATTGGGGATATTGTTGTTCACGATACAATTGCGCAAGTTTTTGTCACGGCAAATCTGGCGTCGATTTTTGTGACAAGTATTCATAAAATCGCGCGCAGTGGTGTTAAAATCAGCGAAATGCCACTGTCAAAATTTATCGTGGGACAAGAAGAGACTGCAATAGCAAAGGTAATCACTGTTTCCAGTCTGAGACTTGATAAAGCGGTCTCTGCAGTTTTTAATATCTCTCGCAATTTGGCCCAAAATTTGATACAATCAAATAAGATAAAGGTCAATTATGCAGAGAGTGTAAAAAATGACTTTGATCTTGTGGACGGTGACTTAGTCAGTGTCAGAGGTTATGGTAGATTTACAGTGGCTGAGACGCTTGGTGTGACTAAAAAAGACAAAACACGCGTCGAAGTTAAGTTAATTGCAACCAAAAAGAAGTAAAATAGAAGTTAGTTGAAAGATGAAAAGTGTACATAAGGAGGTACGACTGTGACATTAAATAGTTTAGATGTTCAAAATAAGACGTTTTCAACAAAAATGCGTGGCTATAATAAGGCCGATGTAGATGATTTTTTGGACTTGATTGTCCGGGATTATGATGAGTTTGCAGCAAAGATAAAAGAACAGGAACGTGAGCTTAAAAGTCTGCGCGAACGTGTTGAAGTCTTTGATGGCATGAAAGAATCACTCAACAAGTCTATCGTCGTTGCGCAAGGTGCTGCTGATAACTTGAAAGAACAAGCGACAAGTGAAGCTAATAGCATTACAAATGACGCTGGTCAAAAAGCACAATACATCTTGGAATCTGCTAAAAAAGAAGCCGGTGGCATTTTGAACTCAGCATCAGATGATGCACGTCGTCTGGTCAAAGAAACAGATGAGTTGAAACGCAAGATGCGCATTTATCACCAACGTATGACTTTGATGGTCGAAGCACAGCTTGAAGGCATCAAGTCACATGAATGGGAAGAAATTCTAAAACCAACAGCGACTTATATCGGAGATGGTACTGATAAACTCAAAGAAATCATTGAAACACATGATGGCAATACAGTGCAAATCAGCCATATTGCTGATGAAGTAGCGCAGGCACTTGATTCAGAATCAGCAGCTGACGAAAGCACGTCTGATCAGGAATCTGATTCTGAAAGTAAAGACGTTCAGGTGTCTGATGTCTCATTCAACGTTGACATACCAGAAGCTGACACTGAAAAATAAAAAATGTGTGCACCACAATCATTTTCCTATATTAACAGCGAGCAAGAGACGGTGGAAGTCTTGCAGTCACTAGGAAAATGATTATCAGGCAACACAGCCACTAAGCAGTAAGGTTGGTCTACTTTATCGGACTTTTGAGACCTAAGGCAGTTGCCTTGGGTGAATGAGGGTGGTACCGCGGCTTTTCGTCCCTCGGAAAGCCTTTTTTTGTTACTTTTTCCCACAATGACTGTGTTAGGCTTAATCTCGCAAGCTCAAGGTTGCGTTGTCTTGTCTGCTCTAAAAACGATCAATCTATTTCTAAACTAAATAAAGAAAGTGAGGTTTTGAGTTTCGGCTCAAAAATCATGATGAAAATTAAAGAAACTTTGAATTTAGGCAAAACTGCCTTTCCAATGCGTGCCGGTTTGCCAAATAAAGAGCCTAAGATGCAAGAGGCTTGGGACGAAGCAAAACTCTATGAGTATCGTCTCAAGGAAAATGAAGGAAAACCGTCATTCATGCTGCATGATGGTCCGCCATATGCTAATGGTGATATTCACGTTGGTCACGCGATGAATAAAATTTCCAAAGACATCATCATCCGCTACAAAAATATGGCTGGTTTCAAGGCGCCCTACGTTCCTGGATGGGATACGCATGGCCTACCGATTGAGCAAGTTTTGACCAAACAAGGCGTTAAACGTAAAGAACTCGATCGTGCCGAATACTTGCGTATGTGCCGTGATTATGCCCTTTCACAAGTTGATATTCAGCGCAAAGGCTTCAAATCTCTGGGTGTTTTAGGGGACTGGGAGCATCCTTATATGAGTTTGCAGCCTGAGTTTGAAGCAGCGCAAATCCGTGTTTTCGGTAAAATGGCTGAAAAAAACTATATTTACAAAGGTGCTAAGCCAATTTATTGGTCACCATCATCTGAAAGTTCGCTTGCCGAAGCTGAAATTGAGTATCAAGATGTTCGTTCTGCCTCTATTTTTGTGGCTTTTAAAGTGACAGATACAAAGGGGATTTTGCCTGAGGATGCGGAGTTTGTTATTTGGACGACGACGCCTTGGACGATTCCGTCAAATATGGGTATTTTTGCACATCCTGACTATGACTATGTTTTGGTACAAGTCGAAAATCGCAAATTTGTCATCGCATCAGAACTACTTAATACGGTTGCTGACAAACTAGAATGGGCTGACTATAAAGTCTTGCAAACACTAAAAGGCTCTGAGCTTGACGGTATGCTTGCCAAGCACCCGTTTTATGACCGTGAGACTTTGATTATGAATGCTGAATACGTCACGCTTGATTCTGGTACTGGCCTTGTCCACGTGGCACCTGGTCATGGTGAGGATGACTACATTTTCAGTCGCAAGTATAAGTTGCCTGTTTTGTCGCCGATCGATGACCGTGGTTATTACACGGATGAAGCGCCAGGATTTGAAGGACTTTTCTACGATGAGGGCAATAAAAAAGTGACGGAGCTTCTGACTGAAAAAGGCGCGCTTTTGAAGCTGGAATTTTTCACGCATAGCTATCCGCATGACTGGCGGACGAAAAAGCCTGTCATTTTCCGTGCGACACCACAGTGGTTTGCGTCAATTGATAAATTCCGTGAAAATATCCTGAGTGAAGTTGAAAAAGTAGACTGGGTAATTCCATGGGGCAAAACGCGCTTATATAACATGATCCGAGACCGTGGTGACTGGGTGATTTCGCGTCAACGTGCCTGGGGTGTGCCACTGCCGATTTTCTATGCTGAGGATGGTACTGCTATTATCACGCCTGAAACGACTGAGCATGTGGCGACACTTTTTGAAAAAGAAGGGTCGATTATCTGGTGGGAACGTGAGGCCAAAGATTTATTGCCTGATGGCTTCACACATCCAGGTTCACCAAATGGTGAATTTACCAAAGAAACGGATATCATGGACGTTTGGTTTGACTCAGGTTCATCATGGAATGGTGTGCTTAACCAGCGCGACGGCTTGACCTATCCTGCTGACCTTTATCTTGAAGGCTCTGACCAATACCGAGGTTGGTTCAACTCGTCTATCACGACGTCAGTTGCAGTCAATGGTATTGCCCCTTACAAGGCAGTTTTGTCGCAAGGTTTTGTCCAAGACGCCAAAGGACGTAAGTTTTCTAAATCTCTGGGCAATGGTATTGCACCAAAAGACGTGACCAAACAATATGGTGCGGATATTTTGCGCCTCTGGGTGGCAAGCGTTGATAGCACTTCTGACGTACGTGTTTCTATGGACTTGATTGGGCAAACGTCTGAAAGTTATCGTAAAATCAGAAATACGCTGCGCTTTTTGATTGCAAATACGTCTGATTTTGATAAAACGACTGATGCTATTACCTTTGACGAATTGAAAGGCTCTGACAAGTATTTGCTCGTCAGACTTAATGAAGTCGTTAAGGCAGTTCGTACGGCGTACGACCTCTACAATTTCATGGATGTTTATCGGACGATTTTCAATTTCTTGACCAATGATTTATCAGCATTTTATCTGGATTTTGCAAAAGACATCGTCTATATAGAAGCTGAAAAATCTGCTGCTCGTCGTCGGATGCAAACGGTCATGTATGAGATTTTAGTGACATTGACAAAACTCCTCGTGCCTGTCATCCCGCATACCACTGAAGAAATCTGGACTTACCTCGAGCAAGAAGAAGAGGCCTATGCCTATCTGACTGAGATGCCTGTTGCGCAAAATATTCCAGAGTCTGACGAAATTCTGGACTTCTGGTCAGCCTTTCTGGACTTCAGAACGAGCGTGCACAAGGCGCTCGAAATCGCGCGTGACGAAAAAATCATCGGCAAATCGTTAGAGGCAAGTGTCGTTGTCTATCCTGATGAAGTGACAAAAACATTACTTGCGAGTGTTGCAGACAATGGTGAAAACATTGCGACATTGTTGATCGTTTCAGAATTTACGGTTGCAGATGGCATTGCGCCAAGCGATGTGCTTAAGGTGGATGATAATGCTATTCATGTGACGCATGCGCATGGAGATGTGTGTGAACGTTGCCGCCGCATTGATGAAACAGTTGGCACAGATGAAAATCCAAATCTAGCAAGCTTGTGTGTGCATTGTGCGGGCATCGTAGCGGCTGAATTTCCAGAAGCAGCCAAAATAGGATTTGAAATCAAAGCAAATTAATAAAAATGATTAGGAAAATCGGGCGCAAGTCTGATTTTTTTTGCTGTCAACTATGAGATAATAAGTGTGTAAGTGATTTACTACTTACAACACATCCTAAAAAAACGAAGCAAACAATCAGAAAGTGTGACAATATGAATGACCAAAAAGAAAGAATTTTAGAATTGATGCGTAAAAACATCATCACCCAAGCTGAAGCAATCGAATTGCTAGAAAAAGCTGGTTTATCGCAAGATCAAGCAACGGACGCAAGTAGCAAATCAAGCCAATCTGCTTTTGACAAAGACGGCTACCAAACAGACTCGTCAGAAACCTTCAAACAGCTGGTAAATCAAACAGGAAATTTCGTCAAAAATATTTTTAATACGGCGAAAAAATCTGTTGATAATAACGTGGACTTTAGCTCAGGCTTTCCAAGTTTTAAGTATCTGACGAAAAAAGATTATGTGGCATTTGACGGCGAGATCACAGAGTTGGACGTTTCAGTGACTTCTGGCGATGTGACAGTGCTCACGAAAGACGTCGAAAAAACGATTATCGAAGCGACTTATCGTGTTTATGGTGGCGTGGCAGAAGAAAACTTAGATGAGTTTATCCGTGATAATGTTGTAATCACACTTGAAGACGGCGAGTTGCTAGTCGCAATCAAGAGCAAACGAATTGTTGCTGATATTACGATCACCCTCGCTGAAAGTCAGCTTGATGACGCAACTTTTGACGTGGTCAATGGCGTGGTAAAACTCACAGATTTGGTCGCAGACGACCTTTCTATCAAGAAGGTCAATGGCGATTTGACAATAACAGGCGGTGCAGTAGAAAGCTTGAATGTCAAGGCAGTCAATGGTGAAGTCCGCATTGCAAGTGACTTTGAGACAGCAAACATCTCGAGTGTCAATGGTGAAATCCTAGTCACAGCGACGTCTATCAATGCCGAAAATCTCAAGGTTAAAAATGTCAATGGTGACGTCAAAATCTCTGTTCCAGAAAATATTGGCCTTGTAGGTTATGTCAAAACGACTTTTGGCAAGTACAAAACACGAATCACACTTGATAGTCCGCTTGAAATCACAAAAAATGGTGCAGCACTTGTCAGAACGGCGACGAATAGTCTGACCATTGACGCTGCGACCAACGCAGGTACTATTTGGTTAAAAGATGGTGAGGCAAAAGTGCCTGATTTTGTTGACGGGACACAGTCAGAACAAACAACAGCTGTACAATCTGATAGTCTGTCTGACGTGACGTCAGATCAGTTCACAGAAGTGTTTACAGATACCTTTGACAATCAAGAAGATAAGGAGGACGCTCAAAATGGCTAAGCAACTCACAAAATCAAGACAAAATAAGATGGTTTCAGGTGTGATTGGCGGTATTGGCGAGTATTTTAATCTAAGTCGAGATGTGATTACCATCATCCGAATCGTCTATACAGTGATTGCTTTGACAAGTTTTGGGTCACTACTCTTGATTTATATCATCGCAGCCTTCATCATGCCACGGCAAGCACCAGATATGAGTGGAAAACAACAGGATTTTGCTCACTTTTCGGGAATGTCAGGTAACACAAAAACAGAAACTAAGAAAAGAAAAGACGTCACACCATTTGATGACGATGATGACTGGTCACAATTTTAAATTGATTTCAAAAAGAAAACGCTCTGTCCTAGATAAAGCGTTTTCTTTCAAAATTTGATATAATGAAGTCAAACAAGAAAGTGAGAAAATCTATGACAGTTACAGTCGCAGAATTGCTTGAAAAAATCAAATTTGATGTGCGCTATTCGTCAGAAACGGCGCTGAAAAAAGAAATCACGACGTCAGATATTACACGTCCAGGTCTTGAGATGACAGGCTATCTAGAATACTATACACCTGAGCGCATCCAGCTTTTTGGGATGAAAGAGTGGTCGTACGCGCAAAATGTGATCGGTGATAATCGCTATGATCTGCTCAAAAATATCGTGACAGATGAGACGCCAGCGATTATTGTAGCGCGTGGGCTTGACATTCCTGATGAGATGCTCGCTGTCGCTAAAAAACGCGATACTGTCCTATTGCAGTCAAAAGAGCCAACAAGTCGCCTAAATGGTGCGCTAACAGCCTTTCTCGATGAAGAGCTTGCAGAGCGCGTGTCTGTTCACGGCGTGCTCATGGATATTTTTGGTGTCGGCGTGCTGATCCAGGGCTCGTCTGGTATTGGTAAGTCTGAAACGGGGCTAGAGCTTGTTAAACGAGGTCATCGCCTCGTTGCCGATGATCGTGTGGATGTTTATAAAAAAGATGAGTTTACAGTCATGGGTGAGCCAGCTGAGATTTTGCGCCATTTGATTGAGATTCGAGGTGTTGGTATCATTGACGTGATGAGTCTTTTTGGGGCAGGTGCCGTCATGGACAAGTCTCAAGTTAACTTAACGGTCTTTTTGGAAAACTTTGATCATGAAAAAGCTTACGATCGCCTAGGAAATGGTGAAACGAAGACTGATTTTGCGGGTGTATCAGTGCCACAGGTCAAGATTCCAGTCAAAACAGGTCGTAACGTGTCAGTGATCATTGAAGCTGCTGTCATGAATTTCCGGGCTAAAAATATGGGCTTTGATGCCACACAGCTCTTTGAAGACCGCCTGACCAACTTGATTAGTAAAAATTCATAAGATGATGCCGATATTAATGACTAATTACTTAGCTGCAATCAACCCCGTCGCTCTAAAACTAGGTCCCTTTGAAATTCACTGGTATGCGCTGTGCATCGTCTCTGGTGTTGTACTTGCGGTCTTTCTTGCCATGAAAGAGGCGCCACGCAAAAAAATCAAGCCGGATGATGTGCTTGATTTTATCCTGATGGCCTTTCCGATTGCGATTATTGGGGCGAGGCTTTACTATGTCTTGTTCGAGTTTGGCTATTATAGTAAGCATCCGTCAGAGATTTTTGCCGTTTGGAATGGGGGTCTTGCCATCTATGGTGGGCTGATTGCAGGAACCATCGTGCTCGTCGTCTTTTCTTACTACAAGATGATCGCGCCGCTTGATTTTCTAGATATTGCCGTGCCTGGCGTCCTGATTGCGCAAGCCATGGGCCGCTGGGGCAACTTTGTCAACCAGGAAGCCTACGGGCATGCTGTCAAGTCGCTCAACTACCTGCCTGATTTTATCAAAAATCAAATGCTGATTTCAGGGAAATATCGCACGCCGACTTTTCTTTATGAATCCACGTGGAATGTTATAGGCTTTGTCATCGTGCTCGCCTTGCGGCATCGACTCAAATGGCTCAAATCTGGTGATCTCTTTGCTTTTTATCTGGTCTGGTACGGTTTGGGACGCTTTGTCATTGAGCAGATGCGGACAGATAGCCTGATGCTTGGACCTTTACGTGTCTCACAGATTCTATCGCTGATACTCGTGATAGTTGGCGTGATCATCTGGTGTTATCACCATCGTCCCAGTAAATATTTCCTTAACAAACAGTAGTTTGTTATAATAAAGTGAGTACAGATGTAGCATGTATTGTATAGAAAAGAGGTGTCCATGGGAGATACAGCACTGATCATTATCGCAGTTGCAGTTGCTATTTTAGTTTTATTTTTGGTGATTTTGGTTGTCAAACTGATGAAAACAGTTGACGAGATTAACCGAACGATTGCCATTGTGACAAAAGATGCCGATGTCTTGCTCAATCAGGCAGACACATTGATGGCAAAAACCAACACTTTACTTGATGATGTCAATACCAAAGTCGCGACAATTGATCCACTATTTACGGCAGTTGCAGACTTGTCAACGAGTGTGTCTAAAGTCAATAACTCAAGTAATGCGTTTGTGACACGCTTTACTGGTAAGGCCAAAAATACAGGTAAGGCAACGGCTGTCGTTACATTGGGCAAGAGCGCAGGCAAACTGTTCAAAAAGAAAAACAAAGATTAAGCAAATCAAAGGAGAAAATATGGCTAAAAAATCAGGATTTTTATTGGGTGCATTCTTAGGTGTCCTAGCTGGTGGTGCAGCAGCACTCGCAGCAGCGCCAAAAGAAGGCAAAAAATTACGCCAAGACGTCAAGGATTTTTATGATGATTACAAGGAAGATCCAAAAGCTAAACTTGATGAAGTCAAAGGTTCAGCATTGAACTTTTACGACGAAAAATCAGGTCAAATCGTTGATTTTTCAACAGAAAAATTCAATGATATCAAAGAAAAATTTGACAATGGTGAGATCTCAGCTGATAAGGCAAAAGCCTTTCTGACAGCAAAAAAAGATGACATCAAAGCAAAAGTTGACTCCGGTGACTTGTCAAAAGAAAAAGTTTTGGAGTTCTTGAATGCGACAAAAGAAAAAATCGCAGATAAAGTAGGCGAGTTCAAGTCTGACTCTGCTGAAACTGATGCGGCATTTAATGATGATTTTTCACTTGAAATCGAACAAGAAGATTTGGTTAAAAAAGCTGATGAAATGGCTGCCAAAGCTGACGAATTGGTTTCTGAAACGTCTGATGCAATCTCAGAATAAAGAAAAAGACGCCCAGCCTGATTATCAGGCTGAGCGTCTTTTTAATGCTTTAATGTGAGACACGTTTACGTGCGGCTTTACGGCGATTTTCGTTGATAAATTCTTCTTTTTTGATTTCAGGGTCGATGATCCCTTTTTTGATTGCGAAAATACCGCCAACTGTGGCTACAACTGTACCTAAAACGCCTGTGATAAGACCTTTACCAAATTTGTTCATGAAAAATCCTCCTAGATTCATTTGAAAAAAATATGCTATACTTAAATCATAACAAAAATAAGGCAAAAAGTGAAAAATTTGACTAGAAATAAAGTAATTGTGATCGCGGGCCCGACCGCTGTTGGCAAAACTGCGCTATCAATCCAGTTGGCGCAGGCTTATAACGGCGAGATTATCAATGGTGATAGCCAACAAGTTTATCGTGAGGTTCACATTGGCACGGCAAAGGCGACGGCTGAAGAACAGGCAATGGCGCCACATCATCTGATTGATGTGCGTGATTTGACGGAGCGTTTTAGTGCGCATGACTTTGTCACGGCGGCAAATTCGCTGATTGCAGAAATTTCGTTGCGTGGCAAGTTGCCGATTATCGTGGGTGGCACGGGACTTTACTTGCAAAGCTTGATAGAAGGCTATCATTTGGGCGGTTCTGGGCATCACGATGAGATGCGTGACTTGCGTCAGTTGCTTGAAAAGAAGACGGATACTGAACTTTTTTCTGAACTTAGCGCACACAATATCAAACTTCCTGAACTCAACCGCCGTCGGGCGATCAGAGCGCTTGAAATTGCGACTTTTGGCGAGGGTCTGACGAATCAGGCCTCTGACTATGATTTTCTGATACTGGGGCTTAATGCAGATCGCAAGATATTGTATGAACGCATCAATCATCGGGTAGATGTTATGATGTCTGACGGACTCCTAGCTGAAGCGAAATTTCTCTATGAGCAATTTCCAGTGGCACAAGTCTCTCGTGCCATCGGCTATAAGGAATTTTTCCCATATTTTGAGGGGGAGATAGCGCTTGATGCAGCCGTTGATGCTGTCAAGCAAAATTCACGGCGCTATAGTAAACGGCAAATCACTTGGTTCAAAAATCGGATGTCAGTTGCGTTTGAAGATGTTTTTGCGGATGATTTTCAAGCCAACATTGCCAAGAAAATAGAGAGGTTTTTAGATGATAGAAACTGAAATGCAGGCAGAAAAAGTCGTTTTAGTTGGCGTCGAGAGCTTTGTCAATAATCGGACGTTTGAAGAATCTATGCGTGAACTAGAAAGTCTGGCAAAGACGGCCGGTGCTGTGGTGGCGGATGTGTTCACACAAAAAAAAGAAACACTTGACGGCAAATACTTGATTGGGCTTGGTAAGTTAGAGGAAATCAAGGCGAATGTTGACGCCTGGGAGATTGACACAGTTATCTTCAATGAAAAGTTGACACCGCGTCAAAATGTCAATCTAGAGACTTTTTTAGGTGTCAAAGTGATTGACAGGATGCAGCTAATCTTGGATATTTTTGCGCTACGTGCGAGGTCTCACGTTGGGATGCTACAGGTTGAATTGGCGCAACTCAAATATCTAATGCCACGCTTGTCAGGTAGTAAAGGACTTGAACTCAGCCGTCAGGCTGGCGGTATTGGTGCGCGTGGTGCTGGGGAAAGTCAGCTTGAAACAGACCGCAGACATATCCGTCACAGGATTGAAATCATTGAATCGGCGCTCAAAAAAGCTGAAAAGACGCAAGAAAATAGTCGTCAGAAACGCTTGAACTCAGGCATTTTCAAGATTGGCTTGATTGGCTATACCAATGCGGGCAAGTCGTCGATTTTTAACGCTTTGACGCAAAAAATGCAATACGAGCAAGATGAGCTTTTTGCGACCTTGGACGCAACGACCAAAGATTTCTCGCTCAAAGACGAGTTTACAGTGACCTTGACGGATACTGTTGGTTTCATCCAGGACTTGCCGACGGAGCTTGTACAGGCTTTTAAGTCGACCTTGCAGGAGTCCAAGGACGTTGATTTGCTACTACACGTGATTGATGCGTCAAACCCTGCTCATGAGCTGCACGAGCGCGTGGTGGAAGACATCATGAAAGAACTTGATATGGCTGATATTCCTGTTCTTGTGGTGTATAACAAGCTTGATGCGGCGGTGGATTTTTTGCCGACAATTTTGCCTAGCGTCCAGTTATCAATCAAGTCAGAAACGGGTGCGCAGACCTTACGTCAGACAATTATTGAAAAGGTTTCAGGTCTATTCACGCCGTTTGAGCTAGCGTTACCTTATAGCAAAGCTTATTTATTGCCTGAATTAAAGCAAATTGCTTTGATTACAAGCATCAAGGAAACAGAAACGACTTATGAGATTCACGGCAGCATTGCCCAGAAAGCACAATGGAGGTTAGAAAAATATGGATTACGTTGAGTTAGCGATAAAATCTGGCGGTTTCATGGCGATGGATCGCGTTTTGCTCGAAAATCGCCTTGCGACTTTGACAAGTCATGCAGAAAAACTGGCTTATATCATGCCACCAGCGAGCGTCATCAACGCCTATTTTGCTGAGATTTACCAAAAACAAGGCCCTGAGGCTGCGACGGACTACTTTTTAGACTTGTCGACGACTTTTGATAATTTTACATCACAGCCGAGTTTTGCGCTTGAAGGGGCACAGGCATTGCCGGTTTTTCGCTTTATCAGGCTCAATCTCTCAGGGAAATCCTACGGTTTTGCCTTTGAAAATGCGTCAGGCATCGCACGTGTCTTTTCAGAGTCTGACGACGAAAAAATCACAGATGAACTGTTATTTGAGATTGCCCAAGTTTTTCCGCACGATGTTGTCAGTTCTGACGGTGAGACAATTAAACTTGAAAAGATAAAATTCCAACCGTTTTCTAATCCGTCAGAGCTCAGTATTCTAACAACTCAAACAGAAAATGATAATTATTTCAAAATTGCAACTCTGAACAAAGAAGATGGTCTAAAACATTACAATCAGATGATAAATAGTGGCGAAGCTGCCGAAAAAATGGTACAATTCAAAGACAGGGAGTTTCTCTTATATCTAAGAAAGTAGGAATAAAAAAATGGCAGCATTATTCATTATTTTGCTCATTATTATCATTGTGATTTTAGCGAGCTTCTCAACTTTGTTTTACGTGGTCAAACAACAAAGCGTGGCGATTATCGAGCGTTTTGGTAAGTTTCAAACGATTGCAAACTCAGGGTTTCACTTCAAATTACCGTTTGGTATTGACCGCATTGCCGCACGTGTCCAACTGCGCTTGCTTCAAAATGATATGGGCGTGGAAACAAAGACGAAAGACAACGTGTTCGTACAGATGACGGTCGCAACGCAATACCGTGTCAATGAACAAAATGTGACAGACGCTTACTACAAACTCATGAATCCAGGTGAGCAAATCAAGTCTTACATCGAAGATGCATTGCGCTCGAGTGTTCCTAAATTGACCTTGGATGAGCTTTTTGAGAAAAAAGACGAGATTGCCCTTGAAGTTCAACGTCAGGTGGCTGAAGAGATGTCAACATATGGTTATATCATCGTGAAGACTTTGATTACCAAGGTTGAGCCGGACTCAGAAGTCAAGCAATCCATGAACGAAATCAATGCAGCGCAACGTAAACGTGTCGCAGCACAAGAGCTTGCAAATGCCGACAAGATTAAAATCGTAACGGCTGCCGAGGCAGATGCTGAAAAAGATCGCTTGCACGGGGTCGGGATTGCCGAACAACGTAAGGCCATTGTTGATGGACTTGCCTTGTCAATCAAAGAAATGAAAGATACAGGCGTTGATATCTCAGAAGAAGAGATTATGGCGATTTTGCTGACGAACCAATATCTGGATACGCTTAACCAATTTGCTAATAATGGTAATTCAACTGTGTTCTTGCCAAGTTCACCAGATGGTGTCGAAGATATTCGCACACAAATCTTGAGCGCGCTGAAAGCGTCAAAATAAAGGACAAATCAGGCATCGGTACGAGAAGTTTCAGGTTTTAACAATCTGAAACTTTTTTTGCGTTTCAAGGAAAATTTTGATAGAATAGAGTAGTTGTTAAAGGCTGTGTCAAAATGCACGGTCTCATCAAAAATTCCGTCCTTAGTGTAATGGATATCACGTAAGATTCCGGTTCTTGAGATGGGGGTTCGATTCCCTCAGGACGGATTTTTTTCTTTTTTTATTGAGAGAGGAAATCATGGAAATTCAGTTTTTGGGGACAGGCGCGGGGCAGCCTGCCAAGCAGCGAAATGTCACGTCGATAGCGCTGAAATTACTTGCCGAGCGAAACGAAATCTGGCTTTTTGACTGTGGCGAGGCGACGCAACATCAAATCTTGCATACCAGTATTCGCCCGAGAAAAATCACAAAAATTTTCATCACGCATCTGCATGGGGATCATATCTTTGGTTTGCCTGGTTTTTTGTCAAGCCGCAGTTTTCAGGCGTCAACCCTGGATGAGCAACAGACAGATCTTGCGATTTATGGGCCTGTTGGGATCAAAAACTATGTCATGACAGCCTTGCGTTTGTCTGGCAGTAAGCTAGGCTATCGGATTGACTTCCACGAGCTTGAGGGTTCTGATGCAGGCCTGATCTACTCTGACGAGACATTTGACGTCTACATGGAGACGCTTGACCACACGATTTACTGCATGGGCTACCGCATTGTCGAAAAAGACAAAAAAGGTGAACTTGATGCTGAGGCACTTAAAGCTGCTGGTGTGCCGTTCGGTCCACTTTTTGGCAAGGTGAAAAAGGGTCAAGACATTGAAGTTGACGGTAAAATCATTCACTCGAAAGAGTTTATTGGCCCAGATAAAAAAGGACGTGTGGTCACAATACTTGGGGATACACGGCAGACAGATCGCGCGGTGAGATTAGCCGTAGGCAGCGATCTTTTGGTGCATGAGGCGACTTATGAAGCAAAAGAGTCAAATATTGCCCGCAAACACGGTCACTCAACTACAAAACAGGCCGCAGAAGTCGCGCAAAAAGCGCAGGTCAAACGCCTGCTCTTGACGCATATTTCGGCGCGCTATGTTGGTCCGCTAGTTACCCAGTTAGCACGTGAAGCCAAGCAGACGTTTGATAACAGCTTTGTCGTGAAAGACCTCTACGAAGAAGAAATCAAATGAGAACAATTGTAATCACGGGTGCGACGGGAGACATTGCGCGTGAGCTGATTCGGCAATTGTCAGATGATCGCTTGATTTTGCTATCACGTAACGTGAGCGCTTTAGAAACTCTAGTAGATCACCAGAATCTCCATCTTTACCAGGTGGACTTGTCTGACGAAGCGGCGCTGAGTGCAACTTGTCAGGCGATTTCTGACAAGTTTGGTGCTGTTGATATTTTAGTGAATAATGCTGGGTACGGTGATTTCAAGTCATTTTTGAGCTTTAGCGACACAGAAATAAAGCAAATGTTTGCCGTCAATGTATTTGCGCTCATGCAAGTGACACGGTCATTTTTGCCAAATATGCTGGCGCAAAAATCAGGTCAGATTGTCAATATCGCATCCATTGCGAGTCATCTGCCAACAGCTAAGTCAAGTATCTATGCGGCAAGTAAATTTGCCGTGCGTGGCTTTTCAGACGCGCTTAGACAGGAAGTTGTAGCAGACAATATCAAAGTGCTTGTGGTGAATACTGGTCCTGTCAAAACTAAGTTTCACGCTGACAATCCTGACTATCTAAAAAAAGTCGGAAAAAATGCGGTCACAGCAGCATTTGTCGCCCAAAAAATCGTTAGGCATCTAGGCAGCTCAAAACGGGAGTTAAATCTTCCCTGGCAGTTCAATATAGCAAGAATTTTTGCCAGCATTTTCCCAACCACAACAGATAAAATAACACGGAGGTTTTTCAATCTAAAATGATAACACCTACCTATGAGTGGCAAATCAGCGCAGACGAGCCGTCTGAAGCCTTTGTCAAGTTAGTAAAGAAACAAAAACTAGATGATCTTGCTGCAAGTATCCTCTGGAAACGTGGCGTCAGAAATGAATCTGATCTGACGACTTTTCTAAATCCGACGCTTGAAAACCTGCACGATCCGTTCTTATTTTACAGCATGAATCGTGCCGTTGAGCGGATTCGTCAGGCAGTTGAAAATCAGGAAATGATTTTAGTTTATGGCGACTATGATGCAGACGGTATGACGAGCGCGAGTATCATGAAAACAGCGCTAGATGAGATAGGCGCTGAAACCATCGTTTATCTGCCCAATCGTTTCACAGATGGCTATGGACCCAATCTTGATGTTTATAAGTATTTTATTGAAAATGAAAATGTCAGCTTGATTATTACGGTGGATAACGGTGTTGCTGGACACGAGGCAGTTGCCTATGCACAGGAAAATGGCTGTGATGTCATCATCACGGATCACCATTCACTGCCTGAAACGTTGCCAGATGCCTATGCCATCATTCACCCAGAACATCCAGATGGGAATTATCCGTTTAAGGAACTCGCAGGATGCGGTGTTGCTTTCAAAGTTGCTTGTGCACTTCTGGAGTATGTCCCGTCAGAAATGCTTGATCTGGTTGCCATCGGTACCATTGCTGACATGATGGCGTTGACTGATGAAAACCGGATTCTCGTCAAATATGGCCTTGAAATCCTTAAAAATACAGAGCGTGTCGGACTTGAAGCCTTGATCAATATCGCAGGCATTGACAAAAATGACATCACTGAAGAAACGGTTGGTTTTCAGCTCGCACCACGACTAAACGCCCTAGGCAGAATTGATGATCCGAATCCTGCTATTGAGCTTTTGACAGGATGGGATGAGGACGAAACGCGCGCTATCGCAGAGATGATCGATGAGAAAAATGTAGCACGTAAAGCCATGGTCGCTGAAATGCTTGTCGCAGCTGAAATTCAGCTAGATGACAGTCCAGTTCAGTTTATCTATCAGACTGGCTGGAATCCTGGTGTGCTAGGGATTGTCGCAGGACAACTGTTGCAAAAAACAGGTAAGCCGATTGTTATGTTATCAGAAGACAACGGCATTTTAAAAGGGTCTGCACGGTCAATTCCGGCCTTTAATATTTTTGAAGCGCTGACGCAACATCGGGAGCTTTTTATTGCTTTTGGCGGGCATGCACAGGCTGCTGGGATGACATTTGAACTTGCTAATCTCCCGGCAATCAAGGCTGTTATAGCTGATTTTATTGCTGAGCACGAGATTGACATGTCGCAAAAAAATCAGCTGCTACTTGACGGTGAGCTTGCGCTTTCTGACATGACGCTTGAGACCATCAAGACCCTGTCACAGCTCGCGCCATTTGGTCAGAAAAACACCAAGCCACAGTTTTTAGTCAAAGACTATCAGGTCGTGCAAAGTCGGTCAATGGGGCAGGATAATGCACATCTCAAGCTAAAAATTGTGCAAGATAAAACGCAGATGGAAGTCGTTTATTTTGGACATGGTAAGGAAGCGCTTGACTTCGAACAAACGGCGCCGGAGCTTGCTGTGACGCTTTCTGTCAACACGTGGAATGGCAACACGTCTGTCCAACTCATGGTGGTTGACGCACGGGTTAATGGCAGCCAGTTGATTGATTTGAGAAATCAGCAAAATCACACAGAAATTCCAGAAAATGCAGTGATTTTCACAAATAATCTTGAAAATAGTGCTATAATAATGAGTGATGTAATGGTCATTGCAGAAGTGCCAGATTCGTCAGAAAAGCTAGCGCAGTTGAAAAATATCTTGTCAGAAACGGACTTTACTGCCGTTTATTTCAAGAATCAGATCAAGCATAGCTACTATCTGACGGGGGCTGGGACGCGTGAGCAGTTCGCAAAATTTTACAAAACGATTTACCAATTTCCCGAGTTTGACGTCAGATACAAGCTGAAAACGCTTGCTGACTATCTCAAAATTCCTGATATTCTATTGGTGAAAATGGTTCAGATATTTGAAGAACTAGGCTTTGTGAAAGTCGAAGACGGTCTGATGACTGTTAATAAATCAGCAGAAAAACGAGAAATTACAAGCAGTCAAATCTACCAAGATTTACAAGAACTCGTTGACATACAATCATTTTTCGCCTTATCGCCGATTCGTGATATTTACAAAAAGTTAAAGGAAAACTAAGATGGATTTGAAACAATATATCGCAACTATCCCAGATTACCCGCAAAAAGGTATCGAATTTCGTGATATTTCACCGCTCATGGCGGATGGCAATGCATACAGCTACGCAATTCGTGAAATTGTTCAGTATGCACAGGATAAAAAAATCGACATGATCGTAGGCCCTGAGGCGCGTGGTTTTATCGTTGGCTGTCCCGTTGCTTTTGAGCTTGGAATCGGCTTTGCACCTGTACGTAAACCAGGGAAATTACCTCGTCAAGTCATCGAAGCACAGTACGAAAAAGAATATGGTTTTGACACGTTGACCATGCATGCAGATGCCATTAAACCTGGTCAACGTGTGCTGATTGTGGATGATTTACTTGCCACAGGTGGGACTGTCAAAGCGACGATTGAGCTGATTGAACAACTCGGTGGTGTGGTTGCAGGCTGTGCTTTCTTGATTGAGCTAGATGAGCTTGCTGGTCGTGAAAAAATCGGTGATTATGAGTATAAAGTACTCATGCATTACTAAAAATGCCGAATTTATGGTAAAATAAGACTAATCACAAAAATCCTTTCTAAAACGGAGATGACAAATTGAAAATTACTGCATTTAAGAATCAAGATTTAACACAACTTTCAATGATTGAAGTGGCACACGCCATGTTGGAACAAAAAGGCAAAGAAATGCCCTTCAACGATCTTGTCAATGACATCCAAGTCTACCTTGATAAATCTGACGCTGAAATCCGCGATCGTTTGTCACGTTTCTATACAGAGCTTAACACAGATGGCAGCTTTATCCCACTCGGTAATAACGTCTGGGCATTACGTTCGTGGTACGCAATTGATGAAATCGACGAAGAAGTTGTCGCGCTTGATGAACTTGACGATGAAGGTGAACGTCCGAAGAAAAAACGGACGAAAGTCAATGCTTTTGAAGTCGACATTGACTACAATGACGACGATCCTGAAGACGAAGATGAGTCGGCAGACGACGTGACCTACGACGATGAAAATCCCGACGACGAAAAAGATGAAGCCGAAGCTTTCGACGCTGAACTTGAAGAAGTTGAGATTGATGATGTTGAAGGTGTCGAAATCGACGTTGATGATGAAGATGCTGACGACGACGATGAAGACGAAGATGATGATGAAAACGACGTTCCAGCGAAAAAATAATGGAGAAATCCATATTTTTTTATTAAATCCTTGATTTTTAGGGATTTTCGTGTATAATCTAAAATGATATATGATAACGAAAGGTAATGCAATTTTTCGTTATTAGAAAGTGGAAGATAGCCAATTTGGTAGAAAAAGATACTCAAAAGTTTGAGCGAGAGAGTTTTAAAGATAGAATTCTCCGTGAAATCGAAGAAGCGAACCGTTCTCTTGATGATGTTGCATCAGAGACTGGTTTTGGGTCGAAAAAAACTGGAAATCAGTCTAAGTCCATACCAACGCCGCGGCCTAAGCCTAAAAAAATCGTGCCAAACGAACCTGAAAATACATCAACGCTGAAAGCTTTTGATCGAGGAGAACGTCAGGAAAAGGCCGAAAATCAAGAAAAAATCGACACTGATAGTAATATCGCGGACATCGTCATCGACGAAGATGAGCTGTTAAAAAAACTATCGCGACCACTCAAAGCGGCCAAGTCTGACGATGTGGACAGCTCAATCGTTGAAAAAACATCAAAAAGTAGGAAACGTTTTGCAGCAGATGGGATTTCAAAACCTTCATCAGAATCAGAACCATTTTCAGAGATAGAAAAACCCCGTCAGAGACGCTCTCGATCTGCTAAAGAAAAGCAATCAGATAAGGCGCTGATTTCGAGTGAAAAACCTGTTAGCCTGATTGAAGACACGCAAGAGCTAGTAGCAGCTAAACGTGCTAGCCGCAAAGAAACTGAAAATGCTCAGCGTTCTAACAAGAAAAAATCTAAAAATCTTGCTGGCAAGATTATTGCCGTGCTGGTTCTGATTTTGCTTGTCGTGGGTGGTGCAAGTGCTTTTCTTGGTTATCGTTATGTCAAAAATGAGCTTAAGCCACTAAGTACCAGCAAGACAACCAAATCTGTCAAGATTCCAGAAGGTGCCGCCTCAAAAGAAATCGGGCAAATCTTGGAAGACGATGGCATTATCAAAAATGCAACGGCTTTCCAATATTACACAAAATTCAAGAGCCTTGCTGGATTTCAGGCTGGCTATTACAATTTAGCGCCTAACATGACTTTAAATAGCATTGCTAAAACGCTACAAAAAGGTGGAACAGATAAACCTGTGGTGCCTATTTTAGGAAAAGTCACTTTCCCTGAAGGCTATACCATCTCACAAATGGCTGAAAAAATTACAGATAACGTGGCAACCAAGTCTGACAAGGATAAAACGCCGTTTACTAAGGCTGATTTTCTGAAAGTTGTCACAGACGATGCTTTTATTGCCAAGATGAAAGCAGCCTATCCTGATCTATTTGCAAGCTTGCCTGCTAAGGATTCTGGTGTTAAGTATCAGCTTGAGGGCTATCTTTTTCCTGCAACTTATGAGTACACGAAAAAGTCGACGACTGAGTCTATCGTTGAGCAGATGATTGCTTATATGAACCAGAATCTCAAGCCTTACTATGCGACGATTCAGTCGAAAAGCTTATCGGTCAATGAAGTGCTGTCCATAGCAGCGTTGACTGAAAAAGAGGCAAATAATGACTCGGACCGCAGAAATGTGGCACAAGTCTTTTATAACCGGATTAATTCCGGCATGACGCTCGGGTCAAACATCTCGATTTTGTATGCTGAGAATAAACTCGGTCAAAAGACATCGTTGGCTGAGGATGCAGCCATTGATACAGGACTTGACTCGCCGTATAATCTCTATATGAACCTTGGCTTCGGCCCTGGCCCAGTTACAAATCCAAGCCTTTCATCAATCAAAGCAGCCATTGAGCCGACTGATAATAATGATCTATATTTCGTTGCAGACGTGACGACAGGCAAGGTTTACTTCTCAGAAACGCAAGAAGAACAAGACGCAAACGTCCAAAAATATGTCAATGATAAGCTCTCATCGGGTAGCAGTGAGTCAAGTGCAGAAGGACAATAAAAAGAATAATGAAAGGGGAGCGTTTTAACGCAGGTTAAACCTGAGAAACGCACAACTAAACTAATGGCAGATACAAAAACATATCAAATGACCCGTGAGGGCTATGAAGAACTAGAAGCTGAGCTTGAAAATCTCAAACTCGTCAAACGTCCTGAAGTGATTGAGCGTATCAAGGTGGCACGTTCATACGGCGACTTGTCGGAAAACTCGGAGTATGAGGCAGCAAAAGACGAACAAGCATTTGTCGAGGGTCGCATTTCCACAGTGGAGACGATGATTCGTAATGCTGAAATCGTTGACAATGCGGGTGTCAAACGCAACGAAGTGGCACTCGGAAAAACAGTGACTTTCATCGAAGTTGGTGAAAAAGACGAAGAAACCTATAAAATCGTAGGTTCAGCAGAAGCAGATCCATTCAATGGCAAAATTTCAAATGAATCACCAATTGCTGTTGCGCTGATTGGCCAAAAAACGGGGGACAAAGTTGTCATTCCATTGCCAGTGGGTGAAATGACCGTTGAAATCGTCAAAGTTTCAAATAAATAAATTCAAAAAATCCTGAACGCGAGTGCGTTAGGATTTTTTTGTATGAAAAATTTGAACGCAATTATAAAATATAAAAATATACCCAACATGCCACTGCAAAAAGAACGTCAAAGTAGATAAAAAAAGCGTTACATGATATAATGGTCAATAAAGGTCAGAGACCACGTGAAAATAGACTACAATCTCATCAGAAAGGGTAATCTCGTGAAAAATACATCAGATATGATTGAAAAATATCTCAAGGAACTATTAGCTCAGGCTGCAGAAATTGAGATACGTCGCTCGGAAATTGCGGCACATTTTGGTGTTGTACCAAGTCAGATTAACTATGTAATCAAAACGCGTTTTACCCTTCCTAAGGGATTTGAAGTTGAAAGTAAGCGCGGTGGCGGTGGCTACATTCGCATCGTCAAAGTCCAGTATTCTACGGCGCATGAGCTACTGACAAATATGATGGCGAAAATCCCTGAAAAGTTGACAGTCAGCATGTTACAAGACCTTTTACAACTCCTCTTTGATGAGGGACTTCTCACCGAGCACGAGGGAAATTTACTTCTGACGACGCTAAGTCACCCAGTTCTGACGGACATGCAGCGTGCCATTTTATTGACAGCTACGATCCACAGACTTGACCAATCGAAAAAATAAACGAATTTGATATAGAAAGATAACCAGATGACACAAGAAAAAACCGCCTTACTTCAAGACATTCTCCGATCAGCCTACGGCTTTGCTGCGGGCAATGGTTATGATTATGTTGAAACGGAGCATGTCCTTGCAGGCATGCTTAGAAGCAACGATAGTTTTGCGCAAAATATCCTGACGGACCGTGATGTGACGATGGAGATGGTGCTAGACGTCATTGAGCAAAGTAGCCTGCCAGATAAGTTTTCAGATATTGACAGCTTGCAAGCGTCACCAAAAGTTGAGCAGCTTTTAGCCGATGCAGACAGCCTTGCTGCGCTCAATCAGCTAACAGAAACCGGATCAGAACACTTGCTCTATGTCATGCTGACCGATCGTGATAACGTTGCTAAAAAAATTCTTGAGCTCAATAAAATCAAGATCGACGACATTACCAAAGATTTGATCGAGCTTGGCAATATGACGGTCAAAAAGCCTATCAGAAAAGCAGTGACACCGATGGGCAGACGTGATGCTGCAAATGGTGTTTCAGCGACAAGTATCACGCCGACACTTGATTCTGTTGCGCGTGATGTCACGCAGGACGCTAGACAAGGTCGGATTGACCCGATGATTGGTCGGGATAAAGAAGTCGAGCGCGTGATTCACATCCTCAGCCGTCGGACGAAAAACAATCCGGTCCTTGTTGGTGAGCCTGGTGTTGGTAAGTCAGCTATTATCGAAGGCCTTGCACAGCGCATTATTGACGGACAAGTGCCACTTGGCATGGAAGGTGCGCGTCTCATGTCGCTAAATATCGCAAATGTTGTCGCAGGCACGAAATTTCGGGGTGAGTTTGAAGATCGCATGACGGCCATTGTAGACGAAGTCAGCAAGGATCGCCATACTATCGTTTTTGTCGATGAACTGCACACGATTGTTGGTGCTGGTGGCGGGACAGACTCCGTTACAGATGCGTCAAACATCATGAAACCAGCGCTTGCACGGGGAGATTTTCAGCTGATTGGTGCAACGACTTTCAACGAATACCAAAAATACATCGAAAAAGATGCAGCGTTAGAGCGCAGATTTGCAAAAGTCACAGTGGATGAACCCACAGCAGCAGATGCCATAGACATTTTGCAAGGTCTAAAAACCAAGTTTGAAGAGTTTCATCATGTCAGCTTTGATGCTGACGCAATTCGTGCAGCCGTCCAGCTCAGCGTGCGTTATATGCCAAGTCGCAGATTACCTGACAAGGCCATCGACCTGCTTGATGAAGCCGCAGCCGCAATCAAGATTTCAGCTAAAAATAATCTGTCAGAGCAAAGCAATCTAGATAAACAACTCATCGCAGCTGACGAAAATTTAGCAGCAGCCATTGTCAGTCATGATTTCAAAACAGCTAAAAAGCTAAATCAAACACTTGAAAAACTGGAAAACAAACGTGAAAAGATAAGCCTTAAAACCAAGTCAGCCACAGTCAGTGAATCAGACGTCTTTTCAGTCGTGTCAAATCTGACAGGCGTGCCTGTCACACAAATGACCAAAAATGAAATGACACGCCTGATCAATCTTGAAAAAGAATTACACCAGCGTGTTGTCGGTCAAGAAGAAGCAGTAACCGCAGTGTCAAGTGCCATTCGCCGTAGCCGTTCAGGTATTTCTGACGACAAACGTCCGATGGGATCCTTTATGTTTTTAGGACCAACGGGTGTCGGTAAAACTGAGCTCGCAAAAGCACTCGCTGCAACTGTTTTCGGCGATGAAAATAGCCTGATTCGCATTGACATGAGCGAATATATGGAAAAATTCAACACCAGTCGCCTGGTTGGAGCCCCTCCAGGCTATGTAGGCTACGAAGAAGGTGGTCAACTGACAGAGCAAGTGCGCAATAAACCTTATGCGGTCGTGCTTTTGGACGAAGCTGAAAAGGCCCATCCAGATGTCTTCAATCTGCTTTTGCAGATCCTTGATGACGGCTTTATCACAGACGGCAAGGGTCGTAAGGTTGATTTTCGCAATACGATTATCATCATGACATCAAACCTCGGCGCAACGTCATTACGCGATGATAAAACGGTCGGTTTTGGTGCAGCTGATGCGTCGACAGACTACACTGCTATGAAATCACGCATCATGGAAGAACTCAAAAAACGCTATCGCCCTGAGTTTCTCAATCGGATTGACGAGACAATTGTCTTTCATCCGCTGGCTGAAAAAGAGCTTTCTGACATCGTCAAAATCATGGCACAACCTCTAGTTAAACGCTTGTCAGAACGCCATATTGCCCTAAAAATTTCAGCGCCTGCCTATAAACTCATCGCTAAAAATGGCTTTGAGCCAGAATACGGTGCACGCCCGATCAGAAAAGCGATTGAGAAAAAACTGGAAAATGTGCTTTCTGACAAGATATTATCTGGCGAAATTAAAGCAGGCAGTAGTGTTAGTGTGGGTGCTAGTGCAGATGAGTTGACTTTTAAGGTGACAGAAAAATAATCTTTTTTCAGTATTTTAATCAGTTTCACAGAAAATATTTGTTAAAAAAATGGTTTCAAGGTATAATAAGAGTATAAAAGATAAAGAGGTGACTATCATGATTAAATTTAACATTCGCGGTGAGAACATCGAAGTAACAGACAGCATCCGCAGCTACGTTGAAGAAAAAATCAGCAAACTTGAAAAATACTTTACTGAAAATCAAGAGTTGACTGCCCACGTAAATCTCAAAGTTTACGCTGAAAAAACATCCAAAGTGGAAGTCACTATTCCAGCTAAAAACATCACTTTGCGTGCTGAGGATACTTCTCAAGATTTGTATGGGTCAGTAGATTTGGTTCAAGAAAAACTGGAACGTCAAATTCGTAAGTACAAAACAAAAGTTCAGAAAAAACGTGATCATGTTGCCACAGGTAAAGCGTTTGAAACTTTTGTAGAGTTGGCACCAAGTGAAGAACTCGAAGACACAAATATTGAAGTTGTTCGTACCAAAAATGTTGACTTGAAACCAATGGATACAGAAGAAGCCGTGCTTCAAATGGATCTTATCGACCATGATTTTTTCGTCTTTACTGACGCTGAAACAAATGCAACAAGTATTGTGTACCGCCGTGAAGATGGTAATATTGGTCTGATTGAAACAAAATAAGTCCATTTTTGTCCCAAATTTGAAACTTGCGCATGATGTCGCAGGTTTTTTTATATACAAAAATGAAGGCCATGCTAGACTCATAAAATACAGTTTTGCGCAAGGCAAGCAGACAACTCAAAATTTACAAAATTTTTTCAGTAAAAATGCTAATATAAGATGTTTTTTCTTGAAATATTTGTAAGTAAATGGTAATATAAGGTGTAATTAAAAAAATGCCATCAGGTGTTTAAAATTAAAGGAGACAAAAATGTCAATTATTACTGATGTTTACGCTCGCGAAGTCCTTGACTCACGCGGTAACCCAACAATCGAAGTAGAAGTCTACACTGAATCAGGTGCATTCGGTCGTGGCATGGTGCCTTCAGGTGCCTCTACAGGTGAACACGAAGCAGTTGAGCTTCGTGATGGTGACAAATCTCGCTACGGCGGAAAAGGCGTACAAAAAGCAGTTGACAACGTAAACAACGTTATCGCTGAAGCTGTCATTGGTTACGATGTTCGCGACCAACAAGCAATCGACCGCGCTATGATCGCTTTGGACGGAACACCAACTAAAGGCAAACTCGGTGCTAACGCAATCCTTGGTGTGTCTATCGCTGTAGCTCGTGCTGCTGCTGACTTCCTTGAAGTGCCACTTTACCACTACCTTGGCGGATTCAATACAAAAGTATTGCCAACACCTATGATGAACATCATCAATGGCGGTTCACATGCTGACAACTCTATTGACTTCCAAGAATTCATGATCATGCCAATCGGCGCGCCTACTTTCAAAGAAGCGCTTCGTTACGGTGCAGAAGTATTCCACGCTTTGGCTTCAATCCTTAAAGCGAAAGGTTACTCTACTGCCGTAGGTGATGAAGGTGGATTTGCACCTAACCTTAAATCAAACGACGAAGGTTTCGAAGTTATCATCGAAGCTATCGAAAAAGCTGGTTATGTACCAGGTAAAGACATCGCGCTTGCCATGGATGCTGCTTCTTCTGAGTTCTACAACAAAGAAAAAGGCGTTTACGAATTTGGTAAATTGGCTAACAAACCTGAAAACGAATGGGAACTCCGTTCTGAAAAAGACATGATTGCTTACTACGAAGAACTCGTAGCTAAATTCCCAATCATCTCTATCGAAGATGGTCTTGACGAAAATGACTGGGCTGGTACAGTTGAGTTCACTAAAGCACTTGGTAACAAAGTGCAAATCGTTGGTGATGACTTCTTCGTTACAAACACTGACTACCTTAAACGTGGTATCGCTGAAGGCGCTACAAACTCTATCCTGATCAAAGTTAACCAAATCGGTACTTTGACTGAAACTTTTGAAGCTATCGAAATGGCTAAAGAAGCTGGATACACTGCAGTCGTTTCTCACCGTTCAGGTGAAACTGAAGATTCAACTATTGCTGACATCGCTGTTGCGACTAACGCTGGTCAAATCAAAACAGGTTCATTGTCACGTACAGACCGTATTGCTAAATACAACCAATTGCTTCGTATCGAAGACCAACTTGGTGAAGTTGCTGAGTACAAAGGTCTTGGTTCATTCTACAACATCAAAGACAAATCACGTTTCTAAGCTACAAGTTTAGAAATTGACGAAAACACTTACCATCAGGTAGGTGTTTTTTTGATATAATAATAACATGATTAAAAAATATGAGCTGGCAAATAAACAATTAGCAGAATCGAAAGACTATGCGGACTTTACCTATATTATCAACCCAACTAGAACTGAAATCGGGGAGGTTGCGACGCGGTACCAATTTCCTTTTGACTATATCGCAGGCATCCTCGACGATGATGAAAATGCGCGTTTTGAGACTGATGATAATGGCAACATCCTCTTGCTATTGCAGTATCCATTGGCTGAAAATGGGTCGATTGAAGTTTTTCCATTTTCATTGATTGTCAATGCAAAAGAAAATGCGGTTATCCTGTCGCTCAATCATGAGTGCAATCTAGACAATCTTTTTGCCCGCACGTTTGAAACGGCACGCTACCAGCATGAGATTATTTACCAAGTTATGAATGTGATGGCGCGTTCTTTTAACCAATATTTATCGCAATACAAAAAACGTATGCGCTCAATCGAAGAAGACCTCAAATATTCTCAGGAAAATGCGCAAATCATGGAAATCATTCGGTCGCAAAAGAGTTTGATTTATTTTGAGGCGGCGCTTGATGATAACATTGCCGTCTACCAAAAGTTCATGACCTATCTGCGTGATCAGGATGAAAATGGCTTTTCAGATAAGATATTTGACGTCTATATCGAGTCCACACAGGCGCTTACAACAACGGAAATTCAGCTCAAATTGCTGGAAAACTTGAGTGATTTATTCTCAAATATCGTCTCAAATAATCTCAATATCATCATGAAAATCATGACTAGCGCGACCTTTGTCATGACGATTCCAGCTATTATCGCAGGTTTATATGGCATGAATGTCAAGCTGCCTTTTCAAAGCTGGCCACATGCTTTTTGGTTTATATTAGCAATTACTCTCTTGATCTCAACAGTTGTTTTCAGGGTGATGTTGCGAAAACGTATGTTTTAAGTGCTTGAAAATGATACAGTTTTCTATTTTTGAAAAACTGTTACATAAAAGAAAGTGAAAAAATACCAAATTTCAGGTTGTGAAAACGTTTTCTGTATGATAGAATAGGGATGTAAAGTAAAACAGGTGAATCGTTCACCATTTCTATCTAATAGGAGATAAACAACATGAAAACTGAAGTGACTGAAAACATTTTTGAAGAAGCTTGGGCTGGATTTAAGGGTGATTCTTGGAAAAACAAGGCTAGTATTTCTCGTTTTGTGCAAGATAACTACGACCCTTACGACGGCGACGAGTCATTTCTTGCTGGACCAACTGAACGTTCTTTGAAAATCAAAGCAATCATTGAGTCAACAAAAGATCGCTATGAAGCAAGTGCGTTTCCAATGGACAACGACCGTGCGGCATCAATTGCTGACATTCCTGCTGGTTATATCGACCAAGAAAATGAGTTGATTTATGGTCTTCAAAACTCAGAACTTTTCCGTCTGTCGTTTATGCCTAAAGGTGGTGTCCGTATGGCTGAAACTGCGCTTAAAGAGCACGGTTTCACGCCTGACCCTGCTATGCATGAAATCTATACAAAACATGTTACAACAGTAAATGACGGTATTTTCCGTGCCTACACATCAAACATTCGTAAAGCACGCCATGCCCATACGGTAACTGGTCTGCCAGATGCCTATTCACGTGGTCGTATCGTTGGTGTTTACACACGTCTTGCCCTCTATGGTGCTGATTTCTTGATGAAAGAAAAAGCAGCAGACTGGAATAGCATCAAAGAAATTAATGAAGAAACAATTCGTCTTCGCGAAGAAATCAACATGCAATACCAAGCAATTGATGAAGTTGCAAAACTTGGTGATTTGTACGGTTTAGACGTTCGTCGCCCTGCAAATAACGTTAAAGAAGCGATTCAATGGACAAATATTGCATTCATGGCTGTTTGTCGTGTGATCAATGGTGCTGCAACGTCACTTGGTCGTGTGCCAATCGTACTTGATATTTTTGCAGAACGTGACTTAGCGCGTGGCACATTTACAGAGTCAGAAATCCAAGAGTTTGTGGATGACTTTGTATTGAAACTCCGTACAGTTAAGTTTGCACGTACAAAAGAATACGATGCGCTTTATTCTGGTGACCCAACATTTATCACAACGTCTATGGCTGGTATGGGTAACGACGGACGTCACCGTGTGACAAAAATGGATTACCGTTTCTTGAACACGCTTGACAATGTTGGTAATTCACCTGAACCAAACTTGACAGTACTGTGGGCTGAGGAGTTGCCATATGCCTTTAAACGCTATTGCATGAGCATGAGTCACAAACACTCATCTATTCAGTATGAAGGCGTGAAAACAATGGCAAAAGAAGGTTATGGCGAAATGTCATGTATCTCATGCTGCGTGTCACCGCTCGACCCTGAAAATGAAAATGAACGCCATAATATCCAATACTTTGGCGCACGTGTAAATGTACTTAAAGCGCTTTTGACAGGTATCAATGGTGGTTATGATGACGTGCATCGTGATTATAAAGTCTTCAATATCGATCCTATCAAATCTGACGTTTTGGACTTTGATGAAGTCAAAGCAAACTTTGAAAAATCACTCGATTGGTTGACAGATACCTATGTAGATGCATTGAACATCATTCACTACATGACTGATAAGTACAACTATGAAGCTGTTCAAATGGCGTTCTTACCTAGCCGTCAACGCGCTAACATGGGATTTGGTATCTGTGGCTTTGCAAATACGGTTGATACATTGTCAGCAATCAAATACGCAACTGTTAAGCCTATCCGCGATGAAAATGGTTATATCTATGACTATGAAACAATCGGTGATTTCCCACGCTATGGTGAAGATGACGACCGTGCTGACGACATTGCAAAATGGTTGATGGCAGAATACCACAACCGTTTGTCTAGCCACCGTCTTTACAAAGACGCTGAAGCAACTGTGTCACTTTTGACGATCACGTCAAACGTTGCTTACTCTAAACAAACAGGTAATTCACCGGTCCACCGTGGCGTCTTCTTGAACGAAGATGGCACAGTAAATACAAGTGAAGTTGAATTCTTCTCACCTGGTGCTAACCCATCTAACAAAGCGCGTGGTGGCTGGTTGCAAAATCTGAACACCCTCAAAAAACTCGACTTTAGCCATGCAAATGATGGCATTTCATTGACAACACAAGTGTCACCTCGTGCGCTTGGTAAAACACGTGACGAACAGGTGGACAACTTAGTTGATGTGCTCGATGGTTACTTTGAAAATGGCGGCCAACATGTCAATTTGAATGTCATGGACTTGGCAGATGTTAAGGACAAAATTCTTAACGGTGAAGACGTCATCGTGCGTATCTCAGGCTATTGCGTCAATACAAAATACCTGACAAAAGAACAAAAGCATGAATTGACACACCGTGTCTTCCACGAAGTATTATCAATGGAAGTTTAAGCTGTTATAAGATAATAAAAAAGCTAGTACCAGTCTTCGGATCTGGGCTAGCTTTTTTTGACAGCTAAAATAAAAAAACTTACCTAGGCAAGTTTTAGTCAATAATCGGGATTGAAATCTCGATCAATTTTGGTTCTTCAATGGTTGAGATATTATTTTTATCAATTTTCTTTTGGTCAATACGTTTTTTGATGAAAAATTGTTTAATCTCTTCACGTTCTTCAGGTCTGATGGCGCGATGTTTATTGGTCACGATGATCTCATGGTGAGTGGATGCGCGTGTGTAGACAACGTCGGTGTTGCCAGCAGAGTAGACCTCAACCGTCAAAGCGTCGGTGTTTCTGAGTTGCTCGTGGACGAGCTCGGGATAGTTACTAGTGACATTGATGATTTTCATGGGTTTCCTCCGTAATTTGTTCTTTAATACTATTATAGCACTATTCACTACAAAATTAAAAAAATTTAGGTTATAATGGAGATATGAAAACAGTAATCGGGATAACAGGCGGGATTGCCTCAGGAAAGTCTGCGGTGACGGCCTTTTTAGTAAAAAATGGCTATGAAGTGATTGATGCGGACGCTGTTGTCAGAGAGATGCAGCAGATTGGTGGCGCACTTTATGAGTTGATTTTTGAGACTTTTGGTGCAGATTTTTTCTTAGAAAATGGCGAGCTTGATCGGGCTAAACTTGGTAAGCTCATCTTTTCTGACGAAGTAGCACGTCAAAAGCTCAGTCAAAAACAAGACAAACTCATCAGAAGTGAATTGTTAAAACGGCGTGACGAGAGTAAGCAATCAATCGTTTTTATGGATATTCCCTTGCTGTTTGAGCGTAAATACACGGGGTTTTATGAGACCTGGCTGATCTATGCGCCAAGAAATCTCCAAATCTCTCGTCTGATGAAACGCAACGATTTAAGTGAGTCTGACGCCATTCTACGGATTGACAGCCAGATGCCGATAGATGATAAACGCGCACTTGCGACACGGATCATCGAGAATTGTGATACAATAGAAATATTAGAAACTAAGTTGATGAAATTATTAAGTGAGCTGAGAAAAGCGGGTGCTATTGACTGATAGCGTTCGTTTTTTAGAGCTTAGGAAGTGCGTGTTATGTCAGTAAATTGGAAGCGAAATCTATTTGTTGCCTGGTTTGGTAGCTTTTTCACATCGGCGAGTTTTTCACTAGTCATGCCATTTATGGCGCTATATGTCGAAAAACTAGGTGTGCGTGGTGCGTCTGTCGAGTTGTTTGCAGGACTTGCAGTGGCCATCAGCGCACTTGCGAGTGGCCTTGTTGCACCGATTTGGGGACGGCTTGCTGACCAACATGGTAGGCGTGTCATGATGATCAGAGCATCGGTCGTCATGACTTTTACAATGAGTGCACTTGCCTTTGTGCCAAATGTTTGGTGGCTGTTGCTCATGCGATTGTTAAATGGCCTGTTTTCAGGTTATATTCCTAATTCGACGGCCTTGATTGCAAGTCAAGTACCAAAAGAAAAAAGTGGCTATGCGCTTGGTACGCTATCGACTGGTATGGTGGCAGGAGGTCTGATTGGTCCGTCGCTTGGTGGCTTTACGGCGCAGGTGGTTGGTATGGAAAACGTCTTTTTGATCACTGGCGGGATTTTACTACTTGTCACGCTTCTGACGATTTTTATGGTCAAGGAAGATTTTACACCTGTTGAAAAAGCAGATATGCTGACAACGCGTGAGATTCTTGCACGTGTGAAAAATCGTCAGATTTTATTTGGGTTGTTCATCACGAGTTTTATCTTACAAATGACAGTGCAGTCGATTGCGCCTATTCTGACGCTTTATATTCGCGAGCTCAATGGTCATTCGGGTAATCTGATGACTATTTCAGGCTTCATCGTGTCTGCCGTTGGATTGTCTGCTATGATGTCCTCGGGCACACTTGGCAAGATTGGGGATAAGATTGGTAGCCATCGCTTAATTTTGATTGGCCTATCTTACAGTTTCTTGATTTATTTGCCCATGGCATTTGTCAAAACACCGCTACAACTCGGCATTTTGCGATTTATGTTGGGATTTGGGTCGGGGGCTCTCATGCCGTCTGTTAATTCCTTGCTCTCAAAAATCACACCGCCAGAAGGCATCTCACGTGTGTTTAGCTTTAATCAGATGTTCAATAACTTCGGACAAGTTGCAGGTCCCCTTTTAGGGAGTGCTATTGCAGGCTATATCAGCTATCGAGCTGTTTTTATCACGACGAGTTTGTTTGTCTTGTTCAACCTATTCTGGTCACTATTTAACTTTAGAAAATTTTTAGGAGTACGAAATATTGCGAATTAAAATCAGTCTAAAATGCACGTCGTGTGGTAGGCAAAATTATATTTCATCCAAAAATAAAACTAGTCACCCAGAAAAAGTACAGGTGCTCAAATATTGTCCAAAAGAGCGGCAAGTCTTGATGCATATCGAAGTTTAATCAGAATATATAATAGCAATAAACCGAACATTTACAGAAAGTTTTTAGAAAATTTCAACTACTTTCTTTTTTTTTAGGCGAAAAAATGGTAAAATGTATTTTAATAGCTGAAACTAGAGTTAGGAAAAAATTGTGCGTGTGCACATCAAAAAAACAAACTATGAAAGAACTTAAAAAAAGTCACTTTATCAACTATACGATACTACTCCCTTATCTGATACTTGCCGTTTTGGGGTTGATCGTCGTTTTCTCAACGACAGTACCACACCAAATCGAAAATGGACAACCACCTTATGTTTTATTTCGAAACCAGACCATTTTCTTTGTTTTTTCGCTGATCATGATCTTCATCTTGTTTAGGATGAACCTTGACAGACTTAGGAGCCGTGGCTGGTTTGGTGTGCTGATTCCGATTATGATGGCGTTACTGTTTATTGCACGTTTTATGGCGCCAACGGTCAATGGCGCACACGGTTGGATTTCTATTCCAGGGATTGGTACCATACAGCCTGCTGAATATCTGAAACTTGTCGCCATCTGGTTTTTATCAGTCACATTTGCCGCACCGACCAAGCAAGAACGCATCCAGGCCTATGATCTCAATGCCCTGTTTGACCGTAATCAGTTTTTGGTCAACTTTATAAGCGGTTGGCGGCTGCCAATTTTTATCATGATCGGCGCAGTTGCGATCATGCCCGACATGGGAAATGCCATTTTGATCATCTTGAGCTCAGCTGCTGTTCTTGCAGCGAGCGGTGTATCTTACCGTTGGGGGACGGGCTTTACCAAGATATTTGGTGGATTTGTTTTGGTCATCCTTGCTTTGTTAAAAATCACAGGTGGCAATATCATTCCAGCCGTTGGACCTTTGAAAAATATTGCCTACGTCAACAAACGCTTTATCGCCTTTGCTAATCCCTTTCAGGATACAGGGGACTCAGGTCACCAGCTGATCAATGGCTATTATGCCGTGTCAAATGGCGGCTGGTTTGGCCGTGGACTGGGCAATTCAATCGAGAAAAAAGGCTATCTGCCAGAAGCACATACCGATTTCGTCTTTGCCATTGTCATTGAGGAGCTCGGGCTGATTGGCGGGATTATCATTCTTGGTATCTTATTTTTCCTGATTACACGTATTTTCATGGTTGGGATTCGCGCTGTTGATCCGTTTAACAGCATGATGGCAATCGGTGTGGGTACCATGTTCTTTGCTCAGGTTTTGGTCAATATCGGTGGGATTTCAGGTTTGATTCCCTCGACCGGTGTTACCTTCCCGTTTTTAAGTCAGGGCGGAAATTCACTTTTGACTTTGTCTGTTGGGATTGGCTTTGTGCTAAATATCTCAGCTGATGAAAAACGGCGAGAGCTAGCTGAAATGTCGGCTAGATATAGCGTCAAAGACACTGACTATCAACAAATTTAGACTGATAGCTAAACAAAATCAGATATTTATCTAATGATCGTAAAAAATTGAAAGGCTTTATATAATGAAAAAACTTCTAGTTGCTAACCGTGGCGAGATCGCCATCCGCGTTTTCCGTGCCTGTAACGAGCTTGGTATCTCAACTGTGGCGATTTATGCCAAAGAAGATGAGTATTCTGTTCACCGTTTCAAAGCTGATGAGGCTTATATGGTCGGCGAAGGTAAGAAACCGATTGATGCCTACTTGGACATTGATGATATTGTGCGTATTGCCTTAGAATCTGGTGCAGAAGCCATTCACCCAGGTTATGGCCTTTTGTCAGAAAATATCGACTTCGCGCGTAAAGTTGAGGCGGCTGGTCTGATTTTTGTCGGTCCAACTTTGCATCATTTGGATATTTTTGGTGATAAAATCAAGGCAAAAGAAGCTTCAGTAGCAGCAGGTGTGGGCTCTATTCCAGGGACTGAAGGCCCTGTTGACCTTGAAGGCGCACTTGAATTTGGTCGTGAGTTTGGCTATCCAGTCATGATCAAAGCTGCACTTGGCGGTGGCGGTCGTGGTATGCGTGTTGCACACAACGAAGCTGAAGCGCGTGACGGCTATGTTCGTGCCGCGTCAGAAGCCAAATCAGCCTTTGGTTCTGACGAGATTTATGTTGAAAAATATATCACAAATCCAAAACATATCGAGGTGCAGATTTTAGGCGATACACATGGCAATGTGGTACATTTGTATGAGCGTGACTGTTCTGTTCAACGCCGTAACCAAAAAGTGATTGAAGTGGCACCAAGTGTTGGCATGCCAGACGAATTACGTCAACGCATCTGTGATGCTGCTGTAAAACTTTGTAAACATGTTGGTTATGTCAATGCAGGGACAGTTGAGTTTCTTGTCAAAGACAACGAATTTTACTTTATCGAAGTTAATCCGCGTGTCCAAGTTGAGCATACCATTACAGAAGCCGTGACAGGCATTGATATCGTGCAGGCGCAAATCCTCATCGCTGAAGGTGCTGATTTGCATCAAGATATCAAGATTCCGGCACAAGCTGAGATACCCTTGCTAGGTTCTGCCATCCAATGTCGGATTACGACAGAAGATCCTGAGAATAATTTCCTGCCTGATACAGGAAAAATCGATACATACCGTTCACCAGGCGGTTTTGGCGTGCGTTTGGACGTGGGGAATGCCTACTCAGGTTATGAAGTGACACCATATTTTGATAGTTTGCTAGTCAAAGTCATCACGCATGCTATGGACTTTAGTGATGCCATTCTTAAAATGGATCGTTGTCTGCGTGAGTTCCGGATTCGTGGTGTTAAGACTAACATGCCTTTCCTGAAAAATGTGCTCAACCACCCAGAATTTGTGTCAGGTGAAGCAAAAACAACCTTTATCGACAGCACGCCTGAACTTTTCAACTTCCCGCGTTTGCGTGACCGTGGGAATAAAACGATGAAATACATCGCAAATATCACTGTCAATGGCTTTCCTGGTATTACAAAAACAGAAAAACCTTACTTTGATCAAACACGTCTGCCTAAGATTGAGACAGCAGATGTTCTGACGACTAAAAACATCCTTGACCGTGATGGTGCGGATGCTGTGGTTGATTTCGTCAAATCACGTAAAGAAGTGCTGTTAACAGATACAACTTTCCGTGATGCGCATCAGAGCCTGCTTGCCACACGTGTGCGCCTGCAAGACATGAGAAATGTTGCAACAGCAGTGGATCAGGGCTTGCAAAATCTCTTTTCTGCTGAGATGTGGGGCGGTGCAACATTTGACGTGGCCTACCGTTTTCTAAATGAAAGCCCGTGGTACCGTTTGCGTGAGCTGCGTAAACTCATGCCAAATACCATGTTCCAAATGCTTTTTCGTGGGTCAAACGCTGTTGGTTATCAAAACTATCCTGATAATGTCATCGAAGAATTTATCAAGGTAGCTGCAAGAGAAGGCATGGACGTCTTCCGTGTCTTTGACTCGCTCAACTGGTTGCCACAGATGGAAAAATCAATCCAAGCTGTCCGTGACACAGGGAAAATTGTTGAAGCAACCATGTGTTATACTGGCGATATTTTAGATAATGACCGCCAAAAATATAGCATCAAATACTATAAAGACCTCGCAAAAGAACTTGAAGCGACGGGTGCGCATATCCTTGCAATCAAGGACATGGCGGGTATCTTGAAACCTCAGGCGGCTTATCGCTTGATTTCTGAACTCAAAGAAACAGTAGATATTCCTTTGCATTTGCACACGCATGACACAGCAGGAAACGGCGTCATGATTTCATCAGCCGCAGTTGCGGCTGGCGTTGACATTGTCGATGTGGCAACGGCTGCCATGTCATCTGGTACAAGCCAACCAAGTTTATCGTCTGTCTATTACGCCCTTAAAAATGGGGAAAGAACACCAGAGTTGAATGTTGAAAATGCCAATCAGATCAACCATTACTGGGAAGACGTTCGCAAGTTCTATGCCCCATTTGAAAAAGGTCTGACAAGCCCACAAACTGAAGTTTATGAGCACGAAATGCCTGGCGGTCAATACACTAACTTGCAAGCACAAGCAACAGCAGTAGGTCTTGGACAACGTTTTGACGAAGTGAAGAGCATGTATCATACGGTCAACATGATGTTTGGAGACATTATCAAAGTGACACCAAGTTCAAAAGTTGTTGGAGATATGGCACTCTTTATGGTGCAAAATGACTTGTCAGAAGAAGACATCTATGAAAAAGGGGATACACTTAGCTTCCCAGAGTCTGTCATCAGCTTCTTTGCTGGAGATTTAGGCCAACCTGTTGGCGGATTCCCTGAAAAACTGCAAAAAATCATTCTCAAAGATAAACCATTTATCACGGATCGTCCGGGTGCACATGCTGCACCAGTTGATTTTGCTAAGGTATCAGCTGAACTAGAAGAGAAAATCGGCTATGCACCAGGTGATCACGAAGTTTTGAGCTACATTCTTTATCCGCAAGTCTTTCTTGATTATCAAAAAATGCAAAATGAATTTGGTAGTGTGACTTTGCTTGACACGCCAACTTTCTTTGGTGGTATGCGCGTTGGCGAAAAAATCACAGTGGAAATCGAAAAAGGTAAGACTTTGTTGATTCGTCTGGATAGCATCTCTGAGCCTGACAATGAAGGCAATCGGACCTTGTTTTTCAATCTTAATGGTCAACGTCGTGAGATTGTGCTCAAAGATACGTCAATCAAATCAAGCGTGACGGCTAAAGAAAAAGCTGAGCCAAGCAATCAACATCATATTGGTGCGACCATGCCTGGTTCAGTCGTGGCTGTACTTGTTGAGACCGGAGAGCAGGTCGTTAAAGGTCAACCGCTCATGGTGACTGAAGCCATGAAGATGGAAACAACGATTGAAGCGCCATTTGACGGGGAAATCAAAAAAATTCTTGTCAAAGCAACAGACGCCATTGCAACACAAGATTTGCTTATTGAATTAAAATAAGTTAGACTAAATATAATCAAAAAGAAAGTTTGCCAGCTCATCCTTTTCAAAACTGGCAAGGCAAGAGGAAAACCACTATGACGACATTTCCACAAGTAGTAACAATTGCAGGCTCTGACAGCGACGGATCAGCAGGTATGCAAGCTGATCTGCACGGATTTTTTATCCGTGATGTGTATGGTGCAAGCATTCTGACGGCTGCTGTGGCGGGAAATTCTTACGGGATTCATGACGCGGTCAATTTGCCGACAAGTTTCATTGATAGTGAGTTTAAGGCGCTTTATGACGATTTTGAGATTCTTGCTGCAAAGACTGGCATGCTTGCGAATGCTGAAATCATTGGCAATGTTGTCAAAAATCTGAAAACCTATCATAAAGGGTTTCTCGTGGTCGATCCTGTCATCATGACCAAGCACGGGAATCAGCTCCTTGAGGAAGCTGCTTATGAAAGCATGCGTAAAGATCTGATTCCGCTTGCAGATGTGATAACTCCGAATTTTTATGAAGCGCAAAAATTAGCTGAGATGACGATTAACTCTGACGAGGATCAGATTTTAGCGGCTGAGATTTTACAAAAGCTGGGTGCGAAAAATATCGTGGTTAAAGGATGTCACGATGATGACACACAGGCGCTTGTCAAAGATTACTTGCTCTTAGAAAATGGACAAGGTCAGTTTTTGACTGAAAACTATGTCAAAACAGATCGGATCAATGGTACAGGAGATACATTTGCAGCTGTCATCACGGCTGAGTTAGCCAAAAATCCTGATGTTGAACGCGCAGTTAAACTTGCAAAAAGTGTTGTACACGCAGCGATTGCAAGTCCGATTGAAGTTGGGCATCAGTTTGGACCGATTAACCATTTTACTGGGAAGTAGGACTAGAAAATAGTCCAATAAAATAACACTTTTAACTAAGTGTTATTTTTTTCGCACAACTTTCAGTCATAAGAAGTCAAAATAGTGATTATTTTCAGAAAATTCTGTTGACAACTTGTGTGAAATGTTTTACAATATATAAATAAGAGAAATGACGATTGTTTTTATCGGGAAAATGAGGTGAAAACTCACATGATAAAAAAGAATCAAAAGGAGAAAAAATGTCTGAAATTACAACGTATCAATATTATGTCGGTGGCAAGTTTGTCAACTCAACATCTGGAAATTTGATTGATATCGAGTGTCCCTATGAAGATCGCGTGATTGGGCGCGTGCAAGCCATTTCAAAAGAAGAGGCTGACGCTGCAATTGCTGCG
Organism: Pseudolactococcus insecticola; assembly: GCF_011170065.1. Classification (GTDB taxonomy): domain Bacteria; phylum Bacillota; class Bacilli; order Lactobacillales; family Streptococcaceae; genus Pseudolactococcus; species Pseudolactococcus insecticola. Next base: position 21,156 of record NZ_BLLH01000010.1, on the reverse strand, counting down.
ACAAAATCTGCACAAATTGCCTGGGCAGATACCGATTTGTTTAAGCGTGCTGAGTTGCTAAACAAGTGGGCTGACCAGCTGGAGATTGATGCGAAGGATATCGCACAAATCATCATGCAAGAAGTTGGAAAAACTTGGAATGATGCACTAAAAGAAGTGACGCGGACTGCGGACTTCATCAGATATACAGTCCAAGAATTTATCCACACAAACGACAGCTCTATGTCTGGTGAAAACTATCCTGGTGGTTCAAAAAATAAATTTGCCATTATCAAGCGCATTCCTTTGGGGACGATTCTTGCGATTTCACCTTTCAACTATCCGGTCAACTTGTCTGTGGCAAAACTTGCGCCGGCACTGATTTCAGGGAATGCTGTCGTCTTCAAACCCGCGACACAAGGGGCGATTTCTGCGGTGAAGATCATCGAATCATTTGACAAAGTCGGCTTTCCAGCAGATGTGTTACAGTTGATTACAGGCAAAGGGTCAGATATTGGCGATTATGTCAGCGAACACGAAGGCATCGACATGATTTCCTTCACGGGAGGTGCAACGACCGGTCGTCATCTGTCAAGCTTTTCAACGATGAAGCCGATGGTGCTTGAGCTTGGTGGAAAAGATCCCGCTATCGTTTGTGCCGATGCTGATATTGACAAGGCCGTCGCTGAGATCATGAGTGGCGCTTATAGCTACTCGGGTCAGCGTTGTACGGCGATTAAGCGCGTTTTGGTCAATGATGCTGTGGCTGATGATCTTGTTGCACGACTTAAAACGGAAGTTGAAGCACTAACAGTTGGCATGCCTATCGATAATCCTGTGATTGTGCCTTTGATTAACAAAGGATCAGCTGATTACGTGGCAGACTTGATTGCAGATACTATTGCTGTTGGTGCGGACTTGCTAGTTGGCAATAAGCGCGAAGGAAATCTGATTTATCCGACCTTGTTCGACCATGTGACGACAGATATGCGTTTGGCTTGGGAAGAACCGTTTGGACCGGTATTGCCAATCATACGTGTCGCATCAGATGAGGAAGCAATCAAAATCGCTAATGCGTCAGAATACGGCCTACAAGCCTCAGTTTTTTCTGAAAACTTCTCGCGTGCAGTTGCCATTGCAGGCAAAATCGAAGCAGGTTCTGTCCAAATCAATGGTAGAACAGAGCGCGGACCAGACCATTTTCCGTTTTTAGGTGTGAAAAATTCTGGTATGGGCGTGCACGGTATTGCTAAAACGATTGATGCGATGACACGTGAAAAATTAATTGTGGTGAATCTTTAATTGCTGAGATAACTACTGGAATGTTTTTTAGGTATCGATCCGCCTATCCCCTTAACAAACGCGCTATCAGATTCGACATTTTGGAGATTAGCATTCACAAAGTTTGAAAACAATCGTCAGATTGAACCTAAATCTTTGACCAAATCTGACCAATGAGATATAATAGAGTTATCAAAACATAAGGAGCTACAAACATGGCACTCATTCCTACAGTCATCGAACAGTCAAGCCGCGGTGAGCGCGCTTATGATATTTACTCACGTCTTTTGAAAGACCGCATCATCATGCTGACAGGCGAAGTTGAAGATAACATGGCAAATGCTATTATCGCGCAACTTTTGTTCCTGGATGCACAAGATTCGACAAAAGACATCTACCTTTACATCAACTCACCAGGTGGTTCAGTATCTGCTGGCCTTGCTATCGTTGACACGATGAACTTTATCAAATCTGACGTACAAACGATCGTCATGGGCGTTGCAGCATCAATGGGGACAATCATTGCCTCGTCTGGTGCTAAAGGCAAACGTTTCATGTTGCCAAATGCTGAGTATTTGATTCACCAACCAATGGGCGGTACTGGTGGTGGTACGCAACAAACAGACATGCAAATCGTGGCTGACCATTTGTCAAAAACGCGTAAAACACTCGAAAAAATTCTCTCTGACAACTCAGGTCAAACCATTAACAAGGTCCACAAAGACGCTGAACGTGACCGTTGGATGTCAGCTGAAGAAACATTGGATTATGGCTTTATCGATGAAATCATGAATCGCAATGATTTGAAATAAGCTGAATTCAGCAAACTTAAAAAACTCGCCAGATGTGCGAGTTTTTGTTATAATAAAACTAATGTTGACAATAGATGAAAATATATTAGCTTTAGATGACTTGGCAGATGATGTTGCGCGTGCTTTTCTTGCCTTGCCAATCGTGACTGAGTTTCAGAAAAAAGTCGCACAGTTTGAAGCGGACGAGCGCTTGCAAGAAAAGATTCAGCGCCTAGAAGAAAATCGAGCTTTTATTGCATTTCGACCTGAAATTCGTGAGCTTCAAAAAGAAATTTTGATGGATGAGACGATTTATCAGCTCAAGATTTCTGAAAATGACGTGCAGACGACATTATCTGATTTAGCAAAAGAAGTGGCAAGTACGGTTTCCGACGGGATTGTGGTCGATGAAAACTTACCATTTAAGAAAGGCGGCCACCATGCCCACCACAGAAATAACGCAAAATGATAGAATGAGTATGATGAATCTGAACACAGACAGCCATCAGGACATTGCAGACAAACTCAGCAAACTTGATGAAAAAGACGAAATTAAACCGCTTGAGATTATTGGGCGGACGGCTGTTTATGTTTTTTACAGCAGCTATAAGCATGTGCGCCAGCTTACGCGTTTTGGGAATCTGGCTTATAGCAGCAAAAAAGCGCGTTATGCGCTCTTGTATGTCAATACTGACGAGCTTGAGCAAATTTTACCTGCGCTTGACAAACTGCATTTTGTGAAGCAAGTCAAGGTGTCAGAACTTGATAATCTGAACCTAGACTTTGCAGCAGCCTTTCAAGAAACCGTTTCTGACAATCAAAAAATAGCTGAAGCTTGAGATAATCTGGCCTTAGCTATTTTTTATTTTAATGTTGTGTGATGACTTGCAACTGCTCTTGCGCAGTCTGATGATGCAGGTAGTCGGTCACCTGATTTTGTGTCAGATAATTGATCAGAACGGCGTCGTTGCGAGTGATGTCATAAATCAAACTTGATGGCAAGATTGTCAGTTTGTCTGCGTGGAAATTGTGCTGGCTTCTGATGAGACTTGCTCTTGCAAACTGATGATTTCTGATGAGGTCTGCAACGTCAAAATCAATCTGATGCAGGATTTGCCTGAGTACCTGATTATTGTAGTCGAGTGGTGTTTTGCCAGTCATAAGTGTTTGAAGCGCACTCAGAAAAGCACGTCCAGCCTTGCGCCCAGCAAAATTGACAGTCAGAAAGTCTAGTGTCACACGTTCCAAGCGGTCAAAGACAGCGTTATAAGTTGTCACGTCTTTTGTTAAATGGTAAGCGTCTCGAGTGTTTCTGACAGCCGTCGGCGTGATGAGTGGATTCAAAAACCAGTCATAAGTTGCTGTTTCAAGCTGATTAAAGTCAAAGTCATCGTTAAAAAGCGTAAAATAATGTTGAATTTCGTAGGTCAACCTGGTTCCCCTTGTTTCATAATTGTTGCGTATTTTCTTTACCCAAAAACTAGTTTATCAAAATTTCGTGATAAAGAAAAGTAAGATACAAATTTTAGAAAATCAGGCAACCGAAAAATCGCTAAACAGATATTAAGGCATTTTGCCAATGGACTCTAAAAATCGGACGACTTTACTGCGGGCATAACGGTACTCGACCTGTGTGGTGCGCAGAAAATCACCAAAGTTTTTCTCGCCGATCTTGGCATCCGTGACTTCGACTTCGAGTTCATAGTCTGTTTTACCTGAATAGTCATTTTTGTCAAGCGCCATGAGGCCGATTTTCGTCATATATTCGCGACGTGTTGTGGTGAGCGAACCTAGCGTTTCAATGCGTGATGTTTCGATGTCAAAACCGTGTAAAATATCCAAGATTTTTGAAATGTTGATGCAGTTTTCAGGCAGGTGACGACTTGCAATTATCGCCATCGCCTCTTCAAGCGTCATGGCAACGTTGTGCTCTAAATTGCCCACTTTTTGTGGGACTTTTAAAGTCATCTCAGCGGCATCATCAAACGTCCGAATCCGCAAAGACAGCTTGTTTGCACGTAATTTCAAATCCGGCGTGTCAAAGTAGTGGTTGGTCTGGCGAATGGGTTTGACATGGCTGAAAAGTTTGCCAAGCTTGTCGTATTCTGCGAGACTGAGCAGTGTTTTGTATTCGATTTCAAGATTAGTTTTCATAGAAAATCCTCATGTTTTATGGTAAAATAAGTAGTAATTATTGTTTTAATTGTACTGAAAAAAAGGAGAGAAGGCAAGTCTTTTGACGTAAATCTGCTGGCAACAAAAAATGTTTCTGGTTAATAATCAAAAAAACTTGTCCTTATACTTGTCCATATGGCAGAAAAATTTAACTGGGAAGAATTTCTAGATCCCTATATTCAGGCGGTCGGCGAGCTGAAAATTAAATTGCGCGGTGCGCGCAAGCAATATCAGAAAAAAAATCGCCATTCGCCGATTGAATTTGTGACGGGGCGCGTGAAGCCTGTCGAGTCAATCAAAAATAAGGCACGCTTGCGTGGTTTTACGCCTGAAAATATCGAAGAAATGCAAGACATCGCAGGCGTCAGAGTCATGGTCCAGTTTGTAGAAGACGTCGAAGAAGTGCTTGAGTTACTCCATCAGCGCAAAGATTTCAAGATTGTCCAAGAACGAGACTATATCAATCACCAAAAAGACTCAGGATACCGCAGCTATCACGTGGTTGTCGAGTACCCAGTTGAGACGATTGATGGCAATAAGCTCATCCTTGCTGAAATTCAAATCAGGACACTTGCCATGAATTTTTGGGCGACGATTGAGCACTCACTCAACTACAAATATCAAGGTGCCTTTCCAGAAGAGCTGAAAACAAGGCTCGCAACAACGGCTAAAATCGCCTTTGCGCTCGATGAAGAAATGAGCAAAATTCGTGAAGAAATCCAAGAAGCACAACTTTTATTTAGTCCGCCAAGACGTAAGGTTGATGATGGCGTAGAAAATCGGGATGATTTTGATGAAGAAAACAACTGGTAAAAAAATCTGGATTGTCAAAAATCATTATGATAAAACAGCCAAAATCGCCGCTGAACTTGAAAAAATGTGTCTGGCTGCGGGTTTTGTTTTTGATGAAAAATCACCTGAGATAGTGATTTCTGTTGGGGGTGACGGCACTTTACTTGCGGCCATGCACTTTTACGAAAGCCAGCTGGAACATGTCCGATTTGTCGGTGTGCACACGGGGCATCTTGGCTTCTATGCGGATTTTCAAGAGCATGAACTGCTAGAGTTGATTGTGGCCATTCGTGAGGAAGATCCTAGCGAAGCCTTTCAGTATCCGCTTTTGAAAGTTACAGTCAAACTTTCTGACGGCACGATTAAAACGCATCTTGCGCTCAATGAATCCGTCATCAAGCGTGGGTCAAAGACTTTAGTTGCAGATATTGAGATTTCAGATTTTCTGTTTGAAAAATTTCGTGGCGACGGCTTGTCCGTCTCGACTCCGACAGGCTCAACCGCTTATAATAAGTCGATTGGTGGCGCAGTCATGCACCCGCGTGTTAAGGCCTTTCAAGTGACAGAGGTCGCGTCATTAAACAATTTAGTCTACCGCACGCTTGGTGCGCCGATGATTATTGCCGAAAAAGATACGGTCAAGTTTGTGCTTGAAAGTGCCAGTGATTATCTGCTGACGGTGGATCAGCTGGACTATGCCTATGATGAGATTACAGAAGTGACGTATAGCCTAGACGGTGGGACGATTCGTTTTGTCAATGGTGGGCACACAGGCTTTTGGCACCGTGTCAAAAATTCATTTATTGGGGATGTCAAGTGAGATTTGAATTTCAAGCCAATCAAGACAACATACTCTTGAAAAATCTGCTCAAGCAGCACGGCATCTCAAAAAAACTACTGGCTAAAATTAAGTTTGACGGCGGTGAGTTGCTGGTAAATGGCACACGTCAAAACGCGATTTATAGGCTCTCTGACGGCGATCAGGTGACAGTGGTTATACCACCAGAAACAGCCACACCGACGCTCAAACAGCAGCATATGACGCTCAGTATCGCCTATGAAGATGCGCATTTTCTATTGATTGATAAGCCAGCAGGCATTGCCAGTGTGACAGGTCAAAACTATCCTGATCAGACCATGAGTAATTTTGTCGCGGGTTATCTGCAGGCGCAAGGCTATGAAAATCAAAAAGTGCACGTGGTGACGCGGCTAGATAAGGATACGTCAGGTCTTATGCTATTTGCCAAGCACGGTTATGCGCATAGTCTCATGGATAAAATGCTGCAAAAAAAAGGTCTGACCAAGAAATATTTTGCCTTGGTGCATACGTCAGAGGCGCTCAAAGATTCTGACGAGATTTTGGCCCCGATTGGTCGCAAGGACGGCTCGATTATTGAGCGAGCGGTGGTTGATGCAAGTCATCCGACAGCAAAACAGGCGCACACGTCCTATCAGCTGATCAGTCAAAATCAGGAATTTAGTCTAGTTGATATACAGCTGCACACAGGCAGGACGCATCAGATACGGGTCCATTTTGCGCATCTGGGGAGCCCGCTTTTGGGGGATGATCTTTATGGTGGTTATCGTGATAAGATTGCGCGTCAAGCGCTACACTGCCATTTTCTGAGGTTCACGCATCCATTTACCAAGGAAATCATCGCACTAGAATCCGACTTACCACTAGATATGAAAGGAGTTATCAATCATGAGTGATGAAATTGAGACATCTCAAGAAGTTTTTGAGCATTTACAGCATCTTTTACGGACAAATGAGATTGCTGCTTTTCGTGAGGAATTTCTAGATCACCATATCTACGATCAGTCACAGTTTTATCTGGATTTCTCAGACGATGAGCGCCTTGAGCTCTATAATGTCTTGTCGCCTGATGAATTGTCAGAGATTTTTGATAGCATCGATTTTGACGAGGTCAACATTGAGCCATATCTGCGGGAAATATCGCCAGAATATTTGTCTGCAATCTTTGATCAGATGTCATCAGATAATGCTGCAGATATTTTGATGACTGTCAATAAACGGGAGCGTCGTGCGATTTTTACACTGATGTCGCCTGAGAAAGTCACAGAAATCCGCAACCTCATGCACTACGACGAGGAAACTGCAGGATCTCTGATGACAACAGAGTTCGTCGCCGTTGTCGCCAATCAAACGGTCAAATCAGCCATGACTGTGATCAAAAGCATTGCCGAGGATGCGGAGACAATCTACTATGTCTACGTTTTGGACACTCAAAAGCAGTTACTGGGCGTGATTTCCTTGCGTAGCCTCCTGATTTCTCATGATGACGTGCTGATTTCTGACTTGGTCAATGAGCACATCATCAAAGTAGATGTTTCGGAGCCGCAAGAACGTGTGGCTAAGTATTTCAGAGACTATGACCTACTTGCCTTGCCCGTTGTCAGTCATGATAATATCATGCTTGGTATCGTCACGGTCGATGATATTATCGACGTTATCGATGACGAAGCGCAAAGTGACTACTCAGGACTTGCCGGGGTTAATACAGATAATCTCAACCAAAATCCCGTTCAGGCTGCAGGAAAGCGCCTACCATGGCTAATTGCACTGTTGTTTTTAGGCATGGGGACAGCCAGTCTGATTGACCATTTTGATAGCTTGGTGAGTCAAGCGTCAGTGCTTGCTATTTTTATCAGCCTGATCACTGGGACAGCCGGGAACGCTGGCACACAGTCCCTTGCGGTCTCAATTCGCAGGATTTCAGTCAATGATGAAGAAAATAAATCATTTATCAGCTTGATTTTGCGTGAAATCGCAACAGGCCTTGTGACAGGTGCGGTGACGGGGGTGACGATTTTCGCCGTTGTTAGCATTTGGAAAGGCAATATCATGCTTGGTCTTGCAGTTGGTGTTGCCATGTTTTGTGCCATTACGGTTGCTAATCTCGCAGGTTCTCTGATCCCAGTTGGCATGGACAGACTTGGTTTTGACCCAGCTGTCGCATCAGGACCATTTATCTCGACCATGTCAGATTTGACCAGTGTTTTTATTTACTTTTCAATTGCTGGCATGTTTATCAGATTCTTTACATAAAAAAATCAGTTCTGACATCAGAACTGATTTTTTAGTGTCGTACTTTATTTGACTGCGACGATTTCAACGACAAAGACGAGTGGTCCAGAGACTTCTTCAGATGGTGCGCTGCTACCGTAAGCTTTGCTAGTTGGAATTGTCAGTTTGTAGATACCGCCGACTTTCTTGCCAGTCAAGCCTTCAGTCCAGCCAGGGATGACACTGCTAAGTGCGAACTCAACAGGTGTTGCCTTACCTCCTTCTTGTTTGGTGCTTTCAAAAAGGGTACCTGACGCATTCCAGCCGTTGTAGTTAGCAGAAATGGTATCAGTTTTTTTGACAACTGCGCCAGTGCCTTCTTTCAAGGTTTCAACCTTGAGCTCAGTAACTTTTGCAGCGTCAAATTTTTCAGGTTTTGCTAAGTCAGTTGTTACCACGTACTTAGGAGCCGCTGCACTGCTAGATGCGGTTGTAGCCGTTGCAGTAGTTGCAGTAGTTGCTGTGACAGCTTTCTTAGGCTGATTTGCAAGGACAACCAAACCAGCTGTTGCAAGTGTCACCACCAAAACAATGATCGTGATGAGTGTGTTATTATTTTTATTTTCCATATTTCATATTTTATCACAAACTCTGCCTGATTTGGTGAGATTCTCGGGAAAAATTTTTGCTTTAAGCTTGATTTTAGTTAAGATTACGTGTCATGGTTTTCAGAAAATATGTTATGATAGAATAGATGAAAAAATTGATACAGAATATTTTAAGAATATCAGCAGATTTTAAGCTGCCAGATGCTGAGATGAGTCAAGTAGTTTATCGCGGCTTACGTCTTCCGTTTGCCGTGTGGTTAGCCATAACGTATTGTGCTGGCATTGCATTTAGCGCTGAGTGGATGTCTTCGTTTGGTGTCGTAATGGCACTTAATCTAGGAACAATTGGATTACTGTTATTTCTATTGCCTTCTAGAAAATTATGGCAACGACATCTCATTATCGGGGCACAACTTCTTGTTACATTGCTGATAGCTCAGTTCGAACCAGATTCTTTACGTACGATTTTAATGATCGGTGGATTCCCGATACTCGTTGTCGAACTGTTATTGTTTTATGAGCATTGGCGCTTGCAGGTCATCCTGTTAAGTATGGGACAAGTTGCTTATATTATTTATGAAATTTTTGTCAGATTAAGCAATGTTCTACTGATAGAGGCGCAGCTCCTGACGCTTTGGGTTATCGTCTTCTATTGGTCACGCTATTACACAAGTTTGCTAGAAAAAAAACAGCTAAAAGATGCTTACGCTGAGTTGGAAATATCCTATCACCAAGTGGAACACCTATCTGCGCGAGTCGAACGTGGAAAAATAGCCCGCGAATTTCATGATACGGTCTTGCAAGATGTGATCGCTGTCACCATGCAGTTAGAAAATATTACAACCTTGCTTAAAGACCAACAACCGCAAGCAGCACTGACGTTGAGCGAACACGCCCTTGTTTTATCCCACGAAGCCACGGTGAACGGCAGAAAAGCTCTGTCAAGTTTGCGTGATGAAACAGAAAAAAGAACACTGTCGTTTAACGAACGTCTCGTCATATTGAAGCAAATCTTTGAAGAAGACTTCCAGCTCACGCTACAAATCAATGGTAGGCCAGATAAGATTGATCTGGCGCCTGGAACGATAAATGAAGTGATTAAGATGGTGTCCGAAGCCTTGCGCAATGTCGTTAAGCATACAGGGACCTCGGTGGCAATTATGAACGTCATCCCACAAGGAGAAAATGTGGCAATCTCAATAATCGACTTTGGTGATGGCTTCGATGAAACTGAGCAAAACAAGTCAAATCATTTTGGACTCAAAGGGATGAACGAACGTGCTGCCAAAATTGGCGGCAGCGTTACCGTTGATAGTGTGATTGGTGAAGGCACGACAGTTAAGGTAATAGCACCAACAAAATAAAGGAGAATCATGATGGAAATAATGTTAGTTGATGACCATGTGGTCTTACGTGAAGGTTTGCGGGCGACTTTGATACGACTAGATGAGTCAATCAAAATTGTTCACGAAGCGAGTAATGGGCAAGAAGCGCTCGATTGGTTGGCGGACAATAATGCAGTACCAGACATAATCTTACTTGATGTTAAAATGCCAGTTTTAGATGGTGTCGAGACGATGAAAAAACTCGCAGCTGATTACCCTAGCATTTCCGTCGTTGTGTTGACAACTTTTGACGAGACGCAAACTGTCAAAGAAATGGTACAACTTGGTGCAAAAAGTTATCTATTGAAAGACGCGGAGCCAAGCCAGATTTATCAGACGCTTAAGCGCGTGAGCAACGGCGAAGTGGTTTTATCTGATAAGGTGGTCAACCAGATTTTCTCTACGCCAACCGAACCAACTGTAAACTTAACGCCACGAGAACAGCAAGTATTGCAGATGTTAGCAGAAGGCTACCGCAATAAAGAGATTGCTGCAGAATTGTATTTAAGCGAACGCACCATTCGTGCTGAGCTGACTTCTATCTATAACCAACTCGGTGTTGAATCTCGCTCTGAAGCAGTTTCATTGGCACTTCGTCAAAATTTAGTCAAATAATTTCAAGAAGTACAATTGTGCTTCTTTTTTTACCTAAAAAGGCAGAAAAGTTTACCGTTTTATACGATGTTTTTGTGGCAAAATTTCAGTAAAATGAGACATGTCCGGGGAAAAATACCAAAATATAGGAGAAAACATGATAAAGGGTAAACACGACTCAAAGTTAAACGTCGACAGGAAAAACACGAATTTCCGTTCGTGGAAAAAAGGTAAAAACTGGCTTTATGCCAGTACCGTTTTGGCTGTCCTAGCAGGTGGCGCAGCGGTAGCAGGACAAACAGTTGTAAGCGCAGATGAAAATACTGCGGCAAAAACAACTCAAACCAGCACCCAAGCGTCAGCTAAAACGTCCGAACCACAATCACAAAGCAGCGCAGTAACACCAACGCCAGCAGCATCTGAAGTGCCAGCATCAAGTGAAACTGCTGCACCAGTGCAAAGCGAAGCATCAACTCAAGCAGAAGTAGCGTCTCAAACAACAACAACAACCCAAAGCACAACAACAAGTGCCGCACCTGCTGAGTCAGAAACAGCAGCAACAACAGAAGAAAAAACAACTGCTGAGCCCAAAGCGGCAGCAGACCTTTCGTATACGCAAAAAATCATCTTGACTTTCCCTGATGGGACAAGCAAAACTTTGACACAAACAGTCAAAGCAGGCGAAGACTTTGCAGCGCAAGACTTGACTAGCTATACAGTTGCAGGCTACGACGCAGTCATCACAGATGCAACTGGTGCAGTTCTTCCGAACGTATCAGCAAGCACAGCAGACAAAGATGTCACATACACCGTTACTTATAAGAAAACTGCTGAAACAGCAGACACAACAGCAAGTGCTGAAACAACAGCAAGTGCTGAAGCAAAAACAAGTGCAGACACAGCAGCCTCACCAGTAACAGAAAAGTGGCTGGCAGAAACTGCTGAAACAGCACAAGCACACAAAGACGACATTGACGAGATCTTGGACCAGTCTAACGCACAAGCAGATGCCAGCGACACAGACACAGTCGTGAGAAACACAGCTATCTTAGCACTCGCCAACCACCAAACGCAAGAATTAGCAGTAGTCAAAGCTAACTTGGCGTCACTTAAAGCGCTTGATCCAAAAGCATCACTCGAAGACGTTCAAACGCTTTACACCCAAACAAATCAAATCATCAGCGACATGGCACAAGAAGTAACGCTCGCTGGTGCTATGTTGGTTGAAGATAAAAAAGGTGCTAACGCAGCACAAGTGCAAGCAGCGCAAGAAGCCTACCAATCATTGGTTCTACCGGTCAACACCAACGCCTATGTGTCAGCTTACGGTGACTTGATCATCAACGCAGCAAGTGCTAGCGACTATAACAACGCGGTAGCTGCGATTGACGCACAAGGACTAACAGGTGCTTTCCGTAATATCGTTGACCCAGATGATATTTCAGCCTTAACAGACTTAGAAGCAGGTGTTCACTCACTTGCTGGTACTAACTCAGCAGTTACTGATGGTAAAACATTTACAGCAACTGGTGCAACGACTGCCACTAATAAAACAACCGGCACCAACGTGACAACTTTGACCACTGCCGACCAAAACAAAACTGGTTATTTAGCCTTAACTAAACAAGTTGACATGACATCAGCATGGTCTTTGGACTATAACATGAACTTTGCTGGATTGAATGCCGATATTCAAAAAGGTATCAATCTGATTATCGTGTCATTCATGTCTTATGGTGTTGGTGATTCTATGGGCTTGATTATTACACCTGCCATGCCTAACCAATTAACAAGTGGACAAGCTGGTGGTGGACTTGGTATTCAAGGCTTAGCAAATTCTGTTACTTGGGGAATCGATTTTTGGAATAACGCTGCAAAATCTGACTCAACTACTACAGGTGCTAATAAAACAGCTGGTGATTCAAACTTAGGGATTAATCCAGATAATACAACATCATTCTTTGGCCTTGGAAACAGTGCAAACGCCGCCACTCAAGTTGCTGGTTTCCGTTCAACTGATGCATCTGGTAACTTGATTGATGCAAGTAGTGACGATACTGATCAACAAGTGATTGCTGATAATACACCAGGTATTCCAGCATTGCCAAAAAGTAACGGTAGTTGGACAAACAGCACAACACCACAACTCGCAATTCATGCAGTAGCTAATTATACTTATGACGCCGCAACTGGTCTTGGTACTTTGGTAGTGACTTTGCCTGATTTGAACATGACTTTCACAAAGTCATTTACACCGCCAGCCGCTTCTGAATCAATTGGCTTCGTTGGCGCTACTGGAAGTAACACGTCACAAATCGGTGTTACAGTCAACAGTTTCTCTGGTAACTACGGTACTGCTAAAACAACAGTTAATTATGTCGATGCTAATGGTCAAACAATTCAGCCTTCAACTTCTTTCATTGGTAACGTTACTGACCAAGTAGCAATTACTGGTGTAACTGCTTTGCCTGCCACAAAAGATATTCCATTAGGAACAACAACTTATACTTACAATGCACCAACTATTGCCGGTTATACACTCAACACAGTGTCTTCACCAAAAGCTGGTACAGCCTTGATCGTTAACAATGATGAATCAAAGAACGTGATTACTTTGGTTTATACGGCAAATCCTGACTCAGAAAACATTGTTTATAAGTTCGCTGATGGAACAACATTTGCCGACCATGGTGTCACTTTGAATGCAGCGGCAATTGATGGTTCAACCAACACGGTTGCAGGAACGACAACAACACTTAAGAACAGTACATCGGCATTAACTGCTACAGCAGCTAATAAAGATAAGTACTACATCAATACTGCAACTCAAACTGTGACATTGATTGGTCAAACTGGCACAACATTTAACGTGAAAGTACCAGTAGTTTCTGGTTATGTTGCGAGTGTATCTGCAGTGACTGGCAAGTATGCTGTTGGTCAAACTTATACAGTCACTTATACGCCACAAAAAATTAATTTGACCTATCAAATTCAACAACCTGATGGTAGTTATAAAGTAGTATCAGCCGCACAATTACCAGCCGGTGCTGCATCGAGCGTACAAGTTAACGCTGCAACCAGCGCGACGCCAACAACTGGCTTCACATCCGCCTGGGCCCAAGCTGCAGGATTAATTCCAGTTGGTTATTCAGTTACTAGCGCAACCTATAACAACGCAACAACTGCTTTGCCAGCAACATATACAACAACGGGTTTGACTTCAACTGACGGCATTAACTACTCGGCTGTCATTGATATCAATACACAAGCTAATGCAACGCAACCAACTGTTATTTATCGTTTGCGTGATGCTAACAAAAATGTTTTGATAGCTGATTTATCAAAAGCTGGGTTAACAGACGCTAGTGGTAACCCAATTACGTTTAACACAACTAACGTAACAGGCACAGTTGGTACAGTTGTAAGTACAACACAAATTCCAGCCAGCGACCAAACTATTCCTGGCTTAACATTCCAATCAGTAACAGCAGCAAATACAGGAACTGTTGCAACTGGATTGAGTGCAACGAACGCAGCCGGTAATGTACTTTATGCTGTTGATGCAACTGGCAAGTCAACAACCACTGTGTACCTCAACTTTGTTTCTAATCCTGTTAATGTGACTTTGAACTACTTATCAAGTGCTGATGGTACTGCAACTGGCGCAACGACTTTGACAGCCGCTGATGGGACAACATCAGGTACTGGTACAGGACTTGTTGGCACAACTAGCTTCACGTATGCTGCCCCAGCAATTCCTGGTTACACATTGGCTTCAGTAACTGACAAAGCCGGTAATATCTTGTATGATGGCACTGGTAAAGCAGTGAACGCATCAACGCAAGTCGTATCTAATGTTTTGGCAGATAACCAATACAACTTGATCTATAAAGCTAGTGCACAAACTGCCACAGTCACTTTCGTTGACCAAAATGGTAATGATATTCCAACGTTAACAGCCACAACAATCAACGGTACAACCAACCAAGCAATCACTGCAACTGGTACTGGCAAAACTGCAACAATCAACGGCACAGTTTATACAGCACCAGCTGGATACACTTACGCAAGTACACAAATTAACGCAACAGGTACAGCTGATGATGTCTTCACAAATGGCACAAACACTGTTAAAGTAACATTCACAGCTGCTGCGGCAACTGCCACAGTGAAATATGTTGACCAAAATGGTAATACAATTGCTGCTTCACCAACATCAATTACTGCAACGACGTCAACTAATGCCGCAGGCACAAAATTGGCATCAGCAGTTGTTGGATCCGTTATCGATACTTCAAGTATTCCAACGGTGTATACTGGTTATGCAAATGGCGTGATTACTGGACCAACAGTTTATTCGGCTGATCCAGCTCAAAATGTTTTGACAGTGACGTTTAATGGCTTGCCAACAACAGCAAATATTATTTATTACGATAGTACGAATGGTAAAGCTTTAACACCGGCTGGTTTACCAACTACAATCGCTGGTAATGTCGGTGATTTGTTGACTGCGATGGCAAAAACAGATGCACCGGCAATTGATGGTTATACTTTGCAAACAACTGGTGTGCCAATCTATGTTGGCACTTCACCTGCCCAAAGTGCCGCATTCAAAGCAAACGGCACGTTGAATGAATATGTTTTGTATACCGCCAAAAGTGTCACATACCAAACAAATATTTATTCAATTGATCCAATCACAGGCGACACACAAATAATCGCTGGTGCGACATTAGCAGGAGCAGTATCACAAACTGGTAAGGCGATTGCAACATCGAGTGCCTACGCTTCAATGGATAACTTGAAAGCAGCAGTTGATGCGCAAGTTCAATCAGCTGCTCCTGGTGGTTACACATTCTCAAGCATTGATGGTACTTTGCCAAATGGTGGTACAAGTGCTGCGCCAACTTATGGCTATAACACTGCAACTAATGGTGTGACAACAATTAACTTCTACTACACGGCAACACCACAATCAGTCACAGTCAACTATGTTGATCAAAATGGTAACTCAATTCCTGGCTTAACAACTAAGACTTTGACTGGTGGGACTGGTTCAGTGTACGGCATCGATACACCTGATATTGATGGATACACCTATGTTTCAACCGATGATGCAGATGAATCAGCAGGTACAGATCCAGATGGCAACAATATTGGCTATATCTTCTCAACCACTTCAGATAAAGCAATTGTGAACTATAAGGCAGCTGATGTATCATACCAAGTGAACTATGATCTCTTGGATGGTGATGGCAACATTATCGCTGGTTCAAGCGGCACATTAATGCCTGCCACAGTTGTTGGTACAGTTGGTTCAGAATGGACTTATGCAGCCCCAGCTATTAATGTTGGTGGTAACTTGTACACACCAATCTCAAATGCGTCACTCGATGTGAAGTTGGCGCCAAACGCTGCTGAAGGCACGCCAACAATCGTAACTGTTCAATATCAGTTAGCGACTGAAACTTTGACTGCACACTATTTGTTGGCAGGTACTAACGTAACAATTGCACCAGACCAAGAAGTAAGAGGCGCTGATGGTAGTGCTATTGCTGATGTTGCACCAGACTTCTTAGCAACACCTGCCAATCTGCCAGCTGGATATGTTGCAACTGGCACACCAGTATGGCAAACTGATGCCTTCACTGTCCAAGCAGATGATGGTTCTGTGATTGTTGGTGCCGCACCGACTGTTGATCCTGCTAACGCGGATAAGACATTCCAAGCAGGTACTAACACAGTAACTTATTACTTCACAGTAGCACCAACAGTGACATACCATTACGCTGATGGTTCACAAGCTGATACCACAGCAACCCCAGAAGTAACTTTCAGCACTGGCACAGCATTTACAGTTCCTGTTGATGGTGCACCAGCTGGCTATGTTTCTGATAAGGGTACAACGATTAGTGGCAACGCTGATGGAACGCCTTTGAACCCAGCTGACTTCACAGTGACTTATACACCAGTAGCTCAACCTTTGACTGTGAATTACATCTTGAAGGATGCAAGTGGTGCAGTAATTAAAACAACACCAATCACAACATCAAACTTCAAAACAAACCAAACAGTAACAGCAGCTGACTTGAAAGCCGCAACAGCTTATGCAGTACCTGCTGGTTACGAGTTGGTAACTGATTTGACAGATGATATCACAGTGCCTGCTGGTGGTGCTACATATGAAGTAGAATACCAAGCAGCGCCAGTGACTTTGCCAATCAATTATCAAGTTAATGGTGCGGCACCAAGTGCTGCCTTCACAACAGCAAACGCCGCAGCTTTAGCTAAAACAACTGAAACAAGTGCTGATGGTACAAGTTTCAATGGTGGAACTTATACAGTTTCACCAATTGCTATTGCTGGTTATACAGCTTTGGCAACAACTACTGGCGGAACATTCACTGCTACTGGCACTGAATTGCCTGATGGTAGTTGGGCTGATGCCAAGGGTTCTGTCACAATTAACTATGTGGCAAACCCACAAGCAGTAACAATCGTTGCTCAAGATGCAACAGGCAAGACATTTGCACTCGCACCCGCATTTACAGCGATGACTGGTAAAACAGATGAAGCTCATGACACATCAGTTGAACCGTCAGACATTACTGTTGCAGGTTATGATGCTCAGATTTATGCAAATACCGTTTCTGCTGCAAACAAAGTTTCTGACTTTAGTGGCACATTTGCAATGAATGGTTCATCACTTGCGATTACTAAATATATTGTTGTTTACACACCTAAGAAAGCAAGTGCAGTTGTGACATTTGCAACTGATGGTACTGGAAATCCAGTATTACCTGCTAATGTCACTTTGAATGGTGAAGTAGGTGCCGGAATTCTTAATGCTGATGGATCAGCTTATGTTGCACCTGCAATTCCTGGTTATACAGCAAGTGGTCTAGTAGATGGGTTATATTCAGCTGCAGATGTTGATTCACCAGAATCATTCACAGTAACTTATTCTGCAAACGACCAAACAGCTCCTATCACAGTAACCGTTTTGGGAACGGATGCAATCAATAGCTCAGCAATCTTTGCTCTGCAAGGACAATCATTAACACAAGTTGATCGCACATTTACTGGTACATTGGCAAGTAAAACAGACACTGAAGCTAGTTATACATTGACCGCACCTGATGGTTATAAGATTGTTGATGCTGACGGTAATGATGCATCAGATACACAAACTGCTACCTTTGCAATTCAACCTGATGGCACAATCACTGGTTTGAACTTCTATTTGCAAGCTACTGATCAAAATGTCACAGTAAAAACTGTTTACACAAACGGTGCAAAAACTGTTGCTGATCAAACAATCTCTGGCACAACTGGTTCAACTCAAACAATTACTGTCCCTGCAGTTGCAGGTTATACTGTCGACTTTAATGCTGATGATGCATCATCCTTGACAGATAATGGTGATGGCACATATTCATATGTTTTGCAACCAAGCGACGATAACGTGTTTACAATCACGTATTCACCAGTTGACCAATCAATCCCTGTAACAATCGTAGGACCTGCTGCAGCAACAAACTTGTTGACTGGACTGGCTCGTGCAACAGAAGATGGTAAGACTGATGCGCAAGTTGTTGATAACACTGACTACGCTGCTGCTGTACCTGGTTATGTCGTGACTTATTCATATACTGATGCAGCTGGTTCACATAATGTGGACAGTTTGAGCGATCCAGCGTTGACATTTGCTGTTGATGCATCTGGTAAGACTCTAATTTCAGGCATCACAATTACCTTAACACCAACGCCACAAAAGTTAGATTTGGCTTTGGATGATTCAAATTTAACTGACGCTCAAAAGACAGTTGTTGACGTTAAACAAGATATCTTGATAGCAGCTAACACTGCACAAGATGGTGAAGATTTGCCAGCTACTGAAGGTGCAACAGATACTTCTAAGGTTATCTTGACAGCTGATCAATTAGCAGATTTGCAGATTCCTGGATATACTTATCACATCACTGATGCTGATGGTAATGATGTGCCAGTTGATGCAGATGGTAACTTGAGTCACACGTTCACGGCCGGCGATGAAACAGCATGGACTTTGAGCTACAAGGCAGACTCACAAGCTGTAACAATTAACTATGTATTGCCAAGTGACCCTGCCCAAGTTGATGCCATTAACGCGCTCGTTGATACAGATTCAGCAACAGTTAATGGGGATACCGACGTAACAAAGAATTTGTTGTCTGCTTCTAGATTGTATGTACCAGGTTATGTTTACACAATTACTGATGCTGATGGCAATGTTGTTGCAGCCAATGGGGATGATTTAACTCATTTGTTTACTGCTGATGATAATAGTGCATACACAGTTACTTACACCGCAGCCCCTCAATCGATCAACATCAACTACGTACTTGGTGCTAAAGATGCTGATGGTAACATTTCAACTGATGGTTCATCAATCGCATCTGATAAGTTAATCGCTGGTTCAACTACTTCTGATGCAGGTTATTCTGATTCAGGATTGTCAACAGCCTTAACTGGACTTGATGCAACTATCTATGGTGGTACTAACTCTGGATATTCATATACTTTCCCAACTGTTTCTGGATACACTGCGTACTTGTTAACTAAAGATGGTGATGGCAATGCTGTATATACTGAAGCAATCTCAGCTAGCGGTACATTCCTTTCAAGCAATAACGCTGACATCACTATCGTTTATGTACCGAATGCTCAAGACATTACTTTGAGTGCTAGTGGTATTGATTCAGCTAACGGTAAATATAGTGTACTCGCTGATTTGAATGATTCAACATTGAATGCTGTAACTGATGCTAGTTATGCAGATGCGGTTAACACTGATGGATCAAAAGTTATCGTTCCAGCTGTACCTGGTTATACCTTCACAATCACTGATAGTGAAGGTAATGAAGTTGTTGCTGATTCATCAACAGACTTTGACTTTACTAGTTTGGACAATACATTTGCAGTAAACGCTGATGGTAGTTTAGTTGTTCCTAGTTACACAGTTGTATTTACACCGGATGCTGCTACTAAGTATCAAGTGACTTACGTAGACGCTGATGGTAATGAAATCAAAGCAACTACAAACTCAACTGGTACTACTGACACTGCAATCGTTAACGATGATACTTTCGTTAGTGGTTATAAGTTATCAACTACTGATGGTGCTACAACTATCAATGGTGACGGAACTTCAGTAGTTGTAAATCACTATGTGAAGATCACTATGCCTGAAGAAAGTCCACTTTCTAAAGAACCAAGCGTGATCGCTGCTGAAGATGCATTTAACAATGCAACTAACGAAGAAGATCAACAAAAAGCCCTTGAAGATTTACAAACTGCTATTGATGAAGCACAATCTGCTCGTGATGATGCAAATACTGCAGCTGACGTAACAGTTCCAGTAAACGTATCTGATGATGATAATGTTGCTAAAGCAAAACAAGCTCTTGATGATGCCATTGCTGCAGCCGCTGATGATAATGGAACTACTCAAGATATCTTAGATGCCTTGGATGATTACAACAATGCAGTAGCACAAGCTGAACAAGAAGTTGAAGATGCTAAGTCTGCTGCTACTGATGACATTGAAAACATCCCAGCTAACGTAACTGATGATGACAATGTCAATAAAGCTAAAGATGATCTTCAAGCAGTGATTGATAACCCAGATTCAACAGAAACTGAAGTCAAAGCTGCTCAAGATGCACTTGACGATGCAGTAGCTCAAGCCCAAAAAGAAGTTGAAAATGCGAAGTCTTCTGCTACTGATGACATCAAAAACATCCCAACTAACGTAACTGATGATGACAATGTAAACAAGGCTAAAGATGATCTTCAAGCATTGATTGATGATCCTGATGCAACTGAAACACAAATCAAAGATGCTCAAGATGCATTAGATGATGCAATCAAGACTGCTCAAGACGAAGTTCAAGCTGCTAAAGATGCAGCTACTGATGCCATTAATAACATCCCAACTAACGTTTCAGATGATGACAATGTAAACAAAGCTAAAGATGATCTTCAAGCATTGATTGATGATCCAGACGCAACAGAAACTGAAATCAAGGCTGCCCAAGATGCATTAGACGATGCTGTTAAACAAGCTGAACAAGAAGTTGAAGATGCTAAGTCTGCCGCAACTAATGACATTAACAAAATCCCAACAAACGTTTCGGATGATGACAATGTCAATAAAGCTAAAGACGATCTTCAAGCATTGATTGATGATCCAGACGCAACAGAAACTGAAATCAAGGCTGCCCAAGATGCATTAGACGATGCTGTTAAACAAGCTGAACAAGAAGTTGAAGATGCTAAGTCTGCCGCAACTGATGACATTAACAAAATCCCAACAAACGTTTCGGATGATGACAATGTCAATAAAGCTAAAGATGATCTTCAAGCATTGATTGATGATCCAGACGCAACAGAAACTGAAATCAAGGCTGCCCAAGATGCATTAGACGATGCTGTTAAACAAGCTGAACAAGAAGTTGAAGATGCTAAGTCTGCCGCAACTG
>NZ_BLLH01000009.1 GCF_011170065.1 Pseudolactococcus insecticola | reverse complement strand
CTCCTCGAATTGAGTACTTTAATATCTTATCAAATTTCATCTCCCCTGTCAACTACTTTCTTCACCTTTTTTCGCTTTTTTTCTTGCGACTGAAAAACAAGGCCAGAGGCCTTGCTATTTAGGTGTTATACTAGTAGATTATATAAGCTTTCTTGTCCCTTTAAATCAATGAATTTACTATCAAACGCTGCCAGGCGTTCGATAAGTTGGGGGTGGTCGTGTTTATCTGCCAGGAGAATGCCTATCAGAACTGGTCCTTTGCCTTTATCGGCACGTTTGATGTACTCAAATCGCGTAATATCATCATGCGGTCCTAATATATCATTGACAAATTCACGCAAGGCACCTGGACGTTGCGGAAAGTTGATAACGAAATAATGTTTGAGTCCTTCATATATCAGACTTTTTTCTTCGATTTCTTGCATTCGGTTAATATCGTTATTACCACCTGAGATGATACAAACAACATTTTGCCCTTTGATCTCATCCTTGATCAACTCAAGCGCAGCGACACTTGCAGCACCTGCAGGCTCAGCAACAATTCCTTGCTTCGAATACAAATCCAAAAGTGTACTTGCAATCAAGCCTTCGTCCGTATTGACCAATTTATCGACATGATCTTTAGCAATCTGATAGGTCAGCTGTCCAACTTTTTGAACGGCGATACCATCTGCAAACTTGTCAATAGCCTCTAGCTTAATTGGGGCGCCATTGTCAAAAGCAGCTTGCATCGATCTAGCTCCTGTCGCTTCAACACCGATGACTTGGGTTGAAGGGCTCGCATGTTTCATGTAGAGAGAGACACCTGAAATCAATCCACCACCACCAACTGCAACGAGAATTTTATCAACAGCGATTCCTTTTTCGCCAGCATTATCACAGACTTCGACTGCTACAGTACCTTGTCCAGCAATCACATCAGGGTTATCAAAAGGATCAATGAACGTTTTCTTTTCACGTGTCGCAAAATCGATTGCAGCTGCAGCTGACTCATCAAATGTGTCACCAACCAGCGCAATTTCAGCGTAGTCGCCTCCAAAAAACTTGACTTGTGTTATTTTTTGCTGAGGAGTTGTCGTTGGCATGAAAATCGTTGCTGGAATCTTCAACTCGTTACACGTATAGGCGACACCTTGTGCATGATTGCCTGCACTTGCGCAGACGACACCATTAGTTAGCTTATCTTTTGGCAGATTATGTATGGCATAATAGGCACCTCGTAGCTTGAATGACCGCACTTTTTGAACATTTTCTTGTTTGAGGTAGACATTCGCCCCATATTTTTCTGAAAGATAGCTGTCCAAGCGCATTGGAGTTCTCATGACAACGGATTTCAAGACATCATTTGCCTCTAAAACATTTTTATATGATACCATATTTTCTTATTCCTTAGTCTATAAAACACCAAAAAGCCGAGCGCCGCTCAGCTTTCTGGTGGAATTCTGCACGGTTAAAGCACGCTGTGCAAATCATTATAATATTAGTTGTAGATTTTGAAAGCTGCATCATCGCCAGATTGTGTAAATGGCATTGCTTTACGCAATTCAGCACCAACTTTTTCAATTTCTAGGTCAGCTGCGGCAGCACGGTAAGCTTTAAGTTTTGGATTACCAGCTTTGTAGTCGCTAACGAAGTCTTCGGCGAATTTACCAGTTTGG
The DNA here is from genome assembly GCF_011170065.1 of Pseudolactococcus insecticola. Classification (GTDB taxonomy): domain Bacteria; phylum Bacillota; class Bacilli; order Lactobacillales; family Streptococcaceae; genus Pseudolactococcus; species Pseudolactococcus insecticola. Next base: position 97,935 of record NZ_BLLH01000009.1, on the reverse strand, counting down.
ATGTCGCTAAGCACTTTTTTCATGTTTGCTTTTACTTCAGCAGTGATGATTTGTGGGCCTGCAATATAATCACCAAATTCAGCTGTATTTGAGATTGATTGACGCATTTTCTTGAAGCCGCCTTCATACATCAAATCTACGATAAGTTTCATTTCGTGGAGGACTTCAAAGTAGGCAAGTTCTGGTGCATAACCACCTTCTGTCAGTGTTTCAAAACCAGCGTTGATGAGGGCAGTCACACCACCACAAAGGACAGCTTGCTCACCGAACAAATCTTCTTCTGTTTCTTCTTTGAATGATGTTTCAATCATCCCAACGCGGGCAGCACCTGCAGCACGGCCCCAGTCCATTGCGATATCACGTGCATTACCTGTTGCGTCTTGATAAACTGCAAAAAGTGCAGGAACGCCAAATCCTTCAGTGTAAGTACGACGTACCAAGTGACCTGGTCCTTTCGGCGCAAGCATGAAAACGTCAACTGTTTCAGGTGCTTTGATATAACCAAAATGGATGTTAAATCCGTGGCCAAAACCAATTGCAGCACCGTCTTTGAGGTTAGGAGCAATTTCTGCTGCATACAAGTCAGCTTGGATTTCGTCTGGTGCCAAAATCATGATGATGTCAGATTTTGCAACTGCTTCGGCTACCGGATAAACATCGAACCCGTCTTCTTTAGCGGCGTCAAAAGATTTACCTGGACGGATACCAATGATGACGTTTTCGCCAGAATCACGCAAATTTTGTGCGTGGGCATGGCCTTGTGAACCATAACCGACAACTGCGATTTGTTTGCCAGCAAGTGCTGGTGTTTTAACGTCATCTTCGTAATACATTGTTACTGCCATAATGAAATATTCTCCTAATTTCTAAATATGATATAATTGTACGATTTTTCAGACAATTTGTCAAGAGTAAATAATATTTTTTTCACAATCTTGCATCAATCGCGGGTAAATCCTGTGGCACCTGTTCTTGCAATATTTTTAATGCCATATGGTTTTACGACACGTAAAAGCGCTTCAATTTTGTCAGAATCACCTGTCATCTGGATCGTGACGGTTTTCGGTGCTACGTCAACTACACTTGCGCGAAAAGGTTGTACCATTGCAAAAAGTTCTGCTCTGAGATTAGCTGGTGCCGCAACCTTGACTAAAATGACCTCACGCTCAATATGTGGCACATCTGTAATGTCACGCACACGAAGAACGTCAATCTGACGGTTGAGCTGCTTGATAATCTGCTCGACTTCGTTCATGTTTTCAACATCAATAATAATCGTAATCCGAGAAATATTTGGTGCATCCGCATGACCAACTGAAATACTCTCGATATTGACCTGACGGCGTGACAAAACGCCTGTAAAACGGTTGAGTACACCTGTTGAGTTATTGAGTTTTGCTGTTAGCATTCTACGCATTGAATTTCACCCCCAACATTTCATCGTTGTGCCAACCTGCGGGCACCATTGGATAGACTTGTTCTTTTTGAGAGATGCCAACTTCCAGTACCATTGGCACATCTTCTGTGATGATTTTTAGATCGTCAGCAATGGTTGCAGGATCTAAGAATTTATCGTGCTTGATACCATATGCTTCTGCTAAGAGTTGGAAATTAGGCTCCAAGTCAAAAGTAGATTGGCTGCGGCGTTCTTCATAAAAACTCTCTTGCCACTGGCGAACCATGCCAAGTGAGTGGTTGTTAAATAAAATAACCTTGATGGCAAGATTGTAGCCATTTAAAATAGCAAGCTCTTGATTAGTCATCTGGAAACCGCCGTCTCCGACAAAAAGAATCACATTCTTGTCAGGATTGGCGAGTTTCGCCCCAATTGCTGCTGGAATGCCAAATCCCATTGTACCAAGGCCGCCACTCGTGATGAGTTGCCGATTGTTTTGGTAGGGGTACCACTGAGCAGTCCACATCTGGTGTTGACCGACGTCTGTTACGATGATAGCATCGCCTTTTGTAATCTCTCCGATGAGTTTGATAACTTCCTGCGGTTTATTGAACTCAGGTTCTGCCTCAAAACTGTATGGCGCTTTTTTGACGTTTTCTTGGACTTGTGTCAACCATTGGGCAAAGTTTGTCTTGGGTTGTTCGGTTGCTAACAAGGCTTTGATCGCTAGTTTCGCGTCACCAACAACTGGCAAATGCGTTTTGACGATTTTACCGATTTCAGCTGGGTCAATGTCGATATGTGCCACTGTCGCATTTTTCAGAAACTTAGTTGGATTTGACGCCAAACGGTCATCAAAACGACTGCCAAAATTGATCAAAAAATCTGTCTCAGCAAGCGCCATATTGGCCGCATAAGCGCCGTGCATGCCTCCCATGCCTAGAAATAGCGGGTGTGCTGTTGGCATTGCACCAAGCCCTAGCAAAGTCGCAACGACTGGAATCTGATATTTTTCTGCAAAGGCAACGAGCTCAGCGTTCGCCGTGGCATAGTTAATCCCGCCACCAGCTAAAATCAAAGGGCGCTTTTTCTTGGCTAAAAGATCCACGATTTTTTTGAGCTGCATGACATTTGGCTCAAGCGTTGGCTGATAAGATGGCAAGACAATCGTCGTGTCGTTAATCACTTCAACTTCTTTTGCCGCAATATTTTTAGGCAAGTCGATCACAACTGGGCCTGGACGACCGGTTGTTGCGATATGAACAGCCTCAGTAATCACGCGCGGGATATCTTCTGTTTCACGAATCTGATAGTTGTATTTGGTAATGGGCATGGTGATGCCGATGATGTCAGCTTCTTGAAAGGCGTCTTTACCGATACCTGGCGTTGCAACTTGCCCTGTGAAGATGAGCATAGGCACTGAATCAGAGTTTGCGTCTGCAATTGCTGTGATGGCATTTGTCGCACCAGGACCTGATGTCACGATGGCGACCCCTAGTTTCCCTGACGACTTGGCATAACCCTCAGCTTCGTGCGTTGCACCTTGCTCGTGGCGCGCCAAAATGTGCTGAATGCCATCATAGTCGTAAATGGCGTCATACAACGGCAAAACAGCGCCGCCAGGGTAGCCGAATATTGTATCAACACCGAGATTTTTCAGGGTGTCAAGGACAAGCAAAGAACCACTTCTAGGGGCATCGAGTTTAGTTTGTTTCAAATCTGTCTCTCCTTTGTGGGATTTTCACCGTTCAAAAATTCTGAAAATTGTGAATTATGTTTCATATTTTATCACTTTTATAAGGAATATTCAAGTAATTTTGATATAATTTAGGTAATGAAAACTTTATCTATTATCGTGCCTTGTTTCAATGAAGCGCAAGTGCTCGCTGATTTTGTCAGAGAGGTACAGCGTGTGACCACACATTTGCCGCTAACGAAAAAATTTATCCTGGTCAATGATGGCTCTTCTGACGACACTTTGGCTGTGATGAAAGCATTGGCTGCGAGTTCTGACGATATTTTTTACCTCTCTTTTTCAAGAAATTTTGGCAAGGAATCAGCTATTTTAGCAGGATTGACCTATTCTGAGGGCGATTTTGTGACGCTGATGGATGCGGATTTGCAAGATCCTCCTGAACTTTTGAATGACATGTATCAAAAGATGACGACAGAAAACTACGATATTGTTGGTTGTAAACGTCGTAATCGGCAGGGTGAACCAGCCATCAGAACTTTTTTCGCAAATCGTTTTTACTCGCTGATCAATCATATCTCTGACCAAGAAATCCCGAGCGGTGTCCGAGATTTCCGCCTGATGACGAGACAAGTCGTTGACGAGCTGTTGAAACTATCAGAAGTCAATCGTTTTTCAAAGGGCCTATTTGCTTGGGCAGGATTTAAAGCATTCTACATTGATTATGATAATGTCGAGCGGCAAGCCGGCAAGTCTTCTTGGCACTTTTGGCAGCTTGTATCTTACTCAATTGACGGTATTGTCAACTTTTCTGATGCGCCTTTGAACTTTGCGACTGTGACTGGATTTGTTTCCTTTGTCATCTCACTTTGCCTTGCTGCATTTTACATGACTAAAACTTTGCTGTTTGGCGACCCTGTCCAAGGCTTTCCAACATTGATCATCCTCATGCTCCTAATCGGCGGTTTACAGCTTTTCTCACTTGGCATTATCGGCAAATACATCGGCAAAATCTTTTTAGAAACCAAACATCGGCCTAGCTACATCATCAAAGAAAAAAATCTCGACTAATCAAATCGAGATTTTTTTCTTTTACTGATTTTGTTGTTCAAAAAGAAGTTCTTGTAATTGCTGAGGCGACATCAGAACCGCACCTGTGTTTGCAGACGTTGTCAGAGCAGTGTAGCGTGCTAGCCAGCCAGTTTTTACTTTAGGCTCAAATCTTGGTACATCAGCCTTTCGTGCTTCGAGTTCTTCGTCAGAAACGCTCAAGTTGATGGTCCGATTTGGCAAATCAATGACGATTTCGTCACCATCATTGATGCGACCAATTGCGCCACCAGCTGCTGCTTCTGGTGACACGTGACCGATTGCAATACCACGTGTGGCACCAGAAAAACGACCGTCAGTAATCAGTGCAACATCTTTACCAAGTCCACGACCAACAATCTTAGAAGTAGGTTCCAACATTTCAGGCATACCAGGACCACCTTTAGGGCCTTCGTAGCGGATGACAACAACGTGACCTGCTTTTACAGTGCCATTGTCAATCGCAGCGACAGCTTCATCATGGCTGTTAAAGCAGATTGCTTTGCCTTTGAAGACTTTAACTGACGGATCTACGCCGCCCACTTTAATGACCGAACCTTGCTCAGCGATATTGCCATAAAGCACTGACAAACCACCTGTTTTAGAGTATGGATTTGACAGTGGATGGATAACTTCTTCGTTTAGAATCTTAGCGTCTGCTACGTTTTCTTTGAGTGTTTTGCCAGTAACTGTTATACGATCACCTTTAACCGCACCACATGCGATCAATTGGTTAATGATTGCCGACACGCCACCTGCCTCATGCACGTCATGCATTGAGTAGATTGATGATGGCGCAATTTTTGACAAATACGGTGTTTTTTTAGCAATTTCATTGATATCTGACAGGTCATATTTGATGCCTGCTTCATGGGCAATCGCAAGTGTGTGGAGTACTGTATTTGTGGAACCACCCATTGCCATGTCAAGTGCAAAGGCATCATCAATCGCTTCTTTTGTGACGATGTCACATGGTTTGATTTGATTTTTAACCAAATACATCAGACGTTCTGCTGCTTGTTTGACAAGTTCCCGGCGTTCATCAGAAACGGCAAGAATTGTTCCATTTCCTGGTAAGGCAAGGCCAAGTACTTCCATGAGTGAGTTCATCGAGTTGGCTGTAAACATCCCAGCACATGACCCACATGACGGACAAGCATTTTTTTCAAGGAAATCAAGTTCATCAGAAGTCATTTGACCATTTTCATAAGTTCCAACAGCTTCAAAAAGGCTTGACAAAGTCGCTTGGTGACCAGTCATGTCAAGGCCAGCCTTCATCGGACCGCCTGAACAAAAGATTCCCGGCACGTTCGTGCGCAAAGCAGCAAGAATCATCCCCGGCGTGATTTTATCACAGTTAGGAATGTAGAACACACCGTCAAACCAGTGCGCGTTGATCACGGTCTCAGCAGAGTCAGCAATCAGCTCACGACTGGGTAAGCTGTAACGCATACCGATATGGCCCATGGCAATCCCGTCGTCCACACCAATCGTGTTGAACTCAAAAGGAATCCCACCAGCTTCACGGATGGCTTCTTTGGCAATATCTGCAAGCTCACGCAAATGCACGTGACCAGGCACGATGTCAATATAAGAGTTACAGATGGCGATAAACGGTTTTTGCATATCACGGCTTGATTTTACTTGGCCGGTCGCATATAAAAGCCCACGTGCTGGCGCTTTATCCACACCGACCTTAATCATATCACTACGCATAATTTTTCCTTCTTTCAAACAAATATGTAACTACTATTTTAACACTTTAAAACCATTCGTCAAGGGAATTATCTGAAAATTTTGGTAATTGATAACATTCATCACATCTGTAGCCTGCGTTTACGCAATACTAGAAAAGCGATTGTGATAAATAGTAGTGCGCCAGTACTTTTCAGGACTGTATCCGTCAAACTCATATCACGTCCGTCCACAAAATGCTGATGAATTTCATCCAAGTTAGAATAGACCGCCGTTGCAAAAATGGCATAAAACGCCGCTGCAAACTCAGAAAATTCCTTGATGCGTCTGAAATTCAAGAATAAAAACAGGCCAAAAACGCCAAATAACAGGAAAAAGGTGATCTTACGAATCATCCAATCCAAAAAGCGATAATAACCCATGTCATAAATCGACACCTTAGTCCCCGCCCAAGTAAAGGAAATATTATCCAAAAGCGTATACCCTGGCCGATGTGGCAACGCACGCTCTAGCAAATCAGAGACATTCGCGCGATCATAAGAGAAACTCGACCACAAACCAATCAGCAAAACAAGCACCACTGGCACAATAATCAGTAATTTATTTTTCATAAAACCTCAGGAAATAATAGTGTTATCAGTGCCTCAGTCACACGGCGAGACGTACCCACCGCAGGAAAAAGGTGCATCTGCATCATCGGATTTTGATTGGCCTCAATGACAAAATAAGCGCCTTCTTTACTCAGGTCATCGATAATAATATCAACGCCTGTAATCACAACATCAAGCGCTCGTGCAGCTACAACTGCGATGTCTTTGTAAAATTCACTCACGTCATCTGTCCGATCAATTGAGTCACCACCCGTTGACACATTTGAGTTTTCTCTGAGAAAAATCTGTTCTTGCTTTTTAGGTACTGTATTTTCATCAACCCCTTGCAGATTTAGCGTCAGCAGCTCCACGTCACCTAGCTTGATTTTTTCAAGTGGCGTTCTATGATTTTCTCCACGTCTGATGTCTGCGTTTTTGATATTAACCAGTTGCTTGATTGTGTGCACGCCATCGCCAACGACATTTGCAGGAAAACGCTCCAAGACTGCAAGCACTCGACTGTCCTGCACATAAAAGCGATACTCCGTCCCATGTGCATAAGTTTCAACGATAATGGCATCATCATTTTCAAAAGCAATTCTGACGGCCTTTTCATAGTCGGCCTGTGTCGTCATTTCTTTGAAAATCGTGATCCCAATGCCATAATTCGTGGATTTTGGCTTGACAACGAACTCTGACGGAAGCTTATCAAAATAGCGCAGCGCAGCGTCTATATCATGAAATTCAAAGCCATTTGGTACAGCAATCCCAGCTGAGCTGAGAATTTCCTTAGTCACGATTTTATTTTCCATAAGTGCGTGCGAAAGCGCACTGTCAAGTCGTGTGATATTGCCTTCTTTGATGTATTCGACGTGGTTCTCATGCGTCAGTTTAACGATCTGCTCAACTTCGTCCAAAACCTCAAACTTGATCCCATGCTTAATGGCATCCGCAATGACATTTTGCGTGGACAGCTCTAGATTTTCATACCCTGGTAGCTGAAAGTCGTTTTTCGGGGCATCAACGTGCCTGATGTCAATATTCTGACGACTCATGACCGCAAGAATCGCTTCTAACTCACGATTACTATCATAAGTCACCGTCACAAGATCTCCATTAAAATACCAGTAGGCATTTTCCGCAAGTGCGCCTGTAACCTTAAATGTTTTTTCCATTTGCAAAAATCTCCGATATTTCTGATAATGTTTTACCATTATTGTACAACTCTAGTGCTCTTATGGCAGGATTTTCGAGTTTTTCGACACGCTCATAGAGCGATGCTAGATAGTCTGCTTCCCCAAACCCACGTTTATCCAACCCCTTTTTAGCCAAATCAAGCAAATCTTTGGCAAATGCAGCAACATCTGCTAACTCATCAGAAGTCAAGTTTTGACCAGCAAAGCGTCTACGCAAAGTCGGATAGTCACGACCATAGTCTTCATAAAAATCATGGTCAGACAGCAGATTTTTAAACTCTGATAGCTCAACCATCAAACCCAGATGAAAGGCCGCAACGCTAAATGAATCTGCTATAGGCTGCGCGCAAGTGCTCCGAAACTCAACTGTACCGCGCGCTGTCAGATCCTGATACTGATAACTTCGATGATTGTCAAAATCGTGCGGTGAAGGCGACAAAACGACATCATTTCCCGCCAAATCAAAAGCCGCTATCTCATCATGATTGAAAAAATCAGCCACCTGAATCGGAGAAAAATAGTAAGTCTTCTCGTCATGCGTTGTTGTAAACAAGGCAGTTTTCGTCAGATAGTCCAAAAAACTTTCCTTGTCTGTGAAAAATTCGGGAAAGACACCAACATTTTCCTTGAAAACACCATGCATTGACTCTTCCCAAAAAATATCACGTGAGATCAGTGTGTCAAGCTGAGATTGCCACAGGTAAGAATTGGCAAAAAGCCATGCCTTAGCAGGCTCGATCGCATTAAACAGATTGAGCACATCTAGTAAATTATCCTCAATCACATCCAGCTGAATCTGACTCCCTTGAATGAAAGCACCGTAGTTATAGTGATGATCTCGGACTGATTCATGCGATGCCCCAAGCTTCAGATAAGCCATGAGCATCTCATAGCGATCACTTGCGACAGGACGATTGTCATTTTTATCCCAGAAAGGATTGACCCCGAGCCCCGTCATCAGATGATTTTTTGACGCCAGATAGTTTTGAATCACAGCTAAGTAAGTCTCAAACCGACTTGCTACTTCTGATATGGTCTTGGCCTTGTCAAAAGCAAACTCCAGTGTGTTATAGCCGACTTCAAACAGTATCCTATCATCATTTTCATCAGAAATCAGCTGAATAGCTTGACCATTCTCATCCGTCTTTTCTACAGAAAATGGCAAATTCTCAACAATCTCATCAAATAGCCCCCAGACAACAGGAAATTCAGCAGCCTCACCCGTCAGATTGACAATCGGGAATTCTAGCTCAATTCCGACAAATAAATCATCAGACTGCTTTAATTTTGAAAAATAGCGCTCTTTCAAGAGCTCACGTGCAATATCCATCGTACCCCTTCGTTCATCAGACTTGCTCCCCAATAACAAGTTTGTTATGTGTTAGTATTTCCATTTTATCATAAAATCAGCGGAATCACCTTTGAAATCGGATATGACACCCATCATAGTTATAAAAGATGATTTTTGACAAAATAAAAACCACTTACAAAATGTAAGCGGCCTAGTAATACTAGACAGTAAGAGCTAGACTAAGTGCAAGCACCACCATCATAACACTCCACAAAAATTGATGAAGATTTCATTTACTGTTTTATTTAAGTGATACTGTGATTCAATTATTAAACAAGTTCAATAATTGCCATTGGTGCAGCATCGCCACGGCGTGGTTCAGTTTTAAGAATACGTGTGTATCCACCATTGCGGCCTTCATAACGTGTAGCGATGTCGCTAAACAATTTTTGAAGCGCAGTTGGGAAAGTTTCAGTTTCTTCGTTGAAATCTTTTTCAGCGATTTCGTTGCGTACGTAAGCAGCAGCTTGACGGCGTGCATGAAGATCGCCACGTTTTCCGAGTGTGATCATTTTTTCAACAGTTTTACGAACTTCTTTAGCGCGAGCTTCAGTAGTTACGATGTATTCGTTGATGATCAAGTCAGTCGTCAAATCGCGAAGCATAGCTTTACGTTGATCAGATTTACGTCCAAGTTTACGGTAACCCATGATTCCTCCTATTAGATTTTATTAGTCTTTTTTGAGCGACAATCCAAGGCTGTCAAGTTTGTCCTTGACTTCAACCAGAGATTTACGACCCAAGTTTTTCACTTTGAGCATTTCAGGTTCGCTCATATCAGCAAGATCAGCAACAGTATTGATACCGGCACGTTTCAAACAGTTATAAGATCGAACAGAAAGATCAAGTTCTTCGATGACCTTGTCCAGAGCACGCTCAGGTTTGACCTCGTTTTTATCAACCAATGTATCCGCAGCTTGCGCCACTTCAGATAGATTGACAAAGAGTCCCAAATGGTCAGTCAAAATTTTTGCAGACAATGACAAAGCATCTTCTGCAGAGATTGTGCCGTTTGTAAAGATTTCCAGTGACAATTTGTCAAAGTTATCTTTTTCACCCACACGTGCTGGCTCAACTTGGTAATTAACCTTGTTGACAGGCGTGTAAGACGAATCCACAGCGATTGTCCCGATTGGTGCTTCAGCTTGTTTATTATCTTCAGCAAGGACATAACCACGACCTGAGTTCACTGTCATGCGAGCATTCACAGAATGACCCTCAGCAAGTGTGAACAGGTAGTGATCTTTGTTGACAATCTCGATGTCGCTATCAGTGAGGATGTCTCCAGCCGTTACAACAGCAGGCCCCGTCACATCAAGCTCAATAATTTTTTCCGTCTCAACGTATGATTTGATTGCAAGACCTTTGATAGCAAGAATCACTTGAATCACATCTTCATGCACACCAGGAATCGTCGCAAATTCATGGAGAACCCCATCAATTTGAATGCTTGTAACAGCAGCACCAGGTAGTGACGACAAAAGAATACGACGCAAAGAATTGCCTAAGGTTGTACCATAACCACGTTCAAGCGGTTCTACGACAAATTTGCCATAGGTATTTTCTTCATCAAATTTTGTAATTTTTGGTTTTTCAAACTCAATCATGTGTATTTCCTTTCAGTGCAAAATGTTAGAGTAGCAACAAGCACCCTAGAAATTAGACACGACGACGTTTTGGAGGACGTGCACCATTATGGGGTACAGGCGTCACATCGCTGATTGCTGTTACGTTAAGACCTGCAGCTGCGAGTGCGCGGATAGCGGATTCACGACCTGGACCAGGACCTTTAACAGTTACAGCAACAGTTTTCAAACCATGTTCTTGAGCAGACTTAGCAGCAGCTTCAGATGCCATTTGAGCAGCGAAAGGAGTCGATTTTTTAGACCCTTTGAAGCCAAGAGCACCAGCAGATGACCAAGCAAGCGCGTTACCATGAACGTCTGTGATCATAACGATTGTGTTATTGAAAGTCGCATGGATATGAACAACACCAGATTCGATATTTTTCTTGACACGACGTTTACGAGTAGGTTTAGCCAATGTTTATCTCCTTTCTATTATTTTTTCTTGCCTGCGATTGATTTAGCAGGGCCTTTGCGTGTACGTGCGTTGTTCTTCGTGTTTTGACCACGAGTAGGCAAACCACGACGATGACGCATGCCACGATAGCTACCGATTTCCATGAGGCGTTTGATGTTCAAGTTTACTTCACGACGAAGATCGCCTTCAACTTTGAGTCCATCAACTTCACGACGGATAGCATCTTCTTGGTCAGTTGTAAGGTCTTTAACGCGAATGTTTTCAGCAACACCAGCGGCAGCGAGAACTTTCTGAGCAGTTTTGAGACCGATTCCAAAGACGTAAGTAAGTGAAATTACTACTTGTTTATCATTTGGAATGTCAACTCCAGCAATACGAGCCATTCTTTATGTTTCCTTTCTATCCCTGACGTTGTTTGTGTTTTGGATTGACAGGGCAAATTACCATAACACGACCGTTACGACGAATAACTTTGCAGTATTCGCACATTGGTTTAACTGATGGTCTTACTTTCATTGTATATACCTCCTATAAAAATGTTTGGACTACTTAAATCGGTATGTAATACGTCCACGAGTCAAATCATACGGCGACATCTCAACAGTAACACGGTCACCAGTCAAGATGCGGATATAATTCTTACGCATTTTACCAGAAATAGTCGCCAAAATTTTGTGTCCATTTTCAAGCTCAACTGTGAACATCGCGTTGGGCATTGTGTCAATCACTTTGCCTTCAATTTCGATTACGTCATCTTTTGCCACGTCAACTTACCTCCTCTTTAAATTCGTCCAGTTTTTCGATAAATATCTAAAAGTCGGACTAGGATATTATACCATACTAGTCCGACTTTTACAAGTCACTTATCTGAATTACTTTTAACTTATTTTCAAACGTTCTGATTAGCCCAGAATTACTTTAATATCAGCAGATACTTTTTCAATCTCTTGCTCGCCTGCCACATCTTTTACAAGACCTAGTTTACCATAGTGTTCAAGGATAGGCGCCCCTTGTTTAATGTTGATGTCCAGACGATTTTTGACTGTTTCTGGCTTATCATCCTCACGTTGATAAAACTCATGCCCGCCACATTTATCACAAACACCGTCAACTTTTGTTGGATTGAAGATTTTATGGTAAGTCGCCCCACATGTCCGGCAGATGAAGCGGCCAGACAAACGATCTACCAAAATATCAGGATTTACATCAATATTGATCACAGCATCTAGTTTCAAACCAAGATCTACAAGCATGGCGTCAAGCGCTTCAGCCTGCTCAATTGTTCGCGGAAAGCCGTCCAACAAGAAGCCTGACGCTTTGATATCCGCTTTCGCAAGACGCTCTTTAACAATACCATTTGTCACATCATCAGGTACTAAGTTACCATTATCAATAAATGACTTAGCAAGTCTGCCCATCTCAGTTTCGTTTTTCATCGCTTCACGGAACATATCACCCGTAGAGATATGCTTCACACCGTAAGTATCAACAATTGTTTCTGCTTGAGTTCCTTTACCAGCACCTGGCAAACCCATGATTAGTAAATTCATTTTTTCTCCAATTAGTTTTTATCTGATTTTTTAGCTACATTACTATTTTAGCCTTTTAAAGCACTTTTGACAATATCAAATCACAACTTTGAAAAAAGTCTCAGCATTTCAAGACGAAAAATGAAAAAGCCCGACCAAAGTCAGACTCTTGTATTTCATTTTCAGCTTAGTTGATAGGGTCGTCCATAAAGCCTTTGTATTTGCGTTTTAGCATATACCCTTCAAGTTGTTTAGCACCTTGAATACCAGTTGAAATCAAGATAAGGAGGCTTGTACCACCTAGTGCAACCATCTTGGGTAGGCCAAACTGATTGGCGGCAATAATCGGAATAATTGAAATGAATCCGAGAAAAAGCGCACCAACCGTTGACAAACGAATCAATAAACGTGAAATATATTTTTCTGTTCCTTTACCCGGACGTACAGACGGGATATATGACCCTTGTTTTTGCAAATTTTCCGACATCTTTTCTGGATTTACTTGTACAAAAGCATAGAAAAATGTAAATAAGACAATCAACAGGGCATAGAAAATCATTCCCGTCCAAGTGTTGTAGTCCAAAGCATTTTTCAACGTTTCAATCCAAGGAATATCCTTATTTGAGGATTGGAAAAATTGTAGGATTGTTGCTGGTGCCGTTGAGATTGAACTTGCAAAGATTACTGGAATCACGCCAGCAGGATTGACCCGCAGTGGCAAGTATGAACTCGTTGGGGCACCTTGTACGAGTTTCGTATATTGGATTGGAATTTTGCGTTCAGCCTGTTGGATGAAGGTTGTAACAAAGACAACAATCGCCATCACGATAAACAAAATGATGACAAAGATGATTGACCCTGGAATTTGATCAGGACGTACATTCACAAACTTATCTTGATAAAGTTCAACAAAAGTCCGTGGAATAGACGAGATAATCCCAGCGAAGATAATCACAGAAACACCGGAACCCCAACCATTTGCAGTGATTTGTTCACCCAACCAAACAACAACCATCGATCCCGTGGTCAAAATGATCCCGATAAAGAGATAAGTCTGCCAAGTCGGATTGTTGACGATATTTCGCGAGCTCATTGCCTGAAACCCAGCGGTAATTCCAACAGATTGTAACATCGCAAGCACGAGCGAGATATAACGTGTCGCTTGGTTGAGTTTACGACGGCCAATTTCACCTTGCTTGCCCCATTCGACAAACTTCGGTAAAATATCCATCTGCAACAACTGAACGATGATAGACGCCGTAATATAAGGCGATACGCCCATGGCAAATACGGAGAAGCTTTGCATGGCATTCCCTGATACCATATTCATCATTGACAAAAATGGTAAATCACTCAAGGCATTCAAGTTTTGCACGTTAATTCCTGGCACAGTAATATGCGCACCAAGGCGGAAAACAAAGAGAATACCAAGTGTGAAAAGGATTTTACTTCTGACGTCTTTAACCTTGAACGCTTGTATCAAGAGTTTAAAAAACATGGAACTCCTTTATGCTAGTATTAAAAATAAGTCATGACCTATTTTTAATATATAGATAAAAGTGGCAAAAGTCTGAAGGGAAATCCCAACAGACTATTGACAACTTTTAGGCTTCAGGAGTTACGACTGAACCACCATTTGCTTCGATAGCAGCTTTTGCAGATGCAGAAACTTTTGCTACTTCAACTTTGAGGTTTTTAGCCGTCAGCTCACCGTTACCGAGAACTTTTACACCTGATTGGACATCTTTGATGATTTTAGCAGCAAGCAATGTTTCAGCTGAAACAGTTGCGCCATCTTCAAGACGATTCAAAGTGTCAAGGTTCACGATTGCGTAATCTTTACGGTTAACATTCAAGAAACCACGTTTAGGCATACGACGGAACAAAGGTGTTTGACCACCCTCGAATCCAAGACGAACACCGCCGCCTGAACGAGATTTTTGACCTTTTTGACCACGACCAGATGTTTTACCATTACCAGACGAAGTCCCACGACCAACACGATTACGGACTTTACGGCTGCCTTCAGCAGCTTTGAGTTCATTCAACTTCATTATTATTTCTCCTATTTGAGCCATTTTTAGGCTCTCACTAAACGCCAAGACACTTTCGCGGGAATTCGCGGAAGTGTCAGGCTCGCTTATTTTTTGTTAAATGGACTGAGCCTTATTTAACTTCTTCAACTGTTACCAAGTGAGCGATTTTAGTAACCATTCCCTTGATAGCAGGTGATTCTTCTTTAATGACTGAGCTTGACAATTTGCCAAGGCCAAGCGCTTTAACAGTTGCGCGTTGAGCAGGCAAGCGGCCAATTGGAGACTTAGTCAAAGTAATTTTAATTTGAGCCATGTTATCCTCCTTAAGCTAAGTCTGCTACAGATACACCACGCAATGCGGCAACATCTTCAGCACGTTTGAGTTGCTTCAAACCATCAACTGTTGCGCGAACAACATTGATTGGTGTGTTTGAACCAAGTGATTTAGATGTGACATCAGCCACACCAGCAAGTTCGAGGACGGCACGTACAGCACCACCAGCCGCAACTCCGGCCCCTTCAACAGCAGGTTTGATCAAGATCTTACCGCCGCCAAATTCACCAAGAACTTGGTGAGGTACAGTCGTACCAACCATAGGAACAGTAATCATGTTCTTTTTAGCTGCTTCGATAGCTTTACGGATTGCTTCTGGTACTTCTTGTGCTTTACCAGTACCAAAACCAACGCGACCATTGCGGTCACCAACTACAACAAGCGCTGCAAAACGCAGACGACGTCCGCCTTTAACAACTTTAGTTACACGGTTGATACCAACAACACGTTCTTCGAATTCTTTTACTTCTTCGTTTCTAGCCATTTTAGTGTCTACCCCTTTCCTTAGAATTTAAGTCCATTTTCACGTGCAGACTCAGCGAGTGCTTGCACACGTCCATGGTAAAGGTATCCACCACGGTCGAAGATTACTTCAGTTACGCCAGCAGCAACTGCTGCTTTAGCAACTGTTGCACCAACTGCTGTTGCTTGTTCAGTTTTAGTGCCAGTTTCTTTCAATGATGAGGCGCTTGCGAGCGTTACACCTGCTATGTCATCAATTACTTGTGCATAGATGTTTGTGTTAGAACGAAAAACATTCAAACGTGGGCGCTCTGCAGTTCCAGAGATTTTACCGCGTACACGGCGATGACGCTTTTGACGCGTTTTATTTTTATCTGCTTTAGAAATCACAATTTTTACCTCTAATTTTTTCTGTGCCATCTTAGTAGCTGTCAAGCCACTTTGCGCAGCCAAACTCTCTCCAAGATGTGTGTTTGTTGTCTTTAATAAGTCAAGTATTAACATAAAATACCAGTTCTAAGTAACTGTAAGCAAAAAAGTAATACAGTCACTTTGATGTGGAATTTTATTTACCTGTCTTACCTTCTTTACGTCGTACGAATTCGCCAACGTAACGGATACCTTTACCTTTATAAGGTTCTGGTGGGCGCAAGCCACGGATGTAGGCAGCAACTTCGCCAACAACTTCTTTATTGCTACCAGATACGTTGATTTCAGTATTTGATGGCACTTCAAAAGTGATGCCGTCAGGCGCTACAACTTCATCAGGATGTGATTTACCAACTGAAAGTGTCAATTTGCTACCAGCAAGTTGTGCACGGTAACCAACACCACGCATTTCAAGTTGTTTTTTAAATCCTTCTGAAACACCAACAACCATGTTGTTGAGGTTAGCACGAGTTGTACCGTGGATTGTCTTCATTTCTTTTGAATCATTTGGACGGTGCAAAGTGATCTCTGTACCTTCTACTTTGATTTCGATGTCGCTAGAAAATGAACGTGTTAGTTCACCTTTAGGACCTTTTACTGTCGCCGTGTTGCCGTCAAGTTTAACCTCAACGCCAGCAGGGATAGTAATTACTTTATTACCAATACGTGACATTTTTGTCTCCTGTTAGATTGTCAATCCGCCATAACAGCGAACTGTTTTCACGGGCTTTCAGCAGTTAAACTACTGAATTTCCAGTTTGCAGATAGAATTGAAAACAATTCTTACCAAACGTAGGCGAGTACTTCACCACCGATGTTTTTAGCACGAGCAGCTTTATCAGTTACAACACCTTCAGATGTAGAAATCACGGCAGTACCAAGACCGTTAAGGACTTTAGGCACTTCACCAGATTTAACATACACACGCAAACCAGGTTTAGAGATACGTTTCAAGTTAGTGATAACTTTTTCGCCATCTTTACCGTATTTAAGGAAAACACGGATGATGCCTTGTTTGTCATCTTCGATGAATTCTACGTCTTTAACGTAGCCTTCAGTTTTGAGGATGTTTGCGATGTCGCGTTTGATTTTTGATGCAGGTGCTTCAACAACGTCAAATTTACGCATGTTAGCGTTACGGATACGTGTGAGGAAATCTGCGATTGGATCTGTCATTACCATTTTTATTTTTCTCCTATTATGAATAGTTTGATACCAAAGCATCACTTGTTCATTAACGACTCTACTAGCAAATACCAGCAGATTTATAATACCAGAATCAGATACTCGAGCAAGCCCAAGCAACATCTTCCAAGTCTACTCTATTTTAGCATTTTATGCAAAGCAAAAGGTGCTAAAATCTTACCAAGACGCTTTTTTCACGCCAGGGATTTGACCCTTGTATGCCAATTCGCGGAAGCAAATACGGCAAAGTTGGAATTTACGGTATACTGAATGTGGACGTCCACATTTTTCACAGCGTGTGTAAGCTTGCGTTGAGAACTTCGCTGCGCGCTTGTTCTTTGCAATCATTGATTTTTTAGCCAAAGATATTTACCTCCTGTATTATTTAGCGAATGGCATGCCAAGTTTAGCAAGCAATTCACGTGATTCTTCGTCAGTGTTAGCAGTTGTTACGATAACAACGTCCAAACCACGAACTTTATCTACGTTATCATACGTAATTTCTGGGAAGATGAGCTGTTCTTTCACACCTAGTGTGTAGTTACCACGGCCATCAAACGCTTTGTTTGAGACACCATGGAAGTCACGGACACGTGGAAGAGAGACAGTTACCAATTTATCAAGAAATTCGTACATACGTTCGCCACGAAGTGTTACTTTCGCACCGATAGCAACGCCTTCACGCAAACGGAAACCAGCGATTGATTTCTTAGCTTTTGTGATCAATGGTTTTTGACCTGAGATCAAAGCCAATTCAGCAACTGCTTTATCAAGGTTTTTCGAATTGTTTACTGCATCACCAACACCCATGTTAAGGACGATTTTGTCAACTTTTGGCACAGCCATAATAGATGTGTAGTTGAATTGTTCAGTCAACGCTGGGATTACTTCGCTAGTGTATTTTTCTTTCAAACGATTAGTCATTATATTCTCCTTTCCGTGTCTATTAATCTAGGATTTCGCCAGATTTTTTGTTGTAACGTACTTTTTTGTCGCCTTCAACTTTGTAACCAACACGGCCTGCGACACCATTTTTGTCAAGTACTTGTACGTTTGACACATGGATAGGCGCTTCGATTTCAAGAATCGCACCGTTTGGATTTTCGTTGTTAGGTTTTTGATGTTTCTTGATGATGTTAGCACCTTCAACAACCACTTTGTTAGCTTTTGGCAAAGCTTTGATTACTTTACCGGTCACACCACGGCTTTTGCCTGTGATGACTTTGACAGTATCACCTGTTTTGACAAACATGTTTTTCTCCTATTTTCTTACGTCGCTTATAGCGACACCCTCACGAACATGAGGGGACTATTGTTTGATTAAAGTACTTCTGGTGCCAATGACACGATTTTCATGAAGTTTCCTTCACGCAATTCACGTGCAACTGGGCCAAAGATACGAGTACCACGAGGTGTTTTATCATCTTTGATAAGAACAGCAGCATTTTCGTCGAACTTGATGTAAGAACCGTCAGTACGACGTGCTCCAGATTTAGTACGGACGATAACCGCTTTGACAACTTCACCTTTTTTTACAACTCCACCAGGAGCTGCAGATTTTACAGATGCAACGATAACATCACCGATACCAGCGAATTTACGACCAGAGCCACCTAGGACTTTGATTGCAAGAATTTCTTTGGCACCGCTGTTATCAGCAACTTTCAAACGAGATTCTGATTGAATCACAGCAAATTCCTCCTTTTAGAATGTTAGATGATTACTGCTTCTTCAACGATTTCAACAAGACGGAAACGTTTGTCTTTTGACAAAGGACGAGTTTCCATCACGCGAACGATGTCACCAGTTTTAGCTGTGTTGTTTTCGTCGTGAGCTTTAAGTTTTTTAGAGTAGTTAATACGTTTACCATAGACAGGGTGGTTACGTTTTGTTTCGATGACAACTGTAATGGTTTTGTCCATTTTGTCAGAAACCACGCGGCCTTGATAAACTTTACGTTGATTACGTTCCATTATAAAGGTTTCTCCTGTCTATTATTTAGCTTCGCGTTGAACTGTTTTCACGCGAGCAATTGTTTTCTTAACTTCGTTGAGGCGGACAGTATTTTCAAGCTGACCAGCAGCTGCTTGGAAACGCAAGTCGAACAATTCTTTTTTCAAATCTTGTTCGCGAGTTGCGAGTTCTTCAGCTGAAAGACCACGAAGTTCTGTCAAAAGTGATTTTACTTCATTAAGCTTCATTTGTTTCCTCCTCAGCACGTTTAACAAACTTAGTTTTAACAGGAAGTTTGTGTGATGCAAGACGTAATGCTTCGCGAGCGATTTCTTCAGAAACGCCACCGATTTCAAACATTACTTTACCGCGTTTAACTGGAGATACCCAACCTTCAGGTGCCCCTTTACCAGAACCCATACGGACCCCGATAGCTTTAGCAGTGTATGATTTATGAGGGAAGATTTTGATCCAAACCTTACCACCACGTTTCATGTAACGTGTCATGGCAATACGAGCTGCCTCGATTTGACGGTTTGTGATCCAGTGAGATGTTGTAGCTTGGAGACCAAATTCACCAAAAACGACTTCTTTACCGCCTTTAGCTTCCCCACGCATTTTGCCACGGAATTCGCGGCGGTGTTTCACACGTTTAGGTACTAGCATTATTTGTCTCCTTTCACTGATTTTTTAGTTGGCAAGATTTCACCACGGTAAATCCAAACTTTAACGCCGAGTTTACCATAAGTTGTATCTGCTTCTTCCCATGCATAATCGATATCAGCACGGAGTGTGTGCAATGGCACTGTTCCTTCTGAATATCCTTCAGCACGGGCAATATCGGCACCATTCAAACGACCAGATACTTGTGTTTTGATACCTTTGGCACCAGCACGCATTGTACGTTGGATTGCTTGTTTTTGAGCACGACGGAAAGCAACACGTTGTTCAAGTTGACGCGCGATACCTTCACCGACAAGGTGAGCATCAAGGTCAGGTTTTTTGATTTCAACGATGTTGATGTGAACTTGTTTACCAGTAAGTGCGTTCAATTCAGCACGAAGGCTGTCAACGCTGGCACCAGATTTACCGATAACCATACCTGGTTTAGCTGTGTGCAAAGTTACGATAACTTTGTTAACAGCACGTTCAGTTTCGATTGTTGATACAGACGCATCAGCAAGGCGAGTCTGAACAAGTTTACGGATTGCAAGATCCTCGTGGAGGTAACTTGCGTATTCTTTTTCAGCATACCATTTAGCGTCCCAATCACGGATGATTCCGACACGCATACCAATAGGATGTACTTTTTGACCCACGATTTTACCTCCTTATTTTTCTGTCACAACCACAGTGATGTGGCTTGTGCGTTTATTAATTGGTGAAGCTGAACCTTTCGCACGAGGGCGGAAACGTTTCATTGTTGGACCTTCATTGATGTAGGCTTCTGAAACGAAAAGGTTTGCTTTTTCGAGACCAAAGTTGTTTTCAGCATTTGCGATTGCAGAATTCAAAACATTCTCAATCTCAGTTGCTGCTTTAGTCGGTGTGAATTTAAGTGTTGCAATAGCTTCGGCAACGTTTTTTCCACGAATCAAGTCGATTACAAGACGTGATTTACGAGGTGAAACGCGGACTGTACGAGCAGTTGCTTTAGCTGAAGTAATTTCTGCCATTTTATTCCTCCTCTATAAATTAACGACGTGTTTTTTTATCGTCTGCTGCGTGGCCACGGTAAGTACGTGTTGGTGCGAATTCGCCCAATTTGTGTCCTACCATGTCTTCTTGAATGTAAACTGGTACGTGTTTGCGACCATCATAAACTGCAATCGTGTAACCGATGAAGTTAGGAAAGATAGTAGAGCGACGTGACCAAGTTTTAATAACTGTTTTCTTTTCGTTGCCTTCTTGAGCAACAACCTTTTTCATCAAATGATCATCGACGAAAGGGCCTTTTTTAAGACTGCGTCCCATTTGTTATGGATCTCCTTTAATGAGAGTTGAAATTCAACTCCTGATTTAACCACTGCCGCTACTTAGGCGGAGCTGGCGGATAGATTATTTTTGGTTTTTACGACGAACGATAAGCTTATCAGATTTTGCTTTTTTGTTACGTGTTTTAAGACCAAGAGCTGGTTTGCCCCAAGGTGTAGATGGCGATTTACGACCAACTGGTTGTTTACCTTCACCACCACCGTGTGGGTGATCGTTCGGGTTCATTACTGAACCACGGACTGTCGGACGGATACCCTTCCAACGGTTACGACCGGCTTTACCGATGTTAACCAAACTGTGTTCGCCGTTTCCGACAACACCGATTGTTGCACGTGCAGTTGAGAGGATCATGCGCACTTCACCAGATTGCAAACGCACGAGTGTGTATTTACCTTCTTGACCAAGTACTTGCGCTGAACCACCAGCTGAACGAACAAGTTGCCCACCTTTACCAGGTTTCAACTCGATGTTGTGGATGAGTGTACCAACTGGAATGTTTGCAAGTGGCAAAGCGTTACCAGTTTTGATGTCGGCTGTTACGCCAGATACAACTGTTTGACCAACAACGAGACCTTTAGGTGCCAAGATGTATGTTTTGATACCATCTGCATAGACCAACAAAGCGATGTTTGCTGAACGATTTGGATCGTATTCAATTGTTGCAACTTTAGCAACAACATCGTCATGGTTACGTTTGAAGTCAATCACACGGTAATGACGTTTGTGTCCGCCACCTTGGTGACGTACTGTGATGCGTCCGTTGTTATTACGGCCTGCTTTGTTTTTAAGTGCTACCAACAATGATTTCTCAGGTTTGTTAGTCGTAATTTCAGCAAAGTCAAGGCTTGTCATGTTACGACGACCGTTTGTCGTCGGTTTGTATACTTTAATACCCACTGATTACTCCTTTCTTATTCCCCGAAAATTTCAATGTTTTTAGAATCAGCCGTCAGGGTTACGATAGCTTTCTTCACTTTGTTTGTATAACCTGTGTATTTACCTACGCGTTTAGCTTTAGGTTTCACATTGACAGTGTTTACAGAAGCAACTTTTACACCTTCAAAGGCAGCTTCAACAGCTTGTTTGATTAGAAGTTTGTGGGCACGGCCGTCAACTTCAAATGTGTATTTCTTTTCATCCATTGCAAGCATTGAGCTTTCAGTGATGATTGGTTTTTTGATTACGTCGTACAATGACATTATGCAAGAACCTCCTCAATTTGAGATAGAGCTGCTTGTGTAACCAAAATCTTATCGTTGTTCACGATGTCAAGGACACTTGCTGAGTTAGCAGTTGTCACTTGGACGTTTGGAATGTTACGTGCAGACAATTCAGCGAATTTGTTTCCTTCGTTTTCGAAAACAACCAAAACTTTACGTTCGATTGCAAGTGCTTCAAGCACTTTTACAAATTCTGCAGTTTTTGGTGCGTCAAAGTTGAGCGCATCAACAGCCACAAGTTTGTTTTCTGCCACTTTTTCAGAGTAAACTGATTTAAGTGCCAATTGACGAACTTTTTGTGGCAATTTGTAGCCGTATGAACGTGGTGTTGGTCCGAAGACTACGCCACCGCCACGCCATTGTGGTGAGCGGATAGAGCCTTGACGGGCACGACCAGTTCCTTTTTGACGCCATGGTTTTTTACCACCACCACGTACAGCTGAACGGTTTTTAACTGCATGAGTACCTTGACGAAGGCTAGCACGTTGACTAAGGATGACGTCAAATACAACAGATTCGTTTGGTTCGATACCAAAGACTGCATCGTTCAACGTGATGTCGCCGGCTTGACTTCCGTCTTGTTTAAATAATGTTACGTTTGCCATGATTTACTTTATCTCCTTTCCTTATTATTTAGCTTTAATCGCTGATTTGATTGTGATAAGAGATTTCTTAGCACCTGGGACGTTACCTTTTACAAGGATCACATTTTTTTCTGGGACAACTTGTGCGATAACAAGATTTTGAACTGTTACGCGGTTGCCACCCATGCGACCTGCAAGGTGTTTATTTTTGAATACACGGTTAGGTGCAACGGGACCCATTGACCCTGGACGACGGTGGTAACGTGAACCGTGAGCCATTGGCCCGCGTGATTGTCCGTGGCGTTTAATAACCCCTTGGAAACCTTTACCTTTAGTCGTACCAGTGACGTCAACAACATCTCCAGCTTCAAATTGTTCTACTGTCAATTCAGCGCCCACTTCCAAGCCTTCAATATTCTTGAATTCACGAATGAAGCGCTTAGGAGCAGTGTTTGCTTTTGCAACATGGCCTTTGGCAGGTTTGTTACTCAAAACTTCACGTTTGTCATCAAAACCAACTTGAACAGCT
Organism: Pseudolactococcus insecticola; assembly: GCF_011170065.1. Classification (GTDB taxonomy): domain Bacteria; phylum Bacillota; class Bacilli; order Lactobacillales; family Streptococcaceae; genus Pseudolactococcus; species Pseudolactococcus insecticola. The sequence continues at coordinate 74,626 of NZ_BLLH01000009.1, read as the reverse complement.
TCGTAGCCGTCAGTTGCGACTGTTTTGACTTGAAGCACAACGTTTGCTGCTGCTTCGATGACAGTTACTGGGATTAACTCGCCAGTTTCGGTGAAAATTTGGGTCATTCCCACTTTTTTCCCTAAGATTCCTTTTGTCATTAGAGTTCCTTTCTTACAGTTTAATTTCGATGTTGACACCACTTGGCAAGTCGAGTTTCATCAAACCATCAACAGTTTTTTGTGTTGGGTTAATGATGTCGATCAAGCGTTTGTGTGTACGCATTTCGAATTGTTCGCGTGAGTCTTTGTATTTGTGAGTCGCACGGATGATTGTGTAAACTGAACGGTCAGTCGGAAGCGGGATTGGACCTGCTACAGATGCGTCAGTACGTTTCGCAGTTTCTACGATTTTTTCAGCCGCTTGATCAAGAATACCATGTTCGTACGCTTTCAAACGAATGCGGATTTTTTTGTTTGCCATTTTTTCTCCTCTCGTCTATTTCTTAGAATAGGCTAGCTCCACGAGAAAACTAATACATAGATGCGTGGCAACGCCTCCGGGTGTATCACAACCTCTCGCTTCATAGCTACATACCACGCTTTACGCAGTACTTATCTATGATACCAGAATATTTATCAATTAGCAAGGGGTTTGACCCTCTTTTTCATTAAATTTTTTCAAACGTTTTTGTTATAATGTAGCTATACAACATTTATATGATATAAGGAGATATTATGTTAAAAGAATTCAAAGTATTTATCCTGCGTGGCAATGTGCTTGACCTTGCTGTTGGCGTGATTATCGGGGCTGCTTTTACTGCGCTTGTTAAATCTTTAGTGGACAACCTAATCAATCCACTTGTCGGTATTTTCGTGCACGACGGCGCCCTCGCTAAGCTGAGTTTCAAAATCGGCGGCGCAAAGTTCACTTACGGTGCATTTTTGAATGACGTTCTAAACTTCCTGATCACAGCTTTTGTCATTTTCATCTTGATAAAAGCTATCAACAAAGTCTTTTCTGGCAAGGAAAATGAAGAGGAGATTCTGATCAATGAAGAAATTGAGACATTGAAGGAAATTCGTGATTTGCTAGCTGAGAAATAATAAAAAAGCAGTTCTGACGTCAGAACTGCTTTTTTAGTTTAGTCTAAATTCAAATAATCTGAAACTGCCTTTTCCATATCGGCTGCAGCAACTACTGTATGATGACGTACGGTCGCATCAAAGAGCTCTGACACAGCTTTTGGTAGTGGCGTGCCTGAGATATTTTCTAGCTTTTTGACCAAGTCAAAGTCATCAGATTCGTCTTTTTTGCCTGACAAGCTTTCTACCACAACTTGCGGGAACTTGTAGGGACTTGCTGTTGAGATGATGACTGTTTGAGTCGTGTCGCTTGTTTCCGTCAGATATTTTTTATAGACAGCACTTGCAACTGCAGTGTGTGGGTCTTCGACGTAGCTGTTTTTGTCAAATACAGCTGTGATTTCTGACGAGATTTCTTGTTCTGTGGCAAAATCTGCGTAGAATTGACCGAGTTGATCAAACATTTCAGGTGTAATCTTATACTCTCCTTTCGCATTTAACGCTGCCATGAGTTCTGACGTTGCAGCGTCACTATCCCCTGTCAGATGGAAGATCAAGCGTTCCAAGTTTGATGACACGAGAATGTCCATAGATGGTGACGTTGTCACAAAGAAATCACGGTTTTTATCATAGGTACCTGTTCTAAAGAAATCCGTCAGAACATTATTTTCATTTGACGCACAGATAAGCTTGTTGACAGGCAAGCCAATCTTGCTAGCATAATAGCCTGCTAGGATATTGCCAAAGTTCCCTGTTGGCACGGTGAAGTTGATTTTTTCACCAGCAGCAATTGCACCTGTTTTGACAAGTTGTGCATAAGCATAGACATAATAGGCGATTTGTGGCACGAGACGACCGATATTCATCGAATTAGCACTTGAAAATTGCTTGTTATTGGCGGCCATTTTTTCACGTAGCTTTTCGTTATTAAACATGGCTTTAACGTTGGTCTGAGCATTATCAAAATTACCATCAATAGCGATGACTTTTACATTGTCACCTGCTTGCGTCGTCATTTGACGTTCTTGAATTTTTGAAACACCATCTTTTGGATAGAAAACAACAATTTTCGTACCTGGAACGTCTGCAAATCCAGCCATAGCGGCCTTTCCTGTATCACCTGAAGTGGCAGTCAAAATGACAATTTCACGGTCAACACCGTGTTTTTTTGCGGCAGTTGTCATCAGATAAGGCAAGATTGAGAGCGCCATGTCCTTAAAGGCAATCGTATTACCATGAAAAAGCTCAAGATTGTAGCGACTGTCAACCTTGACAAGTGGTGCAATTGTAGCATTGTCAAACTTGCTATCATAGGCTTGCGCCACACAATAAGCAATCTCGTCCGGTGTAAAATCATCCAGAAAAGCCGATAAAACAAGCGTTGCAACTTCTTGATAAGTGGCATTTTTTAGTTTGTCAAAATCAAGCGCCACATCAGGCGTCTTGATTGGCACGTAAAGGCCACCATCTGTTGCTAAGCCTTGCAGAATGGCTTGACTAGCAGTGACTTGATTAGATTTGTCGCGAGTTGATTGATAGATAAGTGTCATAATGGATTTCCTTGTTTTTTTTATTTATACTAAATATACCATAATTATCAGAATATTTCAAAAAAACTTCCATCTTTTTGGAAGTTTTTTCTTGATTATCGTTTGGGAGTTTCAATTACCCTAGTTCATCAATTTGTTGCACATCAAGCTCAACTGGTGTTTCACGGCCAAACATGTCCACGATCACTTTGAGTTTATCCCCATTGATTTCAGTGATTGGCCCTTCGAATCCAGCAAAGGCACCGTCGATAATCTTAACACGTTTGCCAACATAGATGTCAAAATTGATCTCACGCACCACTTTTTCTGCGCCCATACCTTGCAGAATTTCTTGGATTTCTTCTTCAAACAGTGGTGTTGGTTTTGAACGGTTACCGTGGGACCCTACGAAACCAGTCACATTTGGCGTGTTACGAACAACGAACCACGCTTCATCTGTCATGTTCATCTCAACGAGCACATAACCTGGAAAAAGATTTTCATCGACTTCTTTGCGCTTGCCGTTGACCTCTTTTTCGACTGTTTCTGTCGGGATCTCGATGCGTAGGATATTATCTGTCATGTTGTACGTTTGTGCACGTTCGAGCAGGTTTTCCTTGACCTTATTTTCATAGCCAGAGTAGGTTTGGATAACAAACCAGCCTTGGTCAAAGTTGATGATTTGTTCAGATTGTTCTGTTTCCTCAGTAAATTCTGTGTTGTCGATGTTTGCTTCAAATGCGTCAGTCATGCTTTGATTCTCCTATTTTTTTAGACAAGAAAAAGGCTTCTCGCCCTTTTTCTATATTATAGCACATTATTTGATAAATGGTACTAATAATTTAACAGCTTGTGTGATACCATTTTTGATAATCCAGTCGAAAATCATGACAAAAAACATGAAGAAGATTGAATACTGAACGACCATTGCAAAGTCACGTCTGGCTTCTTGCCATGTTGGCCAAGACACAAGACGCATCTCAGCAACAATGGATCCGATGAATTTAAACATTATCTTGTCTCCTTATGCAATTGATATTTTCCACAGGTTTTGCAGAATTTATTTACTTCTAGGCGTGTATCTCGCCCGTTTGAACTCACATTTATCGAATAGTTGCGCGATCCGCAGACCGTACACGCTAGACTTGCTTTTTTTATCATAGCTACTCCTTTAGCGATTGGAAAGCGATCGTTGCTAAACTGATGTGCCAAAAATGCACACAATCATCATCTGGTCTAAAATTTACTTTCCGAAAGTTCATTCTAGCAAAAAAATGCTGATTAGTCAAACCATGACTTGACTTTATCCCAGATACTATTACCTACTGCTTTTGCTTTTTGAGTGGCTGTATCTGCCGCTGCTTTGGCTTTTTCCTTGGCAGCATTTACGATACTTGCTGTCGTATCATCTTCTGTTGCGGTCGCAACTGGATCTAGGCCAGCTAGGCTGTAAGCATTTTCTTCGGTAAACTGTGTGTCATTAGTATAAGGCAGGATAGTGCTCGCCATGGTTTTGAAGACGCTTGAGGCTGTCCCTGCTGATGTGTCATCCAGACGATGCAGCGGACTTTCAGGATTTTCATAGCCCAACCAGAGCGTCATGACAACGTCTGGCGTGTAGCCGATGACCCATTGGTCGACGTCTTCATTGGTACCTGTTTTCCCTGCTAACGTATAGCCATAGGGTGCCGCGTAGACACCCGTCCCATTTGTGTAGGTGCCGAGCATCATTGAGGTCATTTTTTGAGCTGTTTTACTGTCAATCACGCGCGTTGATTTGACTTTTGCTGTCGCAATGGTTTTACCTGATGCATTTACGATTTTTTTGATGAGATGCGCTTGATTCATGATGCCGTCATTAGCAAATGTGGCGTAGGCCTGTGCCATCTGCCATGGATTTGTTGCAACACCAGCGCCCAGCGCCGTAGACAAGTTCTCGTTTTTTGAGGTCAAGTTGAGCCCAAACTTTTTGCCTTTTGCAATACCTGTTTTGATGCCAATCGCCTTGAAGGTATTGATGGCAGGAATGTTGTAGGAATTTGCCAAAGCTTGATACATCGGCATATCGCCATGCCACTGTTTATCAGCATCCATTGGTTGCCACCCGTCGTAATTCGTTGGCGCATCATGCACGACTTTGTTAATCGACCACCCAGCTTCAATCGCAGGCGTATAAACAATCAGCGGCTTAATCGTAGATCCTGGGCTTCTGCCTGACTGTGTCGCAAAGTTAAAACCACGGAAACTGTCATTTTCAGCCGTTGGCACGCGCCCAATGAGCCCTTCAACTTCACCAGTTTCAGGATCGAGTGCAACTGAGGCAGACTGAGCCATCACGCCATCTGATGCGACTGGGAAGAGATAAGTATTGCTGTACGTCGTCTGCATGCCAGTCTGCATGTTCTGATCAAGCCCCGTATAGATCTTATAGCCGTTGTTGAGAATCTCTTGCTCTGTCAGACCGTACTTGTTAATCGCCTCTTGAATGACGGCGTCAAAATAACTCGGATATTTGTAGTTAGTATCTTTGCCAACGTAGGCATCTGCAAGATTACTTTCGATGCCAATCTTGCTGTTACTATCTGCATCTGCTTGCTTAATAAAGCCTGCTGCGACCATGTTTTGCAAAACTGTGTCTCTGCGATCTTTGGCAAATGTGCCATTTTTATAGAGGGGATTATAAACCTCCGGCCACTTGAGAATACCCGCAAGCGTTGCGGCTTCTTCTACTGACAGGTCCTTGGCTGACTTTCCGTAGTATTTGAGGCTTGCGTCTTCTATTCCCCAGACACCATTACCAAAGTAAGAATTGTTGAGGTACATGGTCAAGATGTCTTTTTTATCGTATTTTTTATTGATTTCTAGCGCCAAAAATAATTCTTTTGCTTTGCGATCAATCGTTTTTTGTTGTGTCAGATAGGCGTTTTTAGCCAGCTGCTGCGTGATTGTTGAACCTCCGCCAAACTTCCCAAGGGTCACAATAGCAAGCAAAGTTCGCTTAAAATTTATCCCGTTATTGTCATAAAATGTCCTATCTTCAGTTGCGATGACGGCATTTTTGACATTATCAGAAATGGCATCAAAACTGACTGTTGTTCCCTTTTGACCATACATGGCACCTGCCGAATCGCCATTTTTATCAATGATCTCGGTGCGGGCTTCCATGGATTGTTTGAGCGTTTCAACATCAGCAGTCTTTGCCAGAAATAAGAGATAACTTGCAATCGCAAGCACTACAAAAAGCACGACGGCAACGAGAAGCTTGGTCAGATTATGTTTTTTCCAAAAATGTTTGACAGCAGGCGGGATAATCTGTCGTTTTTTCGTTTTTATCTTTCGATCAAGTTCAGGATCAGCGTTTTTTTTCGCACGGCTGAGGCTTGTGCGTTGTGGTTCATTTTCTGTCATAGTACTTATTTTACCATATTTTGGTTTATCACTTGTTTTTTTGATATAATAGCTCTATGAAATTTACGATTAAACTGCCTGACACCTTACCAAGAATGTCGGTAGAATCCCTTTTAAGCGATGTGTGGTTGGTGCCCAAAAAGCAGCGCCATTTTTTGCGTACCAAAAAACATGTCCGGGTAAATGGTGTTCTTGCAGACTTTTCTGACATAGTTCAGGGATCTGATGAGTTGATGCTAGTCTTTGATGAGACTGATTTCCCCGTCAGAACGGTTGCTTTTGGTGATAAAAATCTGGTCAGAGTGCTCTACGAAGACGAGCATCTGATCATTGTCAATAAGCCTGAAAATATGAAAACGCATGGCAATTCTGACGGCGATATTGCCCTTGTCAATCACGTCGCTGCTTTTTGCAACAGTCCTGTTTTTGTCGTCCACAGGCTCGATTTTGAGACATCAGGCGCAATCTTGTTTGCAAAAAATCAATTTGTTTTACCGATTTTGGATGCCATGTTACGCGAGCGTCAGATTCACCGTACCTATCATGCCTTATGCGCTGGACATTTTCAGCAAGCACAATTTGTTATCAAAAAAAATATCGGAACTGATCGACATGACAAAAAACGTCGAATTATTGTGGCACAAGGTGGTCAGACTGCCGTGACAAACGTCCGTGTTCTAAAACCGTTCCCGTCAGAAAGTCTGGTTGCATGTCAGCTTGACACGGGTCGCACACATCAAATCCGTGTTCACTTGGCAAGCCTTGGTCATGCGATTTTGGGCGATTCCCTTTACAGAGGTCGCAAGTCCTCGCGACTCATGTTACACGCGAAACATCTCGAGCTCACGCAGCCTTTTACAAACAAAAAAATCCGCGTTACCGCAGATTCTGAATCTTTTGAGCAAGCATTGTCACCACGAAAACAGCGACAAACACGAGGGTGATGGTTGCACTGGCAGGCGCGCCGCTTTCATAAGAAATCACAAGACCGCTTAGCATGCCGACAAAACCGATGGCAACGGCGACGGCGAGCACGCGTCGGAAGGTCAAGCCAATCCGCATGGCAATTGACGCTGGCATGACCATAATCGCAGAAACGAGCAAGGCACCTGCGACAGGGATCATGAGCGCAATTGCAATCCCGGTCACGATGTTAAAAAGTGTAGACATGATTCTGACGGGTAAACCGTCTACATAGGCCGTGTCCTCGTCAAATGTCATGACGTACATTGGACGCATAAATAAAGCAAATGTAACTAGCACAATAACGGCAAGGACGGCGAGCAAGATGACCTGAGTTTGCGACACGGTCACAATCGAACCAAAGAGATATTGGTCGAGGTTGATGCCCTTGCCGCGACCAGTGTTTGCAAAAATCAATGCAAGAGACAGGCCAACACTCATCAAAATCGCAGTCGCAACTTCCAAGAAATCACGGTAGACTGTGCGCAGATACTCGAGCAAAATCGCAGCCACTATCACAATAACAATCGTTGAGACATTAGGCGATATGCCGATAAATAGGCCAAATGCAACCCCCGCAAGCGAGACATGACTGAGCGTGTCACTCATGAGACTCTGGCGGCGTAGCACCAGAAAAACACCCAAAAGCGGTGCAAATAGCGACATGGCAATAATGGCAAGAACAGCTCGCTGCATAAACTCATACTGAAAAAGACTAAACACCTGCCACCTCCTTGTCTGAATGACTTTCTAGCTGTGTAGCCAGTTCTTGATTGTCATGGACACTAAAGCAACGCCATGGTGACGCTTGTTTGCGCGCCAAATGAATGTTGCGATCGGCAAATGCCTTGACGTCATCGGCATCATGCGTGATCATCAAAACCGCCTTGCCGTGTTTGTGTGCGGCGTGGTGCATGAGCATGTAAAACTCCGTGCGGCTAACGTCATCCATACCAGTCGTCGGTTCATCCAAAACGAACAAATCTGGATCACTTGCAAACATTCGCGCAATCGCAATTCGCTGCTTTTGCCCGCCTGAAAGCTCGCCCATGCGCTTATCACGCTGATCCCACATGCCAACCGACCGTAACGACTGCTCGACGTGTGCCAGATCATGCGCTGTCGTTTTTTTGAACCAGCCATTTCTTGGATAACGACCACTTGTAACGAACTCTTTTACCGTGCTTGGAAATCCAGCGTTAAAGCTCGCAATTTGCTGGGGTAGATAGGAAATTCTGAGCTTTTTACCTTTGATATTTTTCTTGGCAATGCTGATATTCCCTTGTTTGGCTCTGATGATGCCAAGGCTTGCTCTGACAAGGGTTGATTTAGCTGCACCATTTTCGCCTGTCAGCGTGACAAACTCCCCCGAGTTGATACTGTATGACACGTCTTCAAGTACTGGCTCAGCATCGAAAAAAAAGCTTAAATTTTTCACGTCAAGATATGTGAGGGCCATGTCAGAACTCCTTTTCTAGTTTTTCTAAAAACGTTGTGATAACGGCTTGTTCTTGCGCTGAAAAGCTAGCTGTTATCTCAGCATAAGTCGCAAGTGTAGCCTGATGATGATGTTTATGCTCAACGGCAATTGGTTTCCCTGTTTCAGATAATTGCCAAAGCACGACACGTTCATCTGTCGCCTTTTTTTCTGAGCTGATCAAATCTGACACCTGTAATTTTTTCAGCGCTTTTGTCACTGCAGCAGGTGAGATGTTGAGTTTTTCTGCCAATCTGGTATTGGTTAGTTTTTCTTGCAAAAGCAGCATGAGAATATGTTCTTGCGTATTCGTCAAGCCTGCGCCAGATTCACATTTTCCCAAAAGTACTTCTTGTTTATTTTCAACGACTTGGATGATTTTTGTAAAAAACAAGTCGATTTGATGACTGAGATCTGCCATAATTTCCCTTCTCACTAACGCTAAAATAGTTTACCAGTTAAGTATATCATCTTGATGACATTTGTCAATAAAAAAACGCCGAGAAAGCGTTTTCCTATCTATTTACTGCCACCGCTAAATCGCCGTTTCCGCATAAAAATCCTGATATAAAAATGTCTGCAATTGTCTCAAGCGCCCTGGATCACGTCCGCCAACTGCCTGACCATCAATCTCTGAAACCGCACCACACGGTGTCCCCGAACTCGACATGATAATCTCATCGGCTGCAAGCATTTCTGAAACTGTGAAAGGCGTTTCCGAAACTGCGATACCAAGCGCTTTGCTCGCAAGAATCAGGTATTTTCGAGCGATACCCGGCAAAATCCAGCGATCCAGTGGCGCTGTCTGAAACACACCGTCTTTGAGGATGCTGATATTGCTGTGCGCACACTCCGTCACGCGCTGGTTGCGATGAAAAACCACTTCATCCAAACCACGCTGCGCTGCTTCTTGACTCGCCAAAACATTGGGCAACAGATTAAGCGTCTTGATATGACAGAACTCAAAACGATAATCCGGCGTCGTCATCAGCTTAAAGCGCTTATCAAACGACATCTCAAGCTTTTCAGGCGTGATATAAATAGCTAGATTCGCCTTTAGATCGTGATAGGTGTGATTTCTGAGCGCCGTCCCACGACTTACTTGAAAATACACAAATACCTCGTCAGCATCAACCTGCGCTGTCAAGTCCGTTAGCAGATCGCCCAATTCGTCTTTTGAAAAATCAGACTGAATATCGACTAGAGCCATGCTATTGAAAAAACGTTCTAGATGGTCTGATAACTTGAAAATCACATGATTTCTGGCAATTGTTGCATCATACACACCATCACCAAAAAAATGCGAACGATCATTGAACGGTACCATCATCTCAGAAATCCGTGTGATACTGCCATTGTAATACGCTAAATCTTTCATATGATTCCTCTTTCTTTGATCTAGCTGCCAGCCTGTTCATATTAAAGCATTCTGACCAGATACACTTCATCGCAAAAGCCTTTGATACCGTTGCAGATGCGTCTAGCTTTTTTTTCTTGCTGACAAAGGGCGAAAACAGTCGGCCCGCTGCCACTCATGAGCACACCATCTGCACCACTATCAAGTAACCGCTGCTTAATTTTTTCAATCAATGGATACTTACCAATACTTATCGCCTCAAGCGAATTGCCAAGCTGCGCCAACATCTCTGGAAAATCTGCCATAGCCACAGCCGTCTCAAGCGCCATAATATCTGGGTGACTGATCTCAGCCAAATCAACCGCCCGGAAAATATCAGGCGTTGAAATGCCAAACTCAGGCTTCACCAAAATCACCCAAGATTTTTTAGGATTTGTAATCGGTCGAACAGACTCACCTCGCCCTGTCACGCGCGCCGTCTGACCGTAAACACAGTAAGGGACGTCAGAGCCAATCTGCTCGCCAAGTTTTGCAAGTTCAGGCAAACTCAGCTTCAGATCCCAGAGCAGATTGAGCGCCCGCAGGGTCGCCGCAGCATCAGAAGAACCACCAGCAAGTCCTGCTGCCACTGGCGTTTTTTTATCAATATAAATTTCAACGCCTTTTTTGATGTTAAAACTTTTTTTCAATAAATCCGCCGCTTTATAAGCGTGATTTTTTTTATTTAAAGGCACAAAACTCGAGCTAGACTGAATCCGAATCACATCGTCTTCCGGAATCTCACGTACCGTCACCCGATCCGCCAAATCAACACTCGCCATAATCATATCAAGCTCGTGATAGCCGTCAGAACGCTTACCTATGACATCCAGCCCTAGATTAATCTTGGCTGGTGCTTTTTCTGTTATTTCCATATGCCTATTTTACCATATTTGAAAACTCAAAACGATAAGCAACTGCATTTTCTAGTTGAACGGTGATTTTTATCGTATTTTGTGTGGTTTGATAGCTTGATATTCCTTGATTAAATCTAATTTGGCCAGACTCATTTTTTACCACTTGCTGCGTCATTTTCGCCATTAACTGCGCAGTCAAAAACTGCTTCTGACTGATCAGATTGCGCTGATTGTCAACGATGGCAGTCAGATAGAAACTCAGCACCATACCGAAAACAACCGATAATAACAGCGCATACAGCATGATACCAGCTTTAACTTGACGCCTCAAAACTTGTAGAAAAATACCCGCTCACCTCCTTTGACAAATGTCAGGTGGATGCTGACTATCCTGCCATCATTTGAAATCTCAGCAGATGACAACCCGAAAATCATAGGTTGGAAGCCTTGACCATTTTCGTTAGACTTACGAAAGTCGTCAGAACCTGACTTCCAGCCATAGCGCAGCTGGTCTGACCCAGTTTTTACATGTAGATAGCCGTCAGAAACTGAGACAAACTCAGCCGTTTCAAGTTCACGCCGCAGCAGATTTGAAAAGTTCTGCCAATTTTTCTCGTCAGAGCGCGCCATCAGTTTAAAATCTTGTGCGATAAGCTCAGTCATTGCCTGCACAACCAGAACTGACATCGAAATCGACAGCAGCGCAACCAGACATTCTAACAAAGTAAACGCTCTAATCTGTTTTCGATAAAATTTCAAGTCGCAAAACCTCCCGTCCTTGCGTTGCAAGTACCAACTTTTCAGATGTTTTTGCAAGGTCAACCGTCACATGATTGGCGCTCAAGCTTGACTGTCCCGCATCAAACGCCATCAGCCCTGTATTTAACACTTCTATTTCTTTATTTTGCGTCATCAATTGCGTGCGGCTGCGTGAAATTTCCGTCACGACAACTGTGGCTAACAAGGCTAAAAGTGCCATGGCAAGCAAGCTTTCCAGTAAAATATAGCCTCTAACTTGACGTTTTCCGATATTGACCACTTCCCAACTGTAACTGATAGCTGATTTTTTTATCATTCTCAAAAGGCAGGCTAATCACGATTTTCGCCTGCTTGATTGACTGGATGTTGCCATTTTCTTTGAAGGCGATCGAAAAGTCTGAAAATAACGTTTCTGACGGCACATGGTACTTAGCACCATTGACAAAAACTGTCCCATCAGATGCGGAAAGACTTCTCACCTCAGCATTTGTGACCGCCTGAGTTTGCTGATTTTTCAAGATATTTTCAAACTGTAAAACAAAAATCTCACCTCGGATGACATGCACCGTTTTTTGAAAGGTCACACTAAATATCAAGATCAAAAAACTTGTCACAGCAAGCGTGAGCAAACTTTCAAGTAGCGTAAACGCCCTAATTTGCAATGTCGCGCTTCTCGTCAGTATGTTTCGCATAGTAGTCATTGTAAGCGTCCACCTGTTTTTGTGTGATATTGCCATTTGCAAGCATCTTTGCAAGCGTCGCCGCGTCCGTATGATCAAGCGCATAAAGCTCAGCCTGCGAATCCACAACTTTGACAATGGCGGCATTTCCTGTTGCTTTGACAGCATCTTTTTGCTTGGACAGATTTGGCACAAAAAGCAAAATCAAAATACTAATAATCAATAATACGACAAGCATTTCAATCAAAGTAAAGGCTTGGACCGACTTTTTCCTAATTTTTTTCATCTAATATCTCCATCTCTAGTGCTAATTTCAAGCAGCTAAACCGCCATATCCATCTGCGAATAAATCGGCAGCAACATCGCCGCATAAATCAGCACAATCATCAAGGCAACAAACAAAAATATCAAGGGCTGAATCAGATTCATTGCACGCTCAATCTTTTCAAAAAATTGTAGCCAAACTTCATCAGAATAGACCAGCAACTCGTCGCCAAGTTTTGACTTCATCTCACCATAGGCAATAATCAAAGCAAGTTCTGGTGTAAAAAAATGATAACTCGCAACCTTATTCTGAAACTGCCCACCACGTTGCATGGCTTTGGCCACATCTTCACCGATCTCTTTGAAAAGTCGGTTGCCCTGATCCTGCATGATGCCTAAAATCTGACGCAACTCAAGGCCTTGTTTGATTAGATTCCCCCATTCTCGTGCGTAAAACGCCGTGAAATACAGTCTTAGATAGTGTTTTAGCACAGGCATCTGTCCCATTTTCTGAAAGATTTTCAAGGGTGAACTTTTTTTGAAATATCGCCTTATCACACCTACTATCACCGCTAAAGTCGCAACTGACGTCAAAAATATCCAAGGCAAATAATTGATCAGAACTCCTGCAGCATTTGTCCCATCTACTTGTGGCAAAAGATAGGTCTTCAGCCCCAGCATGATCAGCATCAGAAACCCCAACAAAATCACCGGATAAGTCGCAACTGAGATCAACTTCTGACGCACCTTTTGCATCTTCGTCAGATTTTCCTGTACTAATGCCAAGGTCTGCTGCGTGTTACCATGAAAATCAGCTAAGGCAATCTGCGTGACAACAGATGGTGAAAAATGAAGATCTGCCAGTATCTGTGCCAAATTTCGACCATTTTCAAGTCCTGTCCGCATTGCTATCACAAACTGATCTTCAACCAAGTTCGAACGTTCTAAAAAGTTGATAATTTCAGCCAAATGAAAACCGCTTGAAAATAAATTTGTCATCAGCTTGATGAGTTGAACCTGTTTTTTAATTGGTAATTTTCTCTGCTTGCGCCGTATCAAGACTGATATGTCCAGCTTGAGCAAGCCTTTCAAGCTTCTGATGCCATGCACCATTATCATGCGTCGAAAAACTGTTTTTTGAAACATCGAGCACCCCTTTCCCTGCAATCAAACGCTGATACACAACGCCAGACAGCGAATTTTCAATTTCTTGCTCACTCACACCAAGCTCCAGAAGCCTCGCATAAACGCCACTGATGGACTTCGCGTGAATGGTCGAGAACACTGTATATCCAGTCAGACTCGCACGTATGACCGCACGTGCGGTCTCCTGATCACGAATCTCCCCCACAATCACAAGATCAGGCATATGCCGTAAAGACAGCTTGATCAGACTATCATAAGTGTTACCGATTGCTTCATTCAGCTGAAACTGCAGCATCTCTGGTGCCACAATCTCGACTGGATCCTCTATCGTAATCACCTGTTTATCTGAAAATTTAAGTTTACTCATTGTGTGCATTAAGGTTGTCTTGCCAGAGCCTACCGGACCTGAAAATAAGTACAAACCGCGTCTCGACACAAGTGACTCTACTGCTGCTAAGTCAGTGTCAAACCAAAACTCAAGCGGTCGTTCAGCATCATGCAAAAGCCTGATCACCAAACTCTCCCGACTCTCAAAATCACCCGCAGACGATAAACGCAACCGCTATTTTTCGCCATGATTTACCTCATATAAGCAAGAACCTAGCTGTGGCCTGCGCTTTTCTCCGACATTCATCCCAGCTGTAAACTTAAAATGCGAAATCAGACCCTGACCCTCTGCATCAGAAAAATCGCGAAAAATTTCACGCCGCAAAGAATTTCTAAAAATCACAGAAAACCCTTCCTTTTGGGGCAAAAGATAAATATCACTCGCCCCAAATGCCGCAGCTTCCTGTAAAATCGTCTGTGCTAATTTTTGTACCATGGCATTCCTCCTATTACTATATACGAAAAAAATCCCCAGATTGCTCTAGGAATTAGAAAAAGCCCTGTCAATGACAGAGCTTTGGTAAGACTCAAAATAAATCATCAAACAAACTCAACTGATTATCTTCTGGCATATTGCCTAGGATGCCCATTTCGTCCATTTTTTCGACCAAGGTCTGTGAGACGCCGGCGCGTTTTCTGAGTTCTGTTTTACTTAAAAATTCACCTTCGGCACGTGCTGCAACGATTTGTTTCGCGACATTGCCACCCAGACCATCCATTGCTGAAAACGGCGGAATGAGTACGTCTCCTTCGATAATAAAATCCTCAGCTTCGCTGCGATACAGATCAAGTTTCCCAAAACTAAAGCCACGCTCAAGCATCTCATTGCAGAGTTCAAGCGTTTCATACAGGGCATTTTCAACATTTGTCGCTTCATAACCCTTGGTTTTGATTTCTTTCATCTTATCTTTGACGGCGGTTAGGCCGTCACCCATCACTTTCAGATCAAACGCATTGGCACGGATTGAAAACCAGGCACAATAGTAGTAAATCGGCATGTGCACCTTGAAGTAAGCGACACGCAGCGCCATCATGATGTAGGCCGCCGCATGGGCTTTGGGAAACATATACTTGATCTTGCTACATGAGTCGATGTACCACTCGGGCACGTTATTTTCACGCATGGCCGTGATATATTTTTCCCGTTCCTCGTCGTCGATTTTGTTCCATAAACCTTTACGCACGCGCTCCATGATGGTAAATGCCATGGATTCATCGAGTCCAGCGTGGATCAGGTAGACCATGATGTCATCCCGACAGCCGATAACATTTGCCAGGTTTGCGATGCCTTGCTTGATCAGCTCTTGTGCGTTACCAAGCCACACATCTGTACCATGGGAGAGGCCTGAGATTTGCAGTAATTCTGCGAAAGTCGTAGGCTTTGTTTCCTCTAGCATGCCACGTACGAACTGTGTTCCCATCTCGGGAACTCCTAAAGTGCCCGTTTTTGAGCCAATCTGCTCTGAGGTCACACCTAGCACTTCAGGACTTGAGAAAATCTTCATCACATCTGGATCATCCATGGGAATGGTTGAAGCATCCATACCAGATAAATCTTGCAGTTTGCGAATCATTGTCGGATCCTGATGCCCCAAAATATCCAGTTTCAAGATATTGTCATGGATGGCATGGAAGTCAAAGTGAGTCGTTTTCCACTCAGCATTCACATCCTCAGCCGGATAGGCAACAGGGCTGAAATCATAGACATCCATGTAGCCTGGGATAACGATGATCCCCCCGGGATGCTGACCAGTCGTGCGCTTCACGCCCGTCGCACCTGCCGCTAAGCGCTCTATCTCAGCGCCACGATAATACTTCCCGTAATCACGCTCGTAACCTTTTACAAAGCCAAAAGCTGTCTTATCTGCAACGGTACCAATGGTTCCCGCCCGAAAAGCGTAGTCTTCACCGAAAATATCACGAACGTCCAAGTGAGCACTCGGCTGATCAGCACCTGAAAAGTTCAGGTCAATATCGGGAACTTTGTCCCCCTTGAAGCCAAGAAACGTCTCAAATGGAATATCATGGCCATCTTTTGTCAGGCGATGTCCACAGTTAGGGCAATCTTTTTCAGGCATGTCAAATCCAGAACCATACTGACCTTCTGTAAAGAACTCTGAAAACTGACACTCGGGACAGACATAGTGCGGTGGCAGCGGATTCACCTCAGTGATTCCTGTCATGGTGGCCACAAATGACGAGCCAACTGAACCACGTGACCCAACTAAATAGCCACGTTCGTTAGAGCGCTGCACCAAGATCTGCGAAATTAAATAAATCACTGAGAAACCATTCCCGATAATCGAGTTGAGCTCTTTTTCAATCCGCAAATCAACAATATCAGGCAGGGGATTTCCATAGATGGCGTGCGCTTTTTCATAGGTCATCTGCGCCATTTTTTCTTCTGACTCAGGGATATATGGCGTGTAGAGATCATCACGAACGGGCGTGAGTACGTCAAAATTCTCAGCCATTTTTTGTGTGTTATCAATCACAATCTCGTGTGCTTTTTCTTGTCCCAGAAAGGCAAAGTCGTCTAGCATTTCAGTTGTCGTGCGAAAATGTACTTCTGGCAATGGTGCCGGCATAGCATGTTCACCACGACCAACAGGACGGTTGATGACTGCACCAGCACCAAGCGAACGTACGATAATCTCACGATAAACGGCGTCCTCAGGATTGAGATAGTGCACATTTCCCGTCGCTAAAACGGGCTTACCGAGTGTATCTGCAATCTTGATCAAATCTTGCAAAATCCGTTGTAACTCGACTTCGTCTTTAAGTGTCTCCTTGGCGATCAGCGGCCGATAGACAGCTGGCGGCATGATTTCGATGAAATCATAATATTTTGCTACTTCCAGTGCATCGTCAAAACTCTTGTTGGTTACAGCTTCAAAGACTTCGCCTTCATCACAGGCTGAGCCGATAATCAAACCCTCACGGTGTGCTTCAAGGACAGATTTTGGAATCCTTGGCACGCCTGAAAAGTAGTTGACATTGGCATAAGACACAAGCTTGAAGAGATTTTTCAGACCTGCTTGCGTTTTTGCATAGATCGTTGCGTGTTTTACCCGTGCGCGTTTATAGGAATCCGCATCGACAACCGTTGTATTGAGTTCACTGAGTTTTGTCACGCCGAATTTTTCCTTGGCGTCATTTAGAAAGATAAACAGCAAGCGTCCTGTTGCTTCCGCATCAAAGTTTGCCAAATGGTGACTTTCAAGCGAGACTTGAAAACGCTTTGTCAGAGGTCCTAGTCCGTGCCGTTTGAACTCTGGATAGAGATTTCTTGCGAACTCGAGCGTGTCTAGAACTGGCTGTGTGATTATCGGTAAGGCGTAACGCTGATAGTTCATGTTCATAAACCCAACGTCAAATGTCGCATTGTGGGCAACCAAAATACTACCTTGACAAAATTCCTGGAATGCTTTTAGGACTTCTGACAAAGGTTTTGACCCTCTGACCATGTCATCTGTGATGCCTGTCAACTGCGTCGTAAACTCACTCAGCGGATGCCCTGGGTCGATGAACTCATCAAACTGCTCGATAACATTTCCCTTGTGCATCTTTGAGGCTGCAACCTGTATCAGCTTGTTATATACCGCAGAAAGGCCTGTTGTTTCCACGTCAAAAACGACATAAGTTGACTCTGACAAGCTGCTATCGTCTTCGTTATAGGTGATGGGCACCCTGTCCTCGACCAAGTTCGCCTCAACGCCGTAGATGATTTTGACGCCATTTTTCTTTCCAGCTGAGTGGGCATGCGGAAAACTTTGCACCCCTGCATGGTCAGTGATTGCAATCGCCTTATGACCCCAGCGTGCTGCTTGTGCGACCAGATCCTCGACTTTTGGGATCGCGTCCATGGTTGACATGTTGGTGTGGGCGTGAAACTCGACGCGCTTTTCATCGTCAGGCATCAAGTCTTTTCGGACATTTTTAGCCTTGATTTCGACCATATCACGCACGCTCATCACAAGCTCGTGCTTGAAGCTGTCCATTTGCACGCTGCCTTTAACTTTCAGCCACATCCCTGCCTTGACCAGATCAAACATAGCCTGTTCCTCAGGTTTTCTGCCCCATTTTTGGACGATAAAAGAGCTACTATAGTCGGTCATCTTGACTTCTAGCATATGACTTTCTTTGCCAGTAGTCCGGTTTTTAAAAACCTTGTGTTCCGCCGCAAAAACATAGCCTTCAAAGACGACATTTGCCTCTTCAGTCACCACATCTTGCATTTGGAAAATGGTGTCAGAAGACTTGATTTCCCGTCCTAGTGTGAGGTGCTGAGGTTGACTTACCACTTCTTTTTTAGCTGGTGCGAACTCATCTGCTGGTAATGGTGCTTCAGGCTGGCTAGCCATGACCTGTGCGATTGTTTCTTCTGATTTTTTCTCGTATTCGGCAACTAGCTTATCTGTCAGGTTATAGTCAATCTGAGGCTTAATCCGCAAATTTGTAAAACCGAAGTTTTGAAAATGCGCCTCCATGGCTGGAAAATAATGTTTGACAAAATACTCAAGATTTGACAGGTTTCCAACTAATAACGTCGCAGTTTGTTTGCCGTCAGAAACGAATTTGTATTTTTTGAAAATCGCTGTAAAACTAGGCGTATCACAGCCTGGCAAGTCAAATATCAAAGGTAGATAGTCGTTTAACTGATCTTCGGTGAAAACTATTTCATCTGTATCTGACGTCAGAATGGTCAACTCTGTCTTTGCAATCGACGAAAACGCCATATTGAGCCGATAAACCAGCTCTTTATAGAGCGCCACGGGCAAAATAGCTGGAAATGTCAGATAAAAATGCCAGACTTTACTGATTGCATGAACTTCAACTCTATCAATATCTCCTCTAAATGCTGGATTCTGACGAATTTCAGCAGGCATTTCAAGCTGATCCATTAGTTTTTCAAATAAATCGTTCATTGTCCTTCTTTCTTGATACATGTTGCTTATTTCTTGATATACTTAACTCTATTATAGCAAATTCTAGTGACAAAAAGACCACAGATTTTCTTGGCTTGCCCTCTCACTCAGTCATAGTTTCTAACTATATCAGAGCACCAAATTCTTCTATTTTACCCGATCAGGCATTCATAGTAAAATAGAGATAGACTAAAAGAAATGAGCAGCTATGACTTTCAAAAAAACAGTCGGCATTCTTCTCGCCGCAACACTCACTTTCACCCTCGCAGCCTGTGGCCATCAGGGTAAAACTGAAAAAAAGACCAGCAATTCTAGCCAAACAGCAACCATTACACTCGACTTTGACAATGACAAAAAGGCCGATGAGACAAAAACTTTTGCGGTCAAAAAAGACCAGACCTTGCTTGAGGCCGTCAAATCTTCCTTCAAAGTTGTCGAAAAAGACGGCTTCATCACCGCAATCGACGGCAAATCACAAGACACAGCCAATCAAAAATACTGGCTCTTTAAGGTCAATGGCAAACTTGCAAGTAAAGGTGCCGCGGATACAATCGTCAAAAAAGGGGATCAGATTACTTTTTATCTTGGGAATTTTTAAGGTTAAAAAAAGCGCTAGGTATACCGTATCCAACGCTTTTTTTCTATTTTTTTATTTCCCTGCACGTTCTTGTCGTAAACCACTATAGGCATATTCCACCTTGATGCAGCGGTCCATAACGATGTCGTTGCGATTATGTGCGCGGAGGATTTGTTCAGCTTCTTCGTTTTGCAAGCCAAGTTGCGCCCAGAAAATATCAGCATCTGTTTCAACAAAATCGCGTGCAACATCCGGCAAAAATTCTGAGCGGCGAAAAATGTCAACAATATCAATGTGTTCAGGCACATCTTTGATGCTGGCATAAACTTTTTCGCCCAGTAACTCTTGACCGGCAAGCCTTGGGTTGACCGGAATCACTCGAAAACCGTCCGCTTGCAAGGCATTTGCAATCATATAGCTAGAGGTTTCCTCACGGTTAGATAAGCCAACCACGGCAACGGTTTTAGCGTGGCGCAGGTAATCAAAAATCTCCGCCTGTGTTTTATTTTCAAATGTGTATGTCATAAAAGCCTCCTTATTTAAATTTACAAAACGTCAGTTATGTCATCAACAGGCAAGCGATATGATGCCACGCCGCTGTCTGCGGAATGCCCCAGCGTGATGATCAGCTCAGGTCGAAAACGCGGCTCAATCGCAAGGACTGACTTGATCTTTTCCTTGTCAAATCCTAAGATGATATTGGTTTTGAGACCGCGATTATTGGCCGTCAGAACGATATTTTGTGCGACGATTCCTGTGTTTAGGGCAAGATAGTCTGACAGCTGCACGTCACTGAACTGGTCAAACATAGCTGGGTAACGTTCTCTGATGACTGACTTTTCAGCTTCTTGCAAGACGTCATCACCGATTTCTAGCAGATCAGCCACGCGCGCTTTGAGATCTATATCTGAAAAAATGACAAGCGTGCTGCCTGCTGACTCGTGTTGTGCAGCATTTTTAGCATGCATCGTCGTCGAAAGCGCCGCACGTTTTTCATCAGAATCAACGATGACAAAATGCCAAGGCTGGATATTGTGCGCTGACGGTGCAAGCGTCGCTTCAAGCAAGATGTCCTTGACTTCAGAAACACTGAGCCTCGTGCCGTCAAATGTTTTGACAGCATGACGCGATTTATTTAAAGTTGAAAATTCCATATTTTTTGATACCTCGATTGATAAAGTAGGCAATGACACCGCCTAAGGTGTTTGTGATGAGATCGTCAACCTCAAACACACGGTTAAAATCAAAGAGCAAATCTAGCACGACCTGCGTGAGTTCAATTGTCAAGCTTATACAAAAAGTCATCAGCACAACTTTCGCCAAACTCATTTGATTTTTCCTGAGCAGTAATAGACCTAAAACTAGGGGCAAGAGTAAGAAAATATTGGCAAGATTTTGCCCGACAATCACCGCTAAATCGCCTATCGTTGGGATTTTCCCGAGATGAACGAGGGTGTTTGCCGGCGTGAGTATTGCCGTAATCCGTCCAAAATGCTGGATGCCCGGCGTCTCAAACGCCTTGAAATTAGGAAAGAGCATTTGCGGCATGAAACACATGGCACAAATTGCGATAATATAGACGGCAATCGCCGCTTTCAGTGCTTTTCTCATAGGTTATTTGACGTACATGTCATTTTTTATTTTTTCGTCAAAACTTGCTGTTTCAGCATCATTTTTCATCGTTTTGCTGCGCAGTTGACCACAGGCAGCGTCGATGTCCGTACCATGTTCCTGACGAATCACGCAATTAATGCCACCTTTTTTGAGAATATCATAGAATTTTAGCACGTCATCTTTAGAAGAACGGCTATATTGGTCATGCTCGCTGACTGGATTATAGGGAATCAAGTTGACGTAGACTAGTTTTTTCTTGTCTTTGAGGAGCGCAACAAGTTCACGCGCATGCTCAGGACGGTCATTGACACCATTTAGCATGATGTACTCAAAGGTCACACGGCGATTTGTCGTCTCAATGTAGTAGTCGATTGCATCAAATAATTTTTCAATTGGAAATTGGCGGTTGATGCGCATGATGCTTGTTCTGACGTCATTATTTGGTGCATGTAGTGAAATCGCAAGATTGATTTGCAAGCCAGTTTCAGCAAATTCGCGAATTTTGTGTGCGAGACCTGACGTTGAGACTGTGATATGGCGGGCGCCAATGGCTAGACCATTATCATCATTGATTGTCTTAATGAAGTTGATGACATTGTCATAGTTATCAAACGGCTCACCAATCCCCATGACAACGACGTGACTGACACGTTCGTCAAGCCCGCGTTCGTCAAAGTATTTTTGTACCAGCATGATTTGCGCTGTGATTTCACCAGCTGTAAGATCGCGTTGTTTTTTAATCAAGCCTGACGCACAAAAAGTACAGCCGATATTACAGCCAACCTGCGTCGTCACACAGACTGACAGGCCATATTTTTGGCGCATTAGAACCGTTTCGACAAGCATGCCGTCAGGTAACTCAAAAAGGTATTTTACCGTCCCGTCTTTGGCTTCTTGGACCAAGCGTTGTTTGAGCGGATTGATGACAAAAGCATCGTCAAGCTTGTCAATAAAGTCTTTGGCAATGTTTGTCATCTCATCAAAAGATTGCACGCGTTTTTTGTAGAGCCAGTCCCAGATTTGTGTGGCACGAAATTTCTTAGCCCCATTGTCAATCGCCCAGGCAATTAGCTCATCACGTGTCAAGCCATATATAGAAGGTTTTATCAGTTGCGTTTGGATAGTTTTAGTCATGATGCTATTTTACCACGAAAACGGCAACTTGTCATCAAGATGAATTTTAGTGCAAAAAAATCCGACCAACTGTGGTCAGATTTGAAATTTTTGAAAACTAGTTAGTCAAACTGCATATCGTAGAGCGTCTTGTAGATGCCGTTGTGTGCAAGCAGATCATCGTGTGTGCCTGTTTCTGCAATTTTCCCAGCATTGATGACAATGATTTTTTCAGCTTTATAAACAGTTGACAGCCTATGCGCAATCACAATCGAGGTGCGTCCGACCATGAGATTATCAAGCGCTCGCTGTATCAGACGTTCTGACTCATTGTCAAGCGCTGCTGTTGCTTCATCCAAGATGATAATTGGCGCATCTTTTAAAATAGCTCGGGCAATGGACAGACGTTGCTTTTGACCGCCAGATAGCTTAACACCACGCTCGCCGACCTGCGTTTCAAGGCCGTCTGGCAATGTATGAATAAAGTCTGCGATATTTGCCATTTGCATGGCACGCTCGACTTGTGCGTTTGTCGCGGAAAAACTACCGTAGCGGATGTTGTCAGCAATCGTGCCGTCAACAATTGCAACGTCTTGGCTGACGACTGCGATATTTTGCCGCAAACTCTTGAGCTGCAAATCCTTTATCGACGTGCCGTCATAGCAAATATCTCCACCACTCACATCATACATGCGCGTCAGAAGCTTGATCAGCGTTGACTTACCACTGCCACTGCGCCCGACAAGTGCCGTCGTTTGCCCTGCAAGTACGTCCATGGAGATGTCGTCAAGCGCTGGGAGCTTGCTGTCTTGATAATAAAAAGTCAGATTTTTGATTGCGATTTTATCGCTTAGTCTTGCTGGAAATGGTACCGCTGCTTTGTTTTCAGCAATCATTTCCCGAGAACGCATGACCTGCTCGACCCGGTCATAGCTGACAAGTGCCGTTTGAAACATGTTGATCAGACGTGAAATGCGGCGCACTGGGTCTTGCAGCATGACCAGATAGCTGAGATAGGCGACCAAATCACCAACTGTCATCTGATTTTTGATGACCAGATAGCCGCCGAACCACAGGACGATCGCCGTCGCACCCGTATTGATAAAGGTAATGATCGGTGAAAAAATCGCCTGCCACTTGGTCGCAATCAGCTGATAGCGATTGCCCTGACTGACGATGCGGTCAAACTTGTCTGTTTCAAAATCTTCTGTCGTATAATTTTTGATCAGCTCAATTTCTGTCAACGTGGACTGGAGCTGATTGGAGATTTTTGAAGAATTTGCTCTGACGTCAGAAAAAGCCTGGCGCATGCGACCACGGAAAAAACGAATATTGACAAACAAAATCGGAAACGTCAGCGTTACCATGAGTGCCAGCTGCCAATTTTCCCAAAACAGAAAACCTAGTACACCAAAAAACGTGACGATACTTGACACAATTTCAAACGTATCTGATGAAATCAGAGCTTGAAGATTGCCGATGTCGCTGGTCAGCCTGACCATGAGATCACCTGTTTTCGTCTCTTGAAAGTAGGCATAGTCTTGCTTGAGCAGTTTATTGTATGTATCAAGGCGGACTTCTGTAATGGCTTCTTGCGAGAGTTTTTGCATCATATAGGCTGACGCAAAACCGACAACTCCGATTAGCGCCGTTGTCGCAAGCATCAAAATCACCTGTTGCCACAACTCCGTCAGATTTTTATCTGCAATCGCTGTGTCAATGATCGTTTTTGTAAACTGTGGCACCATGAAGTTCAAAAATGCCAAAAAAATCAAAATCGCTAGATTAAAAACCAGCAACCCCCGTCGTTTCAAAACAGGAGCTGCAATAAACCGAATCATCTCGTTTGGCGTCACGCTAAGCGTCTTAAGCTCTCGTTTTAACGCCTCGGGCGATGGTCGTCCTTGCATTTGCATTTGCTACCTCCCCACTGTTTGCGCTATTTATTCCGCGTTCTAACCGTGAAAGCTGGTCGCTTGCTGGCATTTTTCTGATGTGATTCCTTGTGCGTGTCACTCTTGATAGCTGCGATTGGCTCGTGGACTTTGACTGACTTTTCTTTCTGTACAAATGGTTTTCTGTTATTCTGACGACGTTTTTTAGGCTCTGACGGCGTCTTCACTTCATAGATCTTTTCGTCCAAAAAGGCTTCTTCACGCTTGATGTCCTTACTTCTCATGCGTTTGAGCACAAAAAATGCCGCGCCAAAGTTCATGTATTCTTTGATGTAATCTTCCAAATGCGTGATTTTTAAGTCATCCGCCATTTTCTTGCGCGATGTGGAAAAAAATCCTTTGAGGCGCAGTTGTTCGTGTCCCCAGTCGCCAACCAGATAGTCATATTTTGCAAAAATATCAGCATAGCGCTGCGCTAATTTTTCCTTGTCAAACCCCTCGTTGTGGTTGTAGACGAGATGAAAAACTTTGTCACCAATCGTTACAACGTCATCCATAACAATCACGCGCTCACCTGGAAATTTATTATAATTTTTTTCTTCTTCTGGAATTACTTTTGCCATATCTGTTCTTTCTATTTTTCTGCTTTTAGCGATTCAGCGACAATTTCACGCATGAATCTTGGAAATTGGATTTCTGCTGTCCCTGAGCTTTTTAATATTGGAAAATATGAGGCAAAATAATATTGATCAGGTACCAATATCTGATAACTTTTTTCGTCAGAAATAAGATGATCTTGATAATAAATCTGACCATCACGGACGGCAACACCACGTGTCACAATGTCCCCAAACACCTTGCCCCGAAAGCCCATACCAATCACACGTTGCGTGCGCAAGTAACTGCCGACATCATAAATCTCAAGCATGATTTTCCGCAGTTCAAGCCCTGTCACCGTGAACTTGACTAGACGAATACTATGCGGCAAAATCTCGTGCAAATCATCCATAGTCAAATCTCGCGGCAGATCTCGGACAATCATCCCGCTATTCATAATCACCGCAGGCACCGCATAAAAATCGCTGAAAATATCAGCCACAAACTGCGTTGCCAAGTGGTCTGGAAAATCGTTTGAAATCCCTGTTGCAAGTGTTGTAATCTTATTTTGTCGTAACAGGGCGTGCCCTTGTGCCACAAGGCTTTTTGCAAAGCTTTTGTCGCCTGGTTTTATAGCCAGATTGCGCGTATTCTCAGCCAAAACATCTGACTGAACGACCTGAAACGCATCATCAAAAACAAGCGTTACCTCACCAACATGCTCACCATAACGCCCTGCAGCTGCAAGAATCGTGCCATTGATGTACTTGCCGTACTCATAAACATGGTGGGTATGCGCGCCTAAAATCAAGTCTAGATTATCAAAACGCGCAGCAGCCGCCTCATCAAATCGCCAGCCAAGATGACTCAGCAAAATCGTGAAGTCAGCCTCAGACGCAGATAACTGCGCCGCAAGCACTGACTCAGGATCCAAAATATCCCAGCCCATATGCGGATAGGCAAGTGGATAACGCGCCGTCAGACCGAAAATATCAATCGTCATACCAAAACTTGTTATCACTTGCTTTTTCTCAATCGCCCAGGCTGGTTGCACTGGCTCAGCGCCCGTCGCGTCCTTGAGATTTGCAAGCACAACATCAAAGTTTGCCTCGTCATAAAGCTGATCGAGCATGTGTTTTTGCAGTCCCAAACCTTCATTGTTGCCAATGGTTGCAGCCGTAAGCGCAAGGTCATTCATCAATGAAACGTTTGCTCTTCCAAGCGTGGCTTCTGACAAGGGATGCGACCGATCAACATTGTCACCAAGGTCAAAGCGCAAGACATCCGAAAAACCGTCAGCGTGATCCGTAAAAAAACGCTTGATCTTAGGATAATTTTCAAAGTGTGAGTGCAAATCGTTGAGATGTAAAATTTTCAGCACGTTTTCATGAGTGGTCATAGCTTTATTATATCAGAAAAGACAGGCGATTGCCGTCTTTTCTATCTGGATTCCTGCTGACGTTTCATCGTAAGACACGGCGTTTACTCGTCAACTTCAAACTCTTCTAGTTGTTGTAGTTGTAACATCTGCGCTTGATTAATCTCGCTATATAGCTCATGCGCCACACTTGGCTGGATACGATGGTTTGCAAGCTCACGCTGGACAAAGTTATACTCATACTGAAAAGCTTGGATGTAAAACTCACTATCCACCTGCACATGGTTGGGACTATAATTTCGTTTCGCCCGTTGCAGATAGCCATTCATCATACGTCTGACCAGATTGATGTGCTCATTGCTGCCATTTTTATCTTTCAGATGCGCAACCAGCACACCGTCCAGATAGTCATCTGTGTGATTTGATACAGCGTCAATCAAGTTCAGCACTTCAGCATGTGTCGCACGGATTTTCGCTAATTTTGGTGATTTTTTCGCCTGCGCCACACGTCTTTGATAGGTCTTTTTATGCGAGCCATACTTGGACCTTGTCAGCTTAATACGACGATTGAGCGTGCGATAATAGCGTGAAATCACACGTCGCAAGTCTTGATTTGGCCCGTTTTTACCATCTGCTGAAATCCTGTCAATCATTTTTTCAAAAATCGCTATCGCATCACTGCTATACTGCGCCGCAATCTCAGGCGACTGCACAAAGTCATATAGTTGCTTTTTCGTATCAAGCATGAGCAGTTTATAGTCGGCCATGGTGCTGTCTCGGTCGACTGGCAATCCTTTTTGAGACAAGAGCTGCTCGGTCAACTCTTCTCTGACATTTCGATCATCTATTGTATTTCTGACCTGAACCGTTGCGAAGTCAACCATCTCATTTCTGACATTTGCGATTTCAGCTTCACTGTAATCTGTCTTCTTCTCAGGCAACATCCTTGGTAAGACAATACTTGAGACAATCAAACTCAGAAAAATCACAAGCGTTGCGATGATAATCACTTCTTCTCGAAACGGGAACTCGTGGCCATTGATTGTTTCTGGCAGTGAAAATGCCATGGCGAGCGTGACCGCCCCATGTACCCCAGATATAGCAAAGGTCCTCGCATAAAAACGGTGCTGCGGATCTGTCCGTTTGCCAAAGAAAAACGCAACCGCATCGTTATTCGCCATTGCCGCCCAGACAAACCGCACAACAAACATGAAAAAATAGATGATGATACTGACGAGCACCAAGCCTAAAAACGTTGCCAAGCCGGCTTTTTGAATCTCACGAAAGACGGAAATCAAGGATAAGCCCAAAATCAGAAAAACGATATCGTTTAGCATATCTGAGAAAATCGACCAGACCGCGCGCGAGGTCAGCTGGACATTTGTCGCAGTCAATCGCAAACGCTGTTGCTCCCAGTTATGTACGATTCCTGTTGCGACAACTGCGAGAATCCCCGATACGTGCACCTGTTCAGCCAAAATATAGACGACAAATGGCGTCACCAAGCTGATCGGTAAAATAATTTTTTCCGCATCAAAGGCACGCAAGTTGACATTGACGCGGATCGACACGATGACAAGTCCCGCAATAACACCAACTGCAATCCCGCCAACTGCAACAAACAAGAAATGCTCGATGCCCTGAATGGCCGAAAAACTGCCTTTTGCAAACATGGATAGTGCGAGATCCAGCAAAACTAGGCCCGTCGCGTCGTTAAACAAACTCTCAAGTTCCAAAGCCTGCGAGACTTTTTCTGGCATCTCAGTATTTTGCGTCATGGACTTGACTGCGACAGCATCCGTCGGCGTCACGATTGACGCAAGTGCAAGCGCAATAGGAAAAGTCCAGAGCGCTTCGATGGCATTGGTGAGAAAACCGACCGCAACCGCCGTCACGACTGCAAGGGTCACAGATAACAGCACGATTC
This sequence comes from Pseudolactococcus insecticola, assembly GCF_011170065.1. Taxonomy (GTDB): domain Bacteria; phylum Bacillota; class Bacilli; order Lactobacillales; family Streptococcaceae; genus Pseudolactococcus; species Pseudolactococcus insecticola. Next base: position 46,667 of record NZ_BLLH01000009.1, on the reverse strand, counting down.
CACTAAAATGCTTCCTGATTTTAGAAAAGGACTGCTTTTGACCGTCGATAAACATGAGCGGCGCAATGATCATCAGCATGAAGAACTCAGGCTCCAGCTCAAAATTATTAAAATTATCAATGAAAGAAAGCCCGATCCCAACGAGAATCAAAATAAAAGCTTTCGGTATTTTGGGGATGAACTGTGCCACGATATTTGACGCAATCACACCAAATATAAGCACAGCAACAATCAATAGAGTAGTCATAAAATTATTGTATCAAAAAAGATGATAAAATGTGTTTTTCATCATCTCATCATCTTCTTTTTTTAACGTGTTTTCGCTTTTTTATAAGCCAAATTTACCAAGTGCATCGGTTACTTTCTTTTCGATGTCATCAGGTACAACGTCTTTGATTTTGTTAATCGCATCAGGTGCGACGTCTTTAATCTTTTTTTCAATATCGTCCGGAACGACATCTTTGATTTTGTCCAAAATATCCTCAGGATTCATTGGCATCACCTCGTCTTCTTTTTTGTGATATGCTTGCACTACTTCTATACTTTTATTATAGCAGATTGTGCTGGTTTTTGAAAACGTTTTACTTGATTGTGAAACCGTCCTCTAACCACATTTATCATCTCACATTTTAAAATTTCTGTCAACTATTTTTTAGTAATCGATCCGAGCGCATCACCTGATGCGACTTGACCACTTGTTTTGCTAAAGTCAAAGTGTGAAATGGTGTCAGAGTTTGTGATAACGACGATGATGTCTGTTTTTTTGCCAGCAGATTTGACCGCTGCAAAATCAACAAGTGCAAGTGTTTGACCAGCTTTGACTTGGCTACCTTCTATGACTTTGACGTCAAACGGTGCACCTGCAAGCTCAACTGTATCAAGACCGATATGTACAAGCACTTCAACACCATTGTCAGACAAGAGACCAAACGCATGTTTCGTCGGAAAAATCGTTGTAACCTGTCCGTCAATTGGTGACGTCACCGTGTCGTCAGAAGGGATAATCGCAAAGCCATCACCCATCATTTTTTCTGAAAATACGCCATCATTGACTGCAGACAATGGCTCAATTTCACCTGTTGCAACGGCTGAAAAGGCGAGCTCTTTCTCGTCAGAGATGCTGACGCTTTGTAGCGTTACTGGTGATGCTGACGTTGTTGTTTTACTTGTTGATACTGCTTGACCTGTGTGACGTTTTGTCAGTTCATCTGCGACAAACTGGACTTCGGTACCTACGATAATCTGCACATTCGTGTCATCAAGGACACGGACACCTGGCACACCCGTTTTTTTGATTTTATCGACGTCGACTTTCTGAGTATCATTGACCGTCAAACGCAGACGCGTCGTACAGTTATCAATCGTCGCTAAGTTTTCAGAACCACCAAGTCCGACTAGGAGTTTACTTGCAAGTGCTGCAAACTTATCGTCAAAACTGCTGTCCGCATCGTCCAGATCCTCATCCGTTTCATCAGAACCAATCTCACGACCTGGCGTCATCAAGTTGAATTTTTTAATGGCAAAATCAAACACGAAGTAATAAATAAACGCAAAGACAACACCTTGAACCAGGAGCATGAGCGGATAGTTAGCAATCGGAATCCGCAAGCTCAGCAGGTAGTCGACAAGACCCGCAGAAAAGGCGAAGCCAGCCGTCCAGTGAAAGAACGCTGCGATAAAGAGCGACAAGCCCGTCAGAACAGAGTGAATCACATAGAGCGGAAAAGCAGCAAACATGAAGGCAAACTCAAGCGGTTCAGTCACACCCGTGAAAAATGAGGCAAATCCAGCGGCTAACATCAAAGATGCCGTCGTTTTTTTGTGCTCAGGACGAGCATTTTTATACATAGCAAACGCCCCAGCAGGCAAGCCAAACATCATCACTGGGAAGAATCCAGCCTGATACATGCCCGTTACGCCCTTAACGCCTTTTGATGCCCAGAAATTCCCGATGTCATTGATCCCAGCAACGTCAAACCAGAACACTGAGTTCAGCGCATGGTGCAGACCTGTCACGATCAAAATCCTGTTCAAAAATCCGTAGATACCCGCACCGACTGGTCCCATATCGACAATGACTTTACCAAATGCGACAAGTGCATTGTAAACAGCTGGCCAAACAAAGAATAAGATCCCTGCTGCAATCATTGAGAAAAATGCAGTCATGATTGGTGCCAAGCGTTTTCCTGAAAAGAAAGACAAGGCTGTTGGCAACTTGACATTTGAAAAACGATTGTAACATGTTGCTGCGATTAGCCCACAGATAATTCCGATGGCTTGCGTCTTGATTTTCGTGAATGCCGGATCAACCGCTGTCACTTTTTCGCCCAAAAACATAGCAACGCTATCAGGCGCAAGAAGTGTCGTGACAACTAGAAAGGCCACAAGACCACTCAGGGCGGCAGAACCGTCCTTGTCTTTTGACATACCAAGTCCAAGACCGACTGCAAAAAGGAGCGCCATGTTGTCAATGATTGACGACCCAGCCTTGATCAGAAAGGCGGATACAACGTTGCCACTTCCCCAACCTGACGGATCAATCCAGTAGCCAATCCCCATGAAAATCGCAGCGACTGGCAGCACCGCGACCGGTAACATGAGACTACGTCCCATTCTTTGCAAATATGATTTCATCTTTTTCCCTCACTTTTTTACATTTTATAGATAGAATCCTTATCTATCATCAAGTAATTTTCAGAAAATTCTTGATATGTCCTTGTTTATTATGTCATATTTTCTGACAGACGTCAAGATGTTTTCTGAAATAAATTCAAAGTGTTTTCAAAAATTGGTATTTACCACTTGACAAAACGACAGACACTCGCTAAACTAGCAATAAAACGGTTTAATCAGTCAGATATTTCAGCCGACATAAGCGAAAGTATACAGACATGAAAAAATTTATTCAGCGTCATTTTAGTTTAAAAGAAGACAGAATGGCGTTTTACGCCCTTCTAGGTCTTTTGGTAAACATTGGTATGGTGTTTTTCCAGATTATATTTGGTCATTATCATGATATTCATTTGATGATGGTGACGGGTATTTATCAAATCGCCTTCATTTTGAGTCGCATTTCTGGTTTAAGGCACTATGTGGCCTTGCGGACTATGCAGCATAACATGCCATCTTTTACTTCAGTGTATTTCTTGTTTGGCTTAGGCGTTGCCTATTTTTTTGTTAGCATCTATGACTTTTACTATGGTAAACCGGACGTCTACAGTGGGTCAGTTATCTTTTTTGTGCCACTATTTACCTTCATCAAATTAGGCATTGCCATCACCTCACTTTCCAGAGTGAATCGCTATAATAATCATGCTTTAACATTGCTTAAGCAAATGGCCTTTTCTGACGCTTTGACTTCTTTAGTATTGACGCAAAATGCACTCCTGACCTGGACGGGAGAAACTGCTAATGCAGTAAAATCTAGCGCAGCATTCGGTATGGGAGTTAGCTTAGTGATTGTCCTAATGGCAGTGTATGATTATATAAAAATCAGGCTTTTAAAATAACCAGTCAAAAAAATCAATAGCAAAGTGAGGGAAATGCCCTCACTTTTTTGCACTTCTTGACCAGAACCACACTAGTTTCTGAAATAAAATCAAATTATTTTCAGAAAATTGGTATTTACCACTTGACAAACCTCCCGATGTGAGATAAACTGACATTAACAAGGTTTGAATATTTAGACAATTCAGCCGATAGAAAGGAACAACCCCTATGAACGACGAACAAATGACAGTCATTATGCCTTTGATCATGTATGGTGGTGAAGCAAAGTCTTCAGCTATTGAAGCAATTAGCGCTGCAAAAGCTGGTGATTTCGACTTAGCTGACGCACGCATCAAGGCCGCAAGCGACGCCATTGTCAACGCCCACCATGGTCAAACTGAACTGCTGACCAAGGCCGCAAACGGCGAAGACGTCCCGCTTTCCATCTATATGGTGCATGCGCAAGACCACCTCATGACAGGTATCGCCTTTGTCGACTTGGCAAAGGAAATCATCGCTCTCTATAAAGTCATCAAAGAAAAGTAAACGCCTGACTTTATCGCAATCCCATCAAAAAGGAGTCTCTTATGAACGCTATCAATGCTTGGATGGAGAAATATTTCGTCCCGATTGCCGGTAAAATCGGCGCTCAAAAACACCTTGTTGCCCTGCGTGATGCCTTTATTGGCACACTTCCTGCTACTATGGCGGGCTCTATCGCTGTTATGATTAACGCGATTATTCGTGATTTACCACCGCAATTTTTCAAAGGATATGATGGGACAACGATTCCCGTCATCAAGCAGATCATCGCTGTCAACGGTTTCATGTGGAATGGTACCTTGGCTGTCGTTGGTCTCGTCTTTGCCTTTTCATGGGGCTATAATCTCGCAAAAGCCTACAATGTCAATCAGCTCGCAGGTGGCATCGTCGCACTTGCAACCTTGATTCAAGGTGTTGGCTTTTCAGCAACAACGACGCCCGTCAGCGTCAAATTGACCGCAAAAGCAGCAGACGCTATTAACAAAGCCGCAAGCGGTATTTCGTACGCCGACGGTAAGCTTTCCACAAATGTTTGGGGATTCATCAAGCTTGGCTATCTTGATGCCAATGCTTACTTTACAATCATGATCATGGGCGCCATCACAGTCATTCTTTATTCAAAACTGACACTTGCTAATATCACGATCAAACTCCCTGACTCTGTACCACCTGCAGTATCATCAGCCTTCACGGCCATTATTCCTGCTGCTATTTCACTTTATACTTCAGCTATTATCTACTATATCTTTAGCCTTTTATCACCTAAAACGCCTGTTTTGATTACGTGGATTCAAACGACGATTGCCGATCCATTTATGAGCGCCACACAGGGCATCGGCTGGGTCATCTTGATCACGCTACTTGTTTCTGTTTTCTGGTTCTTCGGTCTTCACGGCTCAAACGTCCTTGCGCCAGTCCTCGAAGGTGTTTGGGGGCAAGGTCAACTTAAAAACATCAACGTCTTCCAACATGGTTATAACGGTAAACACGGTGCTGATGCCGTTGTCGCCGCAATCAAAGCAGGTCACGGAGATGCTTATTACTGGGTACGCGGGTCATTTGACTCATTTGCCTGGTTTGGTGGTTCTGGCGGGACAATCGTCCTCCTAATCATGATTTTACTGTTAAGTAAACGTGATGACTACCGGACAGTTGCAAAACTCGGCATCGGGCCATCTGTCTTTAACATCAACGAACCCGTTATGTTTGGGATGCCAATTGTACTTAACCCAGTCTTTGTCATTCCATTTATCATTGCGCCCGTGGCATCAGTTATCATCGGCTATATTGCAACGGTTTCAGGCCTTGTCAACCCGGTATCACAGTCAATCCCTTGGGTTGTACCACCGTTCCTATATAGCTTTCTTGCAACAGGTGCCGACTGGCGTGCACCAATCGTGACCCTCGTGTCATTTGCAGCTTCTATCGTCATCTGGACACCATTTGTCATTGCCGCAAACAATACAAAGGACGCCGATTGATTTTAGAGATTAGAAAAGGTTCCCGTGATGTGAGTCACGAGAACCTTTTTTATACTTTCAAATTTTTATGCCTTTTCTGCAACATCTTTCTTGCTTTTTAGCCAGGCAATGCCTGCTGGAATCAGAGAAATCAGGACGATTGCAATCATGATAATCTCAAAATGTGCCGTCACAAAAGGAATATTACCAAAGGCAAAACCGCTTAATACTGCAACCAAGATCCAAATCACGCCACCTAAAATGTTAAATCTTGCAAACTTGACATAAGGCATCTTACCAATCCCTGCTGTAAAGGGGATAATCGTCCGAATAATGGGCGTAAATCGGCCAATGACAATCGCAAAATCGCCGTGCTTTTCAAAAAATGTTTCAGATTTTTCTAGATAACTAGGCTTGATAAGCTTCTTAAACTTATCCGACGCCGCAAGGTAGTGTCCAAATCGTTTCCCGATTTCAAAGTTAGTGAAATCTCCCAAGAGCGCTGCAAGCATTAACGTCGGCAGCAACAACCAAAGATGTAAACCGCCAGACAAGGCCGCAAGCGATCCCGCCAGAAATAAAATCGAATCGCCTGGTAAAAATGGCGTCACGACTAGACCCGTTTCAGCAAAAATGATGCCAAAAAGCAGCAAATACACCAGAAAACCATGTGTCGCCATCAGATTTGGCAACAGGGTTTGGAAATCAAAAAAATGAGCTAATAAAATCGCTGTCATCACAACTCTCCATCTAAAACGCAGCTATGTCAAGCACTGCCAACTTATTCCTAAATCAAGGTATTTTCCCATGATAAATAATCTAGCTTAATTTTACCATAACAAAACAGTTCTGACGAAAATTGAATCGCAAGAACTGTTTTTATTTTATTTTCTAAGGCTGAGCGCATTGACTGCGACGATGACTGTTGATAAGCTCATCAGAACTGCTCCGACCATCGGATCTAAAATCAAGCCGATTGGCGCCAAGATTCCTGCTGCTAAAGGAATCGCAAGCAAATTATAGCCTGCACCCCACCAGAGATTTTGCACTTCTTTTTTAGCAGCACGTTTTGCAAGACCTAAAAAGGCTACGATACCTGTCAATTCATTACCCGCAAGAACAGCGTCTGCTGAGGCTTGCGCAACTTGCGTACCTGCACCGATAGCAAACGAGATATCTGCTTTAGCAAGCGCTGGTGCATCATTTATCCCGTCACCAATCATCAGCACCTTGCCTTTTTCTTGGTAACTTGCGATGAGTGCAAGTTTTTCCTGTGGGTTGACTTGTGCGTGGATCGACCCGGCTTCAAGGCCTAGCACCTGTGCGACTTTTTTTGCAGTCGCTAGGCTATCTCCCGTTACCATGACTGGCACGATGCCTTGCGCCCGCAAGTCGCTGATAAAACTCTGCGCTGACGGCTTGATCACGTCCCCTTGGGCAATGGCGGCAAGCACACGACCGTCAGAAACCAGATAGGAGATTGTTTCCTCACTTGCAGCAATTTCATCAAGATCAGACGCACTTTTCGCTTCAAGATTTAGACCATTTTCACTCAAATAACGAGCAGACACGAGAGAATAGCTGATTTTATCAATCTGACCCGTCACGCCATAGCCTGCGATATTTTTTACATGATCAGCCATTTTAGCGTGTTTTGCTTTCTTGACAATCGAGCGGGCAAGCGGGTGTGTAGACTGACTGTCCAGAGCTGCTGCAAGGTCAAGCACCTCGTCATCAGATGCCAAATCCGTCGTCAGAAGCCAGATTTTTTTGACTGCAAACTCACCAGTGGTCAGCGTCCCCGTCTTATCCATGAGGGCATAGCGAATATTTTTAGCTGCTGGCAATACCTTACGATTTTTGATCAGAACACCATTTGCCGCAGAAATGGACTTGGTACGTGCAACAACAAGCGGTACAGCAAGCCCCAAAGCATGCGGACAGGCAATGACAAGCACCGTCACGCTCATACTAATCGCAAAACTCAGACCACGTTGTGGCGTCCAGACAAGGAGCGCAATCACAGCCGCTGCAAGTGCAATATAAAAAAGCCATGATGCCACACGATCTGCCAAGGTTTCGGCCGCACTTTTTTCATCCTGCGTGTGATTGAGCGTTTGCTGTAGCTGACCTAAATAGGACGTCTGACCGGCTCCCGTAATCATCAGATCAATCGTCCCTTCGCCATTGACCGTGCCTCCAATCACGTCAGAGCCAACAGACTTGTCAACCAGGCGACTTTCACCCGTCACAAGCGCTTCGTTGATCTGCGTTTGTCCTGTGACAATCTTCCCGTCGCCTGGGATTTTTTCACCCGCAAGCACGCGCACTTGCATGCCAGCCGCTAGACGCGCAATTGGCATATCATGCACGTGATTATCAGCCATCAAATGATGAATCGTTTCAGGCATGAGCTCACGCAGTTTTGCCGTGGCATCACCTGCTGACATAGTGGTCGACATTTCTAACCAGTGCCCCAAAAGCATGATCACCGTAAGCGTCGCAAACTCAAAGAAAAAGTCCATGACGTGCGTGTGCCCTAGCAGGTTTGCCACAAAAGCATAGAGGCTATAGCCCAGTGAAACACTCAGACCCATGGCAACAAGCGCCATCATAGCAGGCTTTTTAGCCTGTAATTCAGTTTTCGCCCCCACCAAAAATGGTTGCGCACCAATCATAAAAATCAGCAAAGCAAGGATTAGCGTCACCCAGTTTGACCCTGTAAAAGTCAAAGTAAATGGCAAGGCCATCCCCATTAGTGGCGTAATCAGGATCAAAGGCACACTCAAAATCAAGCTCAGCCAAAAACGCCGTTTCAGATCAGACATATCCATCCCTGCCATGCCTTCTCCATGCATGTGCATATGGTCGTGTGTCATGCCTGACATATCAGACATAGCCATGTGATTGTGAATATGATTTTCGTGAGCCATATGCCCATCATGATTCATATGGTTGTGAGGCGTCTGCACATTGCCCATATTCATATCATGGTATTCGTGATTTTCTTTTGTCATCTTGATTCTCCCGTCATTTCCTTTTCGCAGCTGGAGCCATCTGGCAGACAGTTGCAGGCGATGTGTTCGGGTGCTGTCACCATTTTTTTTGTCAATATTTCCTGTAATCGTGAAATATCCGTCTTCGTCAGAGGTGTCGCTACAAGTAAATTGCCTAAAGTCTGCCCCACTTTCATCGCACACATCCCTGAAAAGGCGGTCTCTGCCACAAATGCCATAGCCGAATCCTCAGAAATCAAAGGTCGGTAGACATGGCTGCGGACTTCACCCGAGACTGCCAGATAGCCTTTTTTGACCAATCTTGCTAGCAGCGTCTTAACCGTTGTCGGTTGCCAGCCACGTTTTTTCGCCATTAACACTCGTGCCTGTGTACTTGTCAGCTCACCAAGCGTCCAAGCCAGCCGCATGATCTCCCACTCACTAGGTGAAATTGTTTTTGTTTGTTCTTCCATAATTTTAGTCTACACTTGTAGACTAAAATTGTCAAGTAAAAAATACCCCAACCAAGTCGGAGTATTCTGAGCAGTTTTATTTCAGCAAATCCAAATCGCCACCATTGGACGCAATGACGTCTTTGTACCAATAATAGGAATCTTTCGGGATGCGTTTGAGCGTGCCTGTCATCGTTTCGTCTTGATCAACATAGACAAAACCGTAACGTTTTTGGTAGCCGTTAAGCCAGCTTAGTAAGTCAGTGTAGCTCCAAGTCGTGTAGCCCAAGACATCAACGCCGTCAGAAATGGCTTCTTTGATGGCCAAAACGTGTTTTTTAAGGAAGTCAATCCGGTAGTCATCGTGAATCTTGCCATCTTCTAACTTGTCATATTCACCCAGACCATTTTCAGTAATCAGAACAGGTACACGGTAGCGTGAGGCAATCCGACGGAGTGCGATGCGAAGCCCGACAGGGTCAATCGTCCAGTCCCAGTTCGTCGTTTCAACAAATGGATTTTTGACTGTTTTTTGAAGACCAGGAACGCCTGAATCTTTAGACGTGCCTTTTTTACCTGTTGTGTTCATTTGGTAGCTATCTTTATTTTCAACACCACCGTCGATTGGATTCCAGGCATTTGTCGCGGTTTGGTAGAAGTTTAGCCCCATAAAATCAGGTTTTGCAGACTTGAGCAACTCAGCATCACCTGGTGCAAACTCAGGCGCAATTCCTTTTTCTTTGAGATAGTTCAGCGCAACGATCGGATATTCCCCGTAAACATACACATCCATCCAGAAATGTCCGCCAAGCTCTTCCGCGTTTTCTGCCGCAAGGACATTCATCGGATCAGAGTTGACTGCGTACTGTGGTGTGTAGGCAAATGACGGGCCAATTTTACCGTCGATATTCATTTCGTGGAATTTATTGATGACCGCAGCATTTGCCAAGTTTGCATGGTGGTTGACTTGGTAAAAGAGCTTGTCATCTTTTTTGCCAGGCGGGTGAGTGGCAATTTGCCAGCCTTGGTGTGTGAAGATATTTTGCTCGTTCAATGACACCCAGTATTTGACACGGTCGCCGTAAGCTTTGAACAAAGTTTCAGCGTAGTTGACAAAATCAGGGATGATCTGACGAGATTCCCAGCCACCGTAAGCATCTTGAAGCGCTTGTGGCAAGTCCCAGTGATAGATTGTAACCAGCGGTTCAATCCCATTTGCCAGCAACTCATCGATCAAGTCGCTATAAAATTTCACCCCTGCTTCATTGACTTCACCCGTGCCATTTGGAAAAATACGTGTCCAAGCGATTGAAAAACGATAGGCTTTCATGCCCATCTCAGCCATGAGGCGTACGTCTTCTTTATAGCGATGATAGTGATCAACTGCGATGTCTCCGTTTGTACCTTTGAAAGTCTTGCCGTCAATGCGGACAAAGTTATCCCAGACTGACAGGCCTTTGCCGTCTTCGGCGTAAGCCCCTTCGATTTGATAGGCTGCTGAGGCGCTCCCCCAGAGGAAGTCGCTTGGAAAATCTGCTAGTTGTTTGTGTTCCATATTGTGTAAACCCTTTCATTCTATGCCTAAGTAAAAATCAGAAAACTGACTTTCACTTGGCTATTTTTATTGATTATTGACCGTTGTAAGCCTTTAAGATGCCATCCAAAATGGCGCGCATTTGCCGTTTTTTGATCCACCCAAGGCCGATTTGCATCATACTATCGTTGAGATTTTGGAAAAAACCTTTTGACTCAATCGTCTCCGAGATGACAACATCTGTCGTCTTATCGTCAATTTTGTGCAATTCCCAGCGCGTTGTAAAGGTATTTCTGACTGTCGTTGTTGTAAATGCATAGACAGACGGCTCAATCACATCATCAATCCGAATTTTTCCGGCTTGATTTTGCTTAGAACCAAATTTCTTTTTGTACTCAAAGCCCTTGAGCGATGAGATTTTTGGCCGTTTACCTGTATTTTGTTGAATGTCATAAAGGCCCGAATCAACAATTTTTTCAAAGACGAACTGGCGCGGCACGTCAAGTGTTTTAGTGAGTTCCATTGTCGTCTCCTTTTTCAGATTTATCTGCAAGTTTGCCATTGCGACCGCCTACGACAATCATGCCAATCCCTAGGATAATAACCAAAAGACTGACGATGACAAATGCACCCTTACTTTGTAGCGTTGTGATAAAAATCAGCAACCCTAGGGACACAAAGCCCCAACCCCATTTTTGCATAATTAAGTGGTTAACAAGAATTTTTTATTTTTCTTGCTAATTCCTTTCTCAGTTTATTTGACTGCTTCTGCGTTAAAGAAGAGCGCTGCACCCCATGGTTGTGCTTTGATCAATTCTTTTGCTGCTTTTGCTTTTTCAGCTGCATCTCCTTCGACTTCAAAAAATAATTTGATGCCTTTTTTTTCGGTAAATGTATAGCCGTTTTCTTCTAACAAAGCGATAACGTCGTCTTGTTTCATTGCCATATTAACTACGATCATGATAATTCCTCTTTCTAAAGTAATACATCTTCTATTTTAACATTTTTCAATCAAAAAAGACGACTTCCGCCGTCCTTTTTGGCGCAAGGTTCAACTTTTCCAAGCGAACTTTGGCGCACTCGGAAATCCCCGAGATTCTAGTCTAGTAATAAACTGAACTTATTATTCAGCTGCATCTTCCATAGAGTTTGCTGCGATAACAAATGGGAACCAGATGATAAATGAAATCACAAATGTTACGGCAGTCACAACGATTGAACGCCAGTCGAAACCAGTTGCCATGAAGGCATTGATAAATGGTGGTGTTACCCATGGTACCGAAAGCACAACCGGTGAAACCAGATGAAGTGCTGTTGCAGCATATGCCACAGATACTGATGCGAGCGGTGCAAGCAAGAGTGGGATAAAGAACATTGAGTTCAATACGAGTGGCATACCAAACATCATAGGTTCGTTGATGTTAAAGATACCTGGTGCAAGTGACAATTTAGCGACCGTACGGTAATCTTCACGTTTAGAGAACCAAAGAATGGCAATGATCAACGTGATGGTACCTGCTGTACCACCAAACCATGCGTAAGCATCCCATGAACCACGTACCCAGAGGTTGACGAATTGACCGTCAATCGCGTGCGCTTTATCAGTTGCGCCTTTTGCAACGAGATTTTTAACACCTTGGAGGCCTTGTTTAGAGTAGACGTCCATGTTGTTAAGTTGAAGTGGACCCCAGATACCATCAAGTGCCGCACCAAGTACGTTTGTCCCGTGGATACCAAAGAACCAAAAGAGTGATACGAAGAATGTAACGATTAAAACGGCTACGATTGATTGTGACAAAGCTTGGAATGGTTCAGCGATGTATTTAGAAATCAGGTAGATCAACTCGTGACCTGAGAGCTTTTGAACAATGTAGTAGATTGCTGCAACAATGTAAACTGCTACGATTGTTGGAATGATAGCAAGAAAGGCTTTTGATACTGCTGGTGGTACTTGGTCTGGCATTTTGATTGTCAAGTCAGCAAGCATCAGTTTTGCATAGATAATAGTTGCAAGTGCTCCCATGATGATAACTGTAAAGTAAGCACCAGCATCGAGTTGAGCAGCCGCAAAGAGCGGTTTATATGTTGCTAGTCCTTGACCTGCAATGTTGTTGTTGATCGCTGTCATGGCTTTGTCGCTAATGCCTACTGTTGCAAGACCAAGCATGTTTGGCAATCCCGCTACAAGCGCTGAAACCCCAACGATACCACCTGCGAGTTCATTGACTTGGTAAGCTCTTGAGAGGTTGTATCCCCATGAAAAAGCGAAAATAAGACCGATGATTGTCAATGTCCCTTGGTTGACGAGACTTGAGATGGCACTAAGTTGTTCAAATACTGGTGTATTTGCGAGTGTCCAAGCTTTTCCTGCTGCGGCAGCAGCGGCGGCTTTTGTCGGCCCTTGAACCAATTGTTGTACAGCACTTGGTACAGTCGTTACAACGGCTGAAATCAAGGCTGCGATTGCCCCAACCATAGTGGCTGGAAGCATACCTACAAATGAGTCACGAAGTGCGACCAAATGTTTTTGAGAGCCAATCTTGGCTGCTACTGGGACGAGATTTTTCTCCATCCACTGTTGTAAAGCATTCATACTTTACCTCCTCTTTCGATGATGTTACAATGATGATTAGTTCGTTTTGATCACTCTGTAAAGTTCGATGATCTCTTTTGCGAGATCAACGAAGGCGATACCTGTCATCAGGTGATCTTGTGCATGTACCATGTAGATAGAAAGTGGTACTTCTTCCCCATTTGCTGCCTTAGTCAATAGTTCTGTTTGACCGTGGTGAGCGTTTACGATGGCTTCATTTGCTGCTTTGATACGTTCGTCAGCTTTTTCAAAATCTCCTGTTTTCGCTGCGTTTATCGCCTCGATTGCTGAAGATTTTGCTTCGCCGCCAAACATGATCAAAGGCATGATGACTTCCATTTGTGCGTCGTCCATTATTTCTCCTTCCCATAAAATGAATTTTGACGTAATAAAATAAATACGTTGGGCAGTTTATTTCAGTTTTGCAACCGTTTTCAACTGCCCTATACCAATATATTAACACAATCTTAAAAACTTTGCAAGCGTTTTCTTTAAACTTTTTTAAGTTATTTTATTAACAAGAAAAGCAGTCACTTGTACGAATAAGTGACTGCTGAGCTAATCTTTTATGATATTTAACAAGATTTAATAGCCTGCTTGGAAGGCAAAAATGATCATCAGAACGGCTGAAATGATGTAAATCGCAAGGAAAGTCATTTTTTGTGCCTGTGTTATTTTGTTAGCCAATATCTTAGGTGCAAATGGTGCAGCAAGCAAGATACCACCAATAGCGCCACCAATATGACCCGCAATCCCAACGCCAGTTTGGAAAAGATTAATAGCGAGATTGACGATGATCAAAACGGCAAACTGCTTACCCACAGCCTGAAATGATGGATTTTTCGTCAGATAGCCCAGCATTGCCATCGCACCAAACATGCCAAAAAGTGCTGTTGATGCGCCGGCTGACAATGTCTCAGGCTTGATAAAGAAAGTCAGGATATTACCGTAGATGCCCGATAAGAGGTAAACCGCAAAAAAACGACTGCTACCAAAGATTTCTTCAATCTGACGGCCAATAAAGATCAGCGTGAAGAAATTCAACAGGAAATGTTCCCAACCAATATGGACAAAAATCGGCGTGACCAGCCGCCAAAGGTGCGACGGATGCTCGATAATATCCGGTCCGAAAAGCGCACCAAATCTATAAAGGTTGATTGGCGCCGTTGCCTCAGCACCATTTGCAAAAAACTGCGACAGCCAAACGCCTAGTGTCAAAAAGCCTAGGATATACGTCGCACGGTGCTGGTCAAAATCTTTTTTGAAATTATCTAGTGTCATCATGTCTCTATATTATACCTTATTTTGCCGAAAAAATCTGCTGAACAGGCAGGTCGTAGGCTTCAAAGTCGATGGCGCTAGACGTCACATCCAGCTGTTGAAAATCATAGACGAGACTCGCCGTCTGACCCGTAAAATGCGCCAGATAGCGATCATAGTACCCGCCACCATAGCCAATACGTTTCCCATCAAGCGTCCAAGCAAGTCCAGGAACGATGATCAGATCAGGCGTAACAGCCTCATTAGAACGTGACTCAGTCACACCAAAACTCGTCAGAACACGATCACGCGCGTCATATGGAAAATCTGTAAAAATCATCTGCCGCGCGGGCAATGTTTTTGGAATGACAAATCGTTTTGTCTTGTCCGACGTTAATCGTGTGATCAAGCTTGTTTCATCAAACTCAAATGACATAGGCATGAAGATTGCGATTGTAGTAGCAGTTTTATAGACTTCTGACGCCGTTAACTTATCGATGATAATCGCACTCTGACGGGATTTTTCCGCTAAATCAAAAGATTTTAAGCATTTTTTCATCTTTTCGCGTATTTCTGCTTTCTTTTTCATACCTTTTATGATAACATAAAAGAGTAGTTTGTTTACGATTTAAAAGTTTGGTTCATTTTGTTTCATCCTTTCAAAGCATTCACAGATTTACACAAAAAACTAAAATGCCCACTCGGGCGAAGGAGATTCAAAATGGCACAAGGTACAGTTAAATGGTTTAACGCTGAAAAAGGTTTCGGTTTCATCACTGGACAAGACGGAAAAGACGTTTTCGTACATTTCTCAGCTATCCAAACAGACGGATTCAAAACTCTTGAAGAAGGTCAAGCAGTAAACTACGACGTTGAAGATGGCGCTCGCGGTTTGCAAGCTGTAAACGTTACTAAATAATCTTAGTTTCGTCAGATAAACGAAAAACGATTCTTTCGAGAGTCGTTTTTTGCTGTCTGTTAAAATGATAACTAAATCATTGACATTCTATTATCATTTGATAAACTAACTAGGTAAGCGCTATCACTTTTGCTTTAGAAAGAGAACGACCACTCATGAAAGATTTAACAAAAGGAAATATTACCACGGGACTACTACTATTCACGCTACCCCTTCTTTTTGGTAATTTTTTTCAGATTTTATACAATACGATGGATACACTGATCGTCGGGCAAACGCTTGGTAAACTTGCCCTCGCAAGTGTCGGATCAACTGGTTCAATCAACTTTCTAATCGTCGGATTTGCACAAGGCATGACGGCTGGTCTTGCCATTATCACAGCTCAGCGATTTGGTGGCAAGGATGCGACTGGTGTCAGGAAATCTTTTGCGACAGGTATTTTATTTACGGTTGCCATTTCTTTGCTCTTAGGTGTGATCAGCCTGATTTTTGTGCGGCAACTCTTACAACTCATGCAGACTCCTGATGAGATTTTGGCTGGTGCCGTGACATTTTTGTCAATCATGCTTGGTGGCATGATTTTCGCCAATCTTTTCAATTTTCTATCAAGCGCTCTTCGGGCGATTGGCGACTCAAAAACGCCCGTTATTGCGCTGATTATCTCAAGTATCGCAAACATCGCTTTTGAGTATATTGCGATTTTACTTCTACATACTGGCATTGCTGGTGCAGGATTTGCGACACTGCTTGCCCAGCTCATCTCCGTTATTTTCTTGACAGCTCACATTCATAAACACGTCCCAGAATTACACTTCACAAAGACTGTTCTACGGTTTGATAAGGACGAGTTTGTAGAACACGCTAGACTTGCGATTCCCATGGGATTCCAGTCTAGCATCATTGCGATCGGCTCTATCACCATGCAGGTGGCGCTCAACACGCTTGGCACCAACGCCGTTGCAACGCAGGCCATTGTCAGCAAAATCGACCAGCTCGCCATGTTGCCTATGATTTCTATCGGTCTTGCCATGAGTACCTTTGCTGCGCAAAATTATGGTGCCAAACAGTTTAAACGGATCACTCAAGGGTTGACCCGCAGCGTTCTGATCGCTGTGTTTTGGGGCATCAGCTTCGGCGTGATTTTGAACATCTTCCATCACGGTTTTACGACGCTCTTTATCTCGCCTAAACAAACGCAGGTTATCGCGCTATCTGCCAGATACTATCTCATGAATGGTGGCTTTTACTGGATTCTCTCCATTCTTTTTGTCACAAGAAGTACCATTCAAGGCCTTGGCAACGGTAAAATTCCAACAATTGCAGGCTTCATGGAGTTGATTTTTAGGGCAATCGTCGCGATTATCGGTGTGCTACTTTTAAACTATACTTTAGTTATCTCAGCAAATGCGGCAGCTTGGATTGGCTCAACCCTGATCTTAATCCCAACTACCATCAAAATGATCCACTCATTTAATCAAAAAAACGCCTGATTTTAAAAATCAGGCGTTTTTTAATTTGCCTTCATTTTCAAAAATGCGGCGATATTTTTGACACCGAAGTCGATAGCGGCTTCGTTTGGCGACATTTTCGGATGGTGCAGGGCATATGGCGTTTCAATGCCTAGCCAAAACATGACACCAGGGATTTTCGACAAGAGATAGCCAAAATCCTCTCCCGTCATGGCAGGCTCAATATCAATCAGCTCAACCTCAGGCGCATTGTCAAAGAAAGCCATCAACTCACGCGCAAGCTCTGGGTTATTTTCAACAGGCAGATACCCGCCTTGTTTGAGCTTGATGTCAACACTCAGCCCAAAACTTGTCGCAACACCTTCAGCAATGGCGCGAATGCGCTTTTGTGTGAGTGCGTTCATGTCCTGCGTGAGCGTGCGAATCGTGCCGTGTAGCTGAGCAGTCTCAGCGATCACGTTATTTGTCGTGCCCGCGTGCATACTACCAAATGTCACAACTGCGCCCTCAATCGGGTCAACATTGCGGCTGACAATGGTCTGAACCTGCGTGATGAAATAGCTAGCAGCAACAAGCGCATCATTTGCCTGGTGCGGAAAAGCCGCATGACCTCCCGTACCTTTGAAGTTAACTTTAACTTCGCAAGTTCCCGCAAAAAGCGTGTGGGTGTTGGTCGCAATCTGACCAACTTTTAGATCTGGTCGCACATGCAAACCGTAAAAAGCATCAGGTCTGAAATCACCATCAAGCTCTCCCGCCTCATACATGAGCATGCCGCCAGCTTCATTTTCCTCAGCAGGCTGAAAAAGGAAGATCATGTCATTTTTGGGCTGTTTTTTCAGCATTTCTTCTAAAATGCCGAGTGAAACAGTCATGTGTATGTCATGGCCGCAAGCATGCATACGTCCTTGATGACGGGACTGAAAAGAAAGCCCAGTCTCTTCGACAACGGGCAATCCGTCAATATCCGTCCGCCAGCCAATCGTCTCCTCTGACGCCGTCCCAGAAATCTTGACCACAATCCCCGTCTGCCAGGTTTTTATCGTCACAAAATCATGACCAGCTGTCAGATCTGACAAAATCCTCAGCAAATAATCGTGCGTCTCAAACTCAGCAAGACCAATTTCAGGAATCTGGTGTAAGTCTCTTCTTATTTTGATTAAATCTAACATATTTTATCCTAAACTAGCGGACAATGAAATCCCGCCAATACCTCAAATCACAGCTATTATTTTTAGCTTAGAGTGTGCGAAGGGCATCTTCAAGGGCTGTTTTTTGTTTAGTTTTATCATCGATTTTCTTGATAATACGAGCAGGAACACCTGCAACAACGACATTTTCAGGGACGTCAGCCGTCACGATTGCACCCGCTGCCACAACTGACCCATTGCCGACTTGAACACCTTCGATGATCACGGCATTGGCACCGACAAGAACGTCGTTACCCACACGAACTGGCTCAGCACTTGCAGGCTCTACAACTCCCGCAAGGACGGCACCTGCACCAATATGGCTGTTTGTGCCAACAATCGCACGGCCACCAAGGACAGCGCCCATATCAATCATAGTCCCAGCACCAATTTCAGCGCCGATATTGATGACCGCCCCCATCATGATGACAGCATTATCTCCAATCTCAACTTGATCACGGATGATGGCACCAGGCTCAATTCGCGCATTGATCTCACGTTTGTCAAGCAATGGGACAGCTGAATTTCTGCCGTCTTGTTCAACGACGTAGTCTTTATTTTCAGTCAGGTTAGCAAGAAGTGGTGAAATGGCTTTCCAATCCCCAAATAAAACGTTACCAAGTTTGGTCACATCAGCAGGAACAACACCTGCAAGTTCCCCTTCAAAAGTGACTTTGACAGCTGTTTTTTTCTCAGCATTTGCGATAAATTGGATAATTTCTTGAGCGTTCATTTTGTTAGACATAAGCGTCTCCTTATAATTTTTTTATTTGAGCGTATTCCAGGCAATCAGTGCTGCCGCAAGGACAGCTAGGCTAACCAGTAAAACAGTATCGATGAGGTGCCATTTGAGCACGCGATATTTGGTGCGACCCTCGCCACCTTGATAACCACGGCTTTCCATGGCAATGGCAAGATCGTCAGCCCGTCTAAATGACGAGACAAATAGCGGAATCAAAATCGGAATCACCGACTTGACTTTTTGGACGAGATTTCCCTCACCAAAGTCCATGCCACGCGCTTTTTGTGCATTCATGATCATGGTTGTATCATCCATCAACGTGGGAATAAATCGCAGGGAAATCGACAGCATGAGCCCGATTTCATGAACAGGCACCTTGATTTTTTTCAGCGGCGCAAGCCCTGTTTCTATCCCGTCAGCAAGCGTGAGTGGTGGCGTTGTCAGCGTCAGCAAGGTTGACATGAAGATAATCAGGACAAAACGCATGAAGATATAAAAGGCATTTTGTACAGAATAAGTCGTGATTTTCAAAATCCACACCTGGAAAAGCACGTCGCCACCAGTGGTAAAGAGCATTTGAAAAATAACGGTAAATAGAATCAAACCAAGCATTGGCCGCAGGCCTTTTAAGAAATAGGACAGCTTGATCTGGCTAAGTGCGACTCCGACAAATGTAAAAACTGCAAGAATCCCGTAGCCAATCACGTCATTTGCTAGAAAAATGATGACTACAAAGGCGAACATGGCGAGCAGTTTGCTACGTGGATCCATGCGATGAATGAGCGACTCGCCAGGAATGTAGCGCCCGATAATCAATTTATCCATGCGTCGCCTCCTGACTCGCAGTTATCGCTGCAATTAGCGCCTTGCGTGTAATCGGCAGGTTATCTTTTTCAAACTGCATGCCACGCGCCGCAAGCAAAAGCGCAAACTGTGTCGCCTTTGGCACGCCAAGCTGATGTGCCATCATAAAATCAACGTCCTGAAAAAGCTCACTTGGCTTGCCGAACTTAACAATGCGTCCTTTTTCAAGCACAAACATGGTGTCTGCATAGTCCGCAACATCGTCCATCAGATGCGTCACCAAAATCGTCGTCACACCAGCTGCGTGGATACTCTCAAAAAGCTGCATCATATCAATGCGCGCCTTAGGATCAAGGCCCGCCGTCGGCTCATCAAGCACCAAAACACTGGGGTTCATAGCAAGAATCCCCGCAATGGCAACACGCCGCATCTGACCGCCTGATAACTCAAAAGGTGAGCGATCAAACAGGTCGTCAGAAATGCCTACTAGTCGCAGCTTTTCACGAGCCGTCTCTTCAGCTACCGATTTTGACACGCCAAAGTTTTGTGGCCCAAAAGAAACGTCTTTGAGCACCGTTTCATCAAACAGCTGGGTCTCAGGAAACTGGAAAACCACGCCAACCTTCTGACGAACTGGCTTGACAGCTTTTGCCTTACTGTCAGGTTTGATCGTGATGTCATCAACCGTCACACTACCTGAGGTTGGTAATAAAAGCCCATTTAGATGTTGCAAGAGCGTTGACTTGCCTGAACCTGTGTGTCCGACAAGCGCCGTGAAACTCCCGTCAGAAATCCGCATGTCAATATCAAACAAAGCCCGACTCTCAAAAGGCGTGTTGGGCTGATAGGTGTAAGTTACTTTGTCAAAATGGATTGCCATATAAAGTCAGCCAGCTCACTTTCTGTCAGATATTTTTCAGGTATATCAAGCCCTGAACGCCGTAAATCGGCTGCGACATTTGACGCAAATGGCACGTCAAGCCCGATTTCAATCAAATCATTGTTCAAAAACAGCTTTTCAGGTGTTGCAATCTGCTCGATTTTACCATCTTTCATAACAATAATCTTATCAGAAAAACTTGCCTCGTCCAGATCATGCGTGATTGAAATCACCGTCAAACCGTACTGTTCCTTGATTTCACGCACCACACGGATGATTTCCGTGCGCCCTTGCGGATCAAGCATGGACGTTGCTTCATCTAGGATAATGATGTCAGGACGCAGAGCCACGATGCCCGCAATTGCGACACGTTGCTTCTGACCACCCGATAAGCGAGCTGGTTCCTTGGTTTTAAAGTCTGCCATACCGACACGACTCAGGGCAGCATCCACTCGTGAAAGCATTTCATCACGTGGGACACCTTGATTTTCCATGCCAAATGCGACATCGTCTTCCACCGTTGAGCCGACAAATTGATTATCCGGATTTTGAAAAACCATGCCAATCTTCTGACGAAGTGTCCAGACATTGTCCTCAGTCAGTAACTCGCCGTCAATCTCAATCTGTCCAGATTCTGCCGCCATGAGTCCATCAATCAGACGTGCCGTAGTTGATTTACCCGAGCCATTTCGTCCGATAATTGACACCCACTCGCCACGTGACACGTCAAAAGACACGTCATCAACTGCATGAACGTCACTTTCCTCATCATATTTATATTTTAATTTCGTAATTTTCAAAATCTTTGTCATGCTATTATTATAGCAAAAAAACGGCTTTTTATCGCCGTTTTATGTTTGATTTATCACTTATTGATGAAAAAATTTTGACTTAGCTGCGTCAATCGCAACGCTTTCCAAATCTTCCCCATTTGACAAGTGACCAACTGAACCGTTCATATGTTTGACACGTGATGAAATCTCCTTGTGACGACCATTGACCATTGGACGTGCTTGCGGGTTACCAAGGTAGCCACAGGTACGTTTAACAACGTCAACTGTTTTCGGATCGCTATTGCCACAGTTTGGACATTGGAAACCGCGTTCTGTTGGTGTGAAGTCTCCTTCAAAATCACAGGCGTAACAATGGTCGATTGGTGTATTGGTACCAAGGTAGCCAACACGGTCGTAGGCAAAGTCCCAGACAGCTTCGAGTGCTTTGGGATTTTGTTGCAACATTGGATATTCACAGTAGTGAATGAAACCACCGCTTGCATAGACTGGATAGTCTTTTTCAAATTCCAACTTTTCAAATGGTGTCGGATTTTTACGAACATCATAGTGAAATGAGTTGGTGTAGTACTCTTTATCAGTAATGTCTTTGACAATGCCAAATTTTTCAGTATCCAGACGGCAGAAACGGTCTGTCAGTGATTCTGACGGTGTTGAGTAGATTGAGAAATGATAATCATACTCGTCAGACCATTCGCCCGCAGCTTTTTTCATTTCACGCAAGATGTCAAGCGTGAATTCTTTTGCTTCTGGATTGTGTTCCCATTCGCCACCATAAAACTCAGTTGCAACTTCGTAAAGACCGATGTAGCCAGCAGAAACTGTGGCACGGCGATTTTTGAAAAGCTCATCTACTGAGTCTGTACGGGAAAGACGTTTGCCAAATGCACCATTTTCATAAAGAATCGGTGCGTTTGCTGGTGTTGCTTCTTTGACACGCTCAACTCGGTAAACAAGGGCGTCTTTCATGACTTCCATGCGTTCACCGAAGATTTGCCAGAATTTTTCCTTGTCGCCTTTTGACTCAAGGGCAATACGAGGTAAGTTCAGCGTCACAACGCCTAAGTTCATACGACCGTCAACAACATCATGACCATTTTCATCTTGCCAACCTTGTAAGAATGAACGACAACCCATAGGTGCTTTGAAGGATCCTGTTAGCTCAACGATTTTGTCGTAGCTGACAATATCTGGATACATACGTTTTGTGGCACATTCTGCTGCAAGTTCCTTGATGTCATAGTTAGGATCTGTGGCGTTTAGATTGAGGCCACGTTTGATCGTGAATACAAGTTTTGGAAAAATCGCTGTGCGACCTTCCTTGCCAAGTCCTTTGATACGATTTTGGAGAATGGCTTTTTGAATTTCACGCGCATACCAGTCCTCACCAAGACCAAAACCAAAGGTTGTAAATGGTGTTTGACCATTGGACGTAAACAAGGTATTGATCTCGTACTCAAGACTTTGCATGGCATCATAGATGTCTTTAGCTGTTTTGGCACGGGCATAGGCTTCACGTTTTTCTGCAGCAACCCACTCTTTTGCATCATTCATGTGTTTGTCATAGTTGAGGCGTGCGTAAGGCGCAAGCACTTCATCAATACGGTTGACAGAGGTCCCGCCGTATTGGCTTGACGCCACATTGGCAATGATTTGTGAGATTTGTGCGGCAGCTGTTTGGATTGATTTTGGACTGTCGATAACTGCGTTTCCGAGTTTAAAGCCATCATTTAACATGCCTTTGACATCCACTAAACAACAGTTTGTCATTGGTGCATAGGGTTGGTAGTCCAGGTCATGAAAGTGAATATCACCTTTTTGATGCGCATTGGCAACGTGTGCAGGCAACATTTTCAAACCAATTGACTTACCGACAATCCCAGCAGTCAAGTCACGTTGTGTATTAAACACGTCGCTGTCTTTATTGGCATTTTCATTGACAACCGTTTGGTCTTTGTTAATGAGTTTGTCAATCGTGAAGTTTATATCTGTCGCCTGAGAGCGCTCAAAATCACGTTTCGTACGGTAATTGATATACGTTTTTGCAAGCTCATACTCGTTTGCATCCAACAAAACGTGTTCCACAATATTTTGAATTTCGTAGATTTTGACATTCTTGTCAAAACGATCAAAAATCGTCGCAACGATTTTATCCGTCAGACCTTCCAGTTTGACTTCCTGAACAGGCGACATCTTTGTCAGCTCGTCTGATGCCTTTTTGAGCGCATCATAAATTTTTTCTGGCTCAAAATTTAAATGGCGACCATCACGTTTGACGACCTCCATCGTAGTTTCAAGTGTTTCAGTTGTTTCCCAAACCATCATATCGTATACCTAATTTCTAAAAAATCATTGTAGATATATTCTACCAAATACGAGTCAGTTTGTAAAGGGTAAATCACTATATATTGTGTTAGATTATGTAAAATCGCACCTTATCACACTAGATGTAGTTTGTCAAGCGAATCAAATTCATTTCAAATAATGGCTATTTCCTAGTATTTTGGGCACAAAAAAACAGAACCTAAGTCCTGTTTTAAGTCAAAATTATTTTGTATAATCTTCAACCAAAGCAACAACTTCTTCCATTGTTGCGCAAGTTGTAAGAGCTTTATCAGCCAATTCAGCCATCTTAGTTGTGTCGAGACGTTTCATGAGTGACCGTGTTTGGAGAATTGATGTTGCACTCATTGAGAACTCATCAAGACCCATACCCATCAAAAGCGGCACGGCAGTTTGGTCGCCTGCCATTTCGCCACACATACCAGCCCATTTACCTTCAGCATGCGCTGCTTTGATCACGTTATTGATCAAACGCAAGATTGAAGGGTTGTAAGGTTGGTAGAGGTAAGAAACTTGTTCGTTCATACGGTCAGCGGCCATCGTGTATTGGATGAGGTCGTTTGTACCGATTGAGAAGAAGTCTACTTCTTTGGCAAATTGGTCAGCAAGCATTGCTGCCGCTGGGATTTCGATCATGATACCCACTTGGATATTATCCGCAACTGCAACGCCTTCAGCGAGCAAGTTTGCTTTTTCTTCATCGAAAAGTTTCTTAGCCGCACGGAATTCTGTAACAAGTGCAACCATTGGGAACATGATACGAAGTTGACCGTGAACTGAGGCACGCAAAAGTGCACGAAGCTGTGTGCGGAACATGGCATCGCCACCTTCTGACAAGCTAATACGCAAAGCACGGTAGCCAAGGAACGGATTCATTTCTTTTGGTAGATCAAAATAAGGCAGTTCTTTATCGCCACCGATATCCATGGTACGAACAACGACAGGCTTACCATCCATGCCTTCAAGCACTGCTTTGTAAGCTTCGTATTGTTCGTCTTCAGTTGGGAAATCTTGCGAGTCCATGTATAGGAACTCTGTGCGGTAAAGGCCGATAGCTTCGCCACCGTTGTCGTTTACGCCTGTCACGTCTTTTGGTGTCCCAATGTTTGCTGCAAGTTCAAAATGTTTACCATCAGCTGTCACTGTTTCAGCATCTTTGAGTTGTGCCCATTCTGCTTTTTGGTCAGCATAAGCTTTACCAGCAGCGATAAATTCAGCTTGTTCAGCATCACTTGGCTCGATAATCACTTCACCAGTAATCCCGTTGACAGCAAGGAGTTGTCCTTCAGCAACGAGTGTTGTGATATTGTTTGTACCAAGAACAGCGGGGATTTCAAGTGTACGTGCCATGATAGCAGAGTGACTTGTACGGCCACCGATATTTGTGATGAAAGCTTTAACAAACTTTTTATCAAGTTGTGCCGTATCAGATGGCGTCAAGTCGTGTGCAACGACGATAACTTCTTCGTCGATAGTTGCTGGGCTTGGCAATTTTTTACCAAGCAAGTTTGCAAGCACACGTTTTGTCACATCTTTAATATCTGCAGCACGCTCTTGCATGTATGGATTTTCGTCCATATTTTCAAACAAAGTGATGAACATATCTGTCACTTCTTTGAGCGCACTTTCAGCATTGGTTTTCTTAGCACGGATTGTTTCTTTGATTTGACCAATCATTTCTGGGTCAGCAAGAACCATCAAATGTGCATCGAAAACTGATGCTGCTTCTTCGCCAAGGCTATCTACGGCTTTTTCACGGATAACGTTAAGCTCGCTTGTGCTTGCTTCAAGAGCAGCATCCAAACGAGCTTCTTCGTTGTCAGTATTGTCGACAGAAACTGTCTCAAATGACAAATCCGGTTGAACCAGAAGATAAGCTTTGGCAACTGCAACACCGCTAGATGCGGCAATACCTTTAAGCTTCTCTGTCATGATTATTCAGCCAATCCTTCTTTAGTCATTGTGTCTGCGATTGCTGCGATTGCGTCTTCAGCATCAGCACCTTCAGCAGCGATTGTAACGTCAGCGCCTTGACCAACACCAAGTGACATAACACCCATGATTGATTTCAAGTTAACTGATTTACCTTTGTACTCAAGGTTGATGTCAGAAGTGAATTTTGAAGCTGCTTGAACAAGCAAAGTTGCAGGACGTGCGTGGATACCTGTTTCAGCTACGATGTGAAAATCTTTAGATGCCATGATTGCATTCTCCTTATTTGTTTACAAATTTTTTCTGGCTCATTTTTCAATGAAAGCCATTACATAAATTATTTTAACACAAAATGAAAAGGTTTGCAATAAAAAAACAGGGAAACTTTTTCATGTGTGCTATACCAGAAAATTGGTGTTATACTATTAGCTTAATGTTGTGTAGATTTCATTGACCAGCGCTTCTGTCTTATCCCAGCCAAGACAAGGGTCTGTGATAGATTTTCCGAAAACTTCCGGCGTATCTTGACGCCCATCTTCAAGGTAAGATTCTATCATAAAGCCACGAACGCTTGCTTTAATTTTTTCATTCCAATCGCGGTTAATCAATGTTTGACGGACAATGCGGATCTGCTCCATGAATTGTTTGCCAGAGTTATCGTGGTTGGTGTCAACCATGATAAATGGATTTTCAAGGCCCATTTTTTCATACTGGGCGATTGCTTTAATTAAGTTATCATAGTAGTAATTTGGCTCATTTTCGCCATGTTCATTGGTTGCGCCACGCAGGATGACATGTGCTAGCGGATTGCCATCTGTATCTACTTCTGCATTACCATAGAGGAAATTTTGCTTGTTTTGTGCAGCGTGAATGGCGTTAAACATGACGTTTAGATTGCCTGATGTTGGATTTTTCATGCCCGTCGGTGCATCAATCCCTGAGGCAACAAAACGGTGTTCTTGGTCTTCCACTGACCGTGCGCCAATCGCATGGTAGCTGACCAAATCATCCACCATTTTCAAATTTGACGGATAAAGCATCTCATCCGCGGTCGTCAGGCCTGTTTCAGTGATGACTTTATAGTGCAAGTCGCGGACGGCGTGAATGCCATTGATCAGATCAGGCAGTTTTGATGTGTCTGGTTGGTGCATCAGCCCTTTGTAACCATCGCCGTTGGTCCGTGGTTTTGCCGTGTAGACGCGCATCACCATGAAAACTTTATCTTTCACTTTTTCTTGCAAAGCAGCTAAACGGTGCGCATATTCAAGCACAGCCGCTTCGTTATCTGACGAACAAGGTCCGATGACGAGAAGCAGGCGGTCATCTTGACCTGTGATAATGTTTTTTAGCTCCGCATCACGCGCATTTTTTCTTGTCAGTACGTCACCTTCAAGTTTAGCGTGGGTTTTGATTTCTGCGATGTCGATTGTCGTACCTTTTTGATGAATGCCCATTTGATTAAATTCTTTCTATCTTTCTAAAATTCTGATAAGTTTTCTTAAACAAAAACTGAAGCTGACTTCAGTTTTGTTTTACTTGCTATTTATTCACCGAGTGTTGTGTAAATTTCATTGACCAAGGCTTCAGTTTTATCCCAACCAAGACATGGATCTGTGATTGATTTTCCGAAGACTTCAGGCGTGTCTTGACGCCCATCTTCAAGATATGACTCAATCATGAAACCGCGAACATATTTGCTAATCAGCGGATTCCACTTGCGGTTAATCAAGGTCTGACGCACAATGCGAATCTGCTCCATGTAGCGTTTACCTGAGTTATCGTGGTTGGTGTCAATCATGATAAATGGATTTTCAAGACCCATTTTTTCATACGACGCAATCGCATCTAGCAGATTGTCTGTATAATAGTTTGGAATATTTTTACCGTATTCATTGAGTGCACCACGTAAAATAGCGTGCGACAACGGGTTGCCTTCTGTTTGCACTTCAGTGCGGTTAAACAGGAAATTCTGCGGATTTTGTGCTGCGTAGATACCGTTAAACATCACGTTCAAGTTCCCTGATGTCGGATTTTTCAAACCAACTGGCACATCAATCCCTGAGGCAACAAAACGGTGCTGTTGATTTTCAACAGAACGCGCACCAACAGCGATATAGCTGACCAAATCATCGATAATGCGAAGATTTTCAGGATATAGCATCTCATCAGCCGTCGTCATGCCTGTTTCAGTGATGACTTTATAATGCAATTCACGCACCGCCTTGATTCCGTTCAAAAGATCAGGCTGAGCTGACGCATCCGGCTGGTGAATCAAGCCTTTATAGCCATCACCATTAGTTCGTGGTTTTGCCGTATAGACACGCATCACCATGAAAATCCGGTCTTTGACAGTTTCTTGCAATTTCGCAAGACGACGTGCGTACTCAAGTGCCGCAGGTTCATTGTCTGACGAACAAGGTCCGATAACCAACAAAACACGGTCATCTTCCCCTTTGATAATTGCCTCAAGCTCACGATCACGCGCTGTTTTCAAGGCTAGGGTCGCTTCAGAAAGTTTACCTAACTCTTTGATTTCCTCTATTTCCAGTTTCGGAGAGATTTCTTTGAATGTCATGCTTAGTCCTTTAGTTAATGTTGGTGCATTTTCGCACTAGGAAGTCTTATACTTTTATTTTTCTATTTGAAATGATTGCTTACGCAATTTTTGCACGGCCATGGCAATTTTTGAATTTTTTGCCTGAGCCACATGGGCAGGGATCATTTCTGCCAACTTTTGAAAAGTCGATGTCTGATACATCCTCACCTGTATTGGCTTGCGCCGTTGTGACATCTGTCAAGTTTTCTTGTGATGCCGTTGTGACAACTTTTGGTGCATGTTCCTCTTGAATGGCTGTTTGCGGATGAATTTGTGCTTTCATCATCAAACGTGTCACTTCAAATTCGATAGCACCCACCATGTTATTGAACATGGTAAAAGCTTCTTGTTGGTACTCGACAAGCGGATTATTTTGCGCATAGCCACGCAAGCCAACGCTCTGACGCATCTGATCCAGCTGGTCAATATGTTCTGACCAGTTAGTATCAACCGTCCGAAGCACAACAGCTTGTTGGAAGCTCAGCTGACGTTCAGGTTCAGCTAATTTTGCCATTTGATCTGCATAAACTGCCTTCACTTTGTCAAAAATCAATCCTTTGACTTCCGAAAGTTTCAGGCCGCTGAGCGCTTCTTCAGTCAGATCACCGTCAGAAAGCAGATTGCTCTCAACTTGGACAATTAAGTCCTTAGTTCCCGTTTCGTCAAGCTTACCAAGTGGTGCTTGCCCGTCAACAAGGCGGTCAATTGTCCGACCAAACATACCCATGAGTTGCGGCGTCAGATCTTCCTTAGCTGTAATCACTGTATAACGCTGTGCATAGATAACTTCGCGCTGTTCACGAATCACATCATCATATTGCAAAACTTGTTTACGTGAATCATAGTTATTACCTTCAACACGCTTTTGTGACGCTTCAATCTGGTTGGTAATCATGCGTGATTTAATCACAGCATCTTCACCCTCGATTTTGAAACGTTCCAAAACAGCCGCAACACGTTCGCTACCAAAGCGACGCATCAAATCATCTTCAAGTGACAGATAAAATTGTGACACACCTGGGTCACCTTGACGACCTGAACGACCGCGAAGCTGATTGTCAATCCGACGAGACTCATGACGTTCAGTCCCAATAACCGCTAAACCACGGTATTCGATATCCTCATGATCGACAACACCTGCGCCAAGTTTAATATCGGTACCACGACCTGCCATGTTGGTTGCAATGGTGACAGCACCTTTTTGGCCGGCATTCATGATGATTTGCGCTTCTTTAAAGTGATTTTTCGCATTGAGCACTTCATGCGGAATACCTGCTTTAACCAACTCGTTTGAGATAATTTCTGACGTTTCAACGCCAACTGTCCCAATCAAAATCGGCTGTCCTTTTTCGTGACGGTTGCGCACATCGCGCACAACAGCCGCAAACTTAGACTCGATTGTTGGATAGAGCAAATCTGGATGATCCAAACGTTGCACGGGTTTATTTGTCGGAATCGGGATAATCTGGATATTATAAATCTCGCGGAATTCTTCAGCTTCCGTCTTACCAGTCCCTGTCATGCCTGACAGTTTTTTATACATTCTAAAGTAGTTCTGATAGGTGATTGACGCCATAGTCTTCGATTCGTCTTGAATCGGCACACCTTCTTTGGCCTCGATAGCTTGGTGGAGGCCGTCAGAAAAACGACGACCTT
The DNA here is from genome assembly GCF_011170065.1 of Pseudolactococcus insecticola. Classification (GTDB taxonomy): domain Bacteria; phylum Bacillota; class Bacilli; order Lactobacillales; family Streptococcaceae; genus Pseudolactococcus; species Pseudolactococcus insecticola. The sequence goes on along the minus strand of NZ_BLLH01000009.1, from coordinate 17,018 downwards.
CCATCGCACGCCCTGTAAACTGGTCAACAATCAAGACTTCTTGATTTTCATCAACCATGTAATCCAAGTCAAGCGCCATGATATAGTTGGCACGCAAGGAGTTGTCCACAAAGTGCGTCAGAGCTGCATTTTCAAGGTCATAAAGATTATCAATAGCAAAGAATTTCTCAGCCTTGTCGATGCCTTCTTCAGTCAAACCAATCGTTTTCGACTGAACATCGACTTTGTAATCATCGCCTTCTTCATAGTCTTCATGACCAAACAGGGTCTTGACAAACTGGTCAGCACGGTGATAAAGTGCACTCGAACTTTCAGCCTGACCCGAAATGATCAAAGGCGTTCTTGCCTCATCAATTAAGATTGAGTCAACCTCATCGACTAAGGCATAGTTAAGCGGACGTTGACTCATCTCTTCAAAAGTCGTCACCATGTTATCACGCAAGTAGTCAAAGCCAAGCTCTGAGTTGGTCGAATAAGTGATGTCACACAAATAAGCGGCACGTTTTTCTTCAGGCGATTTGGTCGATGAGTTGATTCCAACGCTCAAACCAAGCCAGTTATATAGCTCACCCATTTCTGTCGCATCACGTGCTGACAAGTACTCATTGACGGTGACAACGTGCACACCTTCGCCAGACAAGGCATTAAGATAGACCGGCATTGTTGCGGTCAGCGTTTTACCTTCACCTGTCCGCATCTCGGGGACATCTCCGTTATGCAGGACAATCCCACCCATAATTTGCACATGATAAGGAAACAGGCCTAGCACACGTTTTGCGCCTTCGCGCGCTACAGCAAATGCTTCAAAAAGCAGGTCATCAAGTGACTCCCCATTTTGATAGCGCTGTTTGAGTTCAGGCGTCTTAGCTTGAAGTGCCTCGTCAGATAACTCAGCAAAAGCTGATTCAAAGCTTTCAACTTTGTCAGCCATTTTATGTAATTTTTTTAATTGTTTGTTATCATTTTCAATTAATCGTTGAATGATATTTGCCATTTCTTCTCCTAGATAATTTTAGGATTTCCTAAAATAGAATACTTCTCTCAATTTTAACATTTTATACTGTGAATTTCAATGATAAAAAAAACGTCCGAAGACGAATTTCTTTATTTGATCAATTTGGGTAGATGTAAGTCACAGCACCGGGACTGAACCAGCCTCGATAGTTACCGATAGCAGGATTACCTGCATAGTTTGCTTCTTGAACCTGGATTTGACTACCATTAACAGCAACGACTACTGCAACGTGACCATAACCACCTTGCCAAACTGCAATCGCGCCAACTTGTGGTGTATAGCCCGTACGGAACCCTGCTGCAGCTGCTGATGAAGCCCACTGTCCACCGTTACCCCAATAATTACCAGCCCAAGGCGCTAATGTTTTGGCACCCCAAGTACATTGTCCTACAGGGTAGGTATTCCCAGAATTATTGTAACTAGGTGCGGTTGCAGCTGGTGTACTTGGTGTTGTTACAGCTGGTGTACTTGGTGTTGTTACAGCCGGTGTACTTGGTGTTGTTACAGCCGGCGTGCTTGGTGTTGTCACTACTGGTGTGGAAACACTAGATGATGATGAACTACTGCTAGAGCTAGAACTTGATGTAGCACTACTTGCCTGCGCCTGCGCTTTGCTTGCTGATGCAGCAACTTGCTCATTATAAGCTTTTTCACGAGCTGCGGCCTGTGCTGCGGCTGCTTGTGCTGCAGCTTTTTGTGCCAAGAGTGATGCTTTTGTGCCTTCAGCAGTTGCGCGTTCAGCGGCCAAGTTAAGTTGTGCCACTTTAAGCTCAGCTTGCTGTGTTTCTAAACTTTTAGCTTGGTCGCTGATTTCGTTCATCAACTTGTAGCCTTTATCAGCTTTTTCTTGGTTATCTTTTTGTGCTTTTTCAACTGCTTTTTTAGCGGCTTCTTGCTGTTTCATCATGTCATCATTTGCTTTGACAACCGTACGCATAGCTGTAACGCGCGTTACAGCATCTGATAATGATTTTGAGTTGATGACAGCATCTACATATGAAGTTGCTGTGCCATCTGTCTGCGCTGAGCGTGCTTGTGCTTGAAGCGCTTCGTCACGATCGCTTATTTCTTTTGTCAAATCAGCGATTTTGACTTGCAATTTTTTAGATTGTGCCAAAAGTGCGTCTGATTCTTTTTTAAGTTTATCTTGTTTATCTTTCAAGGCATCAACTTGGGATTGGATTGTATCAACTTGTGCCTGTGCAGTCGCTTCAGCAGATTTCGTTGCAGCAATTTTTGCGTCTTGTTGCGCAATCTGCGAATCTGTGTCATCGGCGCTGACCAAAAGCACTGTAGATGCTGATGTCAAAACGACCGTTGACAATAAGACTGCTGATATTAGTTTCTTTTTCATAAAAATCTTGTTTCCTCCAAATGCGGTTCGCGTTTTAGGTTCATTTCTTATTATACGCCTTAAGGATCACTTTGACATTACAAGACTGTTACAATTTCGAGCGTGCTTGTAATGTTTTCTTTGCTTTTGTCACACCGTAAAATTTTTCTAGCGGCGTCTGTAGAGCAATGGCAAAGAAGATGTTAAGGAAGAGGCTTGGCGCCATTTGATAAATAATGTAGTTGCCAAAATCAAAATTCGAGATTTGAAAAACTAACATCATTGCCCCAGAAAGGAACTCAAACGCAGCCACGATGATAATCACCGTGAAGATGCGTGTCAGTCTGTTTTCAAAGACCGTCTGTTTGATATTATACACGAAAAGTGCGATGAGCGGAAACAATAAGCTTGCAATGCCATAAACGCCGATATAATAGCTATCGTAGACAAGGCCTATCAGAAAGGCTACAACAATCATGTAACGATAGCTATGCTGCAAGATGCTGTAGGTCATGACGATCAAAAGCAGGCATGATGTCAGCGTCGTTGCAGTCGTTGAGAGTAACTGCGTAATCTGACCGTCTATCAGCATGACCAAAAGCAAGATGACAGGGGTGAAAAATTGAAAAGAAAATTTACTCATTTGTTTCAGCCGTCCCATCTACGTTCAATCCACGTTTGATGACAAAAGCGAACTGCATGTTGTCGAACTTGCTTGCAGGCTTGACATAAATATCACGGTCTTCGCTTTTAGTATTTTCTTTTTCGCCAATAATATCACCAACAAGCAAATCTGACGGCGAATTACCTCCAAGACCTGACGTGACAACCTTATCCCCTTTGGTGAACTTGACTTTTGATGAGATTTGCGTGATGATAAGAGCATTCTGACGGGCATCATATCCTGTAATCAGACCATATGCTGGATTTTCTGCTGATCCAAGTCTGACAGGAATTTTGTTTTCAAGTGCCTTATCAGACGTCAAAAGTGCAACTTTTGACGTCGTTGTATTAACCTGTGTGATACGTCCAACAATCCCGCCGTTACTCATGACGATCATATCGACTTTGATGCCGTCAGTTTTCCCCTTGTCAATGGTCATGCTGTCGCTCCAGGCATTGGGGTTCCTGACGATGACGTTTGAGCTGATTTTTTCGTAATTTGTCAGGGTATTTTGCAAGTCTAGCGCCGCTTTGAGCGATTTATTTTCTGCTTTTAGACTGTCAAGTTCGCTTGATTCATCTGTCAGTTTAGTCACTTGTTTTGACAGGCTCGCATTTTCATGGTAAGTTTCCATGAGGTTGCCTAGATCATTTGCCTTGTCTTTTAGCGCATCAAATGGTGCAGCAATGAGGCCATCAATTCCCCCAACTGCATCGTTTATAACAACCGTCATACCAGACGGATTTTTACTATTTTTGAAATTTTTACTCGAAACTAAAATCGCCAAACATGCTGCAATGAGCATAACAAGCGCTATCATGATGATCTTACTAAAATTTATCTTTTTCAATGTCACTATCTCCAATCAGTATTCTTTTATTTTATCAAATTTTGGGGAATTTTGATAGAATAGAGTTAATAAAATATATGGAGACAAATTATGACCCCAACATTTGGCGAAAAAATCGCTGACAAGCCCTACCAATCACGTTTTGGTGTCTATGGCATCGTCGCACGGAAAAATAATACTGAAATCTGCATCGTCCAAGCGCCAAATGGTGCCTACTTTTTACCGGGGGGCGAGATTGAGGCAGGAGAAGATCATAAAACGGCGCTCGTGCGAGAACTCCATGAAGAACTTGGGGCCAAAGCGACGCTCGGCAAATATCTGGGCCAGGCCGACGAGTATTTTTACTCATCACACAGGGACACCTACTATTACAATCCCGCCTATATCTATGAGACAAGCAACTACGAAGTACTTGGGAAACCGCTCGAAGATTTCAATCACGTTGACTGGTTTCCTGTTGCAACGGCAGTCAAAAAACTCAAACGTGGCAGTCACAAATGGGGTGTGACCGCCTGGCAAGATATGCTAAATCAATTGTAATCAAAAACTGTTCACATCTTCGTCATGTGAACAGTTTTTTTAGTTTAATGTTTTTTGTAAGCTAAGCTGTAAAATAGCGCAATCAAAACCGCACCTCCTACGACATTTCCCAGATAGACAGGCACGAAATTTTGTGCGAAATCAAGCCAGGTCGCATGCCCCATGAAAATCGCAAATGGAATCAAAAAACTGTTTGCCACGCTATGCTGAAAGCCAATCGCAACAAAAGTCATGACAGGAAACCAAATGGCTAAAATCTTACCTGAAAAGTCCTTGGCACCATAACTCAGCCAGACCGCTAGACCAACAAACCAGTTACAGCCGATGCCTGAAAAGAATGCTGCAAGAAAAGTTGCAGACAGTTTGCTATCAGCCACGTGAAGCGCTTCTGTAAGTGCATCCCCTGTCGTCAGAGTCCCTGCCAAAACGCCAAAGGCATAGGCGACAAAAATCGCACCAATCACGTTTGCAATCGTGATAACAAGCCAGTTTTTTAAAAGTTCTAAGCCCGTCACGCGCTTTCTGAAAAAACCGACCGCAACCGCCATCATATTTCCTGTTATCAGCTCGCCGCCGGCTAGCAAGATGACAATCAAACCAACTGGAAAAACCGCAGCACCAACGATACCGCCGCCAACTCTCAGATAAGCGAGATAGCCTAGAGAAATCATGGCGCCACCGATAAAACCTAGTATCAGCTTGGACAGGAGAGGTTTATTGACTTTGATGACAGCCGTGGCCGCCGTCTCTTCGAGAATTTCATCTGGCGTATACATAAATTAACCTTTTCTAGTTGCGTCTTTAGCTAATTTTACACTATTTTGGAAGCGATTTCAAGTTTATTTAGAGATGACTTTCACGCCTTCAGTTTCTGAGGCGACGATGACTGTTTTTACCATGTCATTAAACAAGCCGTGCTCGACCACGCCAACCGTTTCATCAAGCAATTTTGCAAGCGCTGCTGGATCCTCGATTTTGTCAAGATGCAGGTCAATGATGTGATTACCCATGTCGGTGATGAGATTTTCTTCATTGTCATCAAGTCTGAACGTTGGCTTGAATCCCAAAACATCAAACAAATGAAATAACTGTCCGCAGCCAAATGGCACCACCTCTACTGGCAATGGAAAAGCACCCAGATGTTCGACCATTTTCGAGTCATCAACAATCCAGATGTAGTCTTTTGAGTAGGTCGCAACTATTTTTTCCATCAGAAGTGCTGCTCCTCCACCTTTGATACCATTGAGTTCAAGGTCAATTTCGTCAGAACCATCAACCGTCAGATCAATCGCTGGCACTTCATCAATATCTTTAAGCGGAATGCCCAGCTCATGCGCCTGTGCACTTGTCACGCTAGACGTCGTCACCGCTGTAATCTTGAGCTGCTCCTCAGCGACACGTCGCCCCAACTCAGCCACGAAAAACGCAGCTGTAGACCCAGTGCCTAATCCTACAACCATGCCATCTTTGACAAATGTCGCAGCTTTTATACCAACCTGTTTTTTTAGATTATTCATACCTCTATTATAGCAGAAAATAGCCTGTTTTTTTATGTGATTTAGAGATTTTATATTGATGCGTCAAGCTTACCTATTGCAAAAAATATGAAAGCATAGTACACTAGATCTAGTATCAAAAACTACATAACCAACTATAAGGAACCAGTATAACTATGTCAGAATCTCTTAACGACTGGGGGCAAAAAATCGAAGTCGCTACCTTGCCACGCTGGGATAGCCTACCCGATATCGACCTCTACATGGACCAAGTCATCAGTCTCGTAACCAAGTACTTGGCGCCCATCATCACAACACACGATCAGGCACTTCTCACCAAGTCTATGGTCAACAACTACGTCAAGCTCGAGCTTGTCCCTGCGCCTGTCAAGAAGAAATATACCCGCGTTCATCTCGCCTTTCTCATCGCGATCACCTTGCTCAAGCAAGTGCTTACGATTCCTGAAATTAGGACCGGCATCGTCTATCAAGGTCGCGTCAGCGGGACACATGAAGCCTACAATCTATTTTGCGACGCACAAGAACATGCGCTTAAAATCATTGGTAGACAAGCGCAAGGTCTTGAAACAAGCGGCTTGTTCTCTGAAAAAATCGCATCTAACGACTTTATCGTCACAGCCGCGACTGCATCTCTCGCGGCAAAACTTCTGACCCAAAAAAATGTACAGTTGGCTGAAGTCTCTGACATTCTCAAAGATAATCCCCCCGCACCAACAACCAAAGTCAAGGCGAAAACAGCCGACAAAGAAAAGAAAGAAACCGCCCATCATGACAACTGAAAAAATCGCCATCCTCGCTGACTCAGGCTGCGACGTCCCCGAAAACCTCCTACAAGCTGACAATCTCTACACGATTCCTCTGAAAATCATCTATAAAGACGCCGAATACACTGACAAACTTGATATCACAGCTGAGGAAATCTACGCCAAACTCCCCACAGAAATCCCGAAAACATCGCTGCCTTCTGGCACGGTCATCAATCAGATTTTTGAGAAAATCATTTCTGACGGTTACAAAAAGCTCATCGTTGTGACCATTTCAAGTGGTTTATCAGGTACCTTTAACGCCGTCAGACTGGCGGCTGAAAATTTCCCGGCGCTCGACACATTTTTGTTTGATACAAAAAACATCGGTATCGGCGCAGGTGTCCATGCGATTCGTGCTGCGGAGCTTGCGGCAGCTGGTCGAGATTTTAACACCATCACAGCTACTTTGCAAAATGGAGTTGATAAAAGCAAGATATTTTTCAGCGTGCCGACCTTGGAATATCTCCAAAAAGGTGGTCGCATCGGACTTGTCAGCTCCATTGTCGGAAACGTCCTCAACCTTAACCCCATCATCTCCTGCAATGCAGAAGGCATCTACTACACCGTTGCCAAATCCCGCGGCCGCAAGAAAAGTCTGGATAAATCCATCAAACTCGTCAAAAACTACGTTGCTGACCACGAAAAGGTTCGCTTACTTGTCGCACACGGTGGCGCTGAAGATGAGGCAAGGACACTTGAGCAAGAGCTCAAACTCGCCATCCCTCAGGCAAGAGAAGTCCTCTTTGGTCAAATCTCCCCAGCACTCGTCGTCCATACAGGGCCAGGACTTATCGGCCTTGGTGCACAGATTTTGGATTAAAATAAAAAAGCCCACGGGCTTTTTTATATGATATTTCAAAATCTGTACCATCTCAAGCTTCTTCATCCTCAACAAAAGTGTTGAAAACTTCTTCAATCATATCCCTACTTATTATCCCATAAATCACCATTTGTTCGATTCATAACAACCTCATTTTTGATTTTAAAGATGGAAAACTGTATATAAAAAAAGCAGAACACTCTGCTTTTTACCTGACACTTATTGTATTTAATTAATTCTCTCTAGTGTAACAGTTCCGCCTTCACTATCGACAACATTTCCTTCGTCTAACACGACAGTAACTTGTTGCTTAAAATCTGTAGTATTTTTTTCATATGAAACTTTGCTGTACGATTTTTCACCGTCTGTTTTAGTTGAATTGATTGGAGTATCTTTGGTTTTACTTATTGCAAAAAACACTAAGTAGAACACAAGCTCCTATTCTACTTAGTGGTAGTATAAATGATTTAATTTTCAATTTTTCTCCTTAAGTATATCCTAAAATGTTGTGATACTATTATAGCATCTTTGAGGTGTTTTTTTGTTGGAGAAAATTTCGCCCTAGGGTAGCTAACTTCATTTTACAATTTACGTTATTTAGATTAAATCAATCGCTGTTTCTAATATTCGAATGATATCTCCCACATTCCCACCGCCCGTATTGCCCTTATCCAACTTTTGCGTTAAAATAAAGCTATGCCCAAATCGGCAAAATATCCGACTTAAACAGAAAACGGGAAACTATATGATTACTAAAGAATTTGATACCATCGCAGCCATTTCAACGCCGCTTGGTGAAGGGGCTATCGGGATTGTTCGCCTCTCCGGCACAGATGCGATTTCCATCGCAAACGCTGTTTTCAGCGGTAAAAACCTTAACGACTGCGACAGCCATACCCTCAACTATGGCCACATCACCGAAAATGATCGGGTGCTTGACGAGGTCATGATTGGCGTCATGAAGGCGCCTAAAACCTTCACGCGCGAGGACGTTGTTGAGATTAACACCCACGGTGGCATCGCTGTCATGAACGAGATTCTTCAGCTCGTGCTGCGCAATGGTGCAAGGCTTGCAGAGCCGGGTGAATTCACCAAACGGGCATTTTTGAACGGCCGCGTTGACTTATCCCAAGCCGAAGCAGTCATGGACATCATCCGCGCAAAGACCGACCAAGCTATGTATATAGCCGTCAAACAACTCGACGGTAGCCTGTCAACCCTCATCAACAACACCCGCCAAGAAATCCTCGAAACACTCGCCCAGGTCGAAGTCAATATCGACTACCCCGAGTACGACGACGTCGAAGAAATGACGACAAAAATGCTGCGTGAAAAAACGGCAGCTTTCAAAAACTTACTCGAAAATCTCCTCAAAACTGCCAAACGTGGTAAAATCTTACGTGAAGGACTCTCAACCGCCATCATCGGACGACCAAATGTCGGCAAGTCAAGCCTGCTCAATCATTTGCTACGTGAAGATAAAGCTATCGTCACCGACATCGCAGGCACCACGCGCGACGTCATCGAGGAATACGTCAACATCAACGGTGTTCCTTTAAAACTCATTGACACAGCTGGTATCCGCGAAACCGATGACCTTGTCGAAAAGATTGGCGTCGAACGTTCTCGGAAAGCCCTTGACGAGGCGGATCTTGTTTTACTGGTCTTAAATGCCAGTGAACCTTTGACAACGCAAGACCGCGAACTTTTAAAACTCAGTCAAGACAGCAATCGCATCATCTTACTCAACAAGACTGACCTGCCTGAACAGATTGAGTTTGATGAGCTACCGCCAGATACCATCAAAATATCTGTTTTATTTGACACCAACATTGATAAGATCGAAGCAAAAATCAACGATTTATTTTTTGAAAATGCTGGTATTGTCGAGCAAGACGCCACTTATCTGTCAAACAGCCGCCACATTGCCCTCATCGAGCAGGCGCTCGCTGCGCTAAATGCGGTAAATGATGGGCTTGATGCAGGCATGCCTGTCGACCTCGTACAAGTCGATATGACACGCACTTGGGAGATTCTTGGGGAAATCACAGGAGATGCTGCACCAGATGAGCTGATCACGCAGCTGTTTAGTCAGTTCTGTTTAGGAAAATAAAAAAGCGCATAGACTCAAACTTTACGAGTCTATGCGTTTTTTCATTTTTTCCTCTGACTACGTTTACCCATAATATCTAGCATGGTCATAAGAGTCTTCTTGTAGATTTTTGGGTGGCTGCGGGCAACCCAGACCATAGCACGATCGCCTATGGCATTGAAATAACGGCGTTTAGGTTTCTTGTCTATTGCAGCCTTGTAAAAAAGCTCTGCCAAGTCCTCAGATGTCGCACCGATTGCGCCTAGATCAGCATCAAAAAGTCCTGAGACTTTATCTACTAACGGTTTATAGGCTGAACCCGCCTTGAGATTTTTTTCAGCATTGGCCATGGCAATGTCGCCCCAAGATGACTCTGTGCCGCCAGGTTGGATGATGATTGAGCGCACGCCAAAAGGTGCTATCTCGATGTCAAGCGTGTCGCTCCACTGCTGCAGCGCAGCTTTTGTAGCATGATAATAAGCACCAAGTGGCGTATAGATGTCCCCGCCAATTGACGAAATATTGATGATGCGACCAGACTTTTGCGCCCGCATGGTTGGCAAGACTAGCTGCGCAAGCTCTACCGCACCAAAAAAGTTGGTTTCAAACTGTGTTCTCGCATTCGCAAGTGTGATATCCTCAACAGGCCCAGACTCCCCATAGCCAGCATTGTTGATCAGGACATCTATCTGCCCTTCTGCGGCTAGGATTTGTTCGATAAAATTGTGGTTTGATGCCGTGTCTGTCACGTCGAGTTTTAACGCATGAATCGTATCGCTAGCAGGGATTTTCTCCACGCGACGTGCGCCACCGTAGACGATCCAGCCTTTTTGAGCGAATAATTTCGCTGCGGCTAGGCCCATGCCGTTTGATGCACCAGTGATTGCAACTACTTGTTTTGTCATGATTTTCTCCTTATAAGTAAACAAACGTTTACTCTTCTTCTAAAGATAAGAGCCTAAGCTCTTACTGCGTCTTGTGTGCCTTTGATAACGTCTGAGATTTCTTGATCGCTGATTTTCTTATCAAGCACGACTGCCTGTGCGATGAGCATATTCATCGGACCAGCCGCAATCGCGGTGAATGTCTCGATGGGTAAGTGCTTAAAATCTGGACTCAGCTGCATCTTTTCATACATCTCAAAGATGGGCTGTGCGATCTGCATGACCTTTTCATGAATGACCGGACTGATAAGCTCAGGATTTTGCTGAATCGCGTTCATATAGATCGTTTCACGCGGCCATTTGTTATAGCCGTAAGCAAAGTGTCTGATGGCAATCGCAAGCTGCGCCTCAAGCGACGGACAGACTGCAAGCTTTTCTGACAGCCCACCGTCAATCTTGTGCTTGACCGACAGATACATCTGGCCGAGCAAGTCTGCCTTATCATCATAATAGATGTAAATCGTGCGAGGCGAGACATTGGCGAGTTTCGCAACTTTTCCCATGCTCAGATTGACAATGCCGTCAGACTTGACAATATCAAGTACCGCAGACGTTATCGCAGCAATTTTGTTAGGATCAATTTTCCTCATGACTCTATTGTAAACGAACGTTTACTTATTGTCAAGAAAAAAACACGCAAAATTTTTTTTTGCGTGTTTTTGATAGTCAAGCCTTAACAGCCTCTTTTGTTATCTCTCGCCAAATCAAGTAAAACATAATCAGACTGATGATAACATTGAGCCAAAAGCCATACAAATAAACTTTAAACAGCTGAGTCCAAAAGTAAGCCCAGTCAATCTTCCCAAGCGTTAGGACCAGATAAGTTCCAAGTAGAACGCCAAATGAGAGTTCTTGATAGCGCTTGAGTTTCACGACTGTGACGATAAAAAACACGATGGCAAGCATTAAAAAGAGATAGCTATACCAGTTGTCCAGCGCAAATGTGATAAATGAAATCCTGTCAAATCTAAAGTTATTCGGATTTGGCTTGAGCGTCGCTAGTAGAAATAAACTTAGAAAGTCGATCAAAATCAGAGCTAATATTTTTTTCATAAAACATCCTCCAAGATTCTTATCTTACTTACCTAATAGTATACCATAGGATCGATTACTTCTGATCAATCAAACACATCCGCAGCCGTCAGATTGCCTAAAATCATCTGATACTCAGGCTTTTCTGACCAGTTACTATCTTTGAAGATTTCAACTGCTTCTTGTCTTGCCACTTCGAGAATGTTGTAGTCGTTTACGATATCCGCGACCGAAAACTCTGGAAGCCCTGACTGACGCGTGCCAAAAATCTCACCACTGCCACGCATTTTCAGGTCTTCCTCTGCTAAAACAAACCCATTTTGCGTTTCAGTCATGATTTGCATGCGACGCTTACCAGTATCTGACTTAGGATTTGCAACGAGAATCGTATAAGATTTTTTTTCGCCACGACCGACACGGCCGCGCAACTGATGCAGCTGTGATAGACCAAACCGATCCGCATCCATGATCACCATAATCGTCGCATTAGGCACATTGACCCCAACCTCTATAACCGTGGTTGAGACTAACACGTCGTATTTTTTAGCCTTAAAATCTGCCATGATCTCATCTTTTTCAGCATTTTTCATCTTGCCATGTAGTAGCGCCACATTTGCTGTCATGCCGAAAAACGTTTGCAGATCTGCGAAAAGTTCTGTCGCATTTTTGAGGTCCATCGCCTCGCTCTCTTCTATCAGTGGTGAAATAAAGTAGACTTGAGCACCTTTTGTGACCTCGTCTGCCACCCACGGCAAGATCTGTGGCTCTAGTTGTTCGTGCTTGACCCAGCGCGTCGTGATTGGCTTGCGACCAGCTGGCAATTCGTCAATCACCGATACATCCATATCCCCAAACGCCGTGATTGCAAGCGTCCGTGGGATAGGTGTTGCCGTCATCATGAGCACATCTGGATTTTGGCCTTTTTCACGGAAAATCTTCCGCTGATTAACACCAAACCGATGCTGTTCATCTGTGATGACAAGCCCCAAATGATGATAGTTGACCGCCTCTTGTATCAGCGCATGTGTCCCCGTAATCATGTCAATCGTACCTTTTTCAAGTTGCTCTAAAACTTGACGTTTGTCAGCCGCCTTCATGCCGCTTGTCAGTAGTGCAACCTCAAGCTCAGGAAATAGTTGCTCCAGACTGTCGTAGTGCTGATTGGCAAGGATTTCTGTAGGCACCATGAGCGCCGCCTGAAAGCCCGCCGTCACCGCCGCATACATAGCAAGGCTCGCCACTGCAGTCTTCCCGCTACCAACATCACCCTGGAGCAGTCGATTCATATGGCTACCACTTGCCATGTCTGATAAGATTTCTGACAGACTATTATCCTGCGCATTTGTCAACTGATAAGGCAGTTCTGACAACTTTTCTTTGACCTTTTCCTCTGAAAAATGGATCGCCGTACCTTGTGTGATAGCTTTTTCTTTGACACGTAAGGCCTGAAGCTTAAGTTGAAAATAAAAAAGCTCCTCAAACTTCATACGCCGTAATGCTTGATGATGCGCCGCTTCATCATTTGGAAAATGCATATCATGCACCGCCGTTTTTCGATCAACTAACCGATATTTTACAAGTAAAAAGTCAGGTAGGTTTTCATTGATCAGCTCACCCGCACCTGCTTCAAAAGCCGTGTGTATCAATGTGACAAGCGCTGACTGTTTCACACCTTGCATGACATGGTACACAGGCTGAAAGTTGTCATCAACCTGAGCCAGTATCTTCATCCCCGTCATGCCAAGTTTTTTCGCATCCCATTTACCATAAATGGCTATCTCAGCATCCATCTCAACCTTATCCTGCAAATAGGGCTGGTTAAAAAAGCTGACCGATATCACAGCATCATCCTGCTTGATTTTAAAAGTCAGACGATTGCGTCTAGCACCATAGTAAGCAACGCTTGCGGGCGTCACAACCCGCCCGATAATTGTCGTCTTATCACCATCTATCAGCTCAAAAACAGACTTCGCCGCAAAATCATCATAACGAAAAGGAAAATACAACAGCAAATCCTGTACAGTAAAAATCCCCAGCTGATTGTACCGCTCGACAGATTTTGGTCCCACGCCTTTTAAAAATTGAATTGAATCCGTTAATTTCATACCTCTATTTTATCATTTTACCCTTGGAAATACTTGCCTTGTATACATTTGAACAACGATACTTACGCTCAAAAAAAGCGAGAAATTAACCTTCTCACTCTGATTCGTTTTATTATCCGTATATTTCCTGCAGCGGTTTGAAGACAATATCTTGCAAGTCCGCTGTAATCGTCTGTAAAAGTTGCTCTTTTGCCATTAACTCTGACATGAGAGGATTCGCCTGTAGTTCAGTAAAAAGCGCCTGCGCCTCTTGCTGTTGTTCAGGTTCTACAAGCTGTCCCGTCTGCATTTTCATCTGGATGTCGATAAATTTTACATATAAAGCATTTGCTGCATCATCAGATTTTACTGCCGCAAGCGCAGTTAGAACCGCTTGATATTCGGGGAGAGCACGCAATTCGCGCTCCAGTTGGTTCATTGTATCGTAGATATTCATAATAATCTCCTATTCTTTACTTTATTATACCAAAAAAGCGGTCATTGAGACACGCTTTCAAGTCGGATTTCAACCTTTTTTGACGACTGAACCTTTGAGTCCCATCGCACCAAAACCGTCTATTTTAGCATCTATGTAGTGACCATTCTTGCCACTTTCGTTAATCCTGATATTCTTCGCCTTCGTTCCTTTTTTGATAGGCTTCGGCATGCCTTTTACCGGTAAGTCTTGGATGATAATCACATCATCCCCATCAGAAAGTTCAGTACCCACTGAATCCAGAACGATAAACTTATCCGCAGCATCCACTAAAAGATCAGCTTCTGTAAATTCAGCGCCACATTCTGAACAACCAAACGTCGTATCAGAAAGTTCATATGTGTACTCACTCCCGCAAGACGGGCATTTAGGTGTTGTCATTCGAATTTCCTTTCATAAAAAAAGCGGGGAGCTAGGCTCCTCGCTTTCTCAATCAGTAAATAAAGATTATTTAGCGATTGATGCAAAGTATTCAAGAGTACGTACAAGTTGTGAAGTGTAAGACATTTCGTTATCGTACCATGATACAGTTTTTACCAATTGTGTACCGTCAGCAGCTTCAGAGATTTCTGTTTGAGTTGCGTCAAACAATGAACCAAATGAGATACCTACGATATCAGATGAAACGATTTCATCAGTGTTGTAACCGAATGATTCAGTAGCAGCAGCTTTCATAGCAGCGTTTACTTCTTCAGCAGTAACTTTTTTGTCAAGAACAGTAACAAGTTCTGTCAATGAACCAGTTGGAACTGGAACACGTTGTGCATGACCTTTAAGTTTACCGTTCAATTCAGGGATAACAAGACCGATAGCTTTAGCAGCACCAGTAGAGTTAGGTACGATGTTTGCAGAAGCAGTACGTGCACGACGAAGGTCGCCACCACGGTGAGGGCCATCAAGAGTCATTTGGTCACCAGTGAAACCGTGAACAGTTGTCATAGTACCAACTTTAACGCCGAAGTTTTTGTTCAAAGCGTCAGCCATTGGTGCAAGACAGTTAGTAGTACATGAACCAGCAGAGATTACTGTTTCAGTACCGTCAAGTTCACTGTGGTTAGTGTTGAAAACGATTGTTTTAACATCAGATCCACCAGGAGCAGTGATAACAACTTTTTTAGCGCCGCCATCAGCGTGCAAGTGTTTTTCAGCAGCTTCTTTAGTAGCAAAGAAACCAGTTGCTTCAAGCACGATTTCTACGCCATCAGCAGCCCAATCAATTTTTGTTGGGTCAGCTTCTTGTGAAACTTTGATGAATTTGCCGTTAACGTCAAATCCGTTTTCTTCAACTTCAACAGTTCCGTCGAAACGGCCTTGAGTTGTATCGTATTTCAACAAGTGTGCAAGCATTGCAGGGTTTGTGAGGTCATTGATACGTGCAACTTCAACGCCATCAACATTTTGGATACGACGAAGAGCAAGACGTCCGATACGGCCGAAACCGTTAATACCAACTTTAACTACCATTTTGTAGAAATCCTCCTTATGGAAATCAAAAAATTTATTTAAATGCCTAAGCATTTATAACAACTGAAAGTTAAACATTTAACTTACATTATTATGATACCTTTTTTATAGGGAATTTGCAAGAAAAAACGCTAAATTTTTATCACTGCATGTACCAGTACAGTTTTGAGAGAAAAAGGATGCTATCGACTATATTATTAATATATTCTAAACTGTATTACATCACTTATTAAATAAGCGTGCAAAAAAACCTTTAGATTTTTCTTCTTCAAGCTCAATCAATGTCTGTTCTCGCTCCGTCAGTGCTTTTGCGGTCAATTGTTGCTGCTGATCAAGTTGCTTATCCTTCTCAGAAATCTGATGATCCTTGATCACAATCTGTTCTGATAATCTTGCGATTTCAGCATTCTTATCAGACATTAGCTGAGAGAGTATCTTGTCAAAATCAAGCTCCGGACGATTGTCAGCTTCAGGCACTACTTCTTTCGTCAGAACAGTTTTCTCATAGTGCATCTCAAGTACTTGAATACCTGTTTCAGTCACAACTGTCACACCTTTATCGTTCTTATCCAGGAATTCCTCTGACAACTTTTTGACCCGATTATTCATAGCCTGACGCGTCACACCAAATGCCTCTGACAACTCCGTCACAGTCATACTTTTCATCACTTATTTCTCCAAACTCTATATGTGGTACATCTCTTAATCTATTATAACAAAAAAACAAGACCTAAGTCTCGTTTTAAATGAATTTGCTATACCGGCGGCCGGGGTCGAACCGGCACGTCCGTGAAGACACTGGATTTTGAGTCCAGCGCGTCTGCCAATTCCGCCACGCCGGCAAATTCTTTTATGGAAGTTTTCCAATAACTGGGGTAGCTGGATTCGAACCAACGCATGAGGGAGTCAAAGTCCCTTGCCTTACCGCTTGGCTATACCCCAATAATACAAAATAAAGGCGACTGATGGGGATCGAACCCACGCATGCCGGCGCCACAAGCCGGTGTGTTAACCACTTCACCACAATCGCCATGTTACAACACGGGCAGCAGGAATTGAACCCACACCAAAGGTTTTGGAGACCTTTGTTCTACCTTTAAACTATGCCCGTAAAGGTAATATGGAAGGGGAGGGATTCGAACCCCCGAACCCGAAGGAGCGGATTTACAGTCCGCCGCGTTTAGCCTCTTCGCTACCCTTCCAGATTATTCTATTTTCATTAGACAACTGTCTAATGGGAGTTGACGGGATCGAACCGCCGACCCTCTGCTTGTAAGGCAGATGCTCTCCCAGCTGAGCTAAACTCCCAAAAAAGAGGCTACTACTAGTCTCCTTTTTCGCTTGGCACCGACCATATCTCA
>NZ_BLLH01000008.1 GCF_011170065.1 Pseudolactococcus insecticola | reverse complement strand
GAGGAATCGCTGTCTTCGTCTGAATCTGAGTCTTCTGTTGAGTCGCTATCTTCTGTTGAATCTAGCGCAGTTGCTGATTCGCTATCCGCTGTTGAATCTGAATCTTCATCGGAGTCTGAATCTTCTGAGGAATCGCTGTCTTCAGATGAGTCTGAGTCTTCTGTTGAATCGCTGTCTTCTGATGAATCTGAGTCTTCTGTTGAATCGCTATCTTCTTCTGAATCTGAGTCTTCTGAGGAATCGCTATCTTCTGTCGAATCACTCACCTCAGTAGAGTCTTTACCAGCATTGGAGTCTGAGTCATACGTTGAATCACTGTCTTCTGATGAATCGCTATCTTCGCTTGAGTCTGAGTCTTCTGTTGAATCACTGTCTTCGCTTGAATCTGAGTCTTCTGAGGAGTCGCTGTCTTCGGCTGAATCTGAGTCTTCTGAGGAGTCACTGTCTTCTGATGAATCTGAATCTTCTGAGGAGTCGCTATCTTCAGATGAGTCTGAATCTTCGCTTGAATCGCTGTCTTCTGATGAATCTGAGTCTTCTGTGGAATCTGAGTCTTCTGTTGAATCTGAGTCTTCTGTGGAATCTGAGTCTTCTGTCGAATCACTCACCTCAGTAGAGTCTTTACCAGCATTGGAGTCTGAATCATATGTTGAATCCGAATCTTCACTAGAATCGCTATCTTCTGATGAATCTGAGTCTTCTGAGGAGTCGCTGTCTTCTGATGAATCTGAATCTTCATTTGAATCGCTGTCTTCTGATGAATCTGAATCTTCTGTTGAATCGCTATCTTCGCTTGAGTCTGAATCTTCTGTTGAATCGCTGTCTTCTGATGAGTCAGAATCTTCGCTTGAATCGCTATCTTCTGTTGAATCCGAGTCTTCTGTCGAATCACTCACCTCAGTAGAGTCTTTACCAGCATTGGAGTCTGAGTCATACGTTGAATCACTGTCTTCTGTGGAATCGCTATCTTCACTTGAGTCTGAATCTTCTGAGGAATCACTGTCTTCAGCTGAGTCTGAATCCTCTGTGGAATCGCTATCTTCGCTTGAGTCTGAATCCTCTGTGGAATCGCTATCTTCTGATGAGTTTGAATCTTCTGAGGAATCGCTGTCTTCAGCTGAGTCTGAATCCTCTGTGGAATCGCTATCTTCGCTTGAGTCTGAGTCTTCTGTTGAGTCGCTATCTTCGCTTGAGTCTGAGTCTTCTGTTGAGTCGCTATCTTCAGCTGAGTCTGAATCCTCTGTGGAATCGCTATCTTCGGTTGAATCTGAATCTTCAGCTGAATCCGAGTCTTCGGTCGAATCACTCACCTCAGTAGAGTCTTTACCAGCATTGGAGTCTGAATCATATGTTGAATCAGAATCTTCTGTTGAATCTGAGTCTTCACTAGAGTCGCTATCTTCTGATGAATCTGAGTCTTCTGAGGAATCGCTATCTTCACTAGAGTCGCTATCTTCGGATGAGTCTGAATCCTCAGTCGAATCGCTATCTTCTGTTGAATCACTATCTTCAGTAGAATCACTATCCTCCATCGATTCAGAATCCACATCAGAGTCACTATCTTCTGTCGAATCACTATCTTCAATAGCATCACTATCTTCTGTCGAATCTGAAATTTCTTCAGACTGAAGATCTGCATCAGAATCTGAAATTTCATCAGATTCGCTATCATCAGTCGAGTCAACATCATCATACGTGTAGACTACTGTAAACTGTTGTGTCGCTGAGTCAGTTTTCGATGTGCCATTGTTTGTCTTATCAAACGTCAAGCCTGCTGCATTCAACGCAGCAACATTGGCATACTCTGTACCATCAGGACCAACAATATGATAGCGCCAATAACTGTCAGCCGTGCGCTCATCTCCAGAATCACGGTTTAAGTCAGCATCTGTCACACCCATAGCCGGGATTGTTTCATCAGTCACACCTTCAACAAAGTAGTTCGAATCTGTCAATGCATCCGCAGTATTTGTTGGGATTTTACCCGATGGATCATTTGCCGAGATGAGCACGGCATTTTGATAGTCTGGTGTATAAACCACGTTAAAGTTTTGTGTTGTTGCATCGTCTGCATCGTAAGTCGGATTAGCTGCGAGAGCAAGTGCTAATGTCGCATAGCTAACGCCATCAGGACCAGTGACGGTATACGTATAGCCATCGCGTGCAAGCGTTGCATCCGTTGTTGTAAATGTAATAGGGTCACCAGTCAAACCACTTTGCGTTTCTTCAGCTTTTACAGTTGCAGGATCACCAGTAGACGTGATCGTGGCTCCCTGTCCATACAAAACAGTGAAGTGTTGTATACCCGCATCTACACCGTTATTGAGTGTGTTATCAGTATTGTCAAATACTGGGTGAGCAGCTAATGCTGCAGCAAGCGTCGCATAAGTCGTAGAACCTGCGACACCCTCCACCGTGTAGACAACACTATAGCTGCCATTAGCTGCTAAGTCAGTATCGGTCTGCGCGAAAGAAATCGGATCTCCCACATTTCCATCTACTGATTCACTTGTCACACTTGTAGAAGGTGATGTCAATGTCGCACTTTGAGGGTTTGCTAAAACGAGATTAACCGTTTGTTGGGTTGGGTCAGTGTCAGCTGTCCCACCACTGTTGGCATTTGTATCAAAGTTACCTGAAACAGTCGCTGTTTTCTTATCATCGCTCAATGTCACCGTCACACCAGTTGGTAAGCCTGCTTGCGTTGCTGCAAGGTCAAACGTGGCACCTGCAGGCGCTGTAAAGTTTTGTGTAAAGGCCTCACCAGACAAACCGTCAATATTTCCGTTTAAAGTCAAGGCGTTATTATAACCTGAGTTGTTGACAACGACACGCTGTGCGTCTAGTTTTTGGTAAACATATTTGACTGTATCTGTACCTGAGGTATAAGTACCTGTTGTTGCCGCGTTCAAGTCTACTGTTGTCCCGTTGACTTCAACATGGTCAAACACATAGCCACTGAGAGCAGGTGCAGCAGGCACACTATACGTAGCATTCAGATAACCTTTGATGATATTAGTCTGACTCGCTGCTGCTGTGATCGTGGCACCTGTCGTGTCTGTATAAGTCACTGCTGCTGAGTCAGGGTTAGCACCAATCGCATAGATACGAACTGGATCGTCAATATCACCTGTCCCATCAAACGTACCAGAGACAAGTACTGGCTGATCAGTTGCATGGTCTGCATCTGCCGTATAGCCGACAACTGCTGTACCTGCCTGTGTAACACCATACTTAGCCTGATCCGCTGCTGACGTGATAAAGCTATAGGATGTCGGATAGCCACCCGTCACCCCTGGAATCCGCGCGATATTTTGATAGAAAGGATCCGCAAAGTTCAGCGTCATCCCGCCATTGGCATAGACAGGGTCAGTGTTGGCGTCGTTTGAGGCGATGACTTGACCAGTCCACGCATCAACATAGTCGTAGTAAACATCACGTCCTGCACCGACATAGTTGATAGTTAAAGTACTACCTGAGATATTCTGAGTTGACGTACCACTACCATCCATGGCAGTCATCGTAGCTGCTGTAGGTGCTGTACCTGATGGTTTTATGAGTGATGTAAAGGCAAGTGGATTACCTGTCGTACGTGTCAAGCCAGCATTATCGATCTCTAAAACACCTAGGTTTGTGACAACGTTTGGCGCTAATGTTGATGTATTTTGGACTAAAAGAGATTGTGGTGAAATAATCGTAATTTTGTTAGCGGCAGCTGCCATGTTGAATTGATAGGTACTACCAACAAAGGTTGCCGTCAATCCAGAGTGGATCGTTACAGTTGCTGTTCCACCGATATTAATCGCGCCACTAGAGAAACCTGAACCGATAATCGTGTTATTAGTACCAATGCTTACTTGTGCAACAGTATAGGCGTTATTATCACCAATGATGGAGTTAACCCCTGTTGAGTCAATTGTGACCCCATTACCCGTTGTGACTTTTTGCATAGGATTTGCAGAAACCGAGTCATACCAGATACCGTAATTTGAGCTTGGCATCCGAGTTTGTAGGGTTGAGCCATTGCCTAAGACAACTTCAGTATTTTTCCCTGTCCCTTGGGTAGCAGAGGAGATAAAGTAGAAGAATGAATAGGTATTTGTTCCCATACGTTGGAAGGTCCAGTTGGCATTATCTACCATATAGAACGAGCCCATAGTACCTGCTTCCTGCACAGTGTTAACAACACCAGTCCCTGCAAAGTAAACGGCACCGTTCGGATTGTAGAAAAGACGTCCGCCACCGTTGGTAGCTGTTGCAGTACTACCTGTACTTGTCGTCCCACTGTAGTTAACATTGTTGAACTCCATAGTTACTGAACCAGTAGAGCTTGCTGGGAGAACAGGATTTGTTGCAAAGGTAGAGGAGCCTTGAGAGTTAGTGGCCGTTCCTTGTTCAGCAGACTTGATGTTCAAGTCAGTGACCACCATAGTAGCACCACTAGTATCTCCTATGAGGAACTGAACGCCAGATCCTGTTGAGATGGTATGTACCGTGCCAGACGCATCTTTACCATTTAGGACGATATTACCCGTTCTGGCTGCTGTATCAGTTGTCAGACTAAAGTCACCTACGATATTGATCTGAGTGACAGTGTTATCTGCCCATGCTGCCAGAAAGTCAGCCTGTGTTGAGACATCAACGACTTTACCTGATGAATCCGAGATGGCAAACATCGGAACAGAGACATCACTGTTA
The DNA here is from genome assembly GCF_011170065.1 of Pseudolactococcus insecticola. GTDB lineage: Bacteria > Bacillota > Bacilli > Lactobacillales > Streptococcaceae > Pseudolactococcus > Pseudolactococcus insecticola. The sequence continues at coordinate 96,419 of NZ_BLLH01000008.1, read as the reverse complement.
GGCTCAAGTGCTGCTGGTGTAATTGTTGGTACCTGGTAGAGGTTATCACTGACTTCGAGGGCCTTTACGACGTGCGTCCCACTTTGAGACGTCTGTGTGACAGTATAGCCACCACCTACTAAGATTGCGAGTGCCGTACTCGCATAAAGCCAGGTCTTACCCGACTTCCAAGAGCGGAAATTTGTATTTTTCCGCTCCACATCATGTTTAAATCTTTTCCCCATCCTTATTATTCTCCTTCTATGGCTAGCGTTAAACTGCGTTTAATTTGCTATATTAACATATTACGAAATAAAAACAACTGAAACAAGCTTTCAAAACTGCATTTTTAAATAAAGGAACAGATCTAAAACCATCTTTTAATTTTTCAGTTTCTTTACTTGTTCTTTTTTTTTTTTCTAAAAACAGATACGAATATCGTTTGAGTTGCTATTTTTTTCGTGATAAAATAAAAGAATAATCATTTTTGGGGGATAAAATAAAATGAAATACATGGAACAGTTTAACTATTTGAGAAAAAAGAAAAACCTCAAGCTAACTTACCTCGATCCCGTAGATATGGGCAGATCAAGATTTTATCGACTCATGAGCGGGGAACAACTACCAACGATAGCCGACGTCACAACGCTAGCACTTTTTCTGAATTTCACAGCATTTGAGGGGGTCACAGCGTTTTATGAGCGACCGTCAAAGGCTGACTTACTTGCGCCTGAGCATGATACGACTTATGACATTTGGGATGTAGCAAGCATCTTGGAAATCATACTAACCGCCACAAAAAATCTTCGTGGTCATCCAACCCAAGCAAATCTAGCACAGTCCAAAATGATTTTTGAAAAAATCAAAACAAACCTCGCAACCCAGAAATACTTTCCAACTACGATTGATCTGATAGACCTGATTACTGCTGAGTATGAGCATAAACCTGATGAAGCCGATCATTTCTTAACTGCCATTTACGATCGACTCATCAAACGGGACGCTTGGACAACCTATGAAATCTCCATCATCGCGATTTTAGCGACTTTAAGACGCGTGTCTGACACCTCACTATTTGTCAATCTTTCATCTAACCTAGATGAGTTAATGCAGATTGTGGCCGATGACCATGCGTCGATGTTTTTGATTAACAACCTAAAATATTCACTTTTTATATCTGCTATCTATCGTCGTGATCATATCAATATCAAAAAATTCTATAAAAGTTTACAAAAAGAACGACAATCTCAGCAGGATACCTATCTAGCTTTTCATCAGAAATTCGCTGAAATTCTCTATCTTGAACTACTCGGTCATCCTGAAGATGCTGAGCCTCTCAAAACAGCTTTCTTTAGCGCTGTTGAAGTCATTTTAGACAACCATCTCCTAGATAAGCCTAACAAAACGTCATTTTTGGAGCAGTATCAACATTTTTCTGACTTTACAAACGCTTGGCGAGAAGATGATTGTGATGGCGATAGCTATGCTAATATGCTATATTAAAGACAAAATAGCAGCACCTAAATTAGGTGCTGCTATTTTCATGTCGTATTATCTGCCAAAGCAAAAAAAGCAGTCCGAAGACAACTTTTTATCTATAACTTAAACTTTTTCAGTCACTGCTTCTTTAGCTCTAGTAGCGGCATTTTCAGCTACTTCTTCAGCAGTAGCTTTTGCTTCTTCAGCAGCTTTTTGTGCTGCAGCAATTGCTTCTGGTGAATTTGTCAAGTCAGCAAGCGGTTCAAGATTACGGTAACGTGCCATACCAGTACCAGCTGGGATGATTTTTCCGATGATAACATTTTCTTTCAGGCCAAGCAAATGGTCTTTTTTGCCACGAATGGCTGCATCTGTCAGAACACGTGTTGTTTCTTGGAACGACGCTGCTGATAGGAATGAATTTGTCTCAAGAGAGGCTTTTGTGATTCCCATCAGAACTGGACGAGACGTTGCTGGCACACCACCATCAAAGAGGATTTGTTGGTTGGCTTCTTCAAAGTCAGCAATATCCATGAGCGTACCAGGCAAGAGATCAGTATCTCCAGCATCCATGACGCGCACTTTACGCAACATTTGACGTACCATGACCTCAACGTGCTTGTCGCCGATTTCAACCCCTTGGCTTCTATAAACTTTTTGCACTTCGCCAAGCAGATACGTTTCAACTGAAAGTGTATCACGCACTTGGAGCAAGTGTTTAGGTTGGATAGAACCTTCGGTAAGTGGCGTACCACGGTGGATGAAATCACCCACTTCGACGTGCATGCGCGCTGTGAATGGTACAGCGTAAGTCCGTGTATCCGTGTCACCTTTGACAGTGACTTCTTTCTTACGTGTCGCCGCATCTTCAGTAATCTCAACGACTTCGCCTGTCACCTCAGTGATCACAGCTTCCCCTTTAGGGTTACGCGCTTCAAAGATTTCTTGGATACGTGGCAGCCCTTGCGTGATGTCCTCAGATGATGCCACACCACCCGTGTGGAATGTACGCATTGTAAGCTGAGTCCCTGGTTCACCGATTGATTGGGCAGCGATGGTACCGACTGCTTCGCCCACTTCAACTGCATCGCCAGTTGCCAAGTTGACACCATAACAGTGTTTACATACACCATGACGTGTTTTACATGTAAAGACAGAACGGATGGTCACCTCAGTGATACCAGCTGCAACGATTTGCGCTGCAATGGCTTCAGTAATCAACTCATCTTCTCCGATGATAATCTCACCTGTTTCAGGATTGACCACTGATTTACGGGTATAACGACCATTGAGACGTTCAGACAACGGTTCAACCATTTCTTTACCAGTCGCAATGTCGCTGATGACAAGACCACGGTCACTGCCACAGTCATCTTCACGGATGATCACATCTTGCGCCACGTCAACCAAACGACGTGTCAAATAACCAGAATCGGCTGTTTTCAGAGCGGTATCGGTCATCCCTTTACGCGCACCGTGAGTTGAGAAGAACATTTCCAAAACGGACAGACCTTCACGGAAGTTTGAGATGATTGGCAGTTCCATGATTTTACCATTTGGTGCAGCCATCAAGCCACGCATCCCCGCAAGTTGCGAGAAGTTGGAGATATTACCACGGGCACCAGAGTCCATCATCATAACGATTGGGTTTGACATGTCTTGTGCGTCGATCAGCTTATGTTCAAGCTCTTCTTTGGCACCACGCCAGATGTCCGTAACGTCAGTGTAGCGTTCGTCATCGGTCATCATACCACGGCGGAACTGTTTGGTTACCGCAGCCACATCACTGTGGGCTTTTTCGATAATCAAGTGCTTGTCTTCAACGACTGGGATATCAGCGATACCCACGGTCAGACCAGCCTTAGTTGAGTGGTGGTAGCCAAGGTCTTTCAGGCGGTCAAGCATTTCTGACGTCAGAGTTGTGCGGAAACGTTTGAAGACTTCAGCGATGATATTACCCAGATGTTTTTTCTTGAATGGAGGCACCAAATCAAGATTTTCGATAAAGGCAGTCACATCTTCACCAGGCGCCATAAAGAAACGATCGTCTGTTTGTGATGTCAGGTTATCTTGTGTTGGTTCGTTCAGATATGGAAACTCTTCAGGCATGATTGCATTGAACAAGATTTTCCCGACAGTTGTTGCCATGATGGTATCTTTTTGGCTATCTGTCCAAGGTTTGTTGAGGGATTTTGTTGCGATTCCCACACGTGTGTGCAAGTGAACATAGCCATTACGCCAAGCAAGCTCAGCTTCATTTGCGTCAGCAAAGACCATGCCTTCGCCTTCACGACCAGCTTCTTCCATGGTGATGTAGTAGTTACCCAAGACCATATCTTGAGACGGCGTTACGACTGGCTTACCATCTTTTGGATTGAGGATGTGTTCAGCCGCAAGCATGAGAATACGTGCTTCAGCTTGCGCTTCTTCTGACAAAGGCAAGTGAATGGCCATTTGGTCCCCATCGAAATCGGCATTGTAGGCTTCACACACAAGTGGGTGAAGACGAATGGCACGACCATCAATCAAGACAGGTTCAAATGCTTGAATTCCAAGTCTGTGAAGGGTAGGTGCGCGGTTGAGTAATACCGGGTGTTCTTTGATGACATCTTCCAAAACATCCCAAACGTCTGGATCTTGACGTTCAACTTTGCGTTTTGCCGCACGAATGTTTGGTGCCATGTCACGTTTGACAACTTCGCTCATGACAAATGGTTTGAAGAGCTCGATTGCCATTTCACGTGGCACGCCACATTGGTACATCTTGAGCGTTGGCCCTACAACGATAACGGAACGACCAGAATAGTCAACACGTTTACCAAGCAAGTTTTGACGGAAACGACCTTGTTTCCCTTTGAGCATATGGCTGAGGGATTTGAGCGGACGGTTACCTGGTCCAGTGATTGGACGACCACGACGGCCGTTATCTACCAAGGCATCAACTGCTTCTTGGAGCATCCGTTTTTCATTTTGAACGATGATATTTGGTGCATTAAGCTCCATCAAACGTTTGAGTCGGTTGTTTCTGTTGATGACACGACGGTACAAGTCATTTAAATCACTTGTCGCAAAACGCCCACCGTCGAGCTGTACCATTGGACGCAAGTCCGGCGGAATAACTGGCAAGACGTTTAAGATCATCCATGACAATTCATTGCCTGATTTGTTAAAGGCATCTAAAACATCCAGACGGCGAATCGCTTTGACACGTTTTTGTCCTGTTGCCGTTTGCAATTCTTCTTTGAGTGCTGAGATTTCAGTTGGCAGATCTACGTCGTTTAGCAAATCTTGGATGGCTTCAGCACCCATTTTTGCGACGAATGAACCAAAACCATTTTTTAGCATTTGTTCGCGGTATTCGCGTTCTGTCAAAAGTTGTTTTTTCTCAAGCGCTGTTTCTTTGGGGTCAATGACCACATAGCTTGCAAAATAGATGATTTCTTCAAGCGAACGTGGACTCATGTCCAAGGCCAAGCCCATACGTGACGGGATGCCTTTGAAATACCAGATGTGTGATGTTGGTGCCGCAAGTTCGATATGTCCCATGCGTTCACGACGTACTTTTGCACGTGTGACCTGTACACCACAGGCTTCACAGACTTGGTTTTTATAGAAGACGCCTTTTAGCTTACCACAGCTACATTCCCAGTCTTTTGATGGACCAAAAATGCGTTCATCGAAAAGGCCTTCACGTTCTGGTTTTTGTGTACGATAATTGATTGTTTCAGGTTTTTTGACTTCACCAAAAGACCAAAAACGGATTTTTTGAGGAGATGCAATCCCAATTTGCATACTCTCAAATTTATTTACATCGACCATTTTTTCTCCTGTTTTGAGAAGGTACTCTTTTTATCATAATACGAGTACCTTTTGCGTGTGGTTATCGTTGATTATTGCTCAGATTTTTCAATCGCTGCTTCTTCAACCGCAATCGCTTTTGCGACTTCTGCTTCTTTTTCTTCTAACATCTCAACTGTCACTTCAACCTTATCGTTGTTGTGCAGGTGGATGTCATTGTCATCATCCAGCTCGCGAAGTTCAAGGACATTGTCATCAACGTCGAGCACTTTCATGTCAAGACCGAGTGACTGTAATTCTTTGACTAATACGCGGAATGACTCTGGCAAGCCTGGTGCAGGGATTTTTTCTCCCTTGACAATGGCTTCATAAGCTTTGGTACGGCCTACGACGTCATCTGATTTGTAAGTTAGGATTTCTTGAAGGATATTGGCTGCGCCGTAGGCTTCAAGTGCCCAAACTTCCATTTCCCCGAAACGTTGTCCACCAAACTGCGCTTTACCGCCGAGTGGTTGTTGTGTGACAAGTGAGTAAGGACCAACTGAGCGGGCGTGGAGTTTATCATCGACCATGTGGTGAAGTTTGATCATGTACATGACACCGACTGATACGCGGTTATCAAAGGCTTCACCTGTACGTCCGTCATACAAGACAGTCTTCGCATCGTCAGCCATACCAGCTTCTTTCACGGTGTTCCAGATATCCTCATCACGCGCCCCATCAAAGACTGGTGTTGCGATATGAATACCAAGTGTACGAGCTGCCATACCAAGATGGAGCTCCATAACTTGTCCGATGTTCATCCGAGATGGCACACCGAGTGGGTTTAGCATGATATCAACAGGCGTACCGTCTGGCAAGTACGGCATATCTTCTACTGGCAAGATGCGAGAGACGACCCCTTTATTACCATGGCGACCGGCCATTTTATCCCCAACGTGGATCTTACGTTTTTGAACGATGAAGACACGAACAAGCGTATTAACACCTGTTTGGAGTTCATCTCCATTTTCACGACGGAAGATTTTCACGTCATGGACGATACCATCGGCACCGTGTGGTACACGAAGCGACGTATCACGAACTTCGCGCGCTTTTTCACCGAAAATGGCACGCAACAAACGTTCTTCTGGTGTTGGATCTGTTTCACCTTTCGGTGTGACTTTACCGACGAGAATATCGCCCTCTTTGACTTCAGCTCCAATGCGGATAATCCCGAATTCATCAAGATGACGCATTGCTTCTTCACCAACGTTTGGCAACTCGCGTGTGATTTCTTCAGGGCCAAGCTTTGTATCGCGTGTTTCTGATTCATATTCTTCGATTGCGATAGAGGTATAAACGTCATCTTTAACCAGACGTTCACTCATAATAACAGCATCCTCGAAGTTATAACCTTCCCAAGTCATGTAGGCAACGAGTGGATTTTGACCTAACGCCATTTCCCCACCTTCCATAGAAGGTCCGTTACCAATGATTTCGCCTTTGTCAACTTTATCGCCAACTTGAACAAGCGGACGTTGGTTGTAAGACGTACCTGAGTTAGAACGACGATATTTTGTTACTGTATATTTGTCGAGCTCGCCAGAAGTTCTGCGGATGCGAATCTCTGCTCCATCAACAAACTCAACTGTTCCTTCGTGCTTAGCAAGAATGGCAGCACCTGAATCATGCGCTGCTTGGTGCTCCATACCAGTCCCTACAAACGGTGCATGCGGGTCAATCAATGGTACTGCTTGACGTTGCATGTTGGCACCCATGAGGGCACGGTTGGAGTCATCGTTTTCCAAGAAAGGAATACATGCTGTGGCGACTGCAACTACCTGTTTAGGCGACACATCCATGAAATCCGCTTTTTCAGCTTCAACTTCGATATTGTTACCACGGGTACGCGCCATAACAGTGTCAACTGCAAATTTATTATCTTCAGTCAGCGGTGAGTTTGCTTGCGCTACGATATAGTTATCTTCTTCATCGGCTGTCAGATAATGAATCTCATCGCTGACAATACCTGTTGCATGGTCAATCCGACGGTATGGTGACATGATGAAACCATATTCGTTGATTTTACCAAATGATGACAAGTTATTGATCAGACCGATATTTGGACCTTCGGGTGTTTCGATTGGACACATACGACCATAGTGGGTATAATGCACGTCACGTACTTCATATCCTGCACGGTCACGTGTCAATCCGCCAGGTCCAAGGGCTGACAAACGACGTTTGTGAGACAACTCAGACAGGGGATTATGTTGGTCCATGAACTGTGACAATTGTGAGCTACCAAAGAACTCTTTGATGGCTGCTGTGACAGGACGAATATTGATCAGAGATTGTGGTGTCATGTTTTCATCATCAGCAGAACTCATGCGCTCACGAATGACACGTTCCATACGACTCAAGCCAATACGGACTTGGTTTTGCAGCAATTCACCAACTGAACGAATGCGACGATTTCCCAAGTGGTCAATATCATCGACACGGCCAATACCTTCGTTAAGTCCCAACCAATAGTTGATGTTTGCGATAATATCAGCAGGCGTCAGGTTGCGAATTTCAGCTGGAATTTGACCATTTGAAATGACGCTGACAACTTTTTCTGGATCTTTTGGTGAGTACACTTTGATGACTTGAATGTCAACTGGTTCCGTCAGAACAGCATCGTCTGATGGATAAAGTGTGACCATGTTCAAGCCATTATCAAGCGCTTCTTCGATGCCGTCAAGCACATCACGTGTGAGTTCTGTGTCTTTGTCAACTAGGATTTCCCCAGTTTCAGCACTAACCAATGGTTCAGCAAGCGTTAAGCCAAATAAACGGTTTTTGAGTGCCAGTTTTTTATTGACTTTGTAACGACCAACAGGCGCAAAATCATAGCGGCGTGGGTCAAAGAAACGTGCAGTCAAGAGGCTACGAGAGCTGTCAGCCGTTTTGGGTTCACCAGGGCGCAGGCGGTCATAGATGTCTTTGAGCGCTTCTTCGGTACGTGTGTCACTGGCGTTTTTGTGAATGTCTTTTTCAATGGTTGCGCGCAAAAGCTCGCTATCGCCGAGCAACTCAAAAATGTCGTCGTCAGAACCGAAACCAATCGCACGTAAAATCGTCGTAAATGGTAACTTACGTGTACGGTCAATGCGGACATAACCAATACCTTTGGCATCTGTATCAAGCTCAAACCAAGCACCACGGTTAGGGATGGTTGTGTGGCCATATGATTCTATACCGTTTTTGTCAATTTTTGGATGGAAATAAGTCCCAGGTGAACGTACAAGTTGCGAAACGATGATCCGTTCTGCACCATTGACGATGAAGGTTCCCATTTCAGTCATGAGTGGGAAATCACCAAAGAAAACTTCTTGTGTTTTTAACTCACCAGACTCTTTATTGACCAAACGAAAAGTCACAAATAAAGGCGCAGAATAGTTGGCATCATGTGCACGCGCTTCTTCAATTGTGTATTTTGGTTCTTTCATCTCATAACCGACAAACTCCAAATCCTTTGTCCCTGCAAAATTGTCGATTGGCAACATTTCTTTGAATACATCAGCCAAAGCCTGATCCAAAAATTGTTGATAAGAATCTGTTTGAATTTCGATCAAATTCGGCAAATCAAGTACTTCTTTGATTCGCGAAAAACTGCGTCTTGTACGGTGTTTACCGTATGCTACGTCATGTCCTGCCAAGATTTTCTCCTTGTTTAAGATGTTGTGCCAAAGCGCAACCATCTAAAAATTAAAGTGAACGATGCAATAAATTTTGGTTTGCCGTTATCAGATTCTGAAATTAATTTGAAATTTTCAGAACCTTATCTTTTTGATGACATCGGCATAGAATTGCTAGCCAAAGCGTCAAAAAAAGCAACGAAAATATGGATTCTCGCTGCTCACAAATCCCGTGGGGACAATATTTCCCACAGATTTTGCCGACAAACTATTTAACTTATTATAGCATGAATTGCTGGGATTTTCAAGGTAAAAAATCAAAGAAGAGAGTACTTTCAGGTTAACTCAAAAGTCTCAGAAAAACAAAACGATACAAAAAAATGTGATCACTCACATTTCCTATATCGTCTATACAATTTTCAAACTTACCAGATTTTAACACGATCAGCTTTATCACGCCACATGCCGTCGCCTGCTTTGACATCAAACGTCTCGAAAAATTCATCAAGGTTGGTCGGCTGAACGTTAGCGCGCAGTTTTCCTGGGGCATGGACGTCCATCGTAAGCAACATTTGCGTGTATTCTTGACTTGCTTTGAGGCGCCATACCGTTGCCCATTGGCTGAAAAATTCGGTCAGATTGACGGTTTCTTCGCGTTTTGCTGCGCTCATGGCAGCCGTCAGACCACCTGCGTCTGCGATATTTTCAGAGACGATCAGCTTACCGTTGACCTTACCTCCTGCGAGTTCAAGGCCGTCAAACTCAGCAATCATCTCTTCTTGCTTAGCTTCAAAGGCTTTGAAATCCTCAGGCGTCCACCAGTTTTTCATGTTGCCAAACTCATCGAAAAGTGCACCGTTATTATCAAAAGCATGCGAGATTTCGTGGGCAATAACGGCACCAATCCCGCCATAGTTCTGGCTTGGGGTTTGCGTTACAGCTGAGTAAAATGGCGCTTGCAAAATCGCTGCAGGAAAAACAATCGTATTGCTATTTGGACTAAAGTAGGCATTGACCATATGCGCAGGCATGTGCCACTCAGTCTTATCCACAGCTTCTGAGAACTTCTCATAATGGTGCTTACTTCTAGCATTGTTGAACTTAACTGCGTCCGCATAGATACTTGCGTCACCCACTACAAACGCTTGATAAAGCTCAGGCAACTTGTCAGGATATCCGATAAAAACAGTCATGGCATCAAGCTTTTGAATGGCTTTGTCAATAGTCGCACGGCTGAGCCAAGTGTTGCTGTCAAGGCGTTCTTGGTAAACTTTTATCATCTGGCTGGTCATGCGTTTCACGTCAGCTTTTGCAGCTTCACCAAAATATTTTTTACCATAGTAAAGACCAACTGCTTGTGAAAACTGCCCTGTTGCAAGGTCAAATGCATGTTTTTCTTGACTACGTGCTTCGGCAATTCCTGATACGGCACGTGAAAATTCACCGCCCAAAATCCGCATCTCGTCTGACAAAAAATTCGTCGCACCACGCGCCACACTCACAAGCATCCACGATTTAATGATGTCAAAATTATCAGCGTTTATGATTTTATCAAAATTCGCATAAAAACGTTGCTCATAGACTACGACTTTGTCGGGTAATTGTCCGACTAGACTTCTGATGAGCTTGTCAAAATCGACCGTTTTGCTTGCTGCTGTAAAGTCAGCGATATTGATCGGATTGTAAAGCTCTGCATATTTTGCCCACTCTTCTGACGTGTTAACATATTGCGCCAAAATCTCATCAAACTTGACTGTATTTTCAGCTGTTTTTTGTGCAAAATCTGCGTCGTATCCGTACTTTTTGAGAATTTCTACAGTGTTTTTGGTATAAAGCGCGAGTAACTCAGCTTTTTTGGGATGTTCATCGGCATAATAGGTCGTGTCAGGCAAGATGAGGCCAGCACCAGACAAGGTCAACGCGTAATGCACTGCATCTTTCATATCTGTATCGACAGACAGGTTAAACGGCAGTGACGCTTGACTCGTCAGAATCAAGTCAGCCAATTGGTTTTCTAAGTCAGCGAAGTCGCGCAACCTTTCAACGCGCGCAAGTTCAGGTTTCACAACAGCCGTACCAAATGCTGCACGTGCTGTAAAATCACCAGCTTTTTGATAAAACTTGGCAAATTCGTTCATGACGGTGTCATCACCGAAGTCAGTTGTTGTTGCAAAGTCGTTCATCAATCTTGCTTCATTTTCAATGACGAGCTCATCAAACGCACCTAGACGTGGGCGATCACTGGGGATTTCAGCCGTTGCAAGCCAGTCAGCGTTGACTGCTTCAAATAAATCATCTTGTATCCGTACCATTTAACATCCTCTTTTCATTTTCTCATATTATAGCATTTGTTGCGCCGTAAAGCCATTTTCAAGTGTTGCAATGACAGCTAGCATTTGCGTGTCTGTGACTAATTTTTCAGCACCATTGACCAAAGTGTCGTAAACAGCGTCATAAACACGACCGTAGTCACCTGTGATAGACGGGATGTATTTTTCGATGCGATCGCCACTCTGGTTGAGATAGACGAGCTTGCCAAAATCTTGCGGCGCATCTTTCCCAAAGCCCGAATCTCCCGGTAAGATATAGGCCTTAAGGTCATTTTCCTGCTGATCCATGTTGTACTTGATATAGCTGCCACGACTGCCTTTGATGACCCACTTGGGATAGCTCGTCATCGCCATCTCAGTCGCCTGCACCGTGGCTTTCATATTGTCAGCATAAAATAAGCCAACCTCAAACTGGTCATCAAGGCTTGATGCGGGGTTTCTCGTCGCACGAATGTCGTAAGTCACACGATCTGGTACACCAAACAGCGCAATCATCTGATCAACCAAATGCACGCCATGACCATAGAAAGCACCGTCAATCTGACGACCATTCTGAATCTCATCTGACGGACGATAATGGTCCATATGCAGTTCAACGTCAATAATCCGCCCCAGATAGCCCGTTTCAAGAATGTGTTTGACCGTCAGATAATCACTGTCAAATCGACGATTTTGATAGGGCATAAAAAATAGATTTTTTTCTTTTGCGATGTTGATGAGTTCTTGCATTTCTGAGCGCTTTTCAACAGCAGGTTTGTCCAACAAGACATTTTTCCCAGCCGTCAAAAGTTGACGTGCCAAGTCAAAATGCGTCGTCGCAGGCGTCACAACTACAACCAGATCAATAGTTGCGTCATTGATAATATCATGGATATTAGTAGAGAAAATCGTGCCTGTTGCTTCAAGCGCAGCCTGTTCAATCGGATTTTTCCCCAAGCTTCTGACATAGACACGGCTGATATTGAAGGTGTCACGTGTTCTGACGAAAGGAATGTGATAGCGATTTGTTGATTTGCCAAAGCCAACATAGGCGATATTTAGTTTTTTCATGTTATTTACCTCATATTCTATTATATGTTAAAAATGAAAAAAACGCCCTTGTGAACGTCTTTCATATGACTTGTTAGATGAGTTTTTCTTTGTGAAATTGCTCAACAGATTGCTTGCCGTCATTGAGCTTATCCCAGATGACAACCTCTCCTTTAGCGAGAGATTTTTTTACGTCGATAATCCGCTGATTTGACGACCCACGAAATTGCAAGAGTAGATTTTTTTTAGCCAGCTCAAAACGCCCGTCGACTAGGATATCAATATTATCAAGCAATTCAAGTTTATCAGGCGTTTCTTGCATGAGCTCGTCCCAAGTATAGCCCGTCCAGCTCCAAATATCTTTTTCTGGTAACTCTTTTTTGATGCGCTTAACAAGCGGTAAAACAACTTGCGTGTTCAAAAATGGTTCGCCACCTAGCAAAGTCAGACCTTGCACATAAGACAGTGCCATGTCAGACATGATACGTGCTTCAAGCTCCGCCGTATAAGGCGTGCCAAATCGAAAATTCCATGTCGCTTCATTGTAGCAACCTTCGCAATGAAACATGCACCCACTCACATAAAGTGAGTTACGAATGCCTTCACCATCCACAAAATTTAGCGGTTTGTAGTCTGCAATATAGCCTTGTGACAACTCGTCAGAAGTCCATTCTTGCGGTTTTGGATTGTTCATAGCGACTTGCCTGATTTCTTTTTCTTATTTAGATAGTTGGCTTTAATCTCATCAAGCTTTTTTTGCTTATCAGACTTACCCGTCGAATTTTTTTCGTGAAATTTTTGGACAGATGCTTGTCCTTTATAGTCGAGTTGATATTTACCCATGTGTGTCTTTCCTTTGTTAAATATGAAGTTTACGGCGCAAAGATGTTCCCTTTGCCCCTAGCAATTTTTCAAGATAGCCAAGTTTTGCTGCCATGATCAGATAGCTAATGAGGCCAATACCTCCCGATACAACTGTCGTCAGATAGACGTTTGACGGCAGCAACCATTTGACCACCAAAACAATAACTGCCATGACCGCCGTCATGCAGACAATGCCCAAAACACCGCGAAATGTCGCCTTGATTGAGAAATTTGAAACCTGCTGAATCTTGCGCAGAAACAGGAAAACGCCCGTCCCAAAAGCAATCGTCGTCGCAATCATCGGCCCATATGACTCATAGAGATAGATCGCAGGCACCTGCAAAATCAGCTTGATGATAAGCGTTGCGCCAAAATAGCGCATGGCAAGTCGGCTGTGGTGCAGCGCTTGTAACATAGGCGATAACATGGCGTAGCTCGCAAGTAGAAAACTTTGCAAGAAGGCAAAGATAAAGAGATTGAGCTGAAGTTGATTTGGTGTCACATAAAATATCGTGTAAATATTTCGTGATAAAAGACTCATACCCACAACTGCAGGAATCATGAAAATCGCAAACAGCTGAACACTATAAGAAATCAGATGCGCCGTTTCTTTTTTTTCACCCTTGACATAGCTGGATGTTATAAGCGGAATGCTGACACCGCCTAGCGTTGTCGCAACACCAATCAAGACCATGGTCAATTTATCCGTGTTGGCTGAAAAGTAAGAGAAAAAAATCATCAGCTGTGCATCTGTATAGTTCGCAACAAGTCTCATAACATGCGGAAATGTTGACTGGTCAATCAATTTAAAAATTTGGATGGCAGACCCAATCACAATAAACGGAATGGCCTGTTTTAAAGTCTGCGTTAATAATCTGACGGCATTTATCTCGTGATTTGACTTACCAGGATTTGCAATCTTTGAAATATCACCTTGTCGCATCAAGGAAACAACTAAAACAACCGTGCTTGCAATCATCCCGATAAAAGCTGCTGTTGTTGACTGCGTCACAGCCTTCACCCAGTCCCCCGAGCCAATCTTCATAATCGTATAAGCTGTAACCAACATCCAAATCACACGAACAATCTGCTCCATGAGTTGGCTGAGTGCGTAAGGCTTCATGTTGCTAAGACCCTGAAAATAACCTCGGATCACCGACATAGCAGGGAAAACCAAGACAGCAAGCGACAGGCTTTTCATGACTGGAATCAAGTCCTTGCCACCACCAGATAGACTGGCAAAAAATGGCGCAAGCAAATACATAACCCCAGCAAAAAATAGCCCCAGTACACCCATAAAGACCAGCATTTGTCTGACTAATCGATAAGACATATTGCGATCACCCAGCGCATTGTACTTGGCAACTTCACGCGAAATGGCAACTGGAATACCAGCCGTTGAAATCAGCAAAAACAAGGCATATACGTTATAACCCATTGAAAACAGGGCATTTGCCTGATCACCGTGGGTACCCATCCAGGCATACCAAGGAATGATATAGATGGCACCCAAGATTTTTGAGAGAAAATCGCCTGCTGTCATCCAAAAAGTGCCAGCAAGCATCCTATTTTGCTGATTTTCAGCAGTGGAAATCTCTTCTTCTATAAATTCTGCATTTTCCATCAATAATCGTCCTTGCGATAACCCATTTCCTGTATATCAATTTTTTTATCACGCCAGTTTGACTTGATTTTAACCCATGTTTCTAGGTAAACCTTGTCTCCTAGCATGAGCTCGATGTCACGGCGTGCCATTTTCCCGACTTTGCGGATCATGTCACCACCTTTACCAAGGATAATGCCTTTTTGACTCTTGCGTTCAACGTAAATTGTCGCCATGATGTGGACTTTATTAGTATCTTCATCACGTTTCATCGAGTCAACTGTCACCGCAATCGAATGCGGCACTTCCTCGCGTGTCAAAATCAGCACTTTTTCCCGAATCATCTCACCGACCAAAAAACGCTCAGGGTGATCAGTAATCATATCATCAGGGAAATATTTGAATCCTTCTTCCAGATTACTTTTGAGAATTTCAAGCAACTTATCCGTGTTATTGCCTTCTAAGGCTGAAATCGGGATAACTTCTTTAAAGTCCATCTGCGTGCGAAAATCATCGATTTGTGCAAGCAACTGGTCTGGATGCACCTTATCAATCTTATTGACAACCAAAATAGCAGGGACATTGGCCTGTTTCAAGCGATCAATGATCATGTTGTCACCCTTGCCACGCGCCTCATCGGCAGGCACCATAAACAGCACCGTGTCAACTTCTCGCAAAGTCGAGTAAGCAGACTCCACCATGTAGTCACCCAAAGCATTGTGTGGCTTATGAATCCCTGGTGTATCGATGAAAACGATCTGCTCAGTTTCGGTTGTATAAATCCCTTGGATTTTATTACGTGTTGTCTGCGCCTTATCACTCATGATGGCAATTTTTTGCCCCATAACATGATTGAGCAAGGTTGATTTACCGACGTTTGGACGGCCGATGATGGATACAAATCCTGATTTGAAGGTCATGTTTTATTCTTTCTAGTTAGAAGGTAATCTTGGCACAGTTGCCAACGACTGTATTTTTTATCTCTTTATTATAACACAAAAAGCCGTTTCCGACTTTTCAGAGTTGCCTATTGCAAGTTTATTTATCACCCTTATTACGAATCACAAAACCAGGTTTCTTTTCAGTCGCTTTTGGATGGACTTTTTGCTTATCTTTTTTATAGTAATCTTTTTTGTTACGGTCATCACGATCGCGTCCGCCACGTTTATCACGGTTATAGCCACCACCACGACGATCATTGCGTCCACGGCCACCACCACGATTACCGCCACGGCCGCCGCCTTTACCACCTTCACCGTTAAATGGCAATGGTTTTTCAGCTGCGATTTCAACTTTTGGACGTGTATCAGGATCTTTTACTTTGGCTTGAAGCAAGAGTGAAACCAAAAGTTTTGGATCATATTCAGCCAAAAGCTTGTCAGCATCTTCGTCAAATTTGTCGAGTTTAGCCGCCAGTTTTGGATCTGTCAGATCACGTTTGATTTCGTCAAATGCAACAGCAAGGCTTGCTTGATAAGCTTCCTCACGTGTTGGTGGCTTCATGCCTTTCATTTCTTTTTTCGTCAAACGTTCAATCGCTCGTAAATAGCCCATTTCGTTATTTGACACAAAAGTGATTGACAAACCAGATTTGCCGGCACGACCAGTACGGCCAATACGGTGAACATAGCTTTCTTGGTCTTGGGTGATATCATAGTTGTAGACATGCGTCACACCTGAAATATCAAGGCCACGCGCCGCAACGTCAGTTGCTACCAAAACATCCAGATTGTCATTTTTAAAATCACGCAAAACAGCCAAGCGTTTTTGTTGTGCCAAATCACCATGGATACCTTCTGCACGGTAACCGAGTAATTTCAAACCACGTGTGATTTCATCAACACGACGTTTTGTCCGACCAAATACAATAGCAAGTTCAGGCTTTTGAACATCGAGCAGGCGTGTCAAGACGTCAAATTTTTCAAATTCTTTTGTCTTCACATAGTACTGATCAATCAAGTCTGATGTCATTTCTTTTGAAACGATTTTGACATGTTCAGGATCTTTCATGAATTTCACGCCGATTTTTTTGATGGCATCAGGCATTGTCGCTGAGAACAAAAGCGTTTGACGTGTCGCAGCTGGCGTTGCTTTAATGATAAATTCAAGGTCATCAATAAAGCCCATGTTCAACATTTCGTCAGCTTCATCAAGGATCAAGGTTTCAATATCACCAAGCTGAAGTGCACGACGTTTAATCAAGTCAACCATACGACCTGGCGTGCCGACAACGACATGTGCACCAGATTTGAGCGCTTTGATTTGTTTGTCAATACTCGCACCACCAAAGACTGAGCGGACTTTGATGCCTTTGTCGCGACCAAAACGGAAAAGTTCTTCTTGTGATTGCACCGCAAGTTCACGTGTTGGTGCAATAACTAAGGCTTGCAAACCACCGTTGACGTCGATTTTATCAAGTGTTGGTAGGCCAAAGGCAGCTGTCTTACCAGTACCTGTTTGAGCTTGACCGATAACATCACGGCCTGCGAGCGCAAGCATGATTGTTTGTTCTTGGATAGGCGTTGGTTGCTCAAAGCCTGCTTTTGTAACTGCTGATAGGATGTCTTCTGACAATCCGAGTTCTGTAAATTTCAAATGTTTCTCCATTCAAATATCATGGAGTTTTCGGTAATCTTATTTTATAAGTTCATTCATCATAAACTTGTTTGCATTTCAAGCAAACAGGCTCAAAACGCTAAATACTAAATCCAAATACTCCATTGAGTGACGGTTGCCCCGATTGGACAACCTATTAAGTATAGCACAATTTTAGTGAAAATGATAGCACTCTAGTTAAGAATGCGTTTTCACGTTTTGAGCGTCAAAAATCATCCAAAGAAAAAATCACACGTCTTTTCAAACGTCTGATTCTCTTTGATTATCTGACAGGTGCCTGATCACTCAAAACCACATCAGGATATTTATCGGCAAACCAGCGTTCCGCAAACTGATTTTCAAATAGGAACAAAGGATTGTCAAAACGGTCTCTGGCTAGGATATTGCGCGAACTTGACATGCGTTCGTCCAGGTCCTCAGGCTTGATCCAGCGCACGGTTTTTTTGCCCATTTGGCTCATAACAACCTCAGCATTGTACTCGCCTTCCATGCGGTGCTGAAAGACTTCAAACTGCAGCTGACCGACAGCTCCCAGCATATACTCGCCCGTCTGATAGTTTTTATAGAGCTGAATGGCGCCTTCTTGCACTAGCTGCTCGATACCCTTATGGAAAGACTTTTGCTTCATGACATTTTTTGCCGAAACTTTCATAAAAAGCTCAGGCGTAAACGTCGGCAGTGGTTCAAACTCAACTTTAAGACTGCCTGTCGTCAGGGTATCTCCGACCTGATAAGTCCCCGTATCATACACCCCGATAATATCGCCTGCGACCGCATTTTCAACATTTTCACGGCTTTCCGCCATAAACTGTGTGACATTACTGAGCTTAACAGCCTTACCCGTGCGCGCAAGCTTGACCGACATGCCCTTATCGAACTCACCCGACACGATGCGCACAAAAGCGATTCTGTCGCGGTGACGTGGGTCCATGTTAGCCTGAATCTTGAAGACGAATCCAGAAAAGTCTGGCGTCGTTGGTGACACAATCTCTTCAGTTGTTGTCTTGTGCCCTTGCGGCTCGGGCGCGTAAGCTAGAAAACTATCTAGGAAAGTCTGCACACCAAAGTTTGTCAGTGCTGATCCGAAAAAGACAGGTGTCAAATTACCAGCTAAAACAGCAGCCGCATCAAAGGGATTCCCCGCCTCAGTCATCAGCTCAATATCGTCTTTTGCTTGCTGATAAAAAGGATTGGTCGCAAAAACTTGCTCACCTTGCTCAAAATCAACAAAACGCTCATCCCCACGATAAAGCTCCAAACGCTTGTTTGTCATATCATACAAGCCTTCAAAGTTTTTCCCCATACCGATTGGCCAGTTCATCGGCGTTGAGAAAATACCAAGCACCTCTTCGAGTTCAGCTAGTAAATCAAGCGGTTCACGCCCGTCACGGTCAAGTTTATTGATAAAGGTAAAAACAGGAATGCCACGTTGTTTGACAACCTGGAACAGTTTTTTCGTCTGCGCTTCGATCCCTTTTGCGCTGTCAATCACCATGACAGCAGCATCGACCGCCATAAGCGTTCTGTAAGTATCTTCAGAAAAGTCCTCATGCCCTGGTGTATCCAGGATATTGACGCGCTTACCTGCGTAGTCAAACTGCATAACAGATGACGTCACGGAAATCCCACGTTGCTTTTCGATGTCCATCCAGTCGGACTTAGCAAAATGGCCCGTTTTCTTGCCTTTTACAGTACCTGCCTCACGAATCTCACCACCAAAATAAAGGAGTTGTTCAGTTATCGTCGTTTTTCCGGCATCCGGGTGACTGATAATGGCAAATGTTCGTCTACGTTTAATATCTTCTGCTAATGTTGTCATGTGACTTCCTTATATCGTCTTATTCTTTTAAAAATGTGGGTAAAATACACGATTAGCTTGTTATTCGGCACTTTCCACTAGTATTTTATACTGTCCATTTTCACGCAATTAGTTTTATTATATCATATTGTCAAGTGACTTTTATGACAAACTGTCACATTCGTTACAAAAGCTTCACGCCATTTTCACATGACTGGTAAAATAGTTTGTTAAACTAAGAGACATGAAAACATATAAACACGACGAGCTTAAAGCGTTGACTAAAAAAATGTCAACTAAAAACATCGCCCTTGTAGCTGGTACACTGATTGCAGGTGGTATCTTTGCATCAGGCAATGCTACTTTGGCAAGCGCTGACCAAGTCACTTATACAGTGAAACCTGGCGATACACTATCTCAGATTTCTGAACAATTTTTCAACGACGACAGCCATGTTCAAGCGATTGCTACGGCTAATCACATCGACAACCTCAGCTTGATCCAAGTCGGACAAGCAATTACCATCGATACTGATGCAACAGTTGCTTCTGAAAATGCCACTAACACAACTGAAACTGCGACTGCTGACGTCGTACCAACACAGACAACTGAAACGACTGCTGATAGCTATGCAACGCCGAACGGCTTTTCTGCAAGCTCCGCTAAAGAAGCGATTGCTATGACAGAGTCTGGTGGTTCCTACACGGCACAAAACGGACAATACTACGGCCGTTACCAACTTTCAGCTTCCTACCTGGGTGGCGACTATTCTGCTGCCAATCAAGAACGCGTCGCCGACAACTATGTCGCACAGCGCTACGGTTCATGGGAAGCAGCCTGGGCCTTTCATCAGGCAAATGGCTGGTACTAAAATATAAAAAAAACTAATGGCGTTTGATATGCCCCCAAAATTAGACTTTTTATCCAAGTATTTATACTTGGATTTTTTTTGCAAATTGTAAAATGAAGTTAGATTTTTCGTCTAACTTTTCGGAGTCACTACAGTTAAGCCTTCGGTGGGCTTTTTATTTAAGTGGCAAAAGTGCCTCAGCAAGTTTTGCAAACTCAGGAATTGAGAGGGCTTCGCCCCTGATTTGTGGGGATATTTCTGCTATTTCTAGTGATTTTGTTAATTGGGCACGGATGTCTTCTGTCTTGCCAAAGGCTGACTGGAGGTTGTTCCAGAGCGTTTTTCTGCGATGGACAAAGGCAAGTCTTGCGACTTTGAAAAAGAAATCTTCATCAGAAACCTCTACCATTGGCGCATCGCGCCGAGTCATCTTAAGGATGGCCGAATCAACGTTTGGCGCGGGCACAAAGACCGTTTTGGGTACGATAAAAGCCACCTGTGCAGTCATATAGTACTGAACTGCGATTGACAAGCTGCCATAAGCCTTAGTATTAGGGCTTGCACTGATGCGATCTGCCACTTCTTTTTGCATCATGACGACAAACTCGGTGAAAGGAATCTTGCTCTCAATCAGGTGCATGAGAATGGGCGTCGTGATGTAATAAGGCAGATTTGCGACAACTTTTATCGGTAGGTTAGGGTTTTTAAAATTTTTGATGTGCGTCTGTAAATCCGCTTTGAGCACGTCTTCGTTAATAACTGTGATATTATCAAAATCACGTAAAGTATCTGCGAGGATGGGAATCAGACGATCATCAATCTCAAAGGCCATGACTTCGGAAGCTTTCTCTGCGATAAACTCCGTCAGAGCACCGATGCCAGGGCCGATTTCGATGACATTGACATCCTGGTCAATCTCAGCCGTATCAACAATTTTTTGTAAAATATTGGTATCTGTGAGGAAATTTTGCCCCAGACTTTTTTTGAATGAAAAGCCATGACGCTCTAAAATGGCCTGAGTAACGCGATAATCTGCTATGTGCATGTGATGATTTTCTCCTGAATTTGTGGTCTCTTATCATTATAACAGAAAAGCCTTTGTTGTGGCTGCTGATTACTAAATTACATCGTTTTTTATAAGTCTTTTGCCAGAATTGGGCTGATCAATCTGATACTTGTGGCTGTCCTATCACGAGCGACGGTAGCGACCGCAAAATTCCAGTATAACGAACGTCTTTTAGCTTAATGAGTGCCATCATTTCCTGATTCAAACTTTTGCATCACTGCTTCAACTTCCGCCAAGGTAATCCCAAATAAAGCCAATCGTTTTAGCTGCTGTTTGGCGTTACTGTAGCCGATTCTGAGTTGTTCACCTAAAAATTCACGTCGTTTTCGACTGTCTGCTTTCGCAATTAAGCCTAGTCGAATCAAATCATGCGCTGTCATGTCAAAATCCATCACATCATCAAAATTTGACGTGACTTGGCTAAGTGCCTTGTCCAGATCCGCAAAACTAGCATGCTCGACGCCAAGCGAGCGGCCTTTTGTCTTGGACTTCGGCTTTGCCTCACCACGATTCAAAAAAGCGTGTCTAACACTGGGAATCGCCGTCATAATAATGCGTCTGATGCGCTCTCCACTGTGATCAGGATCCGTAAAAACGATGACCCCACGCAGTTCGTGCAGGCGTTCAATGCGCAACAAATCATCATCAGAAATGGCAGACCCTTGTGTTTCATAGGTATCCACGTCATAATAGCGTTTGAGATTTGCTGTGTCATCTTTTCCTTCAACGACGATGACTTCTGAAATCACTTGTTTATCAGTCATGTTTTGTTTGTTCATCCTATTTATCGTCATTTATCCTGAAAATAGCCATGGCATTGTCATAAGTCGCTTGCGACACTTCATCAGCTGTCAAGTTTCTGAGTTCAGCGATTTTTTCAACAACAAACTTGGTGTATGCAGGCGTATTTTCCTTGCCACGATAGGGCACAGGAGCAAGATACGGTGCATCCGTTTCAACTAAAATCTTATCCAGCGGCAACTTCGCTGCTGCCTCTTGCAAGTCCAGCGCTTTTTTGAAGGTCACAACGCCCGAAAATGAAATCATCATACCAAGCGCCACAAACTGTTCAGCCTCAGCAAGTGTCCCAGAAAATGAGTGCATGATGCCGCCACGAGGACCAACACCCTCTGACTTGATAATCTCATATGTGTCTGCCATGGCATCGCGCGTGTGTACCACAAATGGCAACTCATAGTCTTTGGATAGCTGAATCTGCCTGCGAAAAACACGTTTCTGCACGTCTTTTGGCGCAGTCATCCAGTGATAATCAAGCCCAATCTCACCCAAGGCAATCACGTGCTTGTCTGTCAGATGCGAGGTGATCAGATCCTCGATTTCGTCAGAATAGTCGCCTGCCTCAGTCGGATGCCAGCCAATCGTTGAATAGAGCGTACCAGCAAAACGTTCTGACAAGGCCAAACTCTGCTTGATTGTTGGTAAATCAAATCCTACAATATTGAGTTTTGTGACACCATATTCTGCTGCCTTCTCTATTTCTTCTTGTTCACGTCCAGCAAAATTCTCTGCGTTCAGGTGCGTATGTGTATCAAAAATCATCTGCTAACTTCTTTTCTATTTGTTCTATTTTTTATTTCGGTAAAATAAAAACACTTTTCAGTGTTTTTAGATGGCGTCTCGCAAGCGCAGACCGTCATTTTCTAAAACGCGGACACTACGTGGCAAAAACGCACGAATTTCTTCTTCGTTATAGCCGATGTGCAGGCGCTTGTCATCCATAATGATTGGACGACGCAAGATTTGTGGATTTTCAGAGATGATTGTCACCGCTTCAGACAATGACAACTCTTCAAAATCAACGTTGAGTGATTTCACAAAACGATTGCGACTTGAAATCAATGATTCTATCCCATCATCACATTTTTCTAAGATATGTTTCACTTCGTCTGTTGACAAGGGACTTGACATGATATTACGCTCATCATAAGCGATTTCATGATCACCCAACCATTTTTTAGCTTTTTTACAGCTTGTGCACGATGGTGCCGTATAAATTGTTAGCATATTTCCTCCCGTGTTTGTAAATCTAACGCGTGTCGAGTTATAGATTGACGGTGTCAGATATGACACGTCGTCAACTCTACTATATGTTATCAATTATAACACAGTTTGTCATCAGTCAAAAGCCCTATTTGAGATAAAAACATCTTTTTAGCACTTTTTTGGCAATTTGTCCAAAATTTATGTCGCTTTTGCCGGATTTTTTTGAAAAAACTGCTCAGTCTTGTGATTATTCTTCAATTTCGATAGTATCAAGCTCAAGTTCAACGGCTTCTGCTGCTGGTGCGTCCTCTTTTTCTGCTTTATCCGTTGTTTTCGCTTTTGCAGCTGTTTTTTCAGTTGCTTTTTCTTCAGTTTGTTCAGCAGTTGTGGCACCTTCAACAAGACCAAAATGCTCACGAACTTTGTGGTCGATTTCATCAAACACCTCTGGGTGTTCTTTCAAGTACAATTTCGATTTTTCAGAACCCTGACCGATTTTTTCATCATTGTAAGAGAACCATGCCCCTGATTTTTTGATAATATCAAGATCTGATGCGATTTTCACCAGCTCACCTGTCTGTGAAATGCCTTCGCCAAACATGATTTCAACTTCTGCGACTTTAAACGGTGGCGCAACCTTGTTTTTCACGACTTTGATCTTCGTTTCTTTCCCCATCGCCGTGTCTTTATCTTCGCCAGTTCCCTTGATTTGCGTATTGCCACGAACGTCCAAACGCACTGAGGCATAGAACTTCAAAGCGCGCCCACCAGGCGTTGTTTCCGGACTACCAAACATGACACCGACTTTTTCACGCAGTTGGTTGATGAAAATGGCGATTGTTTTTGTTTTATTGATAGAAGACGAGAGTTTACGCATGGCTTGCGACATCATCCGAGCCTGCAGACCAACGTGAGAATCCCCGATTTCACCATCGATTTCAGCACGAGGGACAAGTGCTGCAACCGAGTCAATAACCACTAGATCAATAGCCCCTGAATCAATCAGCTTACCTGCAATTTCAAGACCTTGCTCACCTGAGTCAGGTTGCGAGAGCAATAGTTGATCAATGTCAACGCCAAGTGCCGCAGCATAGGCTGGATCAAGGGCATGTTCGGCATCGATAAAGGCAGCAATTCCGCCTTCTTTTTGTGCTTGTGCAACTGCATGGAGTGCAACTGTTGTCTTACCAGATGACTCTGGTCCGTAGATTTCGACAATACGACCTTTGGGATAGCCACCAGCACCTAGTGCAATATCAAGCGCAAGTGAGCCTGAGCTCATAACTTGAACTTTTTGTTCAGCTTTTTCCCCGAGACGCATGAGTGCGCCCTTACCAAAATCTTTTTCAATGCTTTTTAGCGCAATGTCGAGCGCCTTTTCACGCTCTTCGCCAAATTTTTTCGTAATATCGTCTAGATTTTTCTTAGCTTTTTTTGCCAAAGTTATCTCCTTTTTATCTGCTTGTGGTCTTGCCACAAAACTTTTCGTATTTCTTTATTATAGCATTTTTCTACCTACTTTTATATACGCAAAAAATGCAAAAATGTCACCTCGCAACAACCACTATCATGTTAAAACTTTTTGAGTTTCTGACAATGCGGGCAAAAGTGCGTGCCACGTCCGCCTAGTTTGTATTTTTCGATTGGCGTACCGCATCGTGCGCATGGCTCACCTGTCTTGCCATAGACTTTCAGATAATCCTGCATGGTGCCAGCCAGTCCTAGTGCATTTTTATAGCTACGAATGGTTGAGCCACCACGTTTGACACCTTCTGCAAGGACGGAAATGATGGCATCTCTGAGCCTTTTTACCTGAGCACGTTTCAGATTTCCCGAGACTTCTGATGGGTGAATCATAGCACACCAGAGCACTTCATCAACATAGATGTTGCCCAGCCCCACAACCAAAGTCTGCTCTAGTAGATAGGGCTTTATCTTTTTCTGACTGACAGAGAGTTTGTCCTCAAACGTTTTCAAGTCAAACTCTGCTGCAATCGGCTCTGGTCCCATTTTCTTACGGGTGAAAAAATCCGAAAGTGCAACGCTGTCAATCAACTCCATGGTGCCAAATTTGCGCACGTCCTGATAAATCAACGTCTCGCCGCTTGCGAGTGCGAATCTCACGTGAAAATGCTTGTCTTCGGGGACTTTGTCTGTCTCAAATAAAAGATATTTGCCCTCCATGCGCAAGTGGCTGACAAGCGTTTTCTGACCGAGGTCAAACAGCAGATACTTGCCACGCCGAGTCACGTCGAAAATGGTCTGGCCTGTCAGAAAATCCTTAAACTCTGACAAGTCTGAGTGAATCATCCGCGGATAATCAAGCGTGACTGACGTAATCTTTTTGCCACGGACAAGCTGATTTAGCCCTCGTCTGACGGTTTCAACTTCTGGTAATTCTGGCATGGACACGCTCCTTTATTCATCAGATGTCAGCTGACAATTCAGATTTTTCGTCTGAATTTCCTATCTCATTTACAATTTTAGCAAAAAATCCGCTATAATATAACTATGATAACTTTGAAAACAGTACTGACACTTCTGAAAAACGACCAAAACTTCCGAGATATTATCGACAATAACCAGTATTTTTCTGAGCCGACTACTGATACCACTTTTGACAAAATCAGCTATGATAGCCGTGATGTAACACCATCAACCCTTTTTTTTGCCAAGGGACTGAATTTCAAGCCTGACTATATCCGTGATCTGGAGATTGCTTATTACATTTCTGAGATTGACTATGGCCTTAGCATTCCTGCGATTATCGTGAGCGATGTCAAGCATGCTATGAGCATGATTGCCATGCATTTTTATGAGATGCCGCAAAACGCCCTCAAAACTCTGGCATTTACTGGCACCAAAGGCAAAACGACGGCGGCTTATTTTGCTAAAAATATCCTCGACACGTATAATGGCGGCAAAACTGCCATGTTGTCAACGATGAACACGACGCTTGACGGCAAAACCTACTTCAAGTCGCAGCTGACTACGCCTGAAAGCCTGGATTTATTTCGCATGATGCGCGAAGCCGTGACAAATGGCATGACGCATCTGGTCATGGAGGTCTCATCACAAGCCTATAAAACTGCGCGTGTCTACGGTCTGACCTTTGACGTTGGCGTTTTCCTCAACATCTCACCCGACCATATCGGTCCGATCGAGCACCCGACTTTTGAGGATTATTTTTATTGCAAACGGCAGCTCTTGAAAAATAGCCGCTACGCCGTCGTTAATAGCGACATGGCACATTTTGACTTCGTCAAATCGGAGCTGACTTCTGAGCACGACTTCTATGGCGATGCGTCAGAACACCCGATCTCAAACTCTGAGGCGTTCAGCTTTTCAACACTCGGTGCAGCGTTTGAGATTCAGTTAATTGGCCGTTTCAATCAAGAAAATGCTGTTGCTGCAGCGCTTGCAAGCATTCGCCTGGGCGCAAGTCTCGCAGATGCCCAAATCGGCATCGCAAAAACGACCGTGCCAGGCCGCATGGAAGTGCTAACTCAGGCAAATGGTGCTAAAGTATTTGTTGACTACGCACATAACGCTGATAGCCTTGACAAGCTGATTGGCGTTGTGTCACCGTATCAGACAGGTAAAATCACGCTGATTATCGGAACAACAGGTAATAAAGCTGAAAGTCGCAGGCAGGGCATTGGCGAGCTGCTTGAGCAGCGTCCGCTGATTGATGTGATTCTGACGGCGGACGATCCGAGTTTTGAGGATCCTGCTGACATCGCACGTGAAATCGCAAGTTTTATCACGCGCCCTGTTCGCATCATTGTGGATCGCGAAACTGCCATTCAGACTGCGCTTGCTGAGACAGAAAATCCGTCAGATGCCGTGATTATCGCGGGTAAAGGCGTGGATGCTTATCAGATTGTTGACGGCGTGCATATGCCTTATGACGGTGATCGTGTCATCGCTGAGCGTTATTTATGAGATAAGAAAGGTCATCAGAACACGTAATTTCTGATGACCTTTTTTTGATTTCAAACCTTATCAAACAGTATCTCCCAGGTCTTGTCCCTGAGTATTAATCACCTGCTGATACCAGTAAAAACTGTCTTTTTTATAGCGTTTGCCACTACCATTGCCAAAATCGTCGAGATCGACATAGACATAACCGTAACGCTTTTTCATCTCGCCCGTACCCGCGCTTACGATATCAAACGGTGCCCAGCTCAAGTAGCCGATTAGATTGACACCGTCAAGCGCTACAGCCTCTTCAAATGCTCGGATATGCTCCCGCAGATAGTCAATGCGATAGCCGTCATGCACGGTCAGCTCAGCATTGTCGGTGTCTTCTGCTGCCACAAGTTCGTCGTAAGCACCAAAACCATTTTCAACAATCATGATTGGCAAGTTGGGATAGCGATCTGACAGTTGGTTCAATACAAACCGTAAGCCTTTTGGATCAATGTTCCAGCCCCAGTCTGACGCCTGAATTTCTGTATTTGGCGTGAGTGCAACTGAGCGTTGATCATCCAAAACGACCGTTTTTTCAGCAACAGCCCTGACCACCCAGCTCATGTAGTAGCTCATGGCAAAGTAGTCAACCGTGCCACGTTTGAGCTCGTCAAAGTCCTGCTCCGTCACATTCTTGCGAAATCCCTTGCGCGCAAACATGGTTTCAAGCGTCGCAGGATAGGCACCTCTGACGTGGACATCTGCAAACCACTCCCGTGCTTGCGTTGCTTTGAGCGCAGCTAACTGATCCTCAGGTTTGGTCGTTGCTGGGTATATCGGCGTTTCAGCAAGCATGCATCCGACTTTTAGATTGGCATCAAGCTCATGCGCGATGATGACAGCACGTGCTGACGCAACGAGTTCATTGTGCGCTGCCTGATACATCTTTTCTAGCTTTTCATCAAGTGTAGCCTTCTCGTCAAATTTCAACCCTGAGTTAACCCAAACTTGAAATGTCGAGTGGGCATCCGCTAGCGATGCCTGATTTGAAATCTCATTGTGCGTCATCCAATATTTGACTTTGTCCTTGTAACGCGTCAAAACAACGCGCGCATAACGCTCAAAAAAGTCAATAACTTTTCGATTGTACCAGCCACCATAGGCTGTCACCAAGTGATAAGGCATCTCAAAATGCTGCAAGGTGACCACAGGTTCGATGCCTAGACGATTCATCTCGTCAAACAAGTCATCATAAAATTTCAGCCCTTTTTCATTTGGCTCAAGTTCATCACCATTTGGAAAAATACGTGTCCAAGCAATCGACGTCCGAAACGCCTTGAAACCCATTTCTTTTAATAAAGCGAGGTCTTCTTTATAGGTCTCGTAAAAATAAACGCCGTGGTGATTGGGATAGTTTTCGCCTGCCACGACGCCGTCTGTGATCTGACGGGCCGTTTGATTATCACCCGCCGTCAGAACATCTGCTATCGAGACACCTTTCCCATCGACATCCCAGAAACCTTCCGCCTGATGGGCAGCAATAGCGCCGCCCCATAGAAAATCATCTGCCATTTTATACGTCTTTTTTGCCATGTTCTTTTGTTACTCCATTCTTTAACTTTATCTTGGTTTGTCTTCATTCTACTAGAAAACGCTTACATTTTCAAGTTTTTACAGCTTATTTATCAAATCAAAGCCTATGCAGACAGGCAGGCTTTGTGGTAAAATAAAGGAATGGATAAGATGATCAAGACAATTTCAAACGACGGCTTTTTCAGAGCCTACGCCCTTGAAGCGACGCAAACTGTTGCTGAAGCCCAACAGCGCCACCAAACTTGGTCGACGTCGACTGTGGCGTTAGGTCGTACTTTGATTGCTGCACAGATTTTGGGTGCTAATCAAAAAGGCGATGACACGATTACCGTGCGTGTGCAAAGTAGTGGTGCCATCACCATGATTGTCGCCGTCGCAGACACCCGTGGCAATGTCAAAGGCTACATCAAAGAGCCAAATGTCGACTATAAACGTGGCTCAACTGGCGAAGTGCTGGTCGGCGATTTGGTCGGTCAGGGCTGGTTTTCTGTCGTCAAGGACATGGGGCTAAAAACGCCTTACACAGGTCAAACACCGCTGATTTCTGGTGAAATCGGAGAAGATCTCGCTTACTATCTGACGACATCCGAGCAGACACCATCAGCAATTGGGCTAAACGTCTTGCTCAATGAAGACGAAACGGTCAATGTCGCAGGTGGCTTTCTCGTACAGGTCATGCCTGATGCGCCAGACGCTGAAATTGCAGCCTTTGAAGCACGCATTCAGAAAATGCCTGCTATCTCTAAACTTCTGCGCTCACAAGACCAGTCAAAAGCAATATTAGACGCCATTTACGGGCAAGACCAGTACAAGATTTTAGAAGAATCACCACTTGCCTTCCACTGTGACTGTTCAAAAGAGCGCTTTGGCCACGGTATCCAAAGCCTAGGTGACGGCGAAGTCCAAAAATTGATCGACGAAAATCACGGCGCCGAAGTCACTTGCCAATTTTGCGAAACAACTTATATTTTTTCCGAAAATGATTTGAAAGAACTTTTAACACATGACTAATACTTACGCATCGCCATGGCAGATTGGCGACATCGACATCAAAAACCGCATCGTCCTTGCCCCAATGGCTGGCATTTCAAACAAGGCTTTTTTGAGCCTCGCCAAAGAATTTGGTGCTGGACTCGTGGTCACTGAGATGATTTCTGACAAAGGCATCGAGCATCGCAATACAAAAACTCTGTCTATGCTTGACTTTGATGGTGTCCCAAATCCCCTGTCCATCCAGATTTTTGGCGGAGATGCCGACACACTGGTCGAGGCTGCCAAGTTTGTCCAAGAAAATACGACTGCTGACATGATTGACATCAACATGGGCTGTCCTGTCCCCAAAGTCACAAAAAATGAATCTGGTGCGCGCCTTTTGCTTGATCCTGATAAGATTTACGATGTGGTTTCTGCCGTTTCATCAGCTATCCAGATCCCGCTAACCGTCAAGATGCGTACAGGCTGGGACACAGATCACCTCTTTGCCGTCGAAAATGCGCTAGCAGCACAGGCAGGTGGCGCTGCAGCCATTGCCATGCACGGCCGCACGCGCGTGCAGATGTACGAAGGCCACGCCGACTGGAATTGGCTCACTAAAGTTGCGGGCAAACTCAGTATTCCTTTCATCGGAAATGGCGACGTCAAAACGCCTCAGGATGCCAAACGCATGCTTGATGAAACTGGCGTTGATGCCGTCATGATTGGCCGCGCCGCCCTTGGTAATCCGTGGATGCTCAAGCGAACCGCTCACTTTTTGGCAACTGGCGATGAGATGCCTGAGCCGACTGTCGCTGAAAAAATCCAGACTGCAAAAGAACATCTGGCACGTCTGACACGCCTCAAAGGCGACAAAATTGGTCCACGCGAGTTTCGCCAACACGCCGCCTACTACCTCAAAGGTGCGCCACGCGCCGCAAAAGTTAAGGTCGCCATTAACCAGGCTAACACGCAAGATGACATGCTTGCGGTCTTTGATGATTATTTGACTGGGCTTTGAGTTTTGATATATGATATAAAAAATGAACTCTGACGGATTGTCGGAGTTCATTTTTTTGCTTAGTTCTATTTATTTCATTTCGTTCTAGCATTTCTTCGCCGTTTTTTTGCGGTCATAAGTGCGCCCGCAGCAAGCATTCCTCCGGCTACTAAGCTAATTTCTTTACTCAATTCATCACTATCACCTGTTTTGGGCAATGAACCGTTATCAGGATGACTTGTGTTTGGAACAACAGGCGTTTCGTGATCACTTTCAAAGTGGCTGTCGGAATCGGATTCACTTTCTGATTCTGAGTGACTATCTGATTCGGATTCGCTTTCTGAGTCCGAGTGACTGTCAGACTCTGATTCATTTTCTGAGTCTGAATGACTATCTGACTCAGAGTCACTTTCCGAGTCCGAGTGACTGTCCGATAATGAATCGCTTTCTGAGTCCGAGTGACTGTCCGATTCGGATTCTCTTTCTGATTCCGAGTGACTATCTGATTCGGATTCACTTTCTGATTCTGAATGACTATCTGATTCGGATTCTCTTTCTGAATCTGAATGACTATCTGATTCGGATTCACTTTCTGATTCTGAATGACTATCTGATTCAGATTCGCTTTCTGAGTCCGAGTGACTGTCCGATTCGGATTCACTTTCTGATTCCGAGTGACTATCTGATTCGGATTCACTTTCTGATTCTGAATGACTATCTGATTCAGATTCGCTTTCTGAGTCCGAGTGACTGTCTGATTCGGACTCGCTTTCTGAGTCCGAGTGACTGTCCGATAATGAATCGCTTTCTGATTCTGAATGACTATCTGACTCTGAGTCACTTTCCGAGTCCGAGTGACTGTCTGATTCGGACTCACTTTCTGAGTCCGAGTGACTGTCCGATAATGAATCGCTTTCTGAGTCCGAGTGACTGTCCGATTCGGATTCACTTTCTGAGTCTGAATGACTATCTGATTCGGATTCACTTTCTGAGTCTGAATGACTGTCTGATTCAGATTCACTTTCTGAATCTGAATGACTATCTGATTCGGATTCGCTTTCCGATTCTGAATGACTATCCGATTCGGATTCACTCTCTGATTCTGAATGGCTGTACGATTCTGACTCACTCTCTGAATCCGAATGATTGTCTGATTCTGACTCGCTTTCTGAGTCAGAATCGCTCTCATATTCTGATTCCGATTCAACATCTACTGGTTTGTCATCCCCCACTACATCACCTTGACCAGTCGTTACTTTGTAGTTAGCATCAGCACTATTTTTTGGATGATTGTCATCTGTCAAGCTAACACTATTATCAATGACTTTATCATTAGGATCTGTAATCGTTGATTTGTAATGAATCAAATATGTTTTATCAATATTGCCAAAATTAACTGTGAAATGCTGGTCATCAACATAGTCAATCTCAAACTGATCTGTCACATCAGCACCAATATCTGCAATATAATTTGTATAAGTTACTTCATTGATAACGACACTGCCAGGAATTATTTTTGCACTGCTTTCCAATGTGTCGTTCACAACCACATTTTTCAGCGATTCACCTGCATAATTGACACGAATTCCCCAGCTAAGTGCACCATCACTATCAATATTGTCATTCCATTTTGCAATCAACTCATCTGAACTAATCTGTTCAGAGTTACTATCGTTGATTGTAACACTTTGATCTCCCCACGATGTATTGATGGTTATAGTTTGATTTGGTGTAACATCTGAGTTCATTCTTGTGAGAATACTCATCGTACCATGAACGTTGGTATGTGTCGACAAATAATTGGTTGGATCATTGAATGTTACTGTCCCAGTCCCATCAGTATTGACAACCACGGTACCAACTGAAATTTTGACTGGATTGCCATCAGCATCTAACACCTCATTGCCATCAGCATCTGTTTGATTCGCATATAAATTAAAACTAATCTGATTTGCAACTGACACATAGGTCGTATCAAATGCAAAATTGACCGTGTCACCCTTTTGATAATCCCCCAATACCCAGTCTGCAGTCAGTTCGACATTTGAATATTGGTTAAAATATGTCGGATCATAGCCATTTTCAGAAGTGATTACAAGATTACTCAAAAAAGAGGTATCTTTTTCAATTGTATCCGCATAAACTCTCGAACCCTGCGCCATTTTTGGCAAAGTATGACTGATATTATCTGGCAAACCAACTGATGTCATTGCCGATACCAGCATCACCCCTGCTGCATAAAGCCAAATCTTCCCAGACTTCCACGCACGAAAATGTGACACCTTTTTATTAGCAGATTTGATTGGATTTGCAGCATTACCCACACTATCATATGTCAATACCGCTGAATTACTCTGAATTTGCTTCATTTTTAAAAACCTCTTTATTTTTTTGAACTTTTTTAGTTCCTTAGTCCATATTATCAAGAAAGAGGGCAACAAAAAAAAAACGTGCTAATTTTAGCACCACTCTTTGACATCTAAAACAAATGTGCTAATATTAACATACAGGAAAATAACTGAAGCGTTTGGAGATAAAATATGCTGCAAGAACTTGATGAAATCAGAAAAGATAAAAAAATCAAAATCAAAGACTTAGAGAAACACGGTATCAGTAAAAATAAATACTATCGTCTCCTACGTGGTGAAACAAGTTTTTCACTGAGCGACTATACGTCTCTTATCATGCTACTCAATATAACACCCGAAGAGAGTAAAAAAATGCTTTTTAAGCCTGCTACTTTTTACGATTTTCAACCCCATAATGTTACAGCTGCCACAAAGTATACAAGTTACGATATTAATCAAATTATCATGTCAATCAATGCAATATTTGTGCTCGCTCAAAATGACGACTCAAAAATTGACGAGAGCTTAGCTATACTGAACACTCTCAAAGAAAATAAGTACATTTCCGAATTTTTTCCGATTACTATTGATTATATTGACCTGTGCATTGCCAGTCTCAAAGGAGACACGACGGGTTATAAGGCATATTTTGACAAGTTTTATTCTGCTATCATGGCGCGTGATGTCTGGCAAAGCTATGAGCTAAATTCTTTATTCTATATTATCGTGAATGATGACTTCAATGATTCATCTATATTAGCAACGCTAGTCGGAGAGCTTGATAAACGTTACAATGTTGCACTTGATGACTACGAAACGATTATGATGATTACTATGTTCCGCGGCTTTTTATTTACTCGTGCGGTCGAATCACGTCAGATTAGTACCATAAACTATGCCTATGCTGCCGTTCAACATGCTACGCCTAGCACTATGGTTATCCATGTCGCAACACTACAACGATACTACGAAATTGTCTATTTTTATTTAATCGGACGCACTGAAGCAGCTGAAAAAAACAGCATCAAACTAATGTCAACAGTCGAATACTTGTACGATACCGCTCCATTTTCATCACGTCCAGAAACTGATGCCCCCCTGTTATCTGTATCAGAAATGTTTATGTCTGATATTAACGAATTAAAACAGTCTATATCAAAATGGCGTCTAGATTTAAATATTCCAAAAGATTACAATTTACTTACCCCCCCCCCCCCCCGAAAATCATGATAAAAATATGTAATACTATCATTTTGAGTGTCCTGAAAACCAAAAAAGCACCTAGTCTAAACTAGATGCTTTTTTGGTACTTATTGCAACACTTAGTAGTTCCCTTCACTTCTTAACAGCATAAGTAAAGCCGCTACCCACAACCTCGTGGACATTGATGATGGATACAAATGCCTGCGGGTCAACATCTTGCAAAATACGCTTGACGGCGATGATTTCCTGAGGATTTAGCACGACATAGAGGACATTTTTAGATTCACCAGAGTAGGCACCCTCGCCGTGTAGATAGGTCGCGCCTCGATCAATATCAGCAAGGATTTTCGATGCAATCTCGGCGTGTTTGTCAGTGATGATAATCATGCCGCGTACCGTATAGCCGCCCGTTTGGACGATACCGACCACCTGACTAAACACGAAACTTGCAATCAGCGTATACATCATGTGTTTGATGTCAATGTAAATCAGGCTTGTCGCAAGAACTAAAAAGTCAGCAACGAGCAGGGTACGCCCCATCTGAAAGCCATACTTCTCTTCAAAAAATCTACCAATAATATCGACACCGCCTGTTGTTCCGTCAAACCGGAAGACAAGACCGCCGCCAATCCCAGCAAAAACGCCAGCAAGTAAAGCCGCAATGAGATTATCGTGATCAATATTGATACTAATCCCAACCCTCTGAAACAACCAGATGAAAAATGACATAGTGACCGTCCCATAGATCGTGTAAACAAGTCCTTTTTTGCCGAATATCTTGATGCCAAGGATGAAAAGCGGGATGTTCAAAATCAGCTGCGTGTAGGCTGGATTGATCTGAAACAAAGCATGAAAAATCAAAGTAATCCCACTCACACCGCCTTCTGCCAAGTGATTTGCCATGTTGAAATTCACAAAGCCAAAGGCGTAAATCGCGGTTCCAAGTGCGATCATCAAGAAATTTAACGGTTTAAATTTGATTTCTTTTGACATACTGCCTACTTTCTATTTTGAAAAACTGAGCGCTATTTCGCTCAGTCTTATCGTCATAATCATTCTCAAACTGCTTCATCCTCGACAAATCTGCCCAAAACTTTGACATTTTCAGCGATGGAAACGAAAGCCGTGGGGTCGATTTTTTTCATGATATACTTGAAATCCTGATATTCTGCCTGCGTGATGATGGTGATGAGCACGCTTAGATTATCATGTGTGTAGCCACCTTCTGCTGAGTTCACAACTGTGACACCGCGATGCAGCTTTTCATGCAGGGTTTTCGTGACAAGCTCTGGCTTTTTCGTCACGATTGTCGCCTGCATTTTCTTTTGTTTGGTGTAAATGGCGTCAGTCACCCGACTTGAGACAAAGATTGTCAAAAGCGAGTAGAACATATATTGCCAGCCAAAGAGAACCCCAGCAATAATCACGATCACGCCGTTAAAAATCAGACTGATATGTCCGACTTGACGACCCGTTTTTTTGCGAACATAGAGACTAACGATGTCCGTCCCACCACTCGAAATCCCGCTGCGAAGCGCATAGCCGATACCAGAACCCATGACAGCGCCACCAAATACAGCGTTGATAATCGGATCCGTCGATAAGGTAAAACTCGGAATAAAGTGGATAAAAACTGAGCTCAGCGTAACAGTGATGACCGTATAAATCGTAAAACGTTTCCCGATTTTCAGCCAGGCCAAGATCAATAAAGGCAGATTCAGCGCATACAAGGTGATAGAAACTGGGATATTGCGACCCACGACATTGTAAGAAATCGTCGTTAAAATCTGTGCTAAACCTGTGATACCACTTGAGTAAACGTGCCCAGGCTGAAAAAAGAAATTCAGTGCGACAGATGATAAAATCGCATAAACGACTGATGCTGAGAGTTTCTGCGTCAGTTTTTCGATGGAGAGATTTTTGATCGCATTTATCATAATTGTGGTTTATTGTCCGATTTTCAGGCTGAGTTCAGCCAGTTGCTTACTTGAAACGGTGCTTGGTGCCTGCGTCATCGGGTCGCTCGCCTTATTATTTTTAGGGAAAGCGATGACTTCGCGGATATTATCCTTGCCGGCAAGTAGCATGATAAAGCGATCAAGTCCGATTGCAAGGCCGCCATGTGGTGGAAAGCCGTAGTCCATCGCCTCAAGCAAGAAGCCAAACTGTTCTTGTGCTGACTCAGCTGTGAAACCTAGCGCTTTTAGCATGCGTTCTTGCAGGTCTTTGTGGTTGATCCGCAGGCTGCCACCACCGAGCTCATAGCCATTCAGCACGATATCATAGGCCACAGCGCGTACTTTACTCAAGTCGCCCTCAAGTTCATGTGCGCTTTCTGCTGTTGGCAGGGTAAATGGGTGGTGGGCACTCATATAGCGATTTTCTTCGTCAGACCACTCAAACATTGGCCAATCAATGACCCACAGAAAATTAAACTTGTCTGGATCTATCAAGTCCTGCTCCCGTGCAATACGGCTGCGAAGCGCACCTAGCGTTGCATTTGCAACATCAAGCGTATCAGCTACAAATAACACGAGGTCATTGTCAGACAGGGTTAAGTAATCAGCCAGTTCTGACGAGATTTCTGGCAGGAATTTTGCGATAGGTCCGGCAAATTCGCCAGCTACAAACTTAACCCAGGCAAGGCCTTTGGCGCCAAATTGCTTGGCAAATTCTGTCAGTTTGTCGATGTCTTTGCGTGAGTATTTGTCAGCGGCGGCTTTAACAACGATTGCTTTGACGACTGGTGCTTCAGAGAAAACTTTGAAATCCGCTTTTTTGACGACTTCTGACACGTCAGAAAGCAGCATATCAAAGCGGGTGTCAGGCTTGTCAGAACCATATTGATTCATGGCATCATCGTAACTCATACGTGGAAAAGGCAGGGTCACGTCGATATTTTTCGTGTCTTTCATGACTTTGGCAATGAGGCCCTCAGTCAAGTCCTGAATGTCTTTTTCATCAAGAAAAGATGTTTCCAGGTCGACCTGTGTAAACTCAGGCTGACGGTCCCCACGCAAATCCTCATCACGGAAGCATTTGACAATCTGATAATAACGGTCAAAACCAGCATTCATCAAAAGTTGTTTGGTGATTTGAGGCGACTGTGGTAGCGCATAAAAATGCCCTTCTGACAGGCGACTTGGCACCAGATAGTCACGCGCACCCTCAGGCGTTGACTTCGTTAAAATTGGTGTTTCAACGTCAATAAAATCTAAATCATCCAGATAATGACGGATACTTTTTGTGACATTATGGCGCAGTTTGAAATTTTTGAGCATTTCAGGACGACGCAAATCAAGGTAGCGATAACGCATGCGCGTGTCATCACTTGCTTCCAAGTCATCTTTGATCTCAAAAGGTGTCGTTTTCGCCGTGTTCAAAACGACGAGTGATGCGACTTCAAGCTCAACTTGGCCCGTCGCAAGTTTATCATTTGCTTGGCTTCTAGCGATGACTTGTCCTCTTACTTCGATGACAAATTCGCTACGCAGACTTTCAGCTGTCGAAAGCACTTCTGACGACACATTTTCTGGGTTAATCACGAGCTGCATGATACCTTCGCGATCACGCAAATCGATAAAAATCAGACCGCCAAGATCACGTCTGCGTGATACCCAACCTGTCAAAGTCACTGTTTGACCAATGTTTTCTGAGCGGACAGCGCCCGCGTATAATGTACGTTTCATATCATTTTATTCTTTCTATTTTAAAATTTTTTGTCCTAAGATAGGCGTTCAACTAGCCGTCGCAAATTTAAAAATTGCTAAAACCACTTGCAAGAAAACAGCCACGATTACAAAAATAAGCGTCAGGCGATTTTCTTTTTGGTATAACGGTTTTATCAAGTTATGGCAAACGATGAAAAATATCACAAACCAGACAAGATTGATACCATTATAATCGCCATGCAGTAGCATGGATAGGCTGATGAGACTCATCAAACCAGCGATGATCTTAACGATGAGCTGCCATAATTTATCTGTCTTCACGCTAACCTCGCTAAAACCGACTTGACAACTAGGAGCAGTATCGTCAAAATACCAATGATACTTGCCAGTCTATTTTTTGAAAACGCCTTATCACGATTAAACAATAGGATAATCACACAATAAATCACTAAAAATGTTCTATCATAACTGTAAGTCTTCGTTGCGATTTGATACAGACTTGCGATGATGGCGAAAACGGATAGTGCGGTAAACATCTTGAGTTTATCTGTCATTTAGTCCACCATAACTTCTGAAAAAACAGGATCAAAGTCAGTTTGAATGGCGTCAAGCTGCGTCTCAATTGCTTTTCTTGTGGTATTATTTTTGACTGTGATATGACCCGTTTCGACTTCTGTTTCGCCTAACGTGATGATGGTCTTTGCGCCAAATTCTTCGGCCGACTTGAACTGT
This sequence comes from Pseudolactococcus insecticola, assembly GCF_011170065.1. Lineage (GTDB taxonomy): Bacteria > Bacillota > Bacilli > Lactobacillales > Streptococcaceae > Pseudolactococcus > Pseudolactococcus insecticola. The sequence goes on along the minus strand of NZ_BLLH01000008.1, from coordinate 57,907 downwards.
TGCTTGATCTTGCGGTCTAAGAAATCACGTTCTACGGCGTAACCTTGATCGCGCAGCGATTGCACGAGCTTGAGTCCTGCAACATTGGCCCCCGCACCAAGCACGACCACATAGACGTCAAGCGCCTGTTCAAGTGGGAGCACAACGCCCTGTTCGTCAAGCACGAGCAGCAATCGCTCAATGCCAAGACCAAAGCCAAAACCAGGCGTATCAGGTCCGTCAAAATAGCTCACAAGCGAGTCATAGCGCCCACCGCCACAGATTGTCAGCTCACGGCCATTGATATCCGTCATGAACTCAAAAATCGTGTCGTTATAGTAATCAAGCCCGCGTACCATGTTTTGATCGACCTGATAAGGGATCTCTAAGCTTGCTAACATGGTCTTGACGTCAGAAAAGTGCTGCTGACTTGCATCAGTCAGAAAATCCAGGATTGACGGCGCATCTTTGACGATTTCGATGTCTTTTTTATCCTTAGAATCTAGTACACGCAAGGGATTTTCATGTAGCCTACGTTTTGAGTCTTCTGACAAGTTATCCAGATGCACTTCTAGATAGGTAATCAGTGCTTCTCTGTAGGTCTGACGCGTTTCGCTATCACCCAATGAATTGATCACAAGCTTGATATTTTGCACGCCTAGCTGGTCAAAAAAGGCTTTTGCCATGGCAATCGTCTCAACATCTGTGGCTGGATTTTTCGAGCCAAAATTTTCAACGCCAATCTGATGAAACTCACGCAGGCGCCCAGCTTGCGGGCGTTCATAACGAAACATTGGTCCTGTATAGTAAACTTTAAACGGTTTTTGGACTTCAGGGGCAAATTTTTTATTTTCAACAAACGAACGCACAACTGGCGCTGTCCCTTCAGGACGTAGGGTGATATGGCGCTCGCCCTTGTCATAGAAGTCATACATTTCCTTGGTTACGATGTCAGTCGTGTCACCGACCGAACGAGAAATCACCTCATAATGCTCAAAAATCGGCGTGCGAATTTCGCTAAAATGATAGTCGCTAAATACGAGACGCATGGTCTCCTCAACAAATTGCCATTTTTCACTCTCGCCTGGCAGAATATCATTGGTGCCTTTAGGTCGTTGCAGTTTCATTATCTCTTCTCACTTTCACTCTCATGATCACGCTTAATTAAAAACGCCCCTGAGTGCAGATCTCCGCACTCAAGGACGACTATATCGTGGTACCACCTTGTTTCCTAGACAATCCGCCTAGCTTTTAGCTATAAAGTCGCTAACTATTTTATCACATGTCACGTTCTCATTACTACTATTTGCAGCCTCTCAGCGTCCGGCTACTCTCTTACTTTTATTATATATCAGTCGGCATGATTTTGCAAGATATTACTAAAACAACTTGCAATCAGTCAGCGTCCTTAAAAACAGACATATTTTTCGCAAAGTAGTCATAACCAGAGTAGATCGTTGCAACGAGGCAGATATACAGGAAAATCGTGCCAATCAGGTTTAAGCCGAGCAATAAAAAGATGATCGACAACATTTGTGTAAAGGTCTTGATTTTTCCTGGTAATGCTGCTGCCATAACGACCCCGCCTTGCTCAACTAGGAGAAGGCGCAAGCCTGTGACTGCGAGTTCACGGCAGATGATAATGGCAATGACCCAAGCTGGTGCTAATTTTAACGGTACTAGCATGATAAAGGCTGACATGACGAGCATTTTATCTGCCAAGGGATCCGCAAATTTGCCAAAGTTTGAGACGATTTCCCATTTTCGGGCCAAATAGCCATCCAGCCAGTCCGTAGCTGAGGCAAGTGCAAACAAAATCGCGGCGACAATTTGCCAAGCCTGAGACTGTCCAGCCAAGGCCAGAATCAAGATAAAGACGGGAATGGCAAAGATACGGCCGATTGTCAGATTATTTGGAAGATTTTCTTTTGTAAATTTCATGTGATCCCATTTTCTAGTATAAACAAGTCGTTATGACACGTTTTATTCGATGTTAATCGTTAGTGTTGCTGGACTTTCCGGTGCGGCGATGCCTGTCAGATCAACTGTGCTATCGCCAATTTTCACTGTCAGTCCGCTGGTTCTGCCAAGCGTCAGAATACTTTGTGCATCTGTCAGCGTGGTTGTTGTCGGATTGGCATCTGTCAGTGTGATCTGTCCTGTTGGCAAATCAGCATTTGTCATGCCAATCCAAATACTTGCACCACTTGCGGCGCTAAGACTAACTTTTACTGGACTTGGTGCATTTTTCACCGTTGCAACAAGCGCTTGGCCGTCACCCGTCACCGTAATCTCTGTCGTTGGCTTTGCAGGTGTACTTGCGGCCGGCTTTTCTGACGAGGCTGCCTGACTTGACGTGCTTGACACGCTATAAAGATTAGCTGCGATACTGTCGTTTTTAGGTTTATTTAGAAAGACGGCGAGAGAGACGCTGAGCACGATCAAGACTGCAACTGAGCCTAATAGCGCGATTGGCAGGTAGTGCTTGAACGTTTTTTCTCCGTTCTCATCCATTTCATCTCGCTCTGATGGTTTGACAAACCGGTAGTTTTCCGAAAAATCGTTGGGATCCCGCACCTCTATCGTCTCGCCATTTTCATAGGCCTTGATCAACTTATCGTAGTCTATCTGCAAGCGATCGGCATACTGTTTGAGGTAGGCCTTGACGTAGAAATCGCCTGGGAGCGCCTCATAGTCATCGTGCTCTAGCGCAACGATATACGTTTTTTGAATTTTGGTCAGATCTTCAACTTCGTTAAGCGTCAGATCTAGCTTTGCGCGTTTATCACGCAAGACTTGACCAACTGTTTTTTGTGCCACGAGCACTCCTTTCTTTTTTAGTTAATGTACGGATTATTTCGGATTCATCACGAAGTCAGTCGTTTGCATCTGACTGACAAATTTGTCGGCATGTTGTATGATTTTTTCTAGTGTCAGACTTGATAAAATCATCGGAAAATCAAAGAATGTCACACCTTCAAACAAATTAGATGAAAATTGATTGGCAATAAATTCAAGAGAATTGAGCGATTTATAATAATCCCCCAGCATTTCTTTTTTGAGAATCGTCAGATGTTCAGAATTGAAATCACTTTCTATTTTATAACTTTTTAGCGTATCACGCAAAATTTTAGCAAGTTTTATTGGATAAATTGTATCCGATGTGATACTGGCAAAATGATATTGCGGTGCCACTTCAAAGTCAAAGCCAAATGAATCATCAATCAAGCCTTCATTGTACAGGCTTTCATAGCGTGAACTCGTGTTACCAAAAATCATGGTCAGCATGAGTTGAACAGCCATTTTGTACTCAAAACGCAATAAACTATCTGACGGCAAACGGTCATACCCACGAAATCCCAACGCCAGTTTTGGAATGGTCACGTCAAATGCCATTTTGTTGCTCGCAATTGGCGCTGCTGCTGAAAATGCTGCACGCGTGATGGGTTCCGTTTTTGGAAACGATTTTTGTGCTTGGTTATCTCGCACCAACTCCGCCATTTTTTCAACGTCAAATGGTCCTGTCACAAATAAATTCATATTTGACGGGTGATAAAAGGTCTGATAATTTTCGTAGAGCGCATCAGCTGTGATCTGACCAATGCTGCGCGGTGTTCCCGCAATATCAGAAGCAAGTGGCGAATCCGGATAGAGATTTTGCAGCAAACCAAAGAAAAGTCTGAAATCTGCATCGTCTTGATACATCTGAATTTCCTGCGTGATAATGCCCTGTTCCTTTGCCACAGATGCCTCTGTAAAATACGGTTCCTGCACAAAATCAAGCAATAAACTCACATTTTCATCGCTATTTTCCATGGTTGAAAACAGATACGACGTCCGTGTAAAGCTCGTGAAAGCATTAGAATTCGCACCCAAGGCACTGAAAAAATTCATGGCATCGCCATCTTCTTTTTCAAACAGCTTATGCTCCAAAAAATGTGCAATGCCTTCTGGAAAGTCAGTCATTTCAGACTTCCCACGCGGGACAAAGGTCGTATCCAAACTGCCAAAGTTAGTCGTAAAAAGCCCATAAGTCTTGTTATAGTCAGGCTTTGGTAGATAATAAACTGACAAGCCGTTTGGCAAAACGTCCTTATACAAGGTTTCTGCAACCTGCGGATAGTGTTTAATTTCCAAGTGCGTCTCCCTCCATGAAGTATAAAGCTTGTAGGTTCAATGTTTTTGCCACTTTGACGACGTCTTCAACTGTGATAGCGTCAAGTTTTTTGACCCATTCTTTTGCGCTCAAAGTCTCTTTTGGCAAAAGATGTTGGATAAATGCCTGTTCAATCAGATTGCTCGGCGAATCCTGCGCCAAAAAGTAATTATTGCGCAGCATATCCTTAGTCTGACGGAGTTCTTCGTCAGAAATATCACCAGTACTTATGGCCCTGACCTGATCTCTGATGATACTCAACGCCTTGCTACGATTGCTCGCATCGATGCCTGCTGAGATTTTTAAAAAGCCAGTAAAACTATCAAATCGCGAATTAGCATAGTAGGCAAGGCTTTCTTTTTCACGCACATTTGTAAACAATTTTGAATGAGAAAAGCCACCCAGCACGCCATTTAAAACCTGCAAAGCCAGATAGTCAGCATCGCCATACCTGACGGGCTGATGATAAGCTAGTTGCAGGATTGACTGGTTGACATCTTCTTGCTCCGTTTTCTCACGAACAACGTTTGAGGCTGCCTGCTGATAAAAAATATCGGTCAAAGGCGCACGGTCAGTAAACGGCATCTCCGCAAAATGGGCTTCAATCCTTGCCTCGTCAGACGCTGTAAAATCTCCCAAAACCATGATGTCAATGGTATCTGTCAAAAGCATCTTGCGATAATAATCAAAAACACTTTGCCTCGTTTCTTGCTCCATCAACCCAACGTTTGAGATGCTGGGTGTTGCAAGATTGCTATCTGAGAAAAAAAGCTCACTTAGGCGCGTTGACGCGACATACGACTTGTCTTCACGCGTTGATGCCAGATATTGCAAAAGATTTTTCTTTTCACGCGCAAAAGTCGCCTCATCAAATCCAATCTCACCATCGATAAAAGGCATAAAAATCGTCTGATGCAAGAGTTCAATCGCATCCATAACCGTATCAGTCCCAACAAATTTTGGATTAACCACGCTCATGGCGAGATTCAAAAAGTGATTATTGCCTTTTTTTGCGACGCCTGTCGACAGACTAGCGCCATACATGTCAGAAAGTTTTCGTTGCAACTGCTGATTAGTCGTCAAAACAGCATTTGACGTCTCCCAGAGGTTCGAGATAATCACACGTTTTGCGACGTTCTGACGAGACATTTTCGTGCGAAATCGGATCAAAAACTGAACCGTCTTGAATTTTTTTTCATTGATAATGTGAAGATTGACACCAGTTTTAAGTTCCATGAGTTTCCTTTTTGAGATGCTGTGCTGAACTAGGTATTACTATCCATCGCACAATTCCTATTCTCTATTCATCTATTCTCTCTATTATACCAAAAAATGTGGTAAAATTAGATATGAATAATTATACGATTTACGATGAGTTTATTACCCTTGGCAAGTTTCTCAAAGAAGCTGCCATTATCGAAACAGGTGGCGCTGCTAAGCAATTTTTAGCGACAAATGATGTGCTTTATAATGGCGAATACGAAAATCGCCGCGGCAAAAAGCTCTACGCAGGTGATACAGTTGAATTCCCAGGATTTGGCCTCAAGATTGACATCCTCGCTGCAACACCTGAGGAAATCGCCGAACGTGAAAGCGAACGTGCTGAGGAAGATCGCGTCAAAGCCATCGTCAAAAAAATGAATGCTGACAACAAAAAAGCGGACAGCCAAAAAAAAGCAGCAAGTAATAACAAAGAACAATATTTCAAGCGCACCATTGCCAAAAAAGCAAAACCAAAATTTCCAGGCGCAAAATAATGACTGACCTATGATCATCAAGACACTAGAACTCAAAAATTTCCGCAACTATGCTGACTTATCACTGACTTTTAACCCCAATCTCAATCTCTTTATCGGGCAAAATGCACAGGGTAAGACAAATATTGCTGAAAGTATTTATTTTCTTGCTTTGACGCGCAGCCATCGCACCCACTCTGATCGGGAGCTTTTAGCTTGGGACCAAAAAGAGATGAGCGTTGCGGGAACCATTGTCAAAAAAAATGCGACCGTACCACTCGAAGTTGCGCTAACCAGTAAAGGACGCATCGCAAAGGTCAACCACCTGCGAGAAAATAAGCTAGCTGACTATATCGGCAACCTTAACGTCATCATGTTTGCGCCTGAGGATCTAGCGATTATCAAGGGCGCACCAAGCGTGCGCAGGCGGTTTATTGACATGGAAATCGGGCAGATTCGTCCTGTCTATCTGTACGATCTCATGCGTTATAATAAAACGCTCAAGGAGCGCAACAGCTACCTCAAGTTTGACAAGGCAAAAATCGACGAGAATTTTCTCTCCGTCCTCGATGATCAGCTTGTCGAATACGGTCAAAAGGTGATTAGCCACCGTCAGAGCTTTACTGAGAGTCTGAACGCCATTTCGTCAGAACTCCATGATACCTTGAGCCATGGCAAAGAAAAACTGCAAATCATCTACGCACAAAATGTCAAAGCTGACTTTGCGTCAGAACTCAAAGCCGCCCGTCAAAAAGATCTATTCCGCGCGCAAACGTCTGTCGGTCCTCACCGGGATGACTTGCAGTTTCTGGTCAATGACATCGACGTTTCAAACTTTGGCTCACAAGGACAGCAGCGCACAACTGCGCTCTCAGTCAAGCTGGCAGAAATTGATCTGATATTCAAAGAAACCGGTGACTATCCTGTTTTACTGCTAGATGACGTCATGAGCGAGCTTGATAATCAGCGCCAGCTCGATCTGCTAAAACTCGTCATCGGCAAAACACAAACTTTTATCACCACAACAACGCTTGATCACCTGAAAAATTTACCTGAAAAAATGACGATTTTTACTGTTGAAAATGGTAAAATCACTGAAAACGCGACAAAAAATGATGCTTGATTGCATCATTTTTGTTTTTCATTTTTTCTTGTATTTCGTGCCAAGTATTTGCGACCAGGCATTAGCATAGTCACTGTCAGAACCGCCAATAGCAAACTTATACTGCGTCACAGGTGCACCTTCAGACGTTGCCCAGTAGGAAGTTGTCGTAGCGCCTGACAAGGTAAAGTTGGTATAGCCACCTCCCGTGAAGGCGCCAGGCTTTTCACCCGTTGACACAAGCACTGTTGACTTGGTGACAGACGGATCCATTTCAAACTTGTCAGTGACGCCAAACACATTCGGATTGGCTTGGTAGATGGCATTGGTCAGCTGCGCTACGTATTGCGAGTTATTGCTATAACCTGTCAGAGAAGCCATTGACGCGTTATTGTCATGCCCTATCCATGACCCCAGCGTTACGTCAGGTGTTGCAACCATTAACCAGGCATCAACATAATCATTTGACGTGCCTGTTTTGCCAACCCAGTCAGCACTTGCAAGCGTTGGGTTGATGGCAGATAATTGACCGTAAAAAGTTGTCGTTTTTTGTGACTTGATAGGTCCTTTCAGCAATTCTGCCATGATTGATGAAGTCGCTTTTGAATAGACTTGAACAGGCTTATCTTCATGGTGGAAGATGGTTTTTCCACTGTCATCTTTGATGTCTGAAACGACGTAGTACTGTTCATATTTACCACCATTCAGCAAGGCCTGATACCCATTTGTGTGCTGGACTACTGTTGGATCAATCCCGCCACCCAAAGGTAGCGATTCGATGTTATAGTCGCTGATATCATAGTTCATCTTGCTCATGTAAGGCTCAACACTCTTGCCATCTGCTAAAATCGTCTGATAAGTCCAGTAGGCTGGAATATTCCAAGAGGTATCAAGCGCATCCTGCAAGGTCATCATCTCTTGCGTCCCTGAAGATGTGTCGTGCATGATCGGTGTCCCGTCAGAAAAGCTCTTAGGATAGTTTGACAAGCGACTTGCACTACCAAGCAGCCCCATGTCAATGGCAGGACCATAAGCAAGAATCGGCTTGATTGATGATCCTGGACTACGATGCGTATCAAAAGCATGATTATTTTGATTGGTCGCATAGTCAAGTCCACCAACAAAACCGAGTACAGCACCCGTTTTATTGTCCATTAGGACATTGCCTGGCTGAATCTCGCCAGTGCCATCTTGCAGCAGATAGCCATAGTTTTTAACCGCATTTTGCATGGCCGTATAGATGCTTTGGTCAATGGTGGCTGTTATCGTATAGCCGCCCTGTTGCAGCTTTTGCTCAGCCATTTTTTCATACGTCGCCTTGACTTGATCATTGCCCTGATCGGTTTCTGACACCTTATCTTGCTTGATCAGATAGTCGTAAACCTTGGCTACCGCCTCGTCATAGACGACGTGATAAAGATAGTCATGATCAGCCGTCTCAGCGGTACCAGAAGCGATAAATTCTGTTGAAATATCGTAGTTTTTATAACTCGTGTACTCTTTTTTAGAAATATAGTTGTTACGATACAAGTTAAACAACACTTCTTTTTGACGTGCTAGACCGTACTGCATATTTTCCTTACTTTTGAGCGTACCATCTGCACTATAAGGCGTATAAACAATTGGACTTTGCGGCAACCCCGCGATGAAAGCTGCTTCAGGAATGGTCAAGGTTTTCGCAGTCTTGCCAAAAATACCTTCTGCCGCCTCTTCAACTCCCGCGATATTTTGTCCCTTATTATTGCGCCCAAACGGTGACACGTTTAGATAGTCCGTCAGAATCTGATCTTTTGTGAAATGTTTCTCCAAATCAAGTGCATAGACCATCTCAGTTGCCTTACGCTTAAATGTTGGCGAATCGCCAAGCACCTGCTGCTTGATCAGTTGCTGAGTAATGGTCGAGCCACCTGATGACGAACCGCCCGTTGACTCTCCTAAAATCGCTCTGAAAAATGCCTTAGGCACGACACCATGATGGGTTTCAAAATTTTCATCTTCTGTCGCAATCAAGGCATGTTTGACTGTATCAGAGATGTCATTACTTGCGACCTTCTTTCTGACCAAATCACTTGAAATATCAGAAATCTTCTGACCATTGGCGTAGTTCATGACAGATACTTCATGAATGGCGTTGATTTTTTCAGCCAGCACCTTACTTGACGGCACTTTTACGTCAGAAATCAGGCTGACCAAATAGCCAGTCCCTGTCGCCGCACCAAAAACTGTCCCTAGCCCTACTAAAATCAGCGCAATTGTACTTAGACCACGAACGACTAAAAAGACCGTTTCAAAGGCTGTTTTTCCTTTATCATCATCGCTATTTTGCTTATTTTTTGCTTTATTTTGACGTTTGACTCTTTTATCAGTCAACCGACTTCGCATTTGCTCGCGCTCCTGCTCTGAAAATTCTTTTGTCATAACTTAAATTATACCAAATTTTTTGGTATAATAGAGATAATTTATAAAAATACGAGGAAACCATCTATGAATATCTTTGATGAACTAAAAGCACGTGGTCTGATTTTTCAAACAACTGATGAGGATGCCCTAAAAAAAACTTTGACTGAGACGTCTGTCAGTTTTTACACTGGCTACGACCCAACGGCTGACTCGCTCCATTTGGGGCATCTTGTGCCAATTTTGAACATGCGTCGTTTACAGCTTGCAGGTCACAAGCCTGTTGCTTTGGTGGGTGGTGCGACCGGCATGATTGGTGATCCGTCATTTAAGGATGCTGAGCGCTCACTTCAAACGGCCAAAACTGTTGAAGAATGGTCGGAAAAAATCAAAAATCAGCTGTCACGTTTTCTTGATTTTGACGGTGAGAATGCTGCCATTGTCGAAAATAATTACCATTGGTTCAGTCAGATGAACGTCCTTGACTTTTTGCGTGACGTCGGTAAGCATTATACGATCAACTACATGATGAGTAAAGAATCTGTCAAAAAACGGATTGAAACCGGTATTTCCTACACTGAGTTTGCCTACCAAATCCTGCAAGGCTATGATTTTTACGAGTTAAACGAGCAATATGGCGTGAGCCTGCAAATCGGCGGTTCTGACCAGTGGGGTAACATGATTGCTGGAACTGACCTCATCCGAAAAAAATCCGGCAATGACACTCACGTCATCACAGTACCACTGATCACAGACTCAACTGGTAAGAAATTTGGCAAGTCAGAAGGCAATGCGGTCTGGCTTGACGCTGATAAAACGTCGCCATATGAGTTTTACCAGTTCTGGTTCAATCAAGAAGACGCTGACGCCATTAATTTCTTGAAAATCTTTACCTTCTTGTCACTTGATGAGATTGATGACATCGCAAAAGCCTTTGAAGCTGCACCACATGAGCGTCTAGCACAAAAAACACTTGCCAAAGAAGTTGTGACATTGGTTCATGGCGTTGCGGCTTACGAGGATGCTGTAGAGATTTCTAAACAGCTTTTCGCGGGCAACTATAAAAACCTTGACATCAAAGACATCAAGTCAAGTCTGTCAAATATTCCAAGCTATACCGTTTCTGATGATTTTAATGGCGATCTCGTTTTGCTACTTGTTGAAGCTAAGATTTCACCAAGCCGCAGACAGGCACGCGAAGACATCACGACAGGTGCCATCCGCATCAATGGTGAGCAAATCAAAGATCTTGATTACACCTTGTCTGACGCGGATAAACTCGCAGACGAGCTGACTATTATCGGTCGCGGTAAAAAGAAAAAATTTGTTATTACTTACTGAGTTTAATATCGAAAAAATCCAAGTCCATATTTCAGGGCTTGGATTTTTCTTATTGATTAAGCCGTTTTTTGCCGTGTGACAAGCCGATATCCTGACAATATCCAGGCAAAAATGACTAAGATAAGTGCCACATAAAAGGCCACGTGCATGCCATTTAGAAAGACCGTCGGCTGCGAGGCGACATAGCCCGACACCCTGCGCCCAACCTGACGAGACATGGCGACAAACAAGACCGTTGTGGCAAATGTTGTCCCAAGCACAAAGCCTAGATTTCTTCCCAATGCATTCACAGATCCTGCAATCCCTAGAAATTGCGACTCAACTGTCGACATGACAAGCGCATTATTTGGACTTTGGAAAAATCCGACGCTAGCACCATGGGCGAAAAGTACGACCAGAACTAGCATCAGAGCCGTCCCGTGACCAATCATCAAATACCCCACTTGAACGAGTAACACACCTGTTATCGCAACAAATGTAATGATTTCCTTGTCAAATTTATCAGATAGAACACCCGCAATCGGGCTAAAAATAAACATCCCGACAGGATAAGCCATCATGATTAACCCAGCATAGCCCGCCGCACAAGCACGATAGTCCTGAAGGTAAAAGGGCATGAGGATATTGACAAAACTGCCTGCTGTAAACATGGTCATGCTCGTGATGACACTCATCGAAAAAAGCTTACTGCGGAAAATGTCCAGATTTAACAAGGGCTTTGCAACCGTTTTTTCAGTATAGATAAACCAAGTCAAAAGACCGATCATGATAATAAAACTTCCGATGACAAGCGGATTTGCAAACCCTCGCGCCTGCCCCAGGCTCATGGCAACGAAAAAGACTGCGACCGACAGAAACATCTGAGTGGCTCCTAACAGGTCCGCATCCTTGACAGAGCCCGATCCTACATCTTTTGGCAATGCCTTGCGACCAACCATATAGGCGATGATACCAAGTGGCACATTGATCCAAAAAATATAAGACCAGCTCGCAATTTGTAATATAAAACCACCGATAGCTGGACCAGCAATGGAACCAAGGCTTACGAACATGGAAATAATACTCATAGCACGCGCCCGCAGCGCCGGCTCAAAAAGCTGACTTGTGATACCAAAACTATTTGACATGGTCATGGAGGCGCCTATCGCCTGCACAATCCGTGCAAAAAGCAGGAAATGTAAGCCAAGATTGATACCAGCTAGTAGGGAACCCAGCGTGAAAATCAGACTACCTAGACTAAAAATTCGTGTTTTTCCGATCAAATCTCCCAGACGACCAAATAGTAAAATCAAACCTGAAATCACCACCAGATAAATGGTGACAGCCAAAGTGACCTGACCCATATCAAGCTTCATTTCACGTGCCATACTAGGCAGCGCGATATTAACGATTGATCCGTCAAGCGTAGACATAAACGTAAAAATTCCTAAGGCAAGTAAGCCAGGGAACTTCTCTTTACTAAACATGGCAACTCCTTTATATGATGAGTGATGAAATCACTCAGAATTTAGGGAAGTTGCTAGATACAACGTGCCTTTGCGATTTATCGCTTAGGCGTTGGATGGCAACTCCTTTATATGATGAGTGATGAAATCACTCAGAATTTCAAACGTATACAAAAGAGGTCATTTAGTTCAAATGATCCCCTTGATTTATCCTTACAACAAGCCTAAAATCGCTTCTTCTAATTCATCAACATAGCCGTCGCCAGAAATCTTGCTGACCATAATCCCGTCAACTGCTCGTGCAACAAGCTCATCAATCGCCATGCGGGCTTCAAATTTCTCCGCATTTTCAAGCTTTGGATTGGTCTTAGGTTGTGGTGGCGCAAAAATCGTACAGCAGTCTTCAAAAGGCTGAATCGAGATGTTAAATGTATCGATTTTTTCAGCAAGTTCGATGATTTCAAGTTTATCCATCGTAACAACCGGGCGGATCACAGGTGTTGTCGTTACAGCATTGATTGCCGTCATTGACCCCAAAGTCTGACTGGCCACTTGCCCCAAACTTTCGCCATTGATGATGACTTGACCATTTCTGCGTGCCCGAATCTCATCCACCACGCGCATCATGAAACGACGTGTCACTGTCATCAGATATGGCATTGGCACTTTTTCTTTGATTTCTTCTTGAATCTCAGTAAAAGGCACTTCGATAAACTGAATATCGCCACCGAAAACCGTTAATTTCCCTGCCAAATCCTTGGCTTTTTTAAGAGCACCAGGACTTGTATAAGGTGGTGACGCAAAATGTACCGCCTCAATTTCAACGCCGCGTTTCAGCGCCAAATAGCCTGCAACTGGCGAGTCAATCCCGCCAGACAGCATGAGCATGCCTTTCCCTGCAGTCCCAACAGGAAGGCCACCTGCACCTTTGATTGTCTCGTAGCTCAGGTAAGCCGCATCAGGACGAATCTCGACACGCAAATCAATATCAGGCCGTTTCATTTGCACCTTAGCAAAGGGAAGTGCTGTGATGACTGTATGACCCAGCTCGCGATTGAGTTCTGTTGAGTCTAGCTCAAACTCGTGGTCGCTACGACGTGCCGAAACTTTGAACGTCATACCTTCTTGATAGACCTTTTTCATGAGCGCCTCGACCGCCGCTTCAAGCGCTGGCATGGTTTTTTCGACTTTTATAGCTGGCGAAAAATTTTGGATGCCAAAGACTTTGACTAATTTTTCAGCTAGTGGCTCATATTCTGCGCCATTGAGATAGATGTGCGCACGATCGCGCTCTGCCTTGACCGAGATTGTTGGAAACTCCGTCAGAACCTCGCGGATATTTTTGGCAAGACGACCGATAAATCGCATCCGATTCTTACCTTTTGTTGATAATTCGCCATAACGAACCATGATTTCACTGTATTTTAACTCTGGCATGACTACTCCTTTAGCGCCTTGATTACTGTATTTTTTGAAATTTTGCGTGTAACTGTTTGAAAATGGTTAAAAACTGTTCGATTTCTGCCATGTTATTACTTTCATCGAGTGAAATTCTGACCGCTGACGTTGCAAATTTCGGTGCAACATTCATGGCAACGAGTGTGCTTGACGCAAGGCCAGCCTTAGACGAGCAGGCGCTTGTCGTTGAAATATAAAGCTCATGTTCTTCAAAACCATGCACAACCACCTCACCACGCACACCTTTGATACCAAAGGTGATGATATTAGGCGCAAAATCGTCCGTTTTTGTAAAGACGATGACGTCAGAAAATGCCGCAAGCGCATCAAGTATCACTTGTTTCATCGCTGCAAGTTTCGTCAGATTAGCTTGCGAGCGTTCTAACGTCATACGCAATGCCTTGGCTGCTGCTGCAATACCCGCCACATTTTCCGTGGTCGAGCGCATATCACGCTCCTGACCGCCGCCTGATAATAACGGCTGCAATTTTTTTCCTTTTTTGACATAGACGATACCAACTCCACGTGGTCCGTGAAATTTGTGGGATGAAAATGTTGCGAAATCAACACGTTCTGGCAGAAAATCAGCCAGTGGTATCTTGCCAATCGCCTGAACAGCATCCACATGAAAAGAAATCGTCGGTTTGTCAGCTAAGAGTTCACCAATCTGACGAATCGGCTGAATCGCACCGATTTCATTGTTGACGGCCATGACAGACACCAAAATCGTGTCTTTTCTGATGAGTGCTGAAAGCGCATCAAGCTTGACAAAGCCCTTCTCATCGACTGGTGCAAAATCCACGTCAAATCCCTGTGTCGCAAGCCAATTTGCCGATTCTTTGACCGCCGGATGCTCAACAGCAGATACGATGATATGATTGCCGTAGACCTTTTTCTCAAAAGCCACGCCTTTTATGACCCAGTTATCCCCTTCTGTGCCGCCTGAGGTAAAGTAAATTTCCGATGCTGATTTGCCGAGCAACTCGGCAATTTGCTTGCGCGACGCCTCAAGCATGCGCTCAGCGACCGTGCCTAGATTGTGTAAACTAGACGGATTGCCCATGATTTTTGTCGCAACGTCGGTATAAGTTTTTAAAACTTCGGGATAAATAGCGGTTGTCGCCGAGTTATCAAAGTAAATCATTTTTTCTCCTGTGATACGTGTCGTTAAGAACACGCCCTCAATATAAAACTGCGTCTCCGCAGTTTATTTGGCTTGATACTCCAAAAAGTCGTATAGCAAGTTGGAGTGGTTTTCATTCATCGAATAATCTTCTAACGCATTAACCGTGCGGCGCATGGTTTTTGCCTGACGCGCAGTCAAAATACCTTCTGCCTCATATTCAAAAATAAATTTGCGCTCAAGATAGTAGCCACGCATCATCTCGTCTAGGTTATTTGGTCGCGCTTTACTGATAATACGGTTGATAAAGCCACCACTTGCCACCTGTTCTGACGTCCGCAGACGTTCTGACTGCAGATAATTGATCAGATCAGCATTATAAATGCCTTCCAGATTTTCCAAAGCATCCATGATAATAGCAGTATTGCTGAAATATAAATCTCGGATTTCGCTTTTTGAATCCCCGACCAATTTTTTGACATTTTTCTGATTGAAATTCAGATTGAGATGTAAGATATTGCTCAAAACTAGCCGAACAGCGCGCAAGAAGATGGCAAAGGCAAAGGCAAAACTTGACACAAACCTGTGAACAATTGAGCGTTCAAGCTCTTTTAGATAGCGCTGATAGATTCGATAAGTTTTCAAGGTGATCTGATTATTTCTGAAAGCGGTTTCCAGCCCCTCATTTTCCAGTCGCAAAACCAAAAGCTGTAGCGCATTGAACTCCGAGGTCATGGTGGCAGACTCCTGACCGATGATCAGCTTTTGTATCCGCGCCTGATAGTTGTCGATCGTCGCAATGTAGCCCAGACGGTTTTTCACCGCCGCAGACTCCTTTTCTAGGGCAGCAACAACGTCCGTCAGAATCGCGATTTTCGCCACATTATCTATTTTTTCTTCTTTTGCTGGTGCAATAATCGGTAGCACCAAGATTCCCGTCAGAAAGCTCACAACTGTGACCGACGCCGCAAGGAAAATCAAGAGCGAATATTTCTGTGCAACTGCCTGCGGCAAAAGCAAGATTGTCGCAATTGACACTGTCCCTTTGACACCTGAAAAAGTCAGTAATAAAATATCATCAACATAGCGGCTAAATTTCTGTCCACGTTTTTTAGCGATAAAGGCGTAATAAAGGCTAAGAACTACATAACGCACAATAAATAAAGTCGCAACAAGCGCAATCACCGTCAGAAACAAGCGGAAATTATCATAATAAGCATTGCGGATAATCGGTGTCGCAATCCGCTGCAACTCGATCCCTAAAAACAAAAAGACAATCGAGTTCAAGACAAAAGAAACTGTTCCCCAAATCGTTTTAGAAAGATTTTCAACTTGGGCATCAAAGAGTGTGATTTTTTTAAAACCACTCGCCTGCATGACCCCAGCGACGACAACCGCGATAATCCCTGAAACATGGAGTTCTTCAGCTAGGAAAAAGGCAAGGAGCGGCATGATCAACTCAAGCATAAGGTAGCCTGTCACGTCTTGCGCGGCGACATCTTCCATAAGTGACAAAACCAGTCGGTTAGCAAAAGCAACGACAAACCCGATTGCAGCACCACCGACAGCCGAAATGGCAAGTCCAACAGCCGCATCTTTAAGCGAAAACTTTCCTGTCGTCAGAGCTAAAATCGCAAACTGAAAGGCGATGATGCCTGACGCATCATTGAGCAGGCCTTCGCCTTTTAGCACAGCGGTAATCCGCTTTGGAAACTCAAAACGCTCAGACAAGGAGCTAACGGCGACGGCATCAGTCGGTCCAAGACTGGCACCGAGTGCAAAACAGGCCGCAATCGGCACCGCACTGTAAAAGTTATGCCCGATCACACCGACAATAATCGTCGTGATAAAAACAACCGGAAAAACCAGTAAAACCACCGTGCGTCCATGCTTGATAATCCCTCTAATATCCGCCTCTTCACCTTCACGAAAAAGCAAAGGCCCAATGATAAAAGCAAGGAAAAGCTCCGGATTCAACCGCAACACATTTCCAGCACCCATGGCGCCTAAAACTAGGCCGAAAACAACCTGAATCAGAGGCAAGGGGATTTTTGGAAACACTTTATTGATGACATTTGAAATAATCAGAGACGCGAAAAAGATAATCACGTAAAACACAGTATGTATCAAGTTTTTTGCCCTCCTTTTTCACCTGCTAAGCAAATCACTTAACGAGTAAAAGCTTATTTTTCGTCCAATAATCTCTTGAACAAAGCTTTTTTCATGGCCAATTTTTGCTCAAATTTTTGAGAAGATTTTCGATCTAATGTCGCTCTACAACGCTTGATTTCAAGCTCTGACAGTTGACGGCGCAAACGCGCTTTCTGATTTTCGCGACTACGAAAATGATCCAAAAACGACAACTTCGCAACCATATGTGCCGAAAGTTCGCTCTTGTCATGATTTTCCAAATACAACTCACGCATATGCTGAATTTTCTTCTCGTAGGCATCATCAGACATCTTTTTCATCTTACATCTCCATTTGATTTATAACGCCTATTATAGCATATTTTACTGAAAATTTCTCTTGTCTTAATTCACACTTATTTCCCGCTTGAAAATAGTTATCCTTTTACTTTTAACAGAAATGAGAATATAATTAAAGTATAAGGAAAAAGTGTTCATCATAGAAAATGGAGGAAAAGCTTATGCTTCAAGAATATAAAAAAATTATGGTGGGGATTGACGGGTCTGTTGAGTCTGCCAATGCCTTTGATAAAGCCGTTGCCGTTGCAAAGCGCAACGACGCCGAGCTCTTACTCGTCAACGTCATCGACTTGCGTGCCTTCCAAAGCATCTCAACTTATGACACAATGGTCGCTGAAGATACGAAAAAAGGTGCGGAAAATCTCGTCGCAGACTTTGCAGAAGAAGCACGTGCTGCGGGACTTGACAATGTCCGTACCCGCGTCGAATTTGGTGCACCAAAAGTCATGATGGCAACCACCATTCCTGACGAAGAAAAAGTCGATCTACTCATGATTGGTGCAACCGGCCTAAGCTATATCGAGCGCCTATTTATCGGATCCGTCGCACAATACATTGTTACACATGCCAAGTGCGATACCTTGATTGTGCGATAAAACTAAAAATGAAAATCAGGACTTAATAACAAGCCCTGATTTTTTTATTTTGCATTCAACGTTACAATCTCAAGAATCGTATCAACCGCTTTTGCCATGGTCTCCAGACTAACAAACTCAAATCTGCCATGCATGTTTTCACCCCCTGCAAAAATATTTGGCGTGGGAATCCCCATAAACGAGATTTTCGAGCCGTCCGTTCCACCACGTACAGGTTCGATTTTCGGTGTGATACCGACATTTTTCATCGCTGTTTCGGCTAGTATCACAGGCGTCATGTCTTTTTCGATGATTTCTGCCATGTTATAGTACTGGTCTTTGAGCGTGAGCTTGATACGGGGGACATCGCTCTCTGGAAATCTCGCATTTAGCTCTGATACAATCCGTGTCAACTCGCGCTTCATTTCCTCAAACGTCGCACGATCGTGGTCGCGAATGATATAGCTCATCACAGCCTCTTCAGGCGTGCCTGCAAGATTTGTCAAGTGATAAAAACCATCACGCTTGTCTGTTATTTCAGGGCGAGCAGCTTCAGGCAAGCTGTCATGCAAATCAATCGCCAGCTGCAAGGCATTGATCATCTGATCTTTGGCAGTTCCTGGGTGAACATTGCGCCCAGAAATGTTAATCGTCGCTCCCGCTGCATTAAACGTCTCGTACTCGAGTTCACCGAGCGGCCCACCATCAACTGTATAAGCAAAGTCAACGTCAAAGTCAGCCACGTCAAATAGATCTGCCCCTGTCCCAATCTCCTCGTCAGGCCCAAAACCGATGCGAATCTCGCCGTGTGCAATCTCTGGATGTGACAGCAAATAATCCGCCGCTGTCATAATCTCAGCAATCCCTGACTTATCATCAGAACCCAAAAGTGTTGTCCCATCGGTCGTGATCAAAGTCTGACCAAGATAGCTAGTTAGATTTGGAAAATCTTTGGGATCAAGCACGTAACCACTCTCACCAAGTGCAATCGCCTTACCGTCATAATCTGAAATCACCTGCGGATTCACACCCTCAGCATTAAAATCAGCCGTGTCCATGTGAGCGATAAACCCGATTTTTGCAACATTTTTTGTTGTTGTTGCTGGAATCGTGCCAACGACATAACCATTTGAGGCCAGATAGTGGACGTTTTGTACGCCGATAGCGCTTAATTCATCTGCAAGTTTTGCTGCAAAATCTACCTGTGATTGCGTTGTCGGCACTGTCTCTGATGTCTCGTCAGAACGCGTATTGATGCGAACGTAGTCCATAAAACGTGATTTTAGTTTATCGTATGTCATTTTTTCCTCTTTTATATTTTATTTGCTGACTCTATTTTAACATATCATGTACTAAACGTTATAAACAAAAAAAGCCCAACCAAAGTCAGACTTTTTTAGCAATTATGCTTTTTTAGCAACTGGATAAACAGATACTTTTTTCTTGTCGCGGCCGAAACGTTCGAATTTTACTACGCCTTCAACTTTTGCGAAAAGTGTATCGTCACCACCACGGCCAACATTTTCACCTGGGTGAATTTTTGTACCACGTTGACGGTAAAGGATTGATCCGCCAGTCACAGTTTGTCCATCAGCAGCTTTAGAACCGAGACGTTTAGATTGTGAATCACGACCATTGGAAGTCGAACCACCACCTTTTTTGTGGGCGAACAATTGAAGATTATCAAGTGTTAATTTCAACATATTTTTTTCCTCCTTGATTTATTTAGCTATCACTGAGCTCTGTCTCAACATATTGAGGATTATTCTCAGCAACATTTTGCATGGCGTTCAGAAACCCTAAAAAGAGAATCTGACTTTTTTCTTTTTGATCTGGCTTGACATCATCTAAGTCGATGACTTTCATGTAACCATCAGCTACATCAAGCGTCATCTCGTAGCCAGCAATGCTCTCAACCCCGTTATAAAACGAGATAGACAGCGCACTAACTGCAGCACAGACGACATCATAACCATACTCACCACTCGCTGCATGCCCTGAAATCTCTACAGACCTCAACTCATGCGCCGAGTTTTCAAGAAATTTCGCTTTGATCATGTCTGATTAAGCGTTGATTTCTTTGATGACAACTTTTGTATACGGTTGACGGTGACCTTGTTTACGGTGTGAGTGTTTTTTAGGTTTGTATTTGAAAGTGACAACTTTCTTTTGCTTACCTTGTTTCTCAACTTCTGCGACAACAGTTGCACCAGATACAAACGGTGCACCGATAACAGTTTTTTCGCCGCCAACAAGTACTACTTCATCAAAAGTAACCGTTTGTCCTGCTTCAACGTCCAATTTTTCAACGTAGATAGCTTGACCAACTTCAACTTTGACTTGTTTCCCGCCAGTTTTTACGATTGCATAAGTCATTTGCGTGTTTCCTCCTTATATTTTGTGTTAGACTCGCCTAAAATGGTGACTTTTTCAAGTACTTAAACCAGTTTTCGTGCGGTTGTACTCTTGAAAGCTATGAAACTCACAAAGACAACGTTATTATTATATCAAACTTCGACTACTTTTGCAATAGCTTGAACCACTTTTTCTTTTTGCGTTGCTAGAAGTGCGATTTTGCTTGTGATTTGCGTTTTCGCCATCTCAACAAGGCGCTTAAATGCTGGCTCATCTTTGAAAACATCTGTGAATGTTGTGAATGCTGCTAATTTTTCAGGCGTATCAAATTGCCCGCCAATAATCTTGATAAAATCACCTGACGCCATGTCGCCGCCAAGTTTTTCTTGTACCCAGTCCCAGTTATCGCGGATCCAGTCAAAGGCTTTTGCCTGAGAAAAATCACGTGAGATCAAGCTAGCAAACCAAAAACGCAGGTCTTGTGGCTTAACCAGATCGGTATTGCGATATTGCGCGATGATGTAGTCAACCGTTTCAGGCTTTTTAGTGCTTGAAACAGCGAGATTCAGCTCACGTTGAAAAGTCTGGTCAGTCGTTGTCGCATAGGCAGCAAAGTAGGCTTTGACAAGCGCATCTGTTTCCTGTGTGACGATCTGATTTTTGATGACAACAGGGCGAATGTCAGCAGGAATGCTGTGAATATCTGATGCATGTTTCGCAAATAAATCTGCCGATTTTGAAAGCGCATCTGGATTTTCAGCGTAGACTTCCCATTTGATAGGCAATGCACGCAGCTGTTCATCGTTAAATGACTCGCCTGCAATTTTTTCCCAACCCAAACGCGTATATTGTTTAGCAAAAACTTGTCCGACAAATTGTTGGAACTGTTTTTCAGATGCCGTGTTTTCATCAATGAAAACTTTAAGCGCATTAAATGCTTGTGACATGGCAATATTGACCACATTTGATGACTCGTTGTCAAGCTGCGCTAACAGTTTGACCAGTTCTGCGTAGTCTGACAAACCACCTTCTGCCAATTTGAGAGCTGACTGAATCAGTTGTACTTTTGTGATTGCGTCAAATTTTTGGATATCTGACAAGACTGATTCTGACAGCTCATCAGAATACTTGACTAGGTAATGCGCTGCATTTTCGGCATTAAATAGCAGAGGTTTTCCTGCGTTTGCAGCGGCTAATTTGTCAAAGTCTGGCAGGCGGATTTCCGCTTCAGACAGAACGTCTGGCAGTCCAGTCCAGTTAGTATTGAGTGGAATTTGCCACAAACGGCCTTGATCCTTGCCCTCACCAGTAAAGAACTGTTCTTGTCGCAAGACAAGTTCGTTGTTTTCAACCGACACGCGCAAGACTGGATAACCTGGCTGTTCTAACCACGACGTCATAAAGGCTGAGACATCACGTCCTGACGTTGCAGACAAAGCTTCCCAGAGGTCGTTTCCTACGGTATTGCCGTACTGATGCGCTTCAAAGTAAGCATGGAGGCCTGCTGAAAAGTCCGTGTCTCCCAACCATTTGCGCAGCATCACCATAAGGCGCGCGCCTTTTGCATAGACAATGGCGCCGTCAAAGAGCGTATTGATTTCGTCGGGGTGATTGACCGCCACGTGAACCGACTGCACGCCGTCAATCGCATCCCGATTGAGCGCGAGCGTCGCCTCAGCCACAGAAAACTGCTCCCAGATATGCCAGTCAGGCTCGATGCCGTCGACCGCCACGTACTCCATCATGTTGGCAAAGGACTCGTTGAGCCACAGATCATCCCACCATTGCATGGTCACCAAATCACCAAACCATTGGTGCGCAAGCTCATGCGCCACGACCAAGGCGACGTACTGACGGCTTTCAAGCGTCGAGTTATCTGGATCTGCAAGCAGCGCTACCTCACGATAAGTGATGGCGCCCCAGTTTTCCATCGCCCCCGCCGAAAAGTCTGGCAAGCCAATGTGCCAAGAATGTGGCAAAGGATACTTGACTTTGAAATAATCTTCGTAAAACTCAATCACACGAACCGCAACATCAAGCGGAAAATCAAGCGCAGCTGGCTTGTGTGCTTTGGTTGCGAAAACGCCAACTTTTGTCCCATTTTTAGTCTCAGCAAGTTTTGACTGCAAATCGCCAAAGACAAAGGCAAGCAGGTATGACGACATTTTAACTGTCGTATCAAAAGTATGCACGCCGTCAACGTTTGAAATTTCAGGCATATTGGCAATGATTGTTTCGCCATCTTTTTCATCGAACTTAACTGCCAAGTCAAATGTGGCTTTGGCTTCAGGTTCATCAATAGACGGGAAAGCTTGACGGGCAAAATGCGTCTCAAACTGCGTACCGACCAATTGTTTTTTGACACCATCAACTTCGTAGTAAGACGGATAAATCCCTGTCATATTATCCGTCAGAGCAGCTGTATAGCTAAAGTCAAATGTGATCTTGCCAGCTGCTGCGATTGAAAAGTTCACTGTCTCATTTTCAGCGTCTTGTGTAAATGGTACTGAAACGCCATCAACTAAAACACTTGATATCACGAGATCTTTCTGATGAAAAGCAAGGTCAGTCACAAGAGCTTGACCCGTCACACTCACTTCACCGCTAAATGTTTTCGTGTCACGATTGACATCCACAAATATCTTGTAATGTTCTGGTTTGAAATCTTCATACAAATGTTTGAATTCGCTCATTTTTCACACTCCGTTTTATTATTTTGGACAAAAATTTATTGCTTGTTTATATTATAGCAAAAAAATATCACCAACACCTTGATATAGCACAAAAACAGTCCTTTTTGAACTGTTTTAGCTGATTTTTTACAAAATGCCCCAAACGCTTTCTAAAACGTTTGTTTGGTCGCGATCTGGACCAACTGAAAATGTTGAGATTTTCACACCGACAAGCTCTGACACCCGACGAACGTAGTTTTTAGCAGTCTCAGGCAATTCATCCAAATGACGAACTGCTGTGATGTCTTCTGACCAACCTGGCAATGTTTCATAAATAGGTTTGCAGCGTTTAAGCTTTTCAAGGCTTGCAGGATAGTAATCAATGCGTTCTCCGTCAAGGTCGTAGGCAACACAAATCTTAACCTCATCAAGCCCCGTCAGAACATCAATCGAGTTCAGCGAGAGATTCGTCAGACCAGACACACGACGTGAGTGACGCATGACAACGGAGTCAAACCAGCCCACACGACGCGGACGCCCTGTAGTCGTGCCATATTCGTGACCAACTTCGCGGATTTGATGACCAATCTCATCATCTAACTCCGTCGGAAACGGTCCGTCACCAACACGAGAGGTATAGGCTTTACAAACGCCGACAACTTTATTGATTTTCGACGGTCCAACGCCTGAACCAATCGTTACGCCGCCTGCGACAGGGTTTGAACTCGTCACATATGGATAGGTCCCTTGGTCAATATCGAGCATCACGCCTTGCGCCCCTTCAAAAAGGACACGTTTTCCGGCATCCAGTGCGTCGTTTAGGATAACAGACGTATCTGTGACATATTTTTTGATTTGTTGCCCGTATTCATAGTATTCGTTGAAAATATCTTGGAAATCCATGCGTGCGCATTCGTACATTTTTTCAAATTCACGATTTTTAAGCGCAAGGTTTGTTTGCAAACGTTCAGCAAAGATGTCTTTGTCAAGTAGGTCTGCAATCCGAATTCCAACACGCGCAGCCTTGTCCATATAGGCTGGGCCGATTCCCTTGATCGTTGTCCCGATTTTATTATCACCTTTCGCATCTTCCTGGAGTTGATCCAGCTTGATGTGATAAGGCAAAATCACGTGCGCACGGTCAGAAATACGCAAGTTTTCAGTTGTAATTCCCGCTTCATGCAGATAAGCCAGCTCTTTAACCAGTGATTTAGGATTGACCACGACGCCATTTCCAATAACAGAAATTTTTTCAGGATAGAAAATCCCTGATGGAATCAAGTGCAATTTATACTTGGTTCCGTCGATGACGATGGTATGGCCAGCATTATCACCACCTTGATAACGCGCGATAACTTCCGCATTTTCACTGAGAAAATCCGTGATTTTCCCCTTACCTTCATCTCCCCACTGGGTACCAACAACTACTACTGATGACATATTTTCTCCTTGAATAAGCACTTTGTCTTAATCTTTTTTCTTCTTGCACTGACGTCATTTCCACAAAGATAGCAATGACCATTAACTTGCATTTCTGCAACACTTTTATTATAGCAAATCTACGCATGTATTGCCATAACTCTCGAATTTTTTCTGATAAATCTTGTCCTAAAGTTCGGAAAAAAGCAGATTATTTATCACGAAGCTGGGCTAACTCTGACTTTCTAAAACATGTCTCTTCATGGTCATCAAGCACACCGATTGCCTGTAAATAGGCAAAGATAATCGTAGTACCAACAAATTTGAAGCCTCGTTTTTTGAGATCTTTTGACAGGTCGTCAGACAAGGTATTTCTCGTCAGAAAGCCATTTTTAAGTGGCTGTTGCACAACCGTCTGACCAGTTACAAATTGCCAGATATAGTCGTCAAAGCTTCCAAATGTTTGCTGAATTTCCTGAACCCTGCTTGCATTGTTGATGATGGCTCGAATCTTCATCTTATTTCTGATGATACCTACGTTTTCAATCAATTCGGCAAATTTCAGATCATCGTATTGCGCGACTTTGCCAATCTCAAAGTCGTCAAAAGCCACATAAAAAGCCTCTGTTTTGTTTAACACTGTCTGCCAAGATAATCCCGCCTGCATCAAATCGAGCGACAACTTGGCAAACAATTCCTGATCATCATGCACGGGCAGACCCCAGTAGGTATCATGATAATGCACCATGCTTTCTGACGACTCCGACCAGGTACAACGTTGTTTTTTGATTCGTTTCTCATTTTCCATAGATTTAGTATAGCATAAAAGACTGACTTTTCAGCCAGCCTTTTATTGATTGATATACATTTTTTACATCATCCCTGGCATACCGCCCATGCCATTCATATCAGGCATAGCAGGTGCTTCAGGTTCTGGTTTATTAGCCACGACAGCTTCAGTTGTCAAGATCAAGCTTGCAACACTCGCAGCATTTTGAAGCGCTGAACGTGTTACTTTGACGGGATCAATGATACCTGTTTCTATCATATCGACCCACTCACCTGTTGCTGCATTAAAGCCAGTACCATTATCAGATTTTTTGAGCTTATCAATCACGACAGACCCTTCAAAACCAGCATTTTTAGCGATTTGACGAACGGGTTCTTCAAGCGCACGCAAGACGATGTTACGTCCTGTCAGCTCATCTCCCGTAGCTTCAACTTCAGCGACTTTTGCGATGACATTGACAAGCGCAGTTCCACCACCCGCAACAATCCCTTCTTCAACCGCAGCACGTGTCGCGTTGAGCGCATCTTCGATACGAAGTTTCATCTCTTTTAGCTCAGTTTCAGTCGCAGCACCAACCTTGATCACCGCAACACCACCAGAGAGTTTCGCCAAGCGTTCTTGCAGTTTTTCACGATCAAAGTCAGATGTCGTTTGCTCGATTTGAGACTTGATGACAGCCGTTCGATTGTTGATGGTGTCTTTATTTCCGGCACCTTCAACAATGGTTGTCGTATCCTTGTCAACAGTTACTTTACTTGCTTGGCCAAGCGATTCAACTGTGGCATCTTTGAGCTCAAGCCCAAGATCCTCAGTGATCACTGTCCCACCTGTCAAAATGGCAATATCTTCAAGCATAGCCTTACGACGATCGCCAAATCCTGGCGCCTTCACTGCGACAACGTTGAAAGTACCACGGATTTTATTTAGCACAAGCGTTGGTAATGCTTCTCCATCAACATCATCAGCAATGATTAAAAGCGGACGGTTTTGTTGCAAGATTTGCTCCAACAAAGGCAGGACGTCTTGAATATTTGAAATCTTTTTATCTGTGATGAGGATGTAGGGATTATCCAGATCAGCGACCATTTTTTCATTGTCAGTCACCATGTACTGAGACAAGTAACCACGGTCAAACTGCATACCTTCAACGACATCAAGCTCAGTTTCCATACCTTTTGACTCTTCAATGGTGATGACGCCATCATTGCCAACTTTTTCCATGGCTTCTGAGATGTACTCACCGACCTTTTCAGAACGGCTAGACACGGCTGCAACCTGCGCAATTGCTTCTTTTCCAGAAACTGGAATAGCAATCGCTTTGAGTGCATCAACTGCCGTCGCAACTGACGTTTCAATCCCACGGCGAATACCGATTGGATTTGCACCTGCTGTCACATTTTTCAGTCCTTCACGAACAATAGCTTGCGTCAGAACTGTCGCTGTTGTCGTCCCGTCCCCTGCAATATCATTTGTTTTTGAGGCAACTTCACTAACGAGTTTTGCCCCCATATTTTCAAAATGATCTTCAAGTTCGATTTCTTTTGCGATTGTCACACCATCATTTGTGATCAATGGTGAGCCAAATGATTTTTCAAGTACAACATTTCGACCCTTTGGTCCCAAAGTTACTTTGACTGTATCTGCTAATACGTCAACTCCACGCACCATTGCAGCACGCGCATCTGATGAAAATTTAATTTCTTTTGACACTTTTCTTGCCTCCATAAGTATAAAATTTACAAATGATTTATCACATCGTATTTACGGTTATTTTATTTTAGTCTACAATGGCTAAAATATCGCCTTCACGTACAATCAACAGTTCGTCAGAACCGTCTTTAATTTCAGTGCCGGCAAATTTTTCAAAGACGACAACATCACCAACTGCAACAGCTGGTGCGATGACTTGACCGTGGTGACTGCGTGCGCCTTCACCAACTGCAACAACTTCCGCCGTTGAGGGCTTTTCTTGGGCACTTGTCGCAAGGACGATGCCACCGACAGACTTCTCTTCTTCTTTTTTAACACGTAAAACAATACGATCACCTAATGGTTTCAACATTTTGGTAAGCCTCCAATTAAGTTTAATTTTTGGCACTCTATGTGTTCGAGTGCTAACACTCTTATTATACTCATTTGGTCAGAAATAGTCAAGGATTTTTACTCATCTCATCAGATGCTATTTTCTCAAAATGGCAAATCCTCAGCCTCAAGCGCCACGTCAACTACCGTATCAAAATTATTTTCCCGCAAAGCGACAGCAGCCCTGCTTTCTAACAGGTTAAACTGGCTGCACAAAATCTCCGTGACATAGTGCGTCACGCTAGCTTTGTCTTCATATCGCCTGCTGCGAATCTCACCTTCTACCGAGATCAAGCTCCCTTTTTTCGCATAAGACACAAACAACTCAGCAGGTTTCCCCCAGATTACCACCGAGATAAAGTCCGCATCACGGCTGCCATCAGCGTTCTTAAACTGCCGATTAACAGCCAGCGTCAAGCGTACCACTGATTTATCATTTGGCGTCTTGCGCAGCTCAGGCGTCGCTGTCACGCGCCCGATTAACATACTTTTATTCATCATAAGAAAAATCCTCCTATCTACTCATACGTAAAAAAGGAGGATTTTGCTTATTTTATTTTTGCCAATGTTTCGCCGAATCAAATGCAGCACCCACAACAGCATCTGCTGGAAGCTCGATGATGCCACGTCTTTGTGGCGCATTTGGCAAAGCAAGTTCACGCGGACTTGCCATCATCCCAAAACTATCTATACCGCGCAGTTGCCCTGCGAAAATCAGCGCACCGCTAGGCATCATAGCACCAGGTAAAACAACAATTGTTTTCAGCCCAAGACGCGCATTGGGTGCACCCGCAACGATTTGAATCACGCTATTGTCATCAGAAGCATCGTCAGAAACCTTGACCAGCGCGATATTTAAGTGGTCAGAGTCAGGATGCGCTTCTAAAGCGACGATTTCCCCCACCACAAACTTAGGCGTCACATCATTGACCAAGACGTCAGAAAAGCCAGCTGCCGCAATTTTAGCGTTCAGCTTAGCCACATCAGCATCTGACAAGACCACTTGACCATTGCCAGAAATAGTAAGCTTTTTTGAAGCGTCAAAAAAATTCCAAGCTACAGTCGCCCCAGTATCAGCGCGTACGATTTTCGTAACATCAGAAACACGTGTCGCAGCGAGCTTTTGTCCTTGATTATCTGCGACAATCAGCATCAAAACATCGTTCAAATGTGTATTATAAATCGCAATCATTTTGCTGCTACTCCTGTCAAAAAGCTATTAACTTCTTCTTTTGTTTTGCGCAGTTTATTGACCAAACGGCCTGTTTCCTTGCCATCTTCAATCACGACAAAACTAGGAATCCCCATGATGCCCCACTCAACAGCGACATCTAGAAATTCATCACGATCCACCTCGACAAAGTTATAATCCGGATGTGCCGCCTCAATCTCAGGCATAGACGGCTTGATAAACGAACAATCGCCACACCAGCCCGCCGTGAAAAAGAAGACATTTTTACCAGTCTCTACATAGCTCGCCAATTCTTCAACAGTTTTAGGAATAATCATTTTTAGTTCTCCATTTTCTCAACAATTTTTAAAGTATCCGCATCAATCTCAAAAGCCACAGCCTGTCCGTCTGCACGAACAAGTCCGCCCTCATGAACGTGTGAAAAGCTAGGCTCCTCAAGAAGCCAGCTCGCAAGCACATCATCAAACATAAAATGCTGTTTTGCCAATGCCAAAAGCTTGCGCAGATTCTTATCCTTACGTTTTTGGTAGATCGCACCCGCGCTTGTCACAGCCGAAATGCCCGCAAACGCCCCGATCCCAAGTTTCAAAATTTTTCTCATATTGACCATTTTACCATATTTTTTGGTATCATAAAAGAAAGACTTACTATTTTGGAGAAAACATGACCATTACATTTGATAAAATCAAGGAAATCACCGAAATCCAAGCCACATCAGGATTTGAGCAACCCATGCGCGACTTCATGCGCAACAAAATCACGCCTCACGTCGACCACGTAGAAACTGACGGCCTAGGCGGGATTTTTGGCATCAAAGAAAATGCCGACACGAATGCCCCACGCATAATGGTGGCTGCCCACATGGACGAAGTCGGCTTCATGGTCAGCACGATCAAACCTGACGGCACCCTGCGCGTCGTCCCGCTCGGCGGCTGGAATCCGCTTGTCATCTCGGCTCAGCGCTTTACTTTGTTTACGAGAAATGGCAGCAAACTTCCAGTGATTACAGGCGGCATCCCGCCGCATCTTTTGCGAGCAGCAGGTGGCACCCCAGCCATGCCAAAAGTCGAGGATATCATT
The DNA here is from genome assembly GCF_011170065.1 of Pseudolactococcus insecticola. Taxonomy (GTDB): domain Bacteria; phylum Bacillota; class Bacilli; order Lactobacillales; family Streptococcaceae; genus Pseudolactococcus; species Pseudolactococcus insecticola. The sequence goes on along the minus strand of NZ_BLLH01000008.1, from coordinate 28,516 downwards.
TTTGACGCAGGCTTTGCAGATCGTGCTGAGGCCGAGCGCTATGACGTACATCCTGGCGCCATCATCGTCCCCGAAACACAAACCATCCTCACTGCCAACCAAAAAAACGTCATCAGCAAATCTTGGGATAACCGCTACGGCTGCCTCATGGTAACTGAGCTACTTGAGCACCTAACGAGCACAAACACACATCTGCCAAACACCCTTATCGCAGGTGCAAATGTCCAAGAAGAAGTCGGCTTGCGCGGTGCCCACGTCTCAACAACTAAGTTTGATCCTGAACTCTTTTTCGCAGTCGACTGCTCACCCGCCCAAGATACATTTGACGCAAGTGCTGATGGTCACATTGGCAACGGAACACTTCTGCGGATTTTCGACCCCGGTCATATCATGCTACCAAACATGCGCGATTTCTTGCTTGATACCGCAGAAACTGCTGGCGTCAAGTATCAATACTACGTCTCAAAAGGTGGTACAGACGCTGGTGCCGCCCACCTCAAAAACGCAGGCATCCCATCCACCACAATCGGCGTCTGCGCCAGATACATCCACAGCCACCAAACCCTCTTCTCCCTAGAAGACTTTGACACCGCCCAAGCCTTTTTACGAGAAATCGTGACAACCTTGGACCGCGGAACTGTTGATGAGATTTTGAAGTACTGAGTGTGCGTATTTTCTGATTCAATGACTAAAAGTACAATTTTTTGTTAATTTTTAATATTTTTTGATAGCCCCTGCTATTGCGTATCTGTTTCAAATGCCAAGAAGATTTTGAATTTAATAAACAACTAACAGATATGCAAATAGGGTTCCAATCCATAATTCCCGGATCAGAACCCTATTATTTTTGTTTGCAACGATACATGATTTGACTACCGCCATCTAATTTCATCATGATCTACTTACTAATTATTAAACGAGATTTTACTATATTCTAGCGCTTCTTTACCCAAGGTTGAGTTTACTGGTATTGCTTTGACATCGCCATCATCAGTTGTTGACGGTACGCCTGCTATATACGTTAAGTTTTCAAGATTACTTTTTTGTTCACCAAACAAAGTCGTACCAAGAAAATAATTTTTCCCACTATTGATACCAACCATGTCAAGCACTGTAGGTGCCAAATCTAAGCTATTTCTACCTTTCATATCTAGTCTTTGACCTGGCGCATTCGGATATTTTATCAGTAATGGTATTTGAGAAATAAAGACGTCTCTTGGATCATCAAACAACTTAACATACTCAGGGTCAGGGTATGTCGCATGGTCTGTTGTAAAGACGAGAATCGTATTTTTAGCTAAATCACTGTTTTTGAATTTCTTATAAAACTCACCAAAACTAGCATCCATATTGTGGAACTTATTCAGATATTCGTTACTACCATCGCCATACTTCACTTTTGTATTTAAACCGACATGTGTTTCGTAGGTATAAGTCGAGATGAAAAATGGTTTACTCGATTTTGATAACTGTTTTGCCGTCTTGAAAACCAAGTTATAGTTATCCTTGTCAGGCAAGTAATGCGTGCTCGAAACCAACTTTTTCTTATTTGAGATAACCTTATCAAAACCAAGCGTACTTAGATATTTACTAAAGACAGCCTGATAAGGCTCAGCATTGATAAACCGACTCGTATAGCCATTATCTCCCAAAATCATTGGCAAAGACTGCAACTTCGTGTCTGTTATTTTGCTAATATCGCTGATCCCATCTTCATAGCCTTCTTGATATTGATAAGCTGAGTAAAGCTGACCGCGTATTCCTCTATATGTCGCAGCTGTATGGTTGAAATAATTCGTAAAATCAATTGATTCACTCGCAAGTTCATCTAGATTTGGCGTCAGGTTATAGTCCTTATTATTATTGACATCTAAAACTTTAGCAGAGAGCCCTTCAGTAAAAATGACGATAACATTGGGTTGTTTTTGTGTTTCTGGATAGTCATCTGAAAAGCTTGTTTTTTCAAATTTTTGATAAATTTTTTTCTTTTCCGCTGGCGAAAGTCTGAACTTTGCCATCTGTTGATTTTTTAGCCGGATATTTTCTACTAGATTGACCCCTGCCATGAGAGGAGTCTGCCTAGTTATCAAGGTTGCAGCCGCATAAAACAAGACGATAAACGTCACACTAATCGCACGTGAATAGCCAGTTTTAATACTCCCATATCGAGTCGGCAGCAATGCCAATATAGCAATTAAAACGATGCCACTGATATAAAGTGGCAACGAGGTACTAAGCGCACTAACATTTTCAATGTTATCAAACATAAGCAATGTCGTAAAACTATTTGAAAATGTAAAAACCATCATGTTCATCAGGATTAAGAAATATAAAACTGACGAGATGATATATGACAGAATCTTTATTTTTTGAGGTAAAATTTGGCCTAACACATAGACTGCTAATATCTCTATCAAGGCCAATAAGTTTGATGGCGTTCCTGTCTTAGCGACAGAATAAAGGACTAATCCAGCCATTAATCCAAACTTTAAGCACATCGTAATATCTATCTTTTTCAATTTATCGTACTCCATTTTTGCTTTCACTTAGCTATTATATCATATTATTGGTTATCATGACTTAAAAAAAGCAGAATCTGCTTTTTTTATACCTTTATTCATTTTTGAAACTCTTCACTACTCATCGATTGTCATCATATCTACACCCATGTTACGATACATGTTTATCCGATCTGTCGGCGTCATCCATGATCCGATTGTCATCTTTTTACGATGTAGTAGATCTATCGTAGTTTGATTAACCTTGCTAATTTCCAAGTCTATCCCACTATTTGGTCCTAGATTTTGTGCTTCAATTACACTATTTTGGCCGATGTTTAGCTGCAACACAGAGACTGAGATATTGGGGTAAAGTGATTTAAGCATTCTCAGTTGATCTATTTGAAAACTGATAAAGGTCGTTTTTGACAATAAACCATATTTTGCAACACTGTTTATGAGTTCTACGTATTTTTTTGGCTGTACAACTGCATAGGTTTTAAGCTCAATCATTGCTTTGATATTTTTAGCTTTACAGATAGCTAGGTAGTCATCAAGTGTTGGCACCACAAGTTTTTGGCTAGGATAATTTCCAACATTTGCGCCCACATCGATTCTAAGAGAACGAATATATGAAAATGGTAATTGATCAACTCGACCAGAACCATTTGTCATCCGATCAACATCATCATCGTGCATGATTACCCACTTGCCATCACTTGTTAATCTAACATCTGTTTCAATTCCTTGAGTCGTTACGTTTTCAAATGCAGGGATAGAATTTTCCGGTGCAATCTTGTGATTACCACGATGAGAGATGACGACTCCATTCTTATTATTTCTAGTATTTGGTAAGGCTTTTTTGCCATGATTAGCTCGGTTAATCTTAGTTTGTGCATTGATATAGATGCTTAATAAATCTTTTTTTCCTAATCCGAGTGCATACCAGCCAATCCCTTCATAGCGCCAACCAAGACCGACCAAATTGCGTTCTTCCCCGTGATTAGTCGTATAGTTATGGCTGCCAGATTTCGCATTCTTGTTATAGGCACGATAAACTGGAACTTGTTGTCCTTCTGCGCTATACCAGCCAATCCCTTCATAGCGCCAGCCTAAGGCAACCAGTTTATTTTTCTCACCCCGGCTTGTCGTATAGTGATGATCACCAGCGTTCTTGTTATAAAGACGATAAACTGGAATGCCCGAATTAGCTGGTGCAACCCAGCCAATGCCTTCGTAGTACCACTTTGATAGATTAACTAGGTTATCTCGTTCAGTTGGATTTGCTGTATAAAAATGCTCACCAGAATTTGGATTATAAAGACGGTACATATTTTCCTGACCTTGATCAGCTGCGGAAGCTTGCCCCCCCCAGAAAATACTACCTATGAGAAGCGTCAAAATGACCACTACGACTCTTTTTTCATTTCTCATAAGCATCCGTTATTCTCCTTCATTTACGCCTATATCAGTCAGATATCATGACGATAGATTGAAATCGTACCGTGATGATCTGACGGGACTCTAAACCTCTGAGCAAAGTTTGTCACGACGATACCAAAATCTCTGTAATACCAGGTTGAATGGATAATATTCTTTTCGTCTATAAAGATCCCAGTGTGACCTGCTTCGCCTGCACCATCAAACACAAAGACATCCCCTTTTTGGGCCTTAAAGCCGTATTTACTACCTCTGTAAACTAACTTAAAACCATTTGTTCCTAGCCATTGACCTTCGTTTAGCGTGGTAATACTTGCACGCGTATAGAGAGGTTTACCACCTGCGTTCAAAAGCGCTGTATACATTGCAGACGAGCAGTCATAGCTCTTTGGTCCCCAGCGGTTTGACATCGAGTAGGTTGTTTTCCCTTTTTTAGACTGAAACCACGCTACCATCTTACCGGGTAATGACCGCTGATATCTTGCTAACGCTTCATCTTCAGCAACTTTTTTATCGTGCTCAGCTTTATTTTTAGCGGTTTGATTGATAAGCGCTTGATTGATGGCTGGGTTTGCCGCCTCGCCCGCCCCCACAGCATACCAGCCGATGCCTTCATCTCGCCAGTGGTTTTGAATCAGATTTTGTTGCTCACTATTATTTGTTGTGTAGTTGTGGCTACCTGCTTTAGCATTTTTATTGTAGGCCCTTAGCACCTTGACTGACTGGTTATCATCACTATACCAGCCGATTCCCTCGTAGCGCCAGCCTAAACTTCGCAAATGGTCACGTTCTCCCGTGTTAGTTGTATATTGGTGATCCCCTGCATTTTTATTATACAAGCGATAAACAGGGGTTTTTGAGTGTGTTGGTGCAACCCATCCTGTCCCCTCAAAATACCACTTTGACTGAAATACAAGTGAGTTACGCTCGTTTGTATCTGCCGTATAAAAATGCTCACCAGAGTTTGGGTTATAGAGGCGATACATTTTCTGCGGAATGACGATCTCATTCACATGTACAGGCACTTTGAGCGTGAGAGGTGTGTTAGGTACCGCAATCGTAATAACCGCATCACCAGTAGCTATCGCATGTACGCTACCACTTGCATCTACTGTCACAATTCGTGGATTGCTAGAGCTAAAAGTCACAGCCTGACTGGCATTTTGTGGCAACAGTGTCACGACCAACCTATCAACTTGCTTTTCAGTCAATGTGATGGCAGTTTCGTTAACCTTGATTTGCTGTGCAGCGGGTGTCCTAACCGCTGCTGGCACTGTATCATCAGCCTTTGCGGCAACACCAAGACCACTCAGTAGCGTGAATACACTCACTGCCAGTAAAATTCTTTTTTTACTTCTATTCATCTTTTTCCCTTTTCACCCTTTGGCAACTTGCCTTTTCCATAAATATTGAATTTTTCGTTAGTTTTATTTTATCATAATTCTCAGGATTATCAACACGGATAGCGTAATTAACTGACAATATAAAAAAAGTAAACTCACTGTGGAGTTTACTTTCTAGTTTTGGTTTAACCAAGCTAACTCAAGAATGACCTATACCTGCTCGAGTTATTTTCGAATTATCTTTATTAACTGTAAATTGAAATGCAACCCCGCTAAAAGCACCTCCATCAAGCCAAGCAGTTACTCCAGAATTTATAGGATCTCCAACTGTTTTTATAGGCATTCCAAGTAATTTCTCAGCTTGTGCAAGCGTTGCACCACCTTTTGAAACCAATTTACCATCTGGATCTTCATCTTTCAGAATTTTCGTAACGACGATATTCCATCTTTGTGTTGTACTATTTGGTAACACTGCATACCAGGCAACGTTTTCATTTTTCCAACCCGCTTTGACGAGCGAGGCTTGTTCTGCTGGATTTAGCGTATAGTTATGACTACCTGCTTTGGCGTTTGGATTATAAGCTCGGTAGACAGCTGATTGCTTGGCATCTGCTGAGTATTCCGATGAGTACCAGCCGATACCTTCATAGCGCCAACCAGCTTTGACAAGGCTATCTTTTTCAGCCGCATTCATCGTGTAGTGGTGATCGCCAGCATTTTTATTGTACATGCGGTAAACAGGCACATGCGATTTTTCAGGTGCTATCCAGCCAAGTCCTTCGTATTTCCATCCAGCTTTTACTAAGCCATCACGCTCAGCAGTTGATGCTGTGTAAAAATGCTCACCCGAGTTAGGATTGTAAACACGATACATATTCACCCAGTTACCACTATCTTTAGGATATACTATAGTTACATAGTTTTTATACCCAGCAGTATGCGCATGTGCAACCGTCGTTGCGCCTGCCGTACCAAACAGCAACGCCAATGCAATAAATAACTTCTTCATAATTTTCCCTCTTATGAATTCTAAAATATTTAGCTTATAGTAAAATAGGCTATACTTTATTATAGATAGATAGATAGATAGATTTTGTCAATAAAAAACTCGAAAAATTCGAGTTTTTGCATATATTTCGGTCAATCAGTCAAGAAAACATCTTAGAAGTATTATTTCCTAAAAAAATGCACGATTCTCTTTGGTATGCTCAGTGCGATAAGCAACGATTTTTTTACAAGATATTTCAAAGCTCGCTTCGCGCCTAGTTGCTCCCAGTTAATACTTGTATTAAGCCCCTCATAGTTAGTAATTTCGTAGCCTTGATCACGCAGCAAGCGATTTGCCGCACTATTTGCAACGAATCCATTACTTTGGTGAATTTTTGAAATTCTAAAATCATAGCCATTTGCCCATGCTGCATAGACAATTATGCGTTCAAAAGCATGTAGAATACTGTCATACGGTAGTGGTTCATTGGGCGTCTCTTCAGAAATATCAATGGTAAGTAAATCTGAAATAGCATCCGGGCGGTACCAAAGCATCGTTCCATAACTCATGGTATAAGTGTCTTTTTCTTCAAGCGCTTTTTTCTTGTCCAGTCCTGCCACTTGCCAAATCTTGAGCATTTTTTTCCAGAGTTTGTGCTCGTTAATATAGCTTGGCCCATACCAATGGTTGAAAAATGATGGCACATCTGCAATGACAAGTCCAACTGATTTTGTTTCGTCAAATTCTGCGAGGATTTGTTTTGCAGGCTTGACTAAACTATCAATAATGTCCTGTCGCCATGATTCTCCAACAATCCACTCGTTTACTGCTGATTTCTTTGTATGGAAATGTCCCGCGACGTCATAATCAGCCAGTTTGTCATGAACCATCATCCACGGTAAAACATCCCGCCCTTTATTTCCCGCGACAACGATTTCTTTAACATGGGGATGACCCACTTTTTGAATCGCCTCTTTTTTCGCCTCAGTATCTGTAGTTACAAAAACGTCATAATCACCGATATACTGATCAAAATTAGCCAAAAATTCTGCTAACAAATCAACATAAAACACATGAAGATGAATCCCAACTCGTACAGTTTTTTCTGTGCGAGTTACCTCCTTCATCTGAAGAATTTTTTCATCCAGCATATACTCTCGGTCAGGATAATCCACAAAAGTCATATGATCAACAATCAACTTTATCGGATAGTCGCTATTGCGACGCAACATGTCTATAACAACAGGTGTTTGAATCGCCTTAGCTCCAAATGAAAAGGCTTTGATTTTCAAAAAAGGAATTTCGCGTTTGATCAACTCCGGCAAAGCAAACACAGAGAAATCGTGGATAGTCATGCCAGCCCACGACTCTTTTCTAGTGTCAAAAAGGACCGCTGATTTGAAGCCCGCATCTTCAAAGTGCTTTGTCATAGCAGTTTCGTACTTGACGATAACTTTGACGACATCTTCTAATACTTCTATGCCAGACCAAAACGACTTAAACGCTTCTGATACGACAACATTTTGCTTATAGGTTACAAAATAACTCTGGATATGATCTGGTAATACAATATCTTCTCCCCATGGTGCCACTGTATGTGAGCGGTTATTTGTAATCCCCCAAAAGTCAACGCTTGCGTTTTGAGCCATCTTATCAAAAACAGGACCAAAATCATAGACAGGACCAAAAGCTGTATCATTCATGATGGTAACCGCATCATACTGTTTCAATTCTTCAAAACCAATTGACACCATCGCATCATGCCATGCGGCAAAGTCATAGCCCTTATTTTCTCTCTGCATGAAAACATCAAAGAGCCCTAGTTCTTTTAGCCTTTTTTGGTTTTCTACGCTAACAGGACTATTTGAAATAAAGACAACTTTTGAAAATAGGGGACGCAATTGTTCTAATTGATAAACGACATGGTCTGCTACTTGGCTAAATTTGTTAAAATGTACATAAAGTAAAATGCGATTCATTTCTTTTTCCTTTGATTATAAGAGTCGCAATTTAGTTGCGATTTTATACAATTTTCGATTTTTGATTTGGTTCAATTCTGCTTCTTTGGCACTTTTTTCGATGATAGTCTCAGTTAATTTTTGTTCTGACAGGCGTAGATCATCAATGACGGTCATACGTTCATCAAGCGTCATTTTTTGCTGAGTTATGATTGCCATTCGCTCTTCTAGTAACATGTTCTGTTCATCGATCCTTGCGAATCGCTCGTCATTTACCTTTTTTTGATCCTCAATGACCGTTAGACGGTTTTCAAATTCTTGACCACTTGAAATGAGCATATTTTTAAAATAGCGTAATTCACGTTGTGGATTTTCTGAGTAGCGCTCTATGGCATCAACCAACGGTTTTGTAATGACTGCTAACGACTGCTCTGTGGCAAGCCTAGCTTGCATTTCGTTGAGGCTTTTTTGTTCCTCTCCAAAGTGTGCCAATTTAAATTTGATTTTTCGAACAGCATCGGAAATATCGCCTAGCTCATACGTATCATGCGCTTCATCTAGATAACCTAAGGCAATCATAGCTTTTGCTGCACCACTTGAGGCAACTTGGACGACACCAAGTTTCAAACTTTCAATCATGGTCAAGCCAAATGTTTCCTGTTTAGACGTATTAATATAGATATCATTTGCTTTAACATTTGACCAGTTTTTTTCGCGGTCATTTGTAAATGAGATGTCTTTCAGAGCATGTTTTTGGATATAGTTTTTCAAGAGCTCATAATAGTCATTATCCTGTATGTCTCCAGTAATCACTAGCTCCAAGGTCGGATTCGTGACCTTTATTTCCTGATATATTTTTATCAGCTCCAGCGTATTTTTTCGGTCACCTGTGATCGCATTGACAGAGATGAGTCGTGGCGCACCTTCATTTGCAAGCAAGGCCAATTCAGACACATCTGTATAGGGATAAAAGTGTGAAACAGGAACGGCTTCACTCGCATCTTCTATCTGTTCTTGCAGTTTATCACTTGATGCTAGCAATTCATTTGAAAATCGGCTGATGTAGTCATATTTTTCTTTTGTGTAGCTGAACTCTCCTTCTGGAAATTCATGAATCAACCACAAATGCGGAATATTATTAGCTGCTGCAGCAAAAGAAAGCTGTGGGATATTGGCCGTATTAGTAATAGCAACGTCTATCTGCTCATCACGAATTATCTGCGTTAGCTTTTCTATCGCAAGCATATTGGTGACCGAATCAGTATGATCTGCCAAATTGTCATCTCGCCACCAAGTATAATCAAGTCGGTATGACTTGATTTTGTACTGTGCTAAAAAATCGCTATATTTTTCTGTATTAGGAAAAAGCGTTACGAGTACAATCTCGTAACCCAGTTCCTTCAGGTATTGCATCTGGTGATTCATCGCAATGTCTGCGCCATTTGTCCAGCCACCAACAGGTGATAAAAATAATAGTTTTTTCATAACAATCGCCACGTTTCTAGTTAGGTCGCTAACTTAGATAAATCGTCCTTGTTCTCTCAAAAGAGGGCCAAATAACCCATCATCTTCACGGAGAAAGAAGTTTAGGCCTCTATCCATCCCAACAAAGGCAATTGGTTGATAGTCGCCCTTCATGTTGCTACCGGTAAAGACAGTTGCCAAGATTTTAAAATCCCGATTATTGAAGGATTTGAGTGGTAATGTGTAAACTTTCTCTACAACTGTTGCTTCGTTTGTCCAGGGTGTGAAGATTTCTTGTCTGACACAGCCATCATCAATGATTGAGAGCCCTCCACCACTTGAGGTATCAACGATTGAGAAACCGACGCCACTTGGAATAGCTTCTTTGATGTCGTATGTAATCTTGAAAGATAACTCATCTGATGACGTCAGAACTTCTTTAGACAAAAGTTCTAACTCAAACATGGGTACTTTTTCATTACAACCACTTTTATATTTTGACGTTTCTTCGTTATCTTCTTCTGTTGGATCAAGTTTTTCAAAGTTAGCGCTTGTATAGACGCCGGCCACTTCTGACGGATCGCCACTTGCAACGATTTCACCATTTTTGATCATGATGGCTTTGTTACAGAATTTACGGACCGATCCCATGTCGTGCGTGACTAGGATGATCGTCTTACCTTCTTTTTTCGCTTGTAAAAAGTATTCGCTACATTTACGTTGGAAAGCTTCATCCCCTACTGCTAAAATCTCGTCAAGCACCAAAATATCGGATTTTGCTTGAATCGCAACAGAAAAAGCCAGACGAACTTGCATACCTGATGAATAGTTTTTGAGTTTTTGGTTCATAAACTCATGCAATTCAGCAAAATCAACGATATCTTGATACATATCATCAATTTCTTGCGTTGAAAAACCTAGCATGGCACCATTTAGGTAAACATTTTCATGCCCCGTCAACTCCGGATTAAAACCAACTCCCAACTCTATGAAAGAAACCAGACGCCCATTGATGTCTACTGCTCCTTTTTCTGGTACATAAATCTGAGATATGATTTTTAGTAAAGTTGATTTACCGCTACCATTACGCCCGACAATACCAAAGAAATCACCTTTTTCGACTTCAAAACTAATATCTTTTAGCACTTCTTGTTCGCGGAAGCCTTTGATCCCACGAAAACGATTGACTAGCGTATTACGCAAGCTAGTTGTCGCTTCCGTAGGTAGTTTAAATGATTTTTGAACATGAGTAACTTTAACGGCTATTTCTTTTTTTGTTTCGTTTATTTCAGTCATTATATAATCTCCGCAAATTTTTCGGCATGTTTTTTAAAGATGCTATAGCCAACATATAAGATAACAAAAGGTAAAACATACGGAATTGCAACAATCCATTTGTGGTTAACAAATTCTGTAATTGTTTGATTGGTTGGGCTTATCAGGATATGCCGTAAATCTTGGATGATTGTCGCCAGAGGATTTAGCAGCATAACTGAGAGCACTTTTGTATTAGAAATCATTGAAAGCGGATAAATGATTGGTGTTCCGTACATTCCCGCCTGCATCACAACTTCCCACACTGGTGCGATGTCTCTAAAATAGACAAACATTGTCGCCAAAATAAATGCTATGCCAAGCGAGAAGGCAAACAAAGGAATGATATACAATGGTGCAATCACTGCATATTTCGAAATATCAACACCATTTATGATTGAAAACATCAGTACAACTACTAAGTTAATCAAAAAGTTGATGAAGGCACTGACTGCCACAGACAGAACAATGATTTCTTTTGGAAAACTGAGTTTGCGTAGTAAATCACCACGCGTCACAATGGACGTTAGCCCCATTGATGTTGTTTCAGCAAAAAAGTTCCAGATTACCATCCCTAAAAGCAATGCAACAGCGAAATGTGGAATACCTGCACCAAATTTCAAAAAGTGAATGAAAACGACATACATAACTGTAAATAGCATTAAGGGCTTTAGGATTGACCACAAATGCCCGATAAAACTACCTTGGTAACGCAGTTTGAAATCTGTTTTGACCAACTCTTTCAATAATATCCAGTTTTTTGAACTCATTATTTTTTATATCCTAACTTAGTCACGACGAGTGTCCTAAAGACAAATGTGTGGCATTTTCTATTTTTTTTGAACTGATAATCTCTAAGATACCTTACCCGATTTGAAAAAGTCTGGTTCATCAGTCCTGTGTACTTCTCTGTCAGTTCTCGGTTTTCTTCCGAAAGTGACGGCAGATTTAACAGATTTTCTGCTTGTTTTTGACTTTTTGTAATCAACAACCAGTAACTATTCACTGCATTTAGCGGATTTAGCCACTTACTTAATCGCTTACGAAGCGTCCGAGCCCCCAAAACATTACGATCATGCTGACGGTACAGCTCGCCTGGTTGATCAATATAGATCAGCTTGCCTGTTGCTGTAGCAAGTAGGGCGAGATACCAATCGTGCATGATGATATTATCAGCGCTTAGCCATTTGCTTGCAAGGGCGTGGTTAATCACCGAAACGCCACCTGTGACTGTATTTTCAGTTAATTCCGCAAGAAGGGTTGTATTGGCATGATGACTTTGCGTGCGTATCATCGAAGGCGTGATGACGTTTAAGTTCTGATCAACAACCGTCAGATCCATGTATAGCATGAGTGGCGTTTTCTGATCATGTTTTTGCGCTTCTGACAGCATGGTTTCAAGCTTATCAGAGAGCCACACATCATCTTGATCACTGAAAAAATAATAATCAGCTCGTTCAAGCTTGACAAGCGTGTAAAAACTTTTGATCACACCAAGATTTTCACGCGACGCAGCATTAGGGTTTACTAGCCGTATCCTCTTATCATCTCTAGCGAACTTTGCGATGATATCAAGTGTTTCATCGCTTGAGCCGTCATCTCGAATCAATAGTTGCCAGTCACCAAACGTCTGTTTTTGGATGCTTTCAATCTGCTCAGCTAAAAAACGCGCACCATTGAAAGTCGACATTAGAATATTAACTTTCATTCAAAAATAATCTTTCATACTGGTCGACAACGTGTTCCCATGTGTACTTTTCAACGATAATCTGTCTGGCTTTTTTTGATAAGTCATGCACCTCAGAAGCTGGCAACTGCTCAGCTACTGCGAGCTTTTCTGAGAGATTCTCAAGTGTCCAGTAAATCGCTGAATCCTGTGCAACATTTCGGTTAAAACTCACGTCAAAAACGAGATTAAGTTGTGTTGCCACCATGGCCTCAAGCAAGCCCGGATTGGTGCCACCAACGGCGTGGCCATGGATATAAGCAAAGGCATGCTCCCGAATCGTGGTCAGCTGATCGTTGTCATAGACCGTGCCAACAAATTTGATACGCTTATCTTGTTCAAAATGCGTCAGCGCCATGAGTTTGTTAAAGTAGCTACTGCCAGCATTGTTCGTGATAATCACTAAATCCCGCTTAGTCTTTGACTTCATAAACTCACGGATGATGGTCTCATAGTTATTTTCTGGCACGAAACGCCCAACAACTAGATAATAGTCGTTGGGCACAACGCCATTATCATCAAACCATCTCATATCAAGACTACCTGCAACAACGGGGTTTGTCCCATAGGCAATAACCGTTGATGTCACAGCTTTATATTCGTTTTTCAGATAATCTTCAATGCCTTGATTATCTGAAATGATGAGATCTGCTGTCTGCGCCATTTTCTTTTCAGAATATTTGAGGTAGCTTTGGATTGGTTTGATCCATTTGCTACGTTTCCACTCTAATCCGTCAGGATTAACGTAGAGTTTTCCGCCAATTTTATGGATTTTTCTCGCATATCGTACGATGAAAGCACCCAGTGTGTTGCCTAAAATATAGAAAATAGGCTTCTTGATTTGATTTTCTTTGATATAGTCAAGGCAGTAATTGATGGCATCACGGTCATAAAAAATGACGTTTGCTGCACCAAAATGCCTTGCCTTGATATTGAAAACGTCCGCCGCTTTGTACTCAAAATGACTTCCTGTCACCGTTTCTGAGAGATTGGCAACATGGTATTTAATTTGATCTGTTTGTTGGTGGCTAACGAGCGCTTCGACAAATGTCTCAAACCCGCCGTATTTAGCAGGTAGGCCGCGCGAGCCGATAATAAATACGTGTTGCATTTTTCACCTATTTTCTCACGATATACTTTACTATTATAGCATATTTGCTTTTACTTGTCATTTTCTGCTTAGATATAATCTACCAAATCAAACAAAAAGCCTGCTTAACAAGCAAACTTTTTAGGTTTATAAAGCTTATAAAACGTTTTGTGTTTTGGCATAGTTTGCTTCAACTGCTGCTTTTTCAGCCTGCCACCAGGATTCGTTATCTGTATACCATTTGATTGTTTCTTTAAGACCCGACTCAAAATCCGTGTGTTTCGGTGACCAACCAAGTTCTGTGCGAAGCTTTGTATTGTCAATCGCATAGCGTAAATCGTGGCCCGCACGGTCCGTCACGCGATCATAGGCATCTTTTTCTTGACCCATTTCTGCCAATATTTCTTCCAGCACTTCTTTGTTATTTTTTTCGCCATCAGCACCGATCAGATAGGTTTCACCGAGCTTACCTTTGGTCAGAATAGTCCAGACACCTGACGAATGATCTTCTGTGTGAATCCAGTCACGGACATTTTTGCCATCACCATAGAGTTTAGGACGAATGCCAGCAAGGATGTTGGTAATCTGACGTGGGATGAATTTTTCAATGTGTTGGTAAGGACCGTAGTTATTTGAACAGTTTGAAATTGTCGCACGTAGGCCAAACGAACGCACCCAAGCACGTACAATCAAGTCACTTGCTGCTTTTGTTGAGCTATATGGCGAGCTTGGATTGTAAGGCGTGTGGTCTGTAAACTTCTCACCCGCGCCTTCGCCGTGTCCTGGTAAATCTTCACGATAAGGTAAATCACCATAAACTTCATCTGTTGAGACATGGTGAAAACGCAAATCATACTTGCGTGCTGCCTGAATCAATGTGTATGTCCCGATAAAGTTCGTGTGAATGAACTCATCTTGTGATTTGAGTGAGTTGTCATTGTGAGACTCAGCAGCATAGTGAACAATGGCATCAACCTGTGACGCAAGCTGATCAACAAGCTCAGCATCAGCAATATCACCGACGACAAGTTCAACACGGTCGCCCAAAATATCTGAAATATTAGCTTTATTACCAGCATAAGTCAGCTTATCCAAAACAATGATTTTTTCAATCTCTGGGTGATTGTTATAGACATAATGCACGAAGTTAGAGCCTATGAAGCCAGCACCACCTGTGACAATAATTTTTTTTAGTTCAGTCATACTATTTCCTTACTTATGCTAATTCTTTTTTCAATTCTTCAAGGTAGTCGTCGATTTTGACTAGATAATCTGTTGATTCAAATCCGAGTGCTTGAATTTTCGACAAATCCAAATCCGAATTGACTGGGCGACGGGCGATATAGTCCGTTTCCCCATTATCATTTTTGCGGCTGTAATTTGTTCCAGTCGCTACAAATCCTTGATTTTTATAGTAGTCATCAGTTGTGACAGGTGTCACGTCCGCTTTATCTCTGCCGAGTTTGTCAAAGATGTACTGCGTGATTTCAAACAAACTCTTGACTTGCCCTGAGTTAGTCAGGTTGTAGACGCCATTTTCAGCATCTCTCGTCAGAAGGAAGTCAACCGCTCTGACCATCTCATCCACGTAGGTCTGACGACCATATTGATCGCTTGCCACACTTGGCTTGACGCCTTTTAAAGCCAAGTTTGCCATGATTTTGACAAAGTTCGTACCCTTACCCTGTGCGCCTGAAACACCTTTTCCGATGACCCAGCTTGAGCGCAGGATGAACCATTTATCTGGCGCATTTTCTAAAATCGCAGCGTCGCCTAAGGCTTTTGTTTCACCATAAACGGATAATGCTGAGAAACTTTCAGTTTCTTTGTGATTTTTTTGAGCGCCATCAAAAACATAGTCTGACGAGATGTGCACGAGCGGGATATGGTTTATTTTTGCAAACTCAGCCAAGTAGGCTACGCCAGTTGCGTTGATTGCTTTGACTTTTTCGTACAAGTCTGGATTTTCAGCAGCATCAACTTGCGTCCATGCTGCCGAGTTTAAGATGACTGTGTAATCGCTAAAAGCGATTTTTTCCAAACTTGCTTTTGATGACAGATCAATGTCTGGAAAGTCGAGCAAATCAGCTTGCGGATATTTTTCTTTGAACCCTTGCCCCAGCTGACCACCACCGATAATCAGCGGCTTTTCAAGATAATTTGTCATCTTACAAGTCTTCCTTTCTGAGTGCTGTCACATCTACAAGTAGCGGGTGATGTTTGTCCGCGTCACTCACTTCCGCATTTGCGACGTCTTCCCATTTGATACCAAGTGCAGGATCTGCATAGTTGACAAAGGCATACTTAGGTTTGAGTTCAAGCGCCCAGTAGTCATTGACAAGGTAGCTGTAGGAAACAAAATCAGACAGTACTTGAAAGCCATTTGCGACACCGCGCGGCACGAAAATACCTTTACTTGCATCAATCACTGTTTGGTAGACATTACCAAAGCTATCGCCTTCACGCAAATCGACCCAAGCACCTAGTACACTGCCGTTGTCAGCAACGGAGATGTATTTGTCCCATGGTTCAGCATGCAAGCCACGCAAGACGTTCTGACGTGAAAATGAGACATTGTTTTGAAGTTTATCTTCAGCAAAAAAACTTTCTGGAAAGCCCAGCGGTACCATTTTTTCCTTTTGAAAATTTTCCTTAAACCAACCACGATTGTCGCCATGAACTGGAATGTCAAACTCAAGCATACCAGGAATATCAGCAATTTCTCGCACCGCTAATTTCTTTTCAAAAAAATTGTCTGTCATGATTAGTCAGCCTCCACAAGTCTCAGTAAGTATTGCCCGTATTCATTTTTCTTAAGGGGTTGTGCAAGTTCGATGACTTGCTCACGTGTGATATAGCCCATACGATAAGCAATTTCTTCGAGATTTGCTACTTGCACGTTTTGCATGCGTTGAACAGTCTCTATGTATTGCGCCGCTTCTAAAAGCGATTCATGAGTCCCTGTATCAAGCCAGGCAAATCCACGCCCCATGAGTTCAACCTCTAAGTCGCCACGTCTCAAGTATGCAGCGTTGACGTCAGTGATTTCAAGCTCACCTCGTGGTGATGGTTTAATGTTTTTGGCAATCTCAACAACGTCATTGTCATAGAAATATAGCCCAGTAATCGCATAGTTGGATTTTGGATGCGCTGGTTTTTCTTCAACAGAAATCGCCCGCATGTCGCGGTCAAATTCAACGACACCAAAACGTTCTGGATCCTTGACTTGGTAGCCAAAAACAGTCGCGCCATTTTTTTTAGCAGCAGCACGGCCGAGCATACTAGACATACCAGGTCCATAGTAGATGTTGTCGCCCAAAATCAAGGCAACATTGTCATTACCGATAAAGTCAGCGCCAATGATAAATGCCTGCGCCAAGCCATCAGGACTCGGCTGCTCAGCATAGCTAAGTGAGATACCAAACTCACTGCCATCGCCCAAAAGTTCTTCAAACCGCGGCAAATCTGTCGGTGTCGAAATAATCAAAATATCTTTAATCCCTGCAAGCATCAAAGTTGATAGCGGATAATAAATCATCGGTTTATCGTAAATCGGCATCAATTGCTTAGATGCCGCACGTGTTAAAGGATAAAGGCGCGTCCCTGAACCGCCTGCTAAAATGATACCTTTTGTCATGAAAAGCCTCTTTTCTTATTCTAAATTAACATCATTTAACTCAATTATATCATATATTTTTTTAATGTGGTTCAGTTAAAATGCTTTACCAATCACAAAAGTCACAAGCATGGTCAAGCACCCGACAGTAATATTTCTGATCACTGCTGGACGCTTTGGCGAATCGCCTAACTGTGCACTTGTAAATCCTGTGATGAGTAATGCTAACACCACGACTAAAACCGTTGCGATAACCCGAATATTGCTTGGAAAAAGCAGGACAGACAACATCGGAAATAAGGCGCCGATTGTAAACGAGAAAAAGCTTGAAAATGCCGCATGCCACGGATTTGTATAGTTACCAATTTCAACATTATACTTGTTGCGAATATAGTCTGTAAAGTCTGTACCGGTTAAGGTCGTGTCACGCTTTTCACGTTCAACGACCGCAATCTCTGCGTCTCGCTGTGTGCTGACCGACACGTACTCCCCACCCGCCATCGAAAACGCCCCTGCTAGCACAGCAGATACTCCTGACAGTAAGATCACCCAAATCTTATCTGTCGCTGTCGCAACGCCGATGACGACACCTGCAACAGAGATAATACCGTCATTGGCACCCAAAACGCCAGCTCGTAAAATATTGACTTTTTCTGTTAAACTCTGTTCTTTGAAGTCTTTTGCCACATGATCTCCTAGTCTAGTTTTGCGAAAAAAGAAAGCTCGTTATTGCTAGCGAGCTTTCCTTTTTAAGCCTTATCTGCTACCAACTCAACGGTAATCTGGGATCATTTTAGTTGTATGATAGACGTTTGCAATGCGCTCTGTCGCACCAGGCTCAACTGCTTCAAGTGCTTGTGAAATTTCGTCATATGAACCTGCATAATTGCGGTCACGCTCAAATAACTGATAAGCGCGCGCAATACTTTTAGCAATCGCTTCATTTGTTGTTTTGTATCGGTTGGCGTATTGCATCAAATCTTCTGCCACTCTTGCCTTGTCGACAAGATCATCCGTTGCATCTTTGAGATTTGCCATATCTTCTGTGGTCACATCGACCAAGTGATTGACGCCGTCAATGTTGATTTTCACTTTATTGAGCTCTTTGTACAGGGATTGAACGCGTTCTGACGTTGCAAAAAACTTGTCCAGATAGGCTTGTGGTAAGCCTGGGAGATTGCGTTTATCCACAAAGCGTTTGATAATCCGAATCTCTCGATCAAAGGTATCTGCAGCATCCTGTGCCACTTTTTCTTGTTTGCGTAAATCTTGCAAATCCATTGAAATTTTCAGTTGATTTTTTTCAATATCATCCAAAGTACTGATGATCGTGTCAACTTCTTTTCCTAACAAACTATATGGCTGCGCATTTTCTTGGATTACTTCCAGTAATTCTTTAGAACCTGCATCAAGCTGCTCAAGCTGTTCTTGATAATTACGAACTGTGCCCATTTCATTTCCTGTCAGCACATAAGCCTGAGAGACATGATCGATTTCCAACAGGAGATTTTTATTATTCCCACGTGTGTGTTCGATGTAATCTTTGATAATACCTGAATTTTTTGCGACGTCACGACGTGCTTTGTATTCATTTTCAAAAATCTCGTACAAACTATCAAGATTGAGCTGGATCTGTTCAAGCTGCGCATCAGCGCGGTCAAGCTCGAAGTTTTCGATAAAGACTGATGATTGTTTCAGGTTATCACGAACCTCTTGCAAGCGTTCTTCAACCTGAGCAGACTCAGGTAGTTTGAAGTCTTGCGCCAAGAACTCTTGATAGCCTTGCTCAATCTCATCAATCTGTTTAGGATACGTTTCAGTCAACTCAACCACAACACTCGGGATACGTTCAGCAATCGCACCAAGCGCAATTGTATGCTCTTCGGCTGTTTCAAGCACTTCTGATGCCTCAATCGGATCCCCCGTCGAGTTAAGCTGCACAAATTGATTGAACTCAGTTTCGATGTTATCCAACTGTGTTTCAAGCTCTCCAATCGCTGCGCCGTATTTGTCAGCATTATCCGTAATTTCCGCGCGAAGTGCATCATACAAGTCAAGAGAATCTTGAATTTTCGACGAATTGATTGTTTCTTGCTTCGTCAGATCAGCGATTCCGTCACGAATGGCTTGAACATCATCTTCCATCAGCTCAATTTGACCTTCTGACGCATCTACAGACGCACGTGCCCGAACGAATCTAAAGGAATCATTAAGCTGTTCAGCTTCGAAAATATGATTTTCCAAGTCAGCAAATGAATTTGACGATAAGTCAATCCATTTTTGATTCCATTCACGAAAAAGTGTTTGACTTTGACCAACCAGGTGCAATTTTTTGACATTGTCAATCTCATCTTGCACAGGTAAATCAAATAAGTCTTCTTTTCGCTCTTCAAGTGCAATAATTCTGTCTTCAGTTCTTTTGCGCAGCAACATTGTCACAACATAAAAAATGACAACGACTGCAACTAGCACTACTATGGCGATTATGATACTTTTAGGCATTCTTTTTTCTCTCCATCACGGGTCTGTTTTTCATTAAAATCTAGTCTACGAATTTATAAATTCCGTGTTTCATTATACCATATTTAGACAAAAAAATACACCGAAAGTTGTATTTCAGTGTATTTTATCGCATTTTTCCTGCTAATTATTTTTCAAGTGCGGCAGCCATTGTCGCTTGAACTTCAGCTTCAAAGTTATTAGCTGCTTTTTCGATTCCTTCGCCAACTTCAAAACGAGCAAATGTAATCGCTTTAGCTGATTTAGATTCGAGGAATTTTTCGACTGTTTTGCTATCGTCCATCACGTAAAGTTGTGACAAAAGGGCATTTTCTTGGTCGATTTGTGTGTTATCAACGATGAATTTTGCCATTTTACCTGGCAAGATTTTATCCCAGATTTTTTCAGGTTTACCTTCAGCTTTAAGTTCTTCTTTGAACTCAGCTTCAACTTTCGCCAAAACGTCATCCGTCAATTGTGAAGCTGAACCAAATTCTGGTACGTGCAAGAATGCTTTACCAGTACGTTTGCGGTCTTCGTTTTCGATTTCGATACGTGAGATCAATGCTGTTGTTTCGCTTACAACAAAGTCATGATCAAGTTCTTCAGCGGATAAAACGCTAGGGCTCATCGCTGCAACGTGCATGGCAACTGCTTTAGGAAGAGCTTCATCGCCACCTTCGATAACTGTTACAACTCCGATGCGTCCGCCATTATGTTGGTAGGCGCCAAAGTTTTGTGCATCTGTTTTTTCAACCAATACAAAACGACGGAAAGCGATTTTTTCGCCGATTGTTGATGTTGCTTCGACATAAGCTTCTTCCAAAGTTTTGCCTGCTACTGTTTTGATTGCAAGCGCTTCTTCGTTGTTAGCTGGTTTGTTTTTAGCAATCAATTCTGCTGTTTCATTAACCAAAGTAACGAATTGGTCGTTTTTAGCAACAAAGTCAGTTTCTGAGTTGATTTCAACGATTGCAGCAACATTGCCATCAACGTAGACACCTGTCAGACCTTCTGCCGCAACACGGTCAGCTTTCTTAGCTGCTTTTGCGATACCTTTTTCACGGAGCAAGTCAATTGCTTTTTCCATGTCTCCATCAACTTCAACAAGTGCTTTTTTGGCATCCATGATCCCTGCACCAGTTTTTTCACGCAATTCTTTTACTTGAGCTGCTGTAACTGCCATTTTGAGTTTCTCCTTTTATAAAAAAGAGGACTGAGGCGTAGGCCTCGCCCTCTTTCGATTGTTTGTTATAGTCTAAATTCGTACTGGTCAACACTAAAGTAGTTTAGACTTCTTTAGTACCTTCCACAACTTCTACCAATTCTTCGATTGATTCTGCTGAGGCTGGTTCTGCAACATTTGCATCGCTTGCTTCAACTGAATCTTCGCCTTGACGGCCTTCGATGATGGCATCAGCCATTTTACCTGTGATGAGTTTAACCGCACGGATTGCATCGTCATTGGCTGGGATGATAACGTCAATTGGATCAGGATCCGCATTTGTATCAACCATAGCAACGATTGGAATATTCAATTTAGTTGCTTCTTGAACAGCGATTTGTTCTTTATGTGGATCCACGATGTAGATAACATCTGGAATACGTGGCATATCAGCAATACCGCCCAAGAATTTTTCAAGACGATCACGTTGCTTGTTAAGTAAAACAACTTCTTTTTTAGGAAGAACGTCAAAAGTACCGTCTTCTTCCATTTTGTTGATTTCTTTCAAACGCGCAATACGTTTTTGAATTGTACCCCAGTTTGTCAAGGTACCACCCAACCAACGGTGATTGATGTAGTATTGACCAGCACGGAGCGCTTCTTCTTTAACAGCTTCAGCAGCTTGTTTTTTCGTCCCTACAAAAAGGACAACAGCGCCATTTGCAGCTGCATCGCGTACATAGTTGTAAGCATCATCAGCCAGTTTAACTGTTTTTTGCAAGTCGATAACGTGGATACCGTTACGTTCTGTAAAGATGAACGGTTTCATTTTTGGGTTCCAGCGACGTGTTTGGTGACCGAAGTGAACACCTGCTTCGAGCAATTGTTTCATTGAAATTACTGCCATGAGTAAATTCTCCTTTATTTAAGATAGTTTTGCCTCTTTTGACCGTCAACTCGCACCGCTACTTGCATCATCTGCAAGCACTACGGCACAATCTTGTCAAAATGTGAGTTGTCGTTGCTAACCGCAACCATTTCATTATACACAATTTTGTTGCGTTTGACAAGCATTTACCGCTATTTTTTCAGTTAAATCAGTGATTGTAAAAATCAAACAAGTCGCCGATTGTCCCTTTGAACTCAACCTTTTTACCGTCAATGCTGACTTCATCAACTTCATAATGGTCTTGAATCGCAGGAATTTCACGCAATTGTAGCATGATGAATTCTGCAACATCTTTAAACGTCTTTGTTTCTGCGGCATTTGCACCGTTGTGATATGTGATTTTCATGAGATTACCTCCAAACTTTATTATACACTTTTTGGCTAAAAAGAGTTAATTTCTTGCTTTCACATCTTGTGCTGTGTGTAGGCTAAACAAAACAGCACGCGCGATGGGCTGTGCGATAAGCATCTCTACGATCAGCGCAATGGTGAAATTTCTTGGCCATTTGTAAAAAAATTGTTGAACTGGTGCGAGACTCAATGTCTTTGTTGCAATCATTGCGCCTACGATTGTCATCAGAACTGACATCATGGCGACATTGATCAGGATTGTCATGGTGATTTTGGCGTTAAAACTATCGGTTTCTGACGTGATTTTGCTGGCTAGATTTTCTGCTGGTTTATGCGTGAGCAAGACAAAAATAACGATTGCAATTAACAAAAATGGTACAGAATTCAGTGTATGTTGCCATGTAGCTAGGCTAAATCCAGCTTCAAATCCCGCGATGATGGGTGCAATGATATTGACCGAGATGAGTGAGACAATGACTAAAAATAAAATAAATTCCTTGCCGTTGCGTGGGAGTTTCATGTAAAATGCCATGAGTGATAGACCTCTTTTTCTATTTTTACCGCAAAAAAAATAGCGCAAAGGCAGCTAGTGAATCGCTAGCAACATCCTTTACGCTGAACCATTATACGCAGTAAATTAACTCTAGTATAACACAAAAAAATCGTTTTCGTAAGCACCTTTTTATGAAATCTCACACATCTTGGGCGTTGTAACTTCTGAAAAGTTACAAAATACTGTCTGTTTTAGCACGTCCACACGAATTAACAAACAACAAAAATACCACGCTATCGTGGTATTTTTACATTTATCTATTTAATTACGCTTTATAGTCGTAACATGTTTCTATAATCCCCTTCAATTCAGAAATCAGAGGTTCTTTTGGATTAGCAGTTGTACATTGGTCTTCGTAAGCTTTTTCAGCCAAGTGGTCAATTTCTGCCTCCATTTGTTTTTTCGTCAAGCCTTGTGATTTCCAGTTCATCTCGATACCTGTAGCAATTCCAAGATTGTAGACGGCACTTGCAAGCGCTTCAACGAGTTCAGCCGTTGTGTCTCCTTTCAGACCAAGGAAACGTGCAATGTCTGCATAGTCAGTGTCCGCACGGAAGAAGTCGTATTTCGGGAACATGGCATGTTTTTGCGGATCTTTTGCGTTATAACGGATGACATGTGGCAAGAGAATCGCATTTGTACGGCCGTGAGGAATGTTCCACGCACCACCAACTTTGTGAGCGATTGAATGGGAAATACCTAGAAAAGCATTGGCAAAGGCCATACCAGCCATGGTTGATGCATTATGCATTTTTTCGCGTGCTAATTCATCACCCGTTTTCACAGATTGTTCCAAGTAGTCAAAGACGATTTTGATAGCCTGCAATGACAACCCACGTGTGTAGTCTGACGCCATAACTGAAACATATGACTCGATGGCGTGCGTCAGAACATCCATACCAGTATCAGCTGTCACACTTGCTGGCACTGACATGACAAGCTGCGGATCGATGATAGCAACATCAGGCGTCAAAGCGTAGTCTGCAAGTGGGTATTTCGTATGGTCGTCAGAATCCGTGATAACCGCAAACGGTGTCACTTCACTACCTGTACCAGATGTTGTCGGGATACAGATGAACGTTGCTTTTTCAGCATAGTCAATCTTATAGGCACGTTTACGAATGTCAAGGAATTTTTGTTTAGCACCAAAGAATGAAGTCTCAGGATGCTCGAAGAACATCCACATGCCTTTAGCTGCATCCATTGCTGAACCGCCACCAAGTGCGATAACCACATCCGGTTGGAACCGGTCGAAAATTTCAAGACCTTTGTAAACCGTGTTAGTTGATGGGTTTGGCTCAACATCTGAGAAAACTTCTACTTTTGGATCGTTAGGATTTTTTTCAAGTTGTTTCCGAACGAGGTCCGCATAGCCAAATTGTACCATTCCTGGATCACATACGAGCATCACGCGTTCTGCTTTGATTTGTTGCAAGTAAGTGATTGAATTTTTTTCAAAATAGACTTTCGGTGGCAATTTGAACCATTGCATATTATTTCTCCGTTTTGCAAGTGTTTTGACATTGATCAAATCTACAGCTGAGACATTGTGTGACACTGAGTTATGGCCATATGAACCACAGCCAAGTGTCAATGATGGCAACATTTCGTTATAGATATTACCGATGCCACCTTCAGCAGATGGTGTGTTAACCAAGATACGACAAGCTTTCATGCGAATGCCAAACTGCAGAGCCAAGTCCTCATCTTCTGTATGGATAACTGCCGTGTGACCCAAACCGCCAAGATCAAGCATGGCTTCACAAAGATCAAGTCCTTCTTCTGTCGAGTTTGCTTTCACCATAGCAAGTACGGGCGATAGTTTTTCACGTGACAGTGGGAAGTCAGCGCCAACGCCGCCAATCTCAGCAATCAGAAGTTTTGTTTCTTCTGGCACTTTGATGCCTGCAAGCTCAGCGATGAATTTTGCAGAATAGCCTACAATTTTGGGATTAACTGCATGACCGTCAGGCAACATC
Organism: Pseudolactococcus insecticola; assembly: GCF_011170065.1. Taxonomy (GTDB): domain Bacteria; phylum Bacillota; class Bacilli; order Lactobacillales; family Streptococcaceae; genus Pseudolactococcus; species Pseudolactococcus insecticola. The sequence goes on along the minus strand of NZ_BLLH01000008.1, from coordinate 3,583 downwards.
ACAGCTGCTTCTAGTTTTTTGAGTTCTGCTTCTGATGACACGATATAAGCGTTGTGTGCCAAAAATTCAGCTTTGACGTCGTTATAGACTTCGTTATCAACGATGATAGCTTGTTCTGACGCACAAATCATCCCATTATCAAACGTTTTTGACAAGAATAAATCGTTCACCGCACGTTTAATTTTCGCGTCTTTTGTGATATACGACGGCGTGTTACCTGGACCAACGCCGAGGGCAGGTTTCCCAGTAGAGTAAGCTGCTTTTACCATGCCTGCACCTCCTGTCGCAAGCACGGTTGCGATTGTCGGGTGGTTCATGAGCAAATTTGTCGCTTCGATTGACGGCACTGTTACCCACTGGATACAGTTTTTAGGTGCACCAGCTGCAACTGCCGCATCTAGCACGGTTTGTGCCGCTGCTGCAGATGATTTTTGAGCTGATGGGTGAAAAGCAAAGATGATGGGATTACGCGTTTTGATTGCGATCATTGATTTGAAAATTGTTGTTGACGTCGGATTCGTCGTTGGTGTCACACCACAGATAACACCGACAGGTTCAGCAATTTCGATGATGCCTGCTTCTTTGTCTTCGTTGATTACGCCGACAGTTTTGTTATCTTTGATGGCGTTCCAGATGTACTCAGAAGCGTACATATTTTTGATTGCCTTATCCTCATAGATTCCGCGGCCAGTTTCTTCGACTGCCATCTTAGCCAGTGGCATGTGTCTATCAAGCGCCGCCATTGACATCTCGTGCACGATATGGTCAACTTGTGCTTGGTTCAATTTTTCAAGCTCTTTTAGCGCTTGAGCCCCTTTTGCTGCAAGATCATCAATCATGCCTGCAACGTCAAATGTTTCTGTTTTTTCTACCGTTTTCGTAGCCATCTTTTTCTCCTTATGATAAATAAATAGGTTGCAAATTAGAACACGATAAGTTAGTGAATTAAATAACTTATCTTTATATCTTTATTATATCATAATGTAAGCGTTTGTAAAGCCTATTTTATGGGATTTTTGCTTGTGAAATTCAAAAGTTTGTGAATTTATTTTCTAAATCGCTCACAAGTCGCCATATCAGTGCACACGTTTTCACAAATAATAGTAAAAAAAATTTCGTCAGAAGAGATTTCACAAACTCTTCTGACGAAATGCTATTATTTTTCAAGATACTTAATCGCATCATCAACTGTTTTAACCGGTACAATCTTCATCTTTGTACCCAGTTTTTCAGCCGCAGCCTTTGCTTCAGCATAATTCGTCTTGATAGAAGGATCAGCTTTTTTCATTGCTTTCGTGATCTTGTCATCAGGTGCAAAAAAGATAACTGCACCATTTTTACTTGCCGTGGCAACTTTTTTATCAATCCCTCCGATTCGTCCGACAGTGCCATCCGCCTCAATCGTACCAGTCCCCGCAATCTTTTGACCATTTGTCAGATCCTTGCCAACAAGCTGCGAATAAATCTCGAGCGTAAACATCATCCCAGCAGACGGCCCACCAATCGCTCCCGCATCAACCTTAACCGCAGGTGTACTCTTGACAGAAGTGTGATCAACTAAAGTAATGCCAATCCCCGCATGCCCGTCAGCCAACTTAATCGTTTTGCCAGTAGCTGAGCGCTTCTGACTACTATCATCCGTGTACTGCACCGAGATTTTATCGCCGATTTTCTGCGATTTGATGTAGGCCATCAGCTCGTTAGATGATTTGAACGACTTATTATTCACACCCGTCACGGTATCAGCGATCTCAAGGATATTTTTGAAAGTCGATTTTTCGCTCACATCAAGCACATAAACACCCTGGTAATCAAGCTCAAATGGCTTTTTAGCCAACTTAAAGGCCTCATAAACAGCCGTATTTTGTGCACTCTCCATGTAAAACTCATTCATCCGTGTGTAGTCGCTGTCAGACTGATCCCCCATCATATCCGCCTTACTATAAACATCTGTGAAGTTCGTCAGAGCCGCGTAGGCGAGCGTCGCACCCGTTGCGCGCATCATGGAAACCGTCGTCAGATTGAGCGACCCTTTTTCCTTGAGCTTACTATGATCAACTTTGACCATAGCACCAACATTTTCAGTCGTCCCAGGCGCCTCCACATAGTAGGGCAATGGTAGTAGCACAGCAACTAGCAAAACAACGACGACAAGTCCAGAAATTAACCACCATTTATTGATAAAACGTTTATTTTTTTTCAAACTTCTTCTCCAACTCTACTCTGACCATATCAGGTACCCACCTAGAAATATCAGCACCATAATGTGCCAATTCCTTAATTCGCGTACTGTTGACATGCTGTAATTCAGGTCGGGCCATAAGTAGAACCGTCTCAACCCCCGTCATCTGAGCATTGTAATAAAGCATCTCTGACTCATAGGTCAGATCAGCTGCGTTTCGCACACTTCTGAGCAATGCCGTCACCCCCAGTTGCTGTGCAACATTGACTGTCAAATCAGACGCATGAACAATCACCTCGACATTATCAAAATCCGTCATAAGTCGCTCAAATAAGATCTTGCGCTCAGCTGTCGAAAACAAAGGCTGCTTACTATCGTTTTGAAAAACACCCACATACAGCTTATCAAATAGCTTAGCACCGCGTGCAATCACGTCCAAATGCCCATTTGTCATCGGATCAAACGACCCTGTAAATAGTCCAATCGTCATCTACTAACCTCATTTCTCTCATAAATCGTAATTCTACTAATCCCGTACACCTTCTCTTTAGCACAAGAAAAACTCCCGATAGTTTCCGGTAACATGACGTTTTTATCGGTTTCACAGACAATGGTAGCAGAACTTGTTATAAGTGATTTTTCTTCTAAAAAAGTGATGTCCTTGACAACCTGTTCCTCAGCATAAGGTGGATCAAGAAACACCAAGTCGAAAGCCATATCAACCAAGGAAAGCGCCCGTTCTGACGACATCTTCATCAGACTAAACCGCTCAGTTTCTTTCGTCATCTCGATATTTTCTATGATGATTTGTTGCGCCTTGCGATCACGTTCCACCAAAACAGCAGCATCTGCCCCGCGAGAAACAGCCTCAATTGACAAGCTGCCAGACCCAGCGTATAGATCTAGCACTCGACCACCTTCAAAAAATTGCCCAAGCATTGAAAAGATGGCGCCTTTTACCTTATCACTTGTCGGACGTGTTGTCTTGCCATCCAATGTCTTAAGCGGTCTCCCACCAAAAATACCTGCTACAACACGCATAGCTACCTCCAAAATTTTTCTTATTCATTTCATTATAACAAAAAAGACAACCTAACAGGTTGTCTACTTATCGGGAAGACAGGATTCGAACCTGCGACACCTTGGTCCCAAACCAAGTACTCTACCAAGCTGAGCTACTTCCCGTGGTGCTGATATCTTCATGACATATGAGATAATTTAAGAATTGCTAAGCACTTCCAAACTACCTTACACCAAAATTTCCTTCACTTACAAAACTAAGTTCGTAATACCCAGAAAATTTTGATGCACCCAGCAGGATTCGAACCTGCAACCGCCTGATTCGTAGTCAGGTACTCTATCCAGTTGAGCCATGGGTGCGACTCTTTAACTCATCATACC
>NZ_BLLH01000007.1 GCF_011170065.1 Pseudolactococcus insecticola | reverse complement strand
TCGTCAGAAGACAGTGACTCGTCAGAAGACAGTGACTCGTCAGAAGACAGTGACTCGTCAGAAGACAGTGACTCGTCAGAAGACAGTGACTCGTCAGAAGACAGTGACTCGTCAGAAGACAGTGACTCGTCAGAAGACAGTGACTCGACAGAAGACAGTGACTCGACAGAAGACAGTGACTCGTCAGAAGACAGTGACTCGTTAGAAGACAGTGACTCGACAGAAGACAGTGACTCGTCGGAGGACAGTGACTCGTTAGAAGATTCAGATTCATCTGAAGACAGTGATTCGTCGGAAGACTCGGACTCATCAGAAGCTAGTGATTCTACAGAAGACAGCGACTCGACAGAAGACTCGGATTCGTCAGAAGACTCAGATTCATCAGAAGACAGTGATTCGTCAGAAGACTCAGACTCATCTGAAGATAGCGATTCAACTGAGGATTCAGACTCATCTGAAGACAGCGATTCTACAGAAGATTCAGACTCCGATGAAGATTCAGATTCAACAGCGGATAGCGAATCAGCAACTGCGCTAGATTCAACAGAAGATAGCGACTCAACAGAAGACTCAGATTCAGACGAAGACAGTGATTCCTCAGAAGACTCAGATTCATCTGAAGACAGCGATTCCTCAGAAGACTCAGATTCATCTGAAGACAGCGATTCCTCAGAAGATTCAGACTCCGATGAAGATTCAGATTCAACAGCGGATAGCGAATCAGCAACTGCGCTAGATTCAACAGAAGATTCAGATTCAACAGAAGATAGCGATTCCTCAGAAGACTCAGATTCCTCAGAAGACTCAGATTCAACAGAAGACTCAGATTCATCTGAAGACAGCGATTCAACAGAAGACTCAGATTCAACAGAAGATAGCGACTCAACAGAAGACTCAGATTCATCTGAAGATAGCGATTCAACAGAAGACTCAGATTCATCTGAAGACAGCGATTCTTCAGAAGACTCAGACTCATCTGAAGATAGCGACTCAACAGAAGACTCAGACTCAAGCGAAGATAGCGATTCAACTGAGGATTCAGACTCATCTGAAGACAGTGATTCAACAGAAGATTCAGATTCAACAGAAGACTCAGATTCCTCAGAAGACAGTGACTCCTCAGAAGATAGCGATTCCTCAGAAGACTCAGATTCAGACGAAGATAGCGATTTAACAGAAGATTCAGATTCAACAGAAGATAGCGATTCCTCAGAAGACTCAGATTCATCTGAAGACAGCGATTCCTCAGAAGATTCAGATTCAACAGAAGATAGCGATTCAACAGAAGATTCAGATTCAACAGAAGATAGCGATTCCTCAGAAGACTCAGATTCATCTGAAGACAGCGATTCCTCAGAAGATTCAGATTCAACAGAAGATAGCGACTCAACAGAAGATAGTGATTCATCTGAAGACAGTGATTCAACAGAAGACTCAGATTCATCTGAAGACAGCGATTCAACAGAAGATAGCGACTCATCTGAAGACAGCGATTCAACAGAAGATTCAGACTCCGATGAAGATTCAGATTCAACAGCGGATAGCGAATCAGCAACTGCGCTAGATTCAACAGAAGATAGCGACTCAACAGAAGACTCAGATTCATCTGAAGACAGCGATTCCTCAGAAGACTCAGATTCATCTGAAGACAGCGATTCCTCAGAAGACTCAGATTCATCTGAAGACAGCGATTCAACAGAAGACTCAGACTCATCTGAAGACAGCGACTCAACAGAAGACTCAGATTCATCTGAAGACAGCGATTCAACAGAAGATAGCGACTCAACAGAAGACTCAGATTCATCTGAAGACAGCGATTCCTCAGAAGACTCAGATTCATCTGAAGACAGTGACTCCTCAGAAGATTCAGATTCAACAGAAGATAGCGATTCAACTGAGGACTCAGACTCATCTGAAGACAGCGATTCAACAGAAGATTCAGACTCCGATGAAGATTCAGATTCAACAGAAGACTCAGATTCATCTGAAGATAGCGATTCAACAGAAGATAGTGATTCATCTGAAGACAGTGATTCAACAGAAGACTCAGACTCATCTGAAGACAGCGATTCCTCAGAAGACTCAGACTCATCTGAAGACAGCGATTCAACAGAAGATTCAGACTCCGATGAAGATTCAGATTCAACAGCGGATAGCGAATCAGCAACTGCGCTAGATTCAACAGAAGATAGCGACTCAACAGAAGACTCAGATTCAGACGAAGACAGCGATTCCTCAGAAGACTCAGATTCATCTGAAGACAGCGATTCAACAGAAGATAGCGATTCCTCAGAAGACTCAGATTCATCAGAAGACAGCGATTCCTCAGAAGATTCAGATTCCTCAGAAGACTCAGACTCAAGCGAGGATAGCGATTCCTCAGAAGACTCAGATTCATCCGAAGATAGTGACTCCGATGAGGATTCAGATTCATCCGAAGACAGCGACTCCACAGAAGATTCCGATTCATTCGAAGATAGTGATTCCACAGAAGATTCCGACTCTGCTGAAGATAGTGATTCCACAGAAGATTCAGACTCAAGCGAAGACAGCGACTCCACAGAAGATTCAGATTCATCAGAAGACAGCGATTCCACAGAAGACTCAGATTCAACAGAAGATAGCGATTCTAGTGAAGACAGTGATTCAGATGAGGATTCAGATTCAACAGCGGATAGCGAATCAGCAACTGCGCTAGATTCTACAGAAGATTCGGACTCATCCGAAGATAGCGATTTCACAGAAGACTCAGACTCAAGCGAAGATAGCGATTCAACAGAAAGCTCAGATTCAGACGAAGACAGCGATTCCTCAGAAGACTCAGATTCAACAGAAGATAGCGATTCATCTGAAGACAGTGATTCAACAGAAGACTCAGATTCATCTGAAGACAGCGATTCAACAGAAGACTCAGACTCATCTGAAGACAGCGATTCAACAGAGGATTCAGACTCAACAGAAGATAGCGATTCAACAGAAGATAGCGACTCATCAGAAGACTCAGATTCAGCTGAAGATAGCGACTCATCAGAAGACTCAGATTCAAGCGAAGACAGTGATTCCGATGAAGATTCAGATTCAACAGCGGATAGCGAATCAGCAACTGCGCTAGATTCTACAGAAGATTCAGATTCAAGCGAAGATAGCGATTCAACAGAAGACTCAGACTCAAGCGAAGATAGCGATTCAACAGAAGACTCAAATTCCTCAGAAGACTCAGATTCATCAGAAGACAGTGATTCCTCAGAAGATTCAGATTCAACAGAAGATAGCGATTCATCAGAAGACAGTGACTCCTCAGAAGACTCAGATTCAAGTGAAGAAAGTGATTCTACAGAAGACTCAGATTCAACAGCGGATAGCGAATCAGCAACTGCGCTAGATTCAACAGAAGACTCAGACTCAAGCGAAGATAGCGATTCAACAGAAGACTCAGACTCAAGCGAAGATAGCGATTCGATAGAAGACTCAGATTCAAGCGAAGACAGTGATTCCGATGAAGATTCAGACTCATCAGAAGACAGCGATTCAACAGAAGATAGCGATTCCTCAGAAGACTCAAATTCCTCAGAAGACTCAGATTCATCAGAAGACAGTGACTCCTCAGAAGACTCAGATTCATCAGAAGACAGTGATTCCTCAGAAGATTCAGATTCAACAGAAGATAGCGATTCCTCAGAAGACTCAGATTCATCAGAAGACAGTGACTCCTCAGAAGACTCAGATTCATCAGAAGATAGCGATTCCTCAGAAGATTCAGACTCAACAGAAGACAGCGATTCCTCAGAAGACTCAGATTCAAGTGAAGAAAGTGATTCTACAGAAGACTCAGATTCAACAGCGGATAGCGAATCAGCAACTGCGCTAGATTCAACAGAAGATTCAGATTCAACAGAAGATAGCGATTCCTCAGAAGACTCAGATTCAGACGAAGACAGCGATTCAAATGAAGATTCAGATTCAACAGAAGATAGCGACTCAACAGAAGACTCAGATTCATCTGAAGATAGCGACTCAACAGAAGACTCAGATTCATCTGAAGACAGTGACTCCTCAGAAGATTCCGACTCAACAGAAGATAGCGACTCAACTGAGGATTCCGACTCGACAGAAGCTAGTGATTCAGCGACTGCGCTAGATTCAACAGAAGATTCCGATATCCCAGATGAACCAATCGGTGAGGCGAAACCTGGTCAGGATGTACAACCTGATTATCCGATTATTCCTGTGACTGACGGCAATCGCACCACGCCTGATGGACCAAATGGTTCAGCAGGGCAAAAGTATCCGATATTGCCGAGAACAGGTGAGGAAAATGCCGCGGTAACTAGCTTACTTGGCGCAGCATTCCTATCGCCGATGTTCCTACTTGCATGGAAACGGCGTAAGAAAAAGACAGAACGAGCTGAAAAATAGTAAAATAAAACCAGCTTCTTGCCAAAAAAGAGGCTAGTTTTGTTGCAAAAATGCGCTCAAGGCTGATTATTTGCCATTAAGCACGTGAAATGGTAAATTAGACATATATTGATCGTACTGCTTTTCAAAAATGGCTGTGCGAAACTGTTTCTAAAATAGAAAGGCTAAAAATGAAAAAAATTGGATTTCTAAGTTTTGGCTTTTGGCAAGAGCAGGCATCACTTGTCAAAACAGCTGAACAATCGTATCTTGAATCAATTGACTTGGCTGTTGAGGCTGAAAAATTGGGCGTTGACGGTGCTTGGTATCGTGTTCACCACTTTGCCAATCAAATCGGATCACCATTCCCACTCATGTCAGCAATTGGTCAAAAAACTAGCAAAATCGAGATTGGCACAGGCCTAATCGACATGCGCTATGAAAATCCCTACATGATGGCAGAAAATGCTGGATTAACGGATATTTTAACCATGAATCGCGTGCAGTTAGGCGTCGGTCGTGGGTCACCTGAGCAAGTTCAAGATGGCTGGCAATATTTTGGCTATGACTACACTGAAGAGGAAATCAAGGATATTGCCCGTGCGCGGACACTTGAATTTTTACAGTTGATCAAAGGCGAAAAATTTGCTGAACCAAACAGACAGCCAATGTTCCCGCAAGCACCTGGGAAACTTCGGATTGAACCGTATTCTGCGGGTCTCAATCAACGCATCTGGTGGGGAGCTGGTTCAAAAGAAACGGCAATCTGGGCAGCTGAACAAGGCATGAATTTGCAATCCTCAACCCTTGTCAACTATGAAAGTAGTGAGCCATTTCACGTGCAACAGGCCAACCAACTGCGTGCCTACAAAGAGGCGTGGAAAAAAGCGGGTCACGATTTTGAGCCTAGAACCTTAGTCACACGCTCAATCTTGCCAATCACAAGTGATCTGGATCGCCAAATTCTTGCAACTGGTGCACAATCAGAAGATCAAGTTGGTTTTCTCGCCTATCACCAAAATCCAACGATTTTCGGTAAGACGTTTGTCGGTGAACCTGAAAAACTTGTTGAAGAACTCAAAAACGACGAAGCGATTCAAGAGGCTGATACAGTGCTTGTCACCGTACCAAACACGCTTGGTATCGACTACAACGTTCACATTCTTGACACAATCATGAAAGACATGGCGCCTGACCTCGGTTGGCGTTGATAGACATGAAAAATCCTGCTCATTTCAAAATGAACAGGATTTTTTTATTTTGTCATAGCGTTGTTTTTATCAATGGTTGCGGTGATTGCATCGATAACGGTTGCCACAAACTGATGTTGCTCAAGGCTTACGACGCCTGAAATCGTTGTGCCACCAGGGCTTGAAACATTGTCGACTAAGGTCCAGGGATTTTCACCGCTTTTAAGCAGCATCTCAGCGCTTGCGGCAAGCGTTTCAGCGACAATCTGCGTGCTCACATCTTTTGGCATGCCGTGCAAAACGCCCGCGCGGCTCATGGCGTCGATGAACATATAGATGTAGGCGGGCGAGCTGCCAGCAAGTGCTGTAAAGGTGCCAAAGTCCTTCTCAGCAATCTCGTGAACGCTACCAATGCTCTCAAAAATCGCAAGCGCAGCCTTGAAAGTCTCATCAGAAACATAGGCATTTCTGACGATTCCCGTTGTTGATTTTTTGATAGTCGCATTGATATTTGGCATGACGCGGATTAGGGGTTGCGTGTTTGACGTCATCTCAGCTAGGTTATCAAGCGTCAAGCCAGCTGCAATCGAGATGATCGGCTGTGTGATTGTGTAAGCAGATAAAATGTCAGGAATCACATGAGGTTTGACCGCAAGGATGACAAGCTCAGCATCCGCTATCAAGTTTGTATGGTCACTTGCTGCGGTAACGCCAAGTGTTGCTGCAGTCTGCTGCGTTTTTGATAAATCGCGTCCTGAGATTTGAATGCTGAACTTGCTTTTATCAAGTCCGCTGATGATGGCCTGCGCCATTTTACCTGCACCGATGAAACCGATTTTCATAGTTATTTCCTCGCATTCGTTTTATTTCTTAATTTTAACATATTTTTGTATAATTAAGATAAAGAGAGGTGGTGGTGAGATGAGAAAATGGTTGTTCATAATATTTTTCACTGTTTTTGTTGTAACGATCGGAACGATTTACTATCTTGATTTTCAAACGCAAGCCACGGCTGTTGCGGATGATTACGGCACAACGACAATGACGATAGGTACAAACACGCTTTATTATGACAATATTGGTCGCGATAACATGAAAGCGCAAAATTACATCAACAATGATCCACAGCACCATGTGGCAACGTGGGGAGGCAAGCCAATACAGGATAATTTTGACGGGCATAACACACACTTTATCGGGCATAATCCTGGCGTTTTCCATATCTTGAAAGCAGTTCAAATTGGCGATAAGATCACGGTCAAAGACGACTACAACACGGCAGAAATCTATCGTGTGGCAAAGATTTTCATTGTAAACGACGAAGGTTACATGGTCGATGACCACAGACAAAATCGTCTGCAAGAAATGATTGGTATTGGGACAAAAGAGCAAATTACGTTGCAGACTTGTCTGTCTGAAACGACAAATCTTGTCGTGATTGCCTATCCGTTTCAGAGTTAAAACTGTGTTATAATCGGGGAAACTCAGCCATTTTAAGACAAACGAAAAAATTCTTGGTATAATAGAACTAAGAATTTTTTTATTTAGGAGAAAAATATGAGTACATATGCGATCATTCTTGCGGCTGGAAAAGGCACGCGCATGAAGTCAGACTTGCCAAAAGTCTTGCACCAAGTGACTGGGAAACCGATGGTTTCTCACGTTGTCACAGCGACTGAGGCGATTCAGCCAGATAAGACGATTGCAATCGTCGGTCACGGTGCGACGGAAGTTCTAGGTGTTTTACCTGAACATGTCCACTACGTCAAACAAGAAGAGCAGCTTGGCACGGGTCATGCGGTCAAAATTGCTGAAACATTGCTGAAAGACTTGCACGGGACAACGCTTGTCATCGCAGGGGATACACCGCTGATTCGTCCTGAGACCTTGTCAGACTTGATTACTTTTCATCAGAATGAAAAGGCGACGGCAACCATTCTGACGGCGATTGCTGAAAATCCAACAGGCTACGGTCGCATCATCAGACAAGACGGTCAGGTGGAAAAAATCGTTGAGCAAAAAGACGCCAATGACTTTGAAAAATCAGTCCAAGAAATCAATACAGGCACTTATGTTTTTGACAACAGAGCCCTGTTTGATGCGCTAAACAATATCACGACAGACAACGCGCAGGGTGAGTATTATCTGACAGACGTCATCGAGATTTTCAAAAATGACAGCAAAAAAGTTGCGGCTTTTGTTTTGGATGACTTTAACGAGTCTGTCGGCGTCAACGACCGTGTGGCGCTGTCAGAAGCAGAAAAAATCATGCGGGTGCGCATAAATCATCAGCACATGGTAAATGGCGTGACCCTGATTGATCCTGAAACCACCTATATAGATTCTGACGTTGTCATTGGTGCTGATACCATTATCGAGCCAAATGTCGTGATTACAGGCGCAAGTGACATTGGTAAAAACGTCCACATCACATCAGGTAGCCGCATCGAGGACTCGAAGCTTTATAACAACAGCGAAGTCCGTAACTCGACTGTCGAGTATTCGGTTATCGAGGAGGGCGCAAACGTTGGCCCTTACGCACATCTGCGTCCGAGCAGCATTCTTCATGAAAATGTTCACGTGGGTAATTTTGTTGAAATCAAAGGCTCATCACTTGGTGCAGGCACGAAAGCAGGTCATCTGACCTACATTGGCAATGCCACAGTTGGTGAAGGTGTCAACTTTGGCGCTGGTACGATCACGGTCAATTATGATGGCAAAAATAAATTTAATACTGAGATTGAGGACTATGCCTTTATCGGTAGCAATTCTACATTGATTGCGCCGCTTAGTATTGGCAAAAATGCCATCACAACGGCAGGTTCTGTGATTACAGAGGATGTCAATGAAAACGACATGGCCTTTGGCCGTGCAAGACAGGTCAATAAATCTGGCCGTGCCAAAAATAAACCCAGTTACCACAACGACTAAATACCAAAAAGGAAAATAGCCATGAATTTTGAAGATTTTGAAGAAAAAACGATCAGCCGTGAAACGATTTTTAAAGGGCAGATTATTGACGTCAAGTTTGATACGGTTGCACTTCCTGGAAACCGCGGCGCAGCACCACGCGAACTAGTTTTTCACAATGGTGCGGTGGCTGTTCTTGCCATCACTTCTGATGACAAAATCGTCCTTGTCCGCCAATTTCGCAAAGCACTCGAAAAAGTTATTTATGAGATTCCAGCAGGCAAGTTAGAACAAGGTGAAAATGCGGATCCGCAAGCAGCCATGCTGCGTGAACTCGAAGAAGAAACCGGTCTTGCCGCAAAAACAGTGACTAAAATCGCTGAATTTTACACGGCGCCTGGCTTTTCAAACGAGTTGATTTATTTATACAAGGCTGAAAATTTGGTCAAGGTGGAAAATCCAAGGCCTCAAGATGACGATGAGATTTTAGAGCGCTATGAAGTCAGTCTTGCTGAGGCAAAAGCCCTGATTGCATCAGGTGAGATTGCCGATGCAAAGACGATTTTAGCCATTCAACATTGGGAGTTAAGCACACATGCCTAAGCCGTTATTGACAGATGACATCATCAATCAAGCGAGTCGTGAGAAACAACGACTAGACGACGAAATCGCACGCGCCAAGTCATCTGATCCAGAATTAGCCAAAAAATTTGCGGCACAAAAAGCGCAAATCGAAAAAAATCAAATTTATAAAAGCCGTCGTATTGAAGCGCAAAAACGAGATGAACGTGGCAAAAAAATGACAAAGTACATCGTGATTTTAGCGATTTTACTGATTATCGTGATGATCGTCGTTTTTAAGTTTTAAAAGCAGGTTCCCATAATCAAGCGACAAAAAATGATAGGAGAAATCATGAAATTAGGCATTATTGCAGCCATGGATGAAGAGTTAAAAATCCTGACTGACAGTCTACTCAAACCTCAAAAAGCCATGCACCACGGCTTTATTTTTTATACAGGTGCTATCGGGCGCCACGACGTCGTCCTTGTCAAATCAGGGATTGGTAAGGTCATGAGTGCCGTTGCTGTTGCGCTTTTGGCAGATATTTTTCAGGTTGACGGCATCATTAACAGTGGCTCTGCTGGTGGCGTTGGCGATGGTCTCTCTGTTGGAGACGTCGTTATTGCAGACAAACTCGCCTATCACGATGTTGATGTGACCGCTTTTGGCTATGCTTTTGGGCAAATGGCAGGACAGCCACTTTATTTTGAAAGCAGCAAGTATTTTGTGTCAGAACTCAAAAAAGCGGACCCTCAGGCAAAAATTGGCCTGATTACTTCGTCAGATTCGTTCATTTCATCAAAAACACGTCAACTTGACATCAAACAACATTTTCCGGATGTGTTAGCCGTTGAGATGGAAGGCGCGTCAATTGCGCAGGCTGCAACTGCACTCGGTAAGCCATTTGTTGTCATTCGTAGCATTTCTGACACAGCAGACGGCGCCGCAGCTGAAAGTTTTGATAGCTTTATTGTGGCAGCAGGCGAAAAGTCAGCTCAAACCTTGATAAAACTTCTGGGAAGCATGATCTGATGACCGATAATTTGGTGCTACACACGGATTTATACCAACTTAACATGATGCAGGTTTATTTTGAAAAAGGAATTTCAGAGCGAAATGCCGTTTTTGAGGTTTATTTTAGAGACATGCCCTTTAAAAATGGCTACGCTGTTTTTGCGGGACTTGAGCGCGTGATTGACTATTTGTCAAGCCTACATTTTGAGGCTGATGACATCGTCTATCTGCGTGAGCTGGGCTATCCAGAGTCGTTTTTGAGCTATCTGTCAGATTTACGATTTACGTGTAGCGTCAGATCAGCGCGTGAGGGTGATTTAGTCTTTGCAAACGAACCGATTCTTCAGGTGGAAGGGCCACTCGCCCAATGTCAGCTGGTTGAAACAGCCATCTTGAACATTGTCAACTTCCAGACCCTCATTGCCACCAAGGCCGCGCGGATCAAGTCGGTCATCGGTAGCGCACCACTCATGGAGTTCGGCACACGCCGGGCGCAGGAAATGGATGCAGCCATCTGGGGGACACGTGCAGCAGTGATTGGGGGAGCAGATGCGACCTCAAATGTCCGAGCAGGAAAGCGTTTTGGGATTCCGGTTGCAGGCACACATGCCCACGCCCTCGTGCAGGCTTATGGCAACGACTACGATGCTTTCAAAGCCTATGCCACAACGCATAAGGACTGCGTTTTCCTTGTTGACACCTATGACACGTTAAAAATCGGCGTGCCCGCAGCGATCAAAGTCGCAAAAGAACTAGGTGATGCGATCCATTTTCAAGGCGTCAGAATCGACTCGGGTGATATGGCCTATATTTCCAAAAAAGTCCGTGAACAGCTGGATGACGCAGGATTTACAGATGCGAAAATCTACGCCTCAAACGACCTAGATGAAAATACCATTCTCAATCTCAAAATGCAAAAAGCAAAAATTGACGTTTGGGGTGTCGGGACAAAGCTCATCACAGCCTATGATCAACCGGCGCTTGGCGCAGTCTATAAAATTGTTGCCATTGAAACAGAAAACGGAGATATGCGTGATACGATCAAGCTCTCAAGCAATGCTGAAAAAGTCTCAACGCCTGGTAAAAAGCAAGTTTGGCGGATTCGTAGCATAGATAAAAATAAGTCAGAAGGCGATTATATCACTTTTTCTGATGTTGATGTCACAAGACAAGACGAGATTTTCATGTTTCACCCGACTTATACTTATATCAATAAAAAACTGACCAACTTCATGGCACGTCCACTTCTGACGCCTATTTTTGCCAAGGGTCAGCTGGTTTATGACAAGCCAACTTTGCCTGAAATCAAGGCTTATTTTAAGGCGATGTTGGATGATTTGTGGGACGAGTACAAACGCGATCTTAATCCGCAGGATTATCCAGTGGACCTGGCGCAAGACGTCTGGGATCGTAAAATGCAGCTGATTGACCAAGTACGAAAGGACGTTTACAAATGACATTACAAGACAAAATCATCGCTGAGCTAGGTGTCAAATCTGAGATTTCACCTGAAGCTGAAGTTCGCCGTTCAGTTGATTTTCTAAAAGACTATCTCAAAGCGCATCCATTTTTAAAAAGTTTAGTATTAGGTATCTCAGGCGGGCAGGATTCAAGTCTGGCAGGTCGCTTGGCACAGCTTGCAGTCACAGAACTACGTGCTGAAACAGGAGATGACAGCTACAAATTCATCGCCGTCAGACTCCCATATGGCGTCCAGCACGACGAGCTTGATGCGCAGCGTGCGCTTGCCTTTATCAAACCTGACGAAAGTCTTGTGGTCAATATCAAAGGTGGCGTGGATGGCCAATTAGCCGACCTTGATGCGGCAGGTGTTAGCGTTTCAGACTTTAATAAGGGCAATATTAAGGCACGGCAACGCATGATCACGCAGTACGCTATTGCTGGTGCTAATCAAGGCGCCGTCATCGGAACAGATCACGCTGCTGAAAATATCACAGGATTTTTCACAAAATTTGGTGATGGCGGTGCGGACATCCTGCCTTTGTTTAGGCTAGACAAGCGTCAAGGCAAGCAACTGTTGGCTTATCTGGGCGCAGATCCTGCTATCTATGAGAAAGTACCCACGGCTGACCTAGAAGATGGCAAGCCAGGACTTGCAGACGAAGTAGCGCTTGGCGTGACCTATGCTGACATTGATGACTATCTAGAAGGACATGAGATTTCTAGTGAAGCAAGACAAATCATTGAAAATTGGTGGATGAAAACGGAACACAAACGACATCTACCGATTTCAGTGTTTGATGATTTCTGGCGGATTTGATATATGACGACTGGTAAAAGAATTGGCATTTTAGGAGGTAATTTCAACCCTGTCCATCATGCGCATTTATTCATCGCAGATCAGGTGCAGCAGTTGTTGCAGCTAGACGAAGTCCAGCTCATGCCTGAAAATCTGCCGCCACATGTGGACGCAAAGCCGACCATTTCGCCTGAGCATCGCATCGCCATGCTGAAACTCGCCATCAGAAACTACCCCAATCTGACACTCAATCTGTCAGAAATCGCACGTGGTGGCAAATCTTACACTTACGATACTATGTTAGCTGAGACGACCAAGCACCCAGAAAATACCTATTTTTTCATCATTGGCGGGGACATGGTGGACTACCTGGACAAGTGGTACAGGATTTCAGACCTGATAGAACTCGTGACCTTTGTCGCAGTAAAACGGGAAAATACTGGCGCAGTTGTCCCAAAATATCCCGTGAAATTACTTGATTTACCACAGCTAAATATCTCATCAAGCGACATCAGAGCACGTATTGCATCAAAGACTGCACCGCGGCCGAATTTTCTTCTGCCCGCTGAGGTGCTTGACTACATTGACGAAAATAAGATTTATCATGCCTAGACGCAAAAAAAGTAGTATAATGGAACTGTTTTTAGGAAAGGACTAGACACATATGACTGAACTTACACAAGATTTTACACAATCACTCTATGATAACTACTTGGCAAACGCCAAATATCAAGCGGTGGAGAATGCGGCAACGAAAAACGGCCTGCTAAATGCGCTTGAAAATCGTGCCTCACACGCCGCCAACCTGCCAGTTTTCTCGCTTGATTTGACCAATGATCCCGTTGCCAATCAAAAACAATCAGGACGCTGCTGGATGTTTGCAGCACTCAATACGTTTCGTCATAAAATATTGACAGAATTCAAGCTTGAAAACTTTGAACTGTCACAAGCCTACACATTTTTCTGGGACAAATACGAAAAATCAAACTGGTTTTTGGAACAAATCATCACGACAAGCGACCTCGAAATCGGTGATCGCAAACTGAAATTCCTGCTTGACGTGCCCCAACAAGACGGTGGCCAGTGGGACATGGTTGTTGCGCTATTTGAAAAATACGGCGTCGTGCCAAAAGACATCTATCCTGAGTCTATCTCATCAAGCGCCAGTCGTGAGCTTGACCAATATCTCAACAAAATCCTGCGCCAAGATGCGCAAGTTTTGCGTGATTTGATCAAAACAGGCGGCGATGTGGCAGCAAAAAAAGCTGAACTCTTGCAAGAAGTCTTCAACTACCTTGCCATGACGCTCGGCTTGCCACCGCAAAAGTTTGACTTTGAATATCGCGATAAAGACAACCAATTCAACAAGTTTGAAAACATCACACCGCAAGCTTTTTACGAAAAATTCGTCAACCTCAAACTCGACGACTACGTGAGCGTGATCAACGCACCAACGGCCGATAAACCTTACAACAAGTCATACACAGTAGAGTTTTTGGGCAATGTTGTGGGTAGCCGCGATGTTCGCCACCTTAACGTCGACATGGATCGCTTCAAAAAACTCGCGGTCGCACAAATGCAAGCTGGCGAAACGGTCTGGTTTGGTTGTGATGTAGGTCAAGTCTCTAACCGCAAAGACGGCCTTCTGACGCTTGACGCATATGACTTTTCAGCCATGGACGTAGCCTTCACACAAGACAAGGCGAGCCGTCTGGATTACTCAGAAAGTCTCATGACGCACGCCATGGTACTGACGGGTGTTGACCTCGATACAGCAGGCAATTCACTCAAATGGAAAGTTGAAAATTCATGGGGCGAAGATGTTGGTAAAAAAGGTTATTTCGTAGCCTCCGACGACTGGATGGATGAGTACACTTATCAGATCGTCGTCAGAAAGGAATTTCTAACAGCAGAAGAACTCGCAGCCTATGAAGCAGAACCAGAAGTCCTGTTACCATGGGATCCGATGGGTGCACTGGCTTAAATAGTTTTGTGAACCATTATTTAAAATATCTGATACTACAAAAGCGATACTCATTTGAGTACCGCCTTTTTTTAATTGCTCCCTGCAACCCAGCCAGTCGCAAGGGCGCTTGTGATGTTGAAGCCACCTGTGTGAGCGTTAATGTCGAGGACTTCGCCAGCAAAATAGAGATTGTCTACCGTCTTACTCATAAGCGTTTTCGGTGTGATTTCACTCAGATCAACGCCGCCTGCGGTCACAAAGGATTTGGCAAAGCTCATGGTGCCAGTAACTTTGATGGGAAATGCTTTGAAACTTTCAAGTAATTGCTGCAACTTTTTCTGTGGCAGTTGTTTGATTTTCAGATCAGGTGCAAGCCCTGTTATTTCGATCAGAAAGTCAGCGAGGCGCTCCTGTAAAAAGAGTTTGGCGACATTTTTAAGCGATTTATCACGCAGTTGCTCAAACTTATCAGCAAGTTCATCTGCGGTCAATGTTGGCAAAAAGTCAAGCGTGATCATCTCGTCAGAACTTGTCACAAAACTAGACGCCCGAAGCGCCGCAGGACCTGATAAGCCAAAGTGTGTGAAAAGCAAGTCGTGTGTAATCGTCTGATTTTTAATCTGCAAAGACACATCACGCAGGGAGATGCCTTGTAGTTTTTTATGCGGAAAATCAGTCATTAGCGGACTTTCCGCAGGTTTCAACTCTGTGACTTTGAGCTTGAAATGCCGTGCAATATCGTGACCAAAGCCAGTTGAGCCAGTCGATGGATAGGACTTGCCACCTGTTGTCACGATGAGTTTTCGGCTGGAAAAGCTCTTGCCGTCAGCTGTTTTGATGGTAAACTCATCGTCACCTTTTTTGACAGAGATGACTTCAGTTTTCGTCAGAACGCTCGTGCCAAGCTCAACCATCTTTGCTGACAGCGCAGCGATGATCGTCTGTGACTTGTCGGTCACGGGAAAGACACGGCCGTGATCCTCAACTTTGAGCTTGGTACCATTGTCCTCGAAAAAAGCCATAATATCGTGGTTGTCGAACTGGGCAAAGGTGCTGTAGAGAAACTTTGCGCCGTGAGGGATGTTTGCGAGAATCTCGTCACGCGTGCCATTATTGGTCACATTGCAACGACCGCCGCCCGTCATGGCGAGTTTTTTGCCGAGCTTTTTATTTTTATCTAAAAGTAGCGTTTTGCGACCGTAAAAGCTGCTCGCAATCGCAGCCATCATGCCCGCCGGGCCGCCACCAATGATGATTGTATCGTAATTAGTCATGTTGTTATTATAGCAGAAAAAATTGGAATTTTGGCAGATGTTGCTAGACGAAGCTACTTTCTAACAATGGAAAATATGATTCTGGTTTTTCTTTTGCCAATTTGTGACAAAATTCTTGAAAAAAATTGAAAAAAGCGGTAAAATAAGGCAAATTGATTTTTATATTGAAAACGGTAACAGCTTTCATTTTCAGTCTAAAAGTCAAAATTGCGAGTTGCACATCATATAAAGACTGTGTGCTCACGCTTAAAAAATAAGGAGAACTTATGTCACACGTAAAATTTGATTATAAACCAGCTTTGGAATTCGTTTCTCAACACGAATTTGATTATCTGCAACCAGCAGTTTCAGCTTTTGACAAGGCTTTGCGCGAAGGAACTGGACAAGGTTCTGACTTTACAGGCTGGATTGATCTGCCAAAAGACTACGATAAAGGCGAGTTTGACCGCATTTTGAAAGCCGCAGACAAGATCAAGTCTGACAGCGACGTCTTGATCGTCATCGGTATCGGTGGGTCATATCTCGGTGCGCGTGCGGCGATTGATTTCCTCAACAATCCATTTGTCAACTTGCAAACAAAAGACGAACGTAAAGCGCCGCAAGTCTTGTACGCTGGAAACTCTATCTCATCTACTTACCTGTCACAACTCGTTGAGTACGTGGGCGATAAAGACTTTTCTGTCAATGTCATCTCAAAATCTGGGACAACGACTGAACCTGCCATAGCTTTCCGCGTGTTCAAAGAAATGTTGATCAAAAAATATGGTCAAGATGAAGCTAACAAACGCATCTACGCTACAACTGACAAAGAAAAAGGTGCCGTTAAAGTTCAAGCCGATGCACAAGGTTGGGAAACATTTGTTGTGCCAGACGCTGTTGGTGGTCGTTTCACAGTTTTGACGCCAGTTGGTTTGTTGCCAATCGCAGCATCAGGTGCAGATATCCAAGCGCTTATGGACGGTGCAGCAGCAGCGCGTGAAGCTTATAGTTCTGACAGCATTGCCAAAAACGAAGCTTACCAATACGCTGTTTTGCGTAACATTCTCTACCGCAAAGGTAAATCTATCGAAATCCTTGCCAACTACGAACCATCACTCCAATACTTCGGTGAATGGTGGAAACAATTGGCCGGTGAGTCTGAAGGTAAAGACTACAAGGGTATCTACCCAACGTCAGCAAACTTCTCAACTGACCTCCACTCAATCGGTCAATCTATCCAAGAAGGCAGCCGTAACTTGTTTGAAACAGTGATCAAAGTCGCTGAACCAAAACTTAATATCAATATTCCAGCTGAGTCAGAAGACTTGGACGGCCTTGGCTACCTTGAAGGAAAAGACGTTGACTTTGTCAACTCAAAAGCATTTGAAGGCGTGCTTCTTGCCCACACTGACGGTCAAGTGCCAAACTCAGTTGTAACGATCGATAAACAAGATGAATTTACACTTGGCTACCTGATCTATTTCTTTGAAATCGCGATTGGCCTATCTGGTTACTTGAACGGTGTCAATCCATTTGACCAACCAGGCGTTGAAGCTTACAAGAAAAACATGTTTGCTTTGCTTGGTAAACCAGGATTTGAAGCACTTTCAAAAGAATTGAACGCGCGTTTGTAATCTAGGTATAATGACTAATATAGGAAAAACAGTCGAAAGGCTGTTTTTCTTTGATAAGGCAGGTCTTTGCTTGAAAATAGGAGTGAATGTCATGACTGTTAGCCCGTTTGAGGTAAAAAAATCCCGTCAGAAAAAACGGCTTCCGGCTGTAAATCAGCCACTAATCCTTGAAAACAAGAAAAGATCCCCCAAGAAAGTTTACGTGTTAGCGATTATCTTTTTTGTAGGCCTTGCCTTCACGGTAATAGCCGACAAGGATTATGGTCAGATTGAAAAATTTGGCATGCTGGTCTGGTTCGTGCTTAGCTTTTTTGCCTATGCAACAGTTGTCACGAGCTTTGCAGTGATTTGGCAGCGTTTGCTGCGTCCTTCTCCTAAAACTAAAAATGCCTTTTTCATCTTTATAACGGCGTTTATTTCAAATCTTTTGTCAAAACTCATGATCATTTTCTACCTGTTCGCATTTCTACTTGCACCAGCTTTTTGGCTGATTTCAAAGCATTGGACGATAGGTTGAAAAATCTACAGCAAGAAAATCAAAAATGACAAGTCGTTTGAGTTCGCACTCAGCCGATTTTTTATTATAATTAGATTAAGAAGGATTATTCTCAAAAATAGACCAAAAGAATGGAGCAAAGACTATGATTATCACAAGACATAACGAGGTGTTTGACGAGATCACACCGATTACAGAGGGTCAGGCGCCAGATTTTACACTAACGGACCAAAATCAAGTGGCAGTTACCCTATCTGAGCTTTCTGACCCAATCATCATCAGTGTTTTTCCTGATATCAACACCCGCGTTTGTTCGCTACAAACCCGCAGGTTCAATGCTGAGGCAGCTGCGAACGCAGATATTTCGTTTCTATCTATCTCAAACAACACACTGGATGAACAGGCTAATTGGTGCGCGGCTGAAGGCGTTGATATGACAGTCCTATCTGACGAAAAAAATGAATTTGGTAAGCTCTACGGCCTAGTTATGACGCAGTCAAATCTCCTAGCACGCAGCGTCTACGTCATTAAAAATGGTCAGATTATCTACTCTGAGATTTTAGATGAGATGACAGATGAGCCCAACTACGATCGTGCGCTTAAAATTGCAGCTGAAAATAAATGATAGAAAAAATCCTGATTTCAATAAATCAGGATTTTTTTGTGATTTGACGTGCCTCACAAAACCAGCTGGTTCGTCTGCGCCAGATGGAGGTTACTGCAAATGTTTCGCCATTTTCAAAAAATTCATAGGTCAAAACAAAGGTTTTTTTTGAGATGCGATCTGGTTTGAAGGCTGCAATCGCTAGATTTTCATGGTGTTCAGTTAGCTTATCCGCTTTTGTGATTTCAATGCCGTCACGGCGAATCTCGGTAAAATGTTCTGACAGGAGTTGCGCGTCTGAACCGTTTAGCACTTGTTCTTCTAAACCAAGCAAATGCAGCGCCAGACTAGCGTCACGTTCCTCATCAGGCAAGATAGCAGGCTCGACATGGACATCCACATCAAACACATCAAAGTTTGCTTTCAGGGTATTTTCGATGACCTCGGTCGCCGCATGGCTCTCAAAAACTGAGAGATCAGGCGACATCTCAACGACGACATCTAAAAAGATATTACTACCGTAAGTTCGCCCGCGGATAAATTTGACGCGCGTAACCTTGTCAATCTCAGCAATCGCAGCAGTGTAAGTCGCTATCTTTTCTTCGTCAAAGCCATCAGATAAGCTAAACACGGACTCAGCAAAAATATCATAGGCAGTTTTGAAGATGAAAACCGTGATGACCACAGCCATGAGTCTATCAATGATGGTCAAGTTAAAGGACGCTGCAAAGATTGCAATTGATGTCGCAATTGACGTGACTGCGTCAGACAGATTATCCTTTGCGGCGCTCATCAGAGCAGAACTTTTAGATTTTTTGGCGAGATTTCGGTTGTAAAAGTAAATCCCTATCATGACCACGGCCGAGAAAATCCCGACAAGTGACCCAACGAGGTCGACAGACGTTTTGGTATTGTGTAAAATCGCATCTACCGTGTCTTTTAAGACAAAAAAGCCGACGACAAACATGATAAAACTCGTCAGAAGAGAGGCGACTGACTCAACTTTCCAGTGGCCATAGGTATGATCGTCATCAGCAGGTCTGCGGGCAATTTTTAAGCCAATCAAAACGGCGACATTACCCAAAATATCAGTGACATTGTTAAATCCATCTGCTCGTAAACTCTCAGAATGTGTCATACTTGAAACAGAGATTTTGATGAGGGACAAAATAACATAGGCCCAGATGCTCAAAAGTGCCCCGCGTTCCGCTAATTTCAAGTCTTTATAACGTGAATTTTCCATTAGTCTATTATAACAAATTAAATGCCAAATCGGCTCAAAAATTTGTGAATTTCTCAAAGGGTAAAATGCCATGAAATATGTTAGAATAGTAAAGATTTAACATTGAAAGGAAATATTTATGCTCATCAAAGCAATCAAACAGTACAAGTTTTGGGCGCTAGGCTCGCTTGCAATGGTCATCTTAGTTGTTGCAACGACGCTTTGGCAGCCACAAATCTTGACCAAAGTCCTTGAGGCTGTGTCTGAAAATGACAAAAACAAAATCGCAGACTACGGTGTGCAACTCCTGATTATCGCAGGTATCGGTCTTCTAGCTGGGGTTGTCAATACAATCTTTGCAGCCAAAATTGCACAAGGTGTTTCAGCTGATTTACGGGAACAAACTTTCCGAAAAATCCAAAGTTTTTCATATGCTAATATCGAAAAATTTAACGCCGGAAATCTTGTCGTTCGCATGACAAATGACGTCAATCAGGTCATGAACTTGATTATGATTTTGTTCCAAATTCTTTTGCGAGTACCGCTTTTATTTATTGGATCATTTATCCTTGCGATTCATACGCTACCAAAACTGTGGTGGATTATCGTGCTTTTAGTTGTCGTTATCGTCTTGATCACGGCGGCATCTATGGGGAGCATGGGCAAACATTTTGGTGCTTTCCAAACCTTGATGGATAAACTAAACGGTATTGCTAAGGAAAATCTTCGCGGCACACGTGTCGTTAAGTCTTTTGTCCAAGAAAAAAATCAAGCGGCGAAATTTGACGAGAACTCAGATGAGCTGTTAGGACATAACTTAGCAGTTAGCTACATCTTTTCTGCCATGATTCCAGCCTTCACTTTTGCGGCCTATCTTGCTGTTTTTGGAGCCATCTGGTTTGTGTCGACTTACGTCCAAAAAGAACCAAAAGATCTTGCTGGCATTGCATCATTTATGACTTACATGATGCAAATCATGTTTGCCATTATCATGGGTGGTATGATGTCTATGATGGCGTCACGTGCCTTTATCTCACTCAAACGGATCGGCGAAGTGATCAATACCAAGCCTGCTATGACCTTTGAAGACAGTGCAGATATTGATCTGACGGGTGATCTTGAGTTTGACAATGTCACATTTACCTATCCGACTGACGATGAGCCAACGCTTGAAAATATTTCTTTTAGCATCAAAGCTGGGGAAATGGTTGGTGTCGTTGGGGCGACGGGTGCTGGGAAGTCAACACTTGCTCAGCTGATTCCACGACTGTTTGATCCGACCGAAGGCGCAATCAAAATCGGTGGTCATGATCTGCGTGAGCTCAATCGTAAAAATCTACGTGAGACGGTGTCTATCGTCTTACAACGGGCGATTTTGTTCTCAGGGACCATTGCGCAAAACCTGAAACATGGTAAGGCAGATGCGACGATTGACGACATGAAACGTGCCAGCTCAATCTCGCAAGCACGCGAATTTATCGAAAAAATGGCGGATATCTATGATAGTTCAGTCGAAGAACGTGGGACCAACTTCTCAGGTGGTCAAAAACAACGTATGTCCATCGCGCGTGGTGTTATCGGCGATCCGAAAATTTTGATCCTAGATGATTCGACATCAGCACTTGATGCCAAATCTGAAAAATTGGTGCAACAAGCGCTTGCTGGGGAACTTGCCAACACGACTAAAATCATCATTGCCCAAAAAATCTCATCAGTGGTACATGCCGATAAGATCCTTGTTTTGGATGCGGGCAAACTGATCGGCGTGGGTACACATAAGGAACTCGTCGAAACAAACGAGATTTACCGTGAAATCTACGCAACACAGAAAGGAAGTGAAGCCTAATGGGAGAATATCAAAAAGCCATCAAATTTTTCTGGAATTACTTCAAAAAATTCAAGCTATCATTTCTGATCATCGCTATTGCTGTGATTGCAGCCACTTATTTGCAAGTTAAAGCGCCTGTTTTTCTAGGCGATGCGCTAACAAAACTGGGTGAGTGGTTAGGCGATTATTTCAAGCATCAAGGTGCACAAAAAGTTGTGGCATCGTTTAACGGGCATATCCCACAAGAGTTGCCGCAACAACTTGCCGCTCAGCTACATAAAAATGGCCTGCCAACTGACGTGACAAAACTTGTCAACTTGGCAAAACACGCACCAGAAAAGACAGCATTTGTCGCGGTGATGTGGAAACTTTTACTGTCTTATGTCTTTATGACAATTGCCATGCTGATTTACAGCGTTTTGTTCGGTCGTATCGTGTCTCACTCGACAAACTCAATGCGTAAAGGTCTGTTTGGCAAGCTAGAACGTCTGACGATTTCGTTTTTTGACCGTCATCAAGATGGCGACATTCTCAGCCGCTTTACGTCAGATTTGGATAACATCCAAAACTCGCTCAATCAATCACTCGTACAAGTGGCAACGCAATCAGCCATGTTTATCGGTGTTCTGATCATGATGTTCCGTCAGAACGTGAGTCTCGCATGGGTAACAATCGCATCAACACCAGTTGCGTTGATCCTTGTTGCCATTATCATCCGTCAAGCCAAGAAATATATCGACTTGCAACAAAATGAAGTCGGTAAACTAAACGCCTATATGGATGAGAAAATTTCTGGTCAGAAAGTCATCATCGTTGAGGGTCTTGAGTTAGACGCGATTGAAGGCTTTGTCAAGCAAAATGATAAAGTGCGTAGTGCAACTTTCAAAGGTCAAGTCTACTCGGGCATGCTCATGCCTGTCATGACTGGTATGAGTTTTGTCAATCTGGCAATCGTCATTTTTGCAGGCTCACTTATCGCACTCAATGACAAGTCAATGTCAACAGCAGCAGCGCTTGGTCTAGTCGTGATGTTTGTGCAATATTCACAACAATACTACCAGCCTGTCATGCAGATTTCATCGTCATTTTCACAACTTCAAATGGCTGTCACAGGTGCCCGCCGTTTGCAAGAAATGTTTGACGAAAAAGATGAAGTTCGCCCTGAAAATGGCAAATCCTTCACTGGCATTGAATCAGGTGTTCAGATTGAAAATATCGACTTTAGCTACGTACCGGGTAAACCGATTTTGCGTGACGTGTCGATTGATGTCAAAAAAGGTCAGATGGTTGCAGTTGTTGGACCGACAGGTTCTGGTAAGACCACAATCATGAATCTGATGAATCGTTTTTATGATGTTGACAAGGGTAGCATCAAGTTTGATGGCGTTGATATTCGCGACATGGATTTGGATTCATTGCGTCGTGGCGTTGGTATCGTGCTGCAAGACTCTGTTTTGTTCAGTGGAACGATCAAGGACAACATCAAATTTGGTTTTGACGCGACAGACGAAGCTGTGATCACAGCAGCCAAAACAACGCACATCCATGAATTCATTGATAGTCTTCCTGATAAATACGATACGCTCGTTGACGACGATGAAAATGTCTTCTCGACAGGTCAGAAACAGCAGATTTCGATTGCACGGACGATTTTGACAAATCCAAAACTCTTGATTTTGGATGAAGCGACATCAAATGTAGACACGGTGACTGAGCAACAAATCCAGTGGGCAATGGAAGCAGCAATTGCAGGTAGGACGTCATTTGTTATCGCACACAGACTCAAAACAATTCTCAATGCCGATAAAATCGTTGTCCTAAAAGACGGCGTGGTCATTGAAGAAGGCAGCCACCATGAGCTACTCCAAGTGCCAAATGGTTTTTATGCCGAATTGTATCACAATCAATTTGTCTTTGATTGAAATTGAAAAGTAAGCAGTAGAAAAATCGATTTCCCGAAAGGAATCGATTTTTTTGTGTCCAAAATTCGTCAAGGTGCCAAATGAAAAAAAATATGGTAAAATAGAAAAGCATGAATTGACATTTTTAAGAATTGGATTTGATAGAAAATATGAAAAAAATAGTAATTAACGGTGGTAAGCGCATTTCTGGCGAAGTGACGATTTCGGGTGCTAAAAACTCAGTTGTGGCGCTGATTCCAGCAACGATTTTGGCAGATGACGTGGTCACACTTGAAGGCGTTCCTGACATTTCTGACGTGGCAAGCTTGATTGAGATTATGGAAATCATGGGCGCAACAGTCGAGCGTGACATGGCGGCAGGTACAGTGACCATCGACCCACGTGGCGTTGAATCAAAACCGCTACCGTATGGTAAGATCAACTCTTTGCGAGCGTCTTATTACTTTAACGGATCGCTTCTTGGTAAATTTGGCGAAGCAACTGTTGGCTTGCCTGGCGGTTGTGACCTTGGACCACGTCCGATTGACCTGCATATCAAAGCATTTGAAGCACTTGGCGCACGGATGACCTTTAAAGAAAACGCCATGCACCTGACGACAGATGGTAAGCACATGCGTGGCACGACGATTTTCATGGACATGGTTTCAGTGGGGGCGACGATCAACACGATGCTTGCCGCGGTTAAGGCAGAAGGGCGTACCATTATCGAAAATGCGGCGCGCGAGCCTGAGATCATCGACGTAGCAACGCTTTTGAACAACATGGGCGCCAAAGTTCGTGGTGCAGGCACAGACGTCATCCGCATTGACGGCGTTCAAAAGCTCGGTGGTGCGCGTCATACCGTGATTCCTGACCGCATCGAGGCGGGTACTTACTTGAGCCTGGCTGCTGCCTTTGGCGATGGTGTGGTGGTCAATAACGTGATTTACGAGCATCTTGAGTCTTTCATCGCAAAACTCGAAGAGATGGGTGTCAAGATGGTCGTGCGTGACGACTCAATCGAAGTGCTCAAGTCGGAAAATCTCAAAGCTGTGACCATCAAAACCGTGCCATATCCTGGCTTTGCGACAGATTTGCAACAGCCGATCACACCACTTTTATTGATGGCAAATGGGCGTGGCAAAATCATCGATACCATTTATGAAAAACGAGTTAATCATGCCGCAGAACTCGCACGTATGGGTGCGAACATCCAAGCTAGCAATGGCGAAATCAACTACCATGCGCCAAATGATCTGCACGGTGCACAAGTTACGGCGACAGATTTGCGAGCAGGTGCAGCACTTGTCAATGCAGGTGTGATTGCAACAGGCGAAACAAAAATCTCAAATGTTGAGTTTATTCTGCGTGGCTATGATAATATTATCGAAAAAATGACAGCGCTTGGTGTTGACATCAAATTAGTTGACGAAAATTGAGTTTTGGGCTTGAAAATCGTCGCTAGTTTTGATAAACTATATTAGTATTGATTACTTTGGACTGGCAAACAGTCCAAGGCAGAAAGGAAATATCGAACATGAAAGCAGAAATCCATCCTAATTATGGACCAGTAGTATTTATGGATACTTCAACAGGCTTCAAATTCTTGAGTGGCTCTACAAAAGGCTCAAGCGAAACTGTTGAATGGGAAGATGGCAACACTTACCCATTGATCCGTGTGGAAACATCATCAGATTCACATCCATTCTACACTGGTAAAGCTAAATTCACACAAGCCGATGGCCGTGTGGACCGTTTCAACAAAAAATACGGATTGTAAGCTATATTTCATTTCTAGAGTTATCTGGAATACAAGAAATCATGGCTAGACCGTACTTTACTGCGACGAGCGAAAGCGAGAAAGCAAAAAATACGGATTGTAAGCTGTATTTCATTTCTAGAGTTATCTGGAATACAAGAATACGGTTTATTGGAAAGACGCCTGCGGGTGTTTTTTCTTACCTTAAAACACAGCGTCTGTCTAGGAAATTTGGTATAATAAAAGCATGTCAATTCACCTGAAAGCTGCTGATTTACTTTTTGTCAAAACAGACCAAACGCAATTTTCGACCGCTATTGCTGAGGCAACGGGCGACTATGTCCACGTGGCAATCGTTGCTGCGGCTAACAAAATCATCCATGCAACGTTTACACATGGCGTTGTGGCGCAGACGTTGGCAGAATTTCTAGCTGAAAATCCTGATCCAGACGTTTATCGGTTTGATGATGAAGGAATTGATTTTGACACGGCAGATGTGATTGAGCGGGCTGAAAATCAGTTGGGTAAGCCTTATAACTTGAGCTTTTATCCTGATGCAGAAGGATTTTATTGTTCTCAGCTTGTTGCCTATGCCTTTAAAAATCAAGTGTTATTGCCAGAAGTTGCCATGCAATTCGGCGATGGTGAGGACTTGATTTCGCCGTATTGGCAGAGCTACTATGACAGACTAGGACTAGCAGTCCCGCTGGGTCAAGCAGGAACTAATCCGAATGACTTATCGCAATTTTCAAAACTCAAACGAATAGGAACCCTGTCAGATGGCGCAAATCAAAATTTTTAATCAGACGAAACTCACGGAACGTCCGTTTTTTCAAGATCTGATTGACCACCTGGATACACATGAGGATGTGACTTTGCGCAAGCTCAAGGTGGTCTTTTCTGATGTGAAAAATCTGGAGCGCCAGATTGAGGATTTTGTTCAGGCAGGCTTTATCAGGCGTGCTGAAAAGCGCTATACCAATGCCTTTCAGACTTTTGAAGATGGTGATTTTGACCTGACTTTACCCGCATTGGAGCCGAAACGACTTGTGTATGACGCACCGTTTTTTGTCAGAAATGGTTCAAAGTTGATGACGAAGCTTGCGACATCTCAAGTCCAGCAGGTTTTGAAAAATGATACGAATGGCATCAAACTGCATATTTCGTCAGATTTTCAGCGTTCTGACGACAGTCTAGCCAACTATTTTTATCATGTTGATAAACGTGTTAAGCTGACCCCACTTGAAGAAGAAGTTTTTGAGCTTATCGGTGATAGTGATCCAAACTATGTCTTGAAATATATGACGACATTTCTCCTGAAATTCGCCAAAAAAGACACCGTTAAAAATAAAAAACCAGATATTTTCGTCAGAACACTTTTGAAATATGGTTATATTCGGGAAGTGGCCCCTGATTTGTTTGCGACGACATTTGCGTTGGCAGATAAAAAAATAGCGACTCAAAAGCTAGACACGGCACAAGATTTCATCGCGCAACAAATCCGTCAGACGAAAAAAGTCGAAAATTTCCTAACATTTGAATGAAAATTCTTGTCAAAATGACAAAAATTGGGTAAAATAGAAAAGTGAGATTGATTACTGAAAATGGTGATTTTCCCATAGACGCAAAAAATGCGCCAATTTAGCTCAGTTGGTAGAGTTGAAAGCACTGCTTTCAATCGGCGGATAAAGAAATTCGAAGAATTTCTACATCTGGCTGCTCTTTCAAATGTCAGCAAAGTAATCAACAATCTTTCCCACAGACGCAAAAAATGCGCCAACTTAGCTCAGTTGGTAGAGCAGCTCACTCGTAACGAGCAGGTCACAGGTTCGATCCCTGCAGTTGGCATGACCGGGTTAAATCACCCGAAGAAGCAGAAGAATCGCGCTTGGCACGATTTTTTTTACCTTGTTTTTTTCGAAAAAACTCCACATAACAATGTTAACACCAATTAACACTAACATTACGCCGAAATAGCTCAGTCGGTAGAGCAGCACCATGGTAAGGTGAAGGTCGTCGGTTCGATTCCGATTTTTGGCATTAACAATCGCTTATTTATGCTCGTAATTTGGTCGGGCGTCTCTACTTGGCACCGTAAATGCCAACCAATAAGCAAGGAGTTTAGGTCTCTTTGCGTCGTTTCGCAGAGGGATTTTCTTTTTAGAAAGATAGGTATATGGAAGAATTAGTAGCTAGAATCAAGCAAGACGGGACGGTTTTGGGAGACGATATTTTAAAAGTTGATAGCTTTTTGACCCATCAAGTTGACCCCAAACTCATGCGCCAGATTGGCCGTGTTTTTGCGGCAAAATTTGCAGATGCAGGTATCACAAAGGTTGTTACCATTGAAGCAAGTGGGAATGTCCCTGCGGCATACGTGGCTGAGGCGCTTGATGTGCCGATGATTTTCGCCAAAAAAGCTAAAAACGTGACCATGACCGATGAGCTTTTGACGGCAGATGTCTATTCATTTACCAAAAAAATCACGTCAACCGTACAAATCTCGAGAAAATTTCTGTTAGAAACAGATAAAGTGCTTGTGATCGATGACTTTTTGGCAAATGGTCAGGCGGCTCTCGGATTGATCAAAATTCTTCACGAAGCAGGGGCTCAAGTCGCAGGTATAGGCATTGTGATTGAAAAATCTTTCCAGACTGGACGCGGCTTAGTCGAAGAAACAGGTATCCCCGTCTTTAGTCTTGCGAGAATCGCAGGATTTGACGCGGGAGAAGTTGTATTTGCGGAGGCAGACTTATAATATGAGCAATCAAAATCAAGAAATCAAACACTCGAAATCTGCTGTTCTAGGCTTGCAGCACTTACTTGCCATGTACTCGGGTTCGATTCTCGTGCCCATCATGATCGCAGGTGCGCTCGGTTATTCATCAAAAGAGCTGACCTATCTGATTTCGACCGACATTTTCATGTGCGGGGTCGCAACGCTTTTACAGCTTCAAGTTAATAAATACTTCGGTATCGGCCTGCCGGTTGTCCTGGGGGTTGCCTTTCAGTCAGTCGCACCACTCTCAATTATTGGTGCAAAACTAGGATCAGGTGCCATTTTTGGCTCGATTATCGTGTCTGGGATCATTGTGATTCTAATCTCTGGCGTCTTTTCAAAAATCCGCAAATTCTTCCCACCACTCGTGACAGGCAGCGTGATAACAACGATTGGCCTGACCTTGATTCCCGTTGCAATCGGGAACATGGGCAATAATATCGCAAAACCAAAACTCTCAAGCCTGATTTTGGCGGCGGTGACGATCGTGATCATCCTCTTGATTCATGCCCTAACGACAGGTTTTATCCGCTCGATTGCGATTCTGATTGGGCTTGTTGCGGGGACTATTATCGCGGCATTTATGGGGCTCGTTGACTTCTCGCCAATCGCGCAAGCACCGATCGTCCACGTGCCAACCCCATTTTTCTTTGGTAAACCGATTTTTGACCTGTCATCGATTATCATGATGACGATTATTTCCTTAGTGTCAATGGTGGAGTCCACAGGCGTTTACCTGGCACTTTCAGATATTACAGGCGATGAAATCTCTGAAACACGCCTGAGAAATGGCTATCGTGCTGAGGGGCTCGCCGTGACTTTGGGTGGTATTTTCAACACTTTTCCTTATACCGGTTTCTCACAAAATGTCGGTCTGGTCCAATTATCAGGCATCAAAACCCGTCGCCCTATCTTTTATACGGCTGGCTTTCTCGTGATTTTGGGACTGTTACCAAAGTTTGGTGCCTGTGCGCAAATCATCCCTGGTCCAGTTTTGGGTGGCGCCATGCTCGTTATGTTTGGGATGGTCACTGTTCAAGGGATTCGGATGCTAGCTCGTGTCGACTTTGAAAATGAACACAATCTGCTAATTGCGGCAGTCGCTATTGCAGCAGGCGTTGGCTTCAACGGCACAAGTCTATTTCAAGCGCTGCCCGATACGGTTGAAATGTTCTTAAATAACGGCATCGTCATGGCAACGCTGATTGCCATTGTCTTGAATGTGATTTTTAATCGTGAACCAGATTAAATTATATGGAAAAGTAACCTTTAGTGTGGCTGCTTTTTTATTTATCGACAAAAACAGTCTATATTCTCCGTCCCTTACCCGGTTCAGATGTTTAAAATCACAAAAAATGGTATAATAGAATTAATAATATATTGAAATTAGAAGGATAATATGACTTATTTAGCCATAAATACCCAACATTTGACGGCCCTAGAGCAGTTATCTTTAGACGATTTTTTGCAGGCGCCAAAACCTGCCTCTTATCTGATTTTAGATTGCCGTGGCGTTGATCTGTCGACGCTTGAAAAACTTGTTACAAGTGTTCGCAGTCGCTACATCGTCTATGGCTATGCAACTGCAAAACAGGCTGCCCTGCTTGGACAATGGGGGCATTTTGATCTGACAGAAATCTGGGAAGCACCAGATTTTTTGGCGTTGCTTGATTGGATTTTTGACGATTTGCTATTTACTCAAGGGTGGAATTTGGCGCCTGATGAGGCAGCCATGCTTTCTGACGATTTTACTGGGACGATTGAGCGTCGAGGCCGCTATGAACTCTTTTTTGATCACAAAGTTGCAAAAAAAGAACTGTTGACAACCTTTGATCCGTTGGTTAGAAATTGGATGTTTAAGACCTATGTCAGACCCTATCGGCGTTTTGATAAGGCAGGCAAGTATCTGATTGAGTTTGACGTGGTAGCTGATGACTCAGTTACAGTAACTTATGTTTTCACACAGTACGATAAAAATTACCAAATCGTCAGAAAAGAAATGATTGATGCCCGTACACCGTCTGCGATTTTCGAAAAATTACCAGATACGACACTTGATGTTATGATCTATGTTGAAGGTCAAGGTCAGGCGGTGATTGGTAAAGTTTGGACCTACAAATACAAGTATGGCCTGGGGCGGTTTGTTGCGGGAGACAGGCGCTATCTGACGGCGCAAAACGAGCCGATTGATACCTATTATATGCCCGGTCATGACACACGCAAACTCATCGTTGGCTTCTCAGGTGCTTTGAACGAAGTACCACAGTATGAGCGGATGAGTATGGCGAAATTTGGCTTTCCCGTCTTGCTTTTTGCAGATATCCGCAGCCGTGGCGGCGTTTTTCAGCTCGGACGCAATCTTAACACGGACTATGAAAATGAGGTCAAGCGTCTGATTGACGAAAAACTTTCTGAAAACGGTCTGACAAGAAAAGATCTGATCTTTGCTGGGTGGTCTATGGGGTCATTTTCAGCAAGTTATTACGGCGTGACGATGTCGGCAGGGGATATTATCGCTTGTAAGACGCTAACAAATGTCGGTAAAATCACGTCAGATACCTGGCTGATCTATAAAATGGATGGTGCAATGATTGATGCGCGTGAGTATCTGACAGGGCGCACAGACAAGTCTGACGACGAAAAATTGGACCAAATATTACCGAAAGCTGTGGCAGAACACGACATATCAGATACAAATTTTCACCTGTTTATGATGCATGATGATGAACTTGATCGCAATGTTAGCTTTTTTGAAGAAGTGGTTAAACCACGCGCCAAAACGCTCACAATCGAGATGCACGACGGTTTTCATGCGGGAAAAGTAAGAGAACAAAACGCGTTTATTATGGCGCGTCTTAAAGAAATAAAGGATAAACTTTGATGCAATATTTTACACAAAATCCAGTTTCCGAAGAAGCGAAATTTAACGCAATTGGCAAAGTCACCGCTGACTATGCACAGTTTTTTGGCGAACTTGGCATGAAAAATCTAGATATTCCAGATCGTGTTGGGGCCGGTGGTGCTGAACGTCTTTTTGCACAACTGACGCCTGAGGATGTTGTATTTTATCAGTATCCATCATACTATGGTTTATCGCTTGCTAAGGAGACGATTATTGTCGATGAACTCGTTAAAAAAGGGGTAAAAATCGTTGTTTTAGTGCATGATGCCTACACCTTGACCTATGAGTTAGAAGAAAATAACCAAGAAATTGCGTTGCTCAATCGGGCAGACGCCATTATCTTGCATGGCCCTAAGATGCAGGCAGTCATGGAAGAAAAAGGCTTGACGACACCTAGCGTGGTGCAAGGACCATTTGGCTATCGCTTGACAGATGATGAAATAGCAGGCATTGATCACAAAGTCACTGAAAAAACGACAGCTTGGGAAACGCTTTACACGGGAAATCTAGGAAAAGCTTGGTTTGCTATTGACTATGAAGCACAGACTCACATGATTCTCTACGGGCCACTTCCCAAATGGGCTGAAGGACAGGAAAAACCGTTCAAAGGCAATTTAGATTATCGAGGGAAAGTGGCGCCAGAAGAGCTGCCAGTATCAGATTTTAAAGGGTTTGGTCTGGTTTGGGATGGCACACATGACCCTGATTATCGAAAAAAATCTCGCTATACCGCCTACAATATGCCACTCAAAGTATCAAACTATTTGGCACATGAATTACCGCTAGTCGTCTGGTCAAAATCTGCTATTGCTGAGTTTGTTTTAGAAAACAAAATCGGTCTGGCGCTAGATGATCTAAACGAAGTTGATGCGGCTTTAGCTGATATTTCAGCTGAAGATTACAATCAAATGGTTGAAAATATGCAGACAATTGGTGCTAGTATCCGCGACGGGCAAACGATTAAAAATGCTGTGGTGCGTGCGCTTGAAGTGTTGTCGGGTACTAAGAAAATCTTTTACACACAAGTTGAGATAAAAACTGATGAATTGGGATTTAGTGCACTATCAAAAGCAACTGCTGATTCTTCAAAAATCTATGAAAAATCAGGACTGCTTGATACCATCTATCAAAATTACGAGGAGCTCTTAAAATGAATCAAGAAATCATATATCTAGTCGCACACTCAGGTGCTCCTAACTACGGCGATGAGCTGATTCCAAAGCTCTGGCTTGATTTTTTGACAGCAAAATATCCTGACAAAACAATCATCGTGGACACTCTGCGTCCTGGTTTAGCAACAAGTTTTTGGGGTTTTCAGTATCGTAATGTTCACTTTGTTGACACACTGTTTCAGTTGGTGGAACGTCTGAATAATCTAGGCGTTGACTTTACGAAAGCAGATGAACAGGTTGAAAAATTTCTGACGCAAAAATTGCCAAAGCTTGATTTTGGGATTGATTTATTGCTATCAGCGCAGAGTATTCATTTTGTTGGCGGTGGCTATATCAACGGGATTTCGCGGTCATTTAGAGGGCAATTTAAATTATTTTTACTTGCTAATGCTGCCAAAAAAATAAATCCAAGTATAAAATTATTTGCGACGGGACTTGGCTTGACGCCGATTCCTGAGCAGTTTGTCGGCAAATTAAATGACGTCATCATTCCTAACTTTGACGTATTTGAAGTTCGAGATGAAGAGACTGCAGCAAGTTTGCCAAATGCGACGCTTGGATTTGATGACATGTTTCTGGGCTTTTCAGACGTCATGCGTGAGAAGAAAACGATTGCTTACGACCTAGATAAGCCGAAAATCAATATCTTGTTACAGCGTCATTTACAAGGACGTGATGAGATTGAAGCGACATTAACGCCGATTTTTGACTATCTTAAAACGCGTGATGACTTTAATGAAACGACGCCAATCAATGTTGTAGAGTCAATTTCGCCTGATGACGGCTGGCTTGCAGGTGCAATCAAGCGCTACACGCCAAATCCGATCGTCTTTACAACGGCAAAAGATTTGCTTTGGAACGGCTTTCCTGCTGCGCCAGATTCGATTTGGTTTACTACACGTTTTCATTTCCACATGATTGCTGCGGCAAATGGCTTTGCGGGGACGTTCATCAACACAGGCGGTGCTTACTATGACGTCAAACATGGCAGTTTGGCAAAACTTGGCACAGGCTGGCGCAACTATGCTGAGAGTGGCGATATGACGCCAGAAGTTTCAGCAACATTTTCAGAAACGGCACAAAAACTAGGCAATCTAAAATATCAATTAGCAGAAAAAATCTATCTATGAAAAAATATATCACACGAATTTATGGCATGGCAGGGACGGTCGAAAAGGCTGACCGTGATTTTGCAGATTTCGCAGAGGAAATTGGCTTTGAAAATATCCCCATCCACCGTTATAATGACAGTAAAGAAACAGACCGTGAAATGTCCAGCCGTATTGACGGGATTCTGGGGCGTGTTGCACGTGGGGACATGATCATCCACCAATATCCGACGTGGAACTCTCCTCGTTTTGAAAAGCGGTTATTGCAAAAAATGCAGTCTTGGGGTCTGATCTGCGGCGCTATGATTCACGATATTCCAAACTGGGTCAATGGCCCATCAAAATGGAACTCGACATTTCCAGAAGAGCACGCGATGAGATATGATTTCTTGATTGTTCACACAAAACGTATGGCAGATGAGTTTAGAAAGCGTGGCTATGATAAGCCAATTTTCGAGAATATCTTTTTTGACTATGCAAGCGATATGCCAATCAACGAGATGACTTTTGAAAAGCAAGTTTACACAGCGGGAAATCCACGTAAAGCTAAGGCTTTACTTGCTTGGGATAATGATGCTAAGCTACTCATGTATGGTGGTAATCCTGATAATTTCATCGAAAACAACATGACCGGACGCAACATTGTCTACAAAGGTATGGTGCCTGCTGATGAGTTGCCACGTGAGTTTACGGGAGGATTTGGCTTAGTTTACTACCAAGATATTCCTGAAGAAGATAACTGGTCGGCACGCTATGCTGGTTTTAACGGACCCCATAAGCTGTCGTCTTATCTGGCTGCGGGTTTGCCTGTTATCGTCGAATCTTATATGCCGTCGGCAGACTTTATTGTCGCGCATAAGCTTGGTTTTGTCATTGACGATATCACACAGGTCGATGCTAAGATAGCTGAGTTAAGTGCAAAAGACTATGCTGAAATGGTTGCTGCGACTAAACGTTTTGCAGGTTTGCTGCGAAGTGGCTATTTTACGAAGCGCGTGATGAGTGAGGTTGCGGCGTTTGCCTTTACTGAAAATACAGGCGATATTAATGTGCTACGGTATTGAGAAGTATTGAAAAGTAATGAAAAGTAATAAGAGGAACTGAGATAATGAACTGGTTGACACAGACCGTGGGCTTAGTGCCACGCGGCGACTATAAGAAAGCACAGGCGGATTTTGCGCAGTTTGCAAAAGCGGCAAAGTATCGCAAACTCGCAATTTTCCGCTTTAATGACGCTGGCGAATCCGATGACGAATTGCAACATCGGATTTGGGGGATTATTGCTGGTGTTAAGCGTGGCGATCTGGTCTTGCATCAGTATCCGACGTGGAACTCCAAACGTTATGAGGAGATGTTTTTCCAAGAAACGTCTTTTAAAGGTGCGACCATGGGTGCTTATATCCAGCAAATTCCAGCTCTTGCAAATCCTGCGACGGCGGAAAATTTTCCGCTTGAGCTCTTGTTTCGCTATCACTTTATCGTTGCGCACACTGAAAAAATGCGTAAAAAGTTGCGGGAGTTGGGCTATGATAAGCCAATTTTTGTGAGTGATTTTGCGGATTATGTGCATGATTTTCCCGTTCAAGACAAGAAATTTTTGCGTCAGGTGATTTATTATGGGAATATTGGCAAAAAAACTAAGTTTTTGAATTGGTCGAATACGACGACTTTGAAAGTTTTAGGCCCTAATCATAGTGATGTGGCAAGTTCTGATAGCGTCAAGTTCACAGCCAACCCGAGCTTAGAAGTCTTGCCGACTTATCTGAATGGCGGTTTTGGCTTTTTGGAGCGTGATAGTCGTAAGACAGATGACTATGCAGTACTGAGTTTCCATGATAAGTTGTCCTTGTTTCTATCATCAGGTTTGCCTGTAGTGGTTTATGACGATTTTGCCTATGCTGACTTTATCGTTGCGCATAAGCTCGGCTTTGCTATTTCAAATATTAACGAGATTGATGCCAAGATGTCACAGATCGACGAGACAGCCTATGCTGACTACCTTAAAAACACGGCTTACTTTGGTGAATTGATGCGAAGTGGCTATTTTACAAGTAGACTCTTGCAACAATTGGACGGACTTGAATTTTTCGACCAACTTGATGACGGTCGGATGCAGTTAGGATTTTAGATGATAGACAGTATTTTACATATTTTAGATAAGATTTGGGATGGCATATATGCGTGGCTGACGGATGGTAAGCCTATTCGGAAAATTCGTGGCCTTGCTGGTTTTTTCATGATGATTGCCTTTTGGCGGTATTTCTATGTGTCGCATAAACGTGCAAAATTGCGCACCAAAGAGCATGAAGAAAAGATGATTGAGGACACTTACGAGAAAAACGAGGATGGTCTTTATCCTTGGGAAGTGGATACAGATATTAGTCCAAAACGTATTTCAAAGGATGCCGAGGCCTTTCGTGACAAGGAAAATGCACGGCCAAGTCGTGGTCGCTGGAAAACTTGATGTTGTTGAAAATGACAGATCTCAGATAAAACGAAGCAAAGGAAACAAGAATGCAATATTGGATTACAAAAATAAATGGTTCTGACACTAAAAATGCGTCTGCTAGTGGCTTTGTTGCCAATCGTCAAGCGGCAGCTAGTGCTTTTGCTGTCGGATTTAACCCAATTAATTACTATACATATGCGCTGCGAGATGCGTCTGACGAGGAGATTGGGTTGCGCGTGTCGACGCTCTTATCAGGTGTTCAGTCAAATGACGTTGTGATTGTACAGTGGCCAATGTGGCAGTCGGATAACCGTTTTGAGCAGATTTTTCTTCAAAAATTACGTGTCATTCCTGGCGTGAAAATTGCAGCTATGGTTTGGGATGTCATGGCTTGGGTTAAAGATGACCGTGACCGTGATTATACGGGTGATTATTCGCTGAAGATGCTAAATGAATTTGACCTCGTCATCGCAGCCAATCGCAAAATGGCTGCACGAATGCGCAAAGAAGGTGGTGTTAATTCTGCTATCTTGTCAATGGACATCTCTGATTCGCTTTATAGCGGTCCATTGCGCGATAAAAAAGTCATCAAAAAGCTCTATTTTGTAGGGTCACGTATCAATCAAAATATGGTGCTGGACTATACGGCTGAAACCCCGTTTGATATGGTGGGCAACAGTGCAGGTCTTGAAAAAACGAATCCTGCCATTAATTTTCTAGGCAGAATGTCGTCTGATGCGATACCGTTTTTATTTGATGGCGGTTTTGGCGTGGTCCAATATGCCAAGCCTGTAAATTTTAAAGGCATGCAAAAATACGGCGAATATAACAATCCGCTGAAACTGTCACAGTACTTGGCAGCAGGGATTCCGGTTGTCATTGGCTCAAAAATGGCACATGCTGAACTTGTCAGAAGTCAAAATCTAGGGATTGTCCTAGATGATCTAAATGACATTGATACTGTGCTTTCTGAGCTTTCAGAAGCTGACTATCAGGCGAAATTAGCTGCTGTTAAACCCTGGTCAGAAGCCATCAGAACAGGCTATTTTTCAAAACGCGCCTGCCTTGAAGCTGTCAGAATCATGACGCTAGGTAAAACAGATAGTTTAGCAGAATTGGCGGTTGAAACAAAGACTGAGGGAAAGTTATGACACTTATTTTTAGTGATTTTGGTATGTTTAACCATAATCGGACGGTGATTGGCGTGCAGCCAGTACTTGGTGCGACTGTCATCACACCACACCTTTTAGTGATGAAAAATGCTGCTGCTCGCGCACACAACATGCCTTTTGGCAGTGTTTGGTCGATTTATGACCTATTTACAGGTAGACAAGCGGTTAGGGATGTCGCACTTAAAGTTGCTGATCTGCAGATTTCTGATGACTATGCGCGTGAGACGCCAGAGACATTTACCAGTGCTGACGGGCGAAAAATTCTTGTCACTTTGCGGGACAAGGCCTTTGTCGGGGAAGTTCAGTATTTTGACGTGGCGGGGAAGTTGACCCAAAAAGACATCTATGATGACGGTGGTTTTCTCATGAGCCGCGAGACGCCGATAGCTCCTGACGTTGTTCGTGCAGAGTTGCTAGATGCGGGCGGTCAGCCAATTTTCGAGCTAACTCGGAGGGGACGTTGGGGTCAAATTTCAAAAGTCAAGTATGTGCCTGAAAATCTGAGCTTTGACTCTGAAAATAAAGCGCTGCGCTGGGCTTTTGAACAATTGGTGGCAAAAAAATCAACTGATGAGCGTTTTCTAGTTGCCTCAACGCAAATGCGTGAGGCTTTGCGTGAGTCATGGTACGAGCCTAAAGGCGTTGCTTTACTTCTGACAGAGCGATTTAGCAAGTCTTTGGATATTTTATTTGACCATTATGAAGCGGTTGTGTTTAATAATCAAGCTGATCTGAAACAGGCGCAGCTTGACTATGGTGAGCGGACGCAGGCGAAGTTAGCTTGGAATAATTTTATTGCGTCAGACCATATCCAGCGGACATTTACAGCGGATCATCGCCAGATTTATCTGACTTTGGGGGCTGCGAGTGAGGCGCTTAACTATGAAAAAATTGCTGACAAAATCAAAGAAATCTTTGACTATCAGCCGGATTTGCGCATGATTATCCAAGTGGATGGTCGAAAGAGTCGTGATAACTTAGTGCCACATATCAAGTGGCGCGGCGCAGAACAGCTTGACAAAATCGAGTTTTACGCAAATCCCAATACAAGTTTTATCAAGCGCAAAATCACAGAGTCGATGCTTGTCATCAATCTGACGGAGCACGATCTGGTGGCATTTGACGTGGCGATGGCGATTGCAGCGCATATCCCTGTTTTGGGGTTAAAAGACAATGCGGTCATGCAAACCTATATTTCTGATGACAATGGGAAACTAGTCTCAATGGATCAGCTTGCCATGGTCGCGAAGGAAGCCGTCGCAAATCTAGGTTTTTACAGCCGTTTGGCGGATGATTTAGCAAGAAAACAGGAAACGCTTTCAAGTGACAAAACAGCAGAAAGATGGAGTGAAATCTTAGAATGACGATTTATCATATGAATAAAGGCATTGGTCGCGCGTCAAGCGGGATTGAATATGCGCAAAAATACCGATTTGAGCTAGTTAAGGAGTTTCCTGAGCGCCAGTTTTTCGTGTTTTGTGACTATCTCTCGACAAATATCACGGTCTACACAGATAAAATGGGCTTTGACCCGGACTACGTCTTAAATGCCTACAAATATATGGCTGGTCAGAAAAATCACCCGTCGTCGTATTCGGCAGATGACTTTGCTGCGACAATTCCGTCAGAGTTTGAAAAAACGGATGATACATCGCAGTTTGTGTCATACAAGTCTGATAAGACACATTATAAGCTTTGGCTCTTGCCTGAAAATGGCATGGTTGACAGGATTGATACCATTTTTAATGGCAAGCTTATGACAGTTGATCATTATTCTGATCGTCTGACGTCGACTGATTTTTACACAGGAGCTGCTGTGACTGCACGTCATTTTTATGATGAAAATGGCAAGTTAAGCATGCGTCAGTTTTATCAGGACAAGGCAATCGCTCTGACCTTGATTGATGACTTGGTGTTACAAGGTCGCAATGCCTTTTATCAGGAATTTTTCAAGCGGTTAGAGTTTACGGCGGATGACTTGATTATTGTTGATCGAAACAAGGAAATCGGCGATGCGCTCTATCCAA
Organism: Pseudolactococcus insecticola; assembly: GCF_011170065.1. Taxonomy (GTDB): domain Bacteria; phylum Bacillota; class Bacilli; order Lactobacillales; family Streptococcaceae; genus Pseudolactococcus; species Pseudolactococcus insecticola. Next base: position 68,496 of record NZ_BLLH01000007.1, on the reverse strand, counting down.
ATTCGGGTGAGGCTAAAGTTTGTGTGGTGATTCATGCGGAGCACTATAATGCAGCGAGAACGACGGATGACTGGGTTGGCTGGAATAACTTTTACGAATATCCCTTTGTCAATCCGCAGTGGATTGACCACTTCATCGTGTCAACTTACAAACAAGAGGAGATTTTGCGTGAGCAGATGGCGAAAATGGGGCATCCAGATGTGGATGTGCTGACCATTCCTGTGGGTGCCATCACGCATATCTCTGACGGTGAAAATGTCGAAAAAAATAAGTACAAGTTTATGACGGCAAGCCGTTTGGCGTTTGAAAAACATATTGACATCTCGATAAAGGCAGTCGTTGCGGCTAAAAAAGTAGTACCCGAACTGGAATTTCATATCTATGGCGATGGAAAATTCCGCAAGGACTTGGCAGACTTAATCAAGAAATACGACGCATCAAGCTATATCATACTTGAAGGTCACAAAAATCTGGCTGAGATTTATCCGCAATTTGGCGGCTATCTGACGGCGTCAGGATCAGAAGGCTTTGGTCTTACGATTTTGGAGGCGATTGCTGAGATGCTGCCAATCGTTGGCTTAAATGTCAACTATGGCAATACTGAGTTTGTCAAATCAGGCGTTAATGGTATTTTGATCGAAAAAACGGATCCGAAAACGCAGGTAAAAGACATGACAGCAGCCATTATCAAGCAAGTCCAAACGCTTGATTTTGCAAAAAATATTGCCTACTCACAAGAAAAAGCAGCACAGTATACCGATGTTGAAGTCAAGAAAAAATGGCGTGCACTTTATGATACCGTACTTTTTAGAGGGATTAACACTGACAATGGAGGTGAGGCATGAAACTAGTTCTGACGGATTTTAACCGAGAAAATACGCAGCGGTTTAAGGCGAGCTTGACGCAAGCAAGCGTTGATTTTGTTCATGTGAACATCCAGTATGACGGTTTTTTAGATCCAGATATTTTAAATCCATTTTCTTATTTTATGGGCTATTATCAGATGCCTGAAAAGCATCGTTATTTCAATCAAATACCGCTGCCACCATTTTACGAGGCGAGAAACGCAGATGGTGCCAAGTCTGAAATCCTCCAAGGCGACAATATTGTCGGCTATATTTTCTACCACCCAAACACTAATCGTCTGGTCAAGGAAGTCGTCTGGCTTAGCCGTCTGGGGAAAAAAGTCACAGCTGAACGCTATAATATCCAGGGTCAAAAGTATGCGGATGTCATCTTTGATCAGGATGAAAAAGAGTCGAAAATCGTCTACTTTGCAGACGATAAACCTGTGATTGACTACGATCTTGCGACGAAGCACATCAGTCTAAAAGACGGCGGCCTGACGCATTCCTTCAATAATCTGACGGATTTTGTGTTTTATTTTATTGAAACGATTGTCAAGGAAAAATATGGATATCAGTTTGACGAGGTTATCTACAACAACCTTGCAACGCCTTTATTTGTGTCAAATCGCTTGCCACAGCGTGCAACGCTCTATTTTCAAGAGTTTATCAAGGATGCCATTCCTGGCAATATGATTGGCATCTTGGCGGGACGGACGCCTACAAAACGCATTTTGTTTGAAAATATCAAGCAGCTCAAAAAAGTACAAGACCTTGCGACAGATATCAAGATTCCACTGGATTATCTGGGGGCAATCGAGGCGTTTCGCAGGGAAAATGACTATAGTCAAGGTGCGCTTTCAATCACGTTCTCAGATCAAGTGCTGAACGCCGATGCGATTGCTGAAACGCTTGCTAAACGTGGTAAATCATGGACCATTGCCGCACCGACTGAGGTTTCTGACAAACTGCGTAATTTTGCAAACGACCATGATAATGTCAATCTGATTGAGCGGATTTCGGGAGATCAGATTGATCAGTTGCTTGCGACCCATGACTTTTATCTGGACGTCAACCGTGGCGCGCAGATGCTTAACAACATTTACCGTGCCTATCACGAAGGTTTGCTTGTCATTGCGGACCAAAAAACAGCGAAAAATGGTGGCTACGAGGTGATTTTAGCAGAGCTTCCTGATATTTTAGGTGCCATTGACCGCGACAACTATGATAGCCTGATGAAACTTTTGCGCAATAAAAAAGGCAAGCCGGCGACAGTTGCGGCTTATCAGACGCAGTTTGGAGGATAAGCGCGATGACGACAGCATGGAGACAGCCATTTACGCGGCAGGAGCACTTTCACATGCTTGATGCAGCGGTCGTCAGATACGATGAGAATCCCGGCATTTACTACCAGCACGGCCTGATCAGAGATGGTTTTATCATCATCGAGAAAAATGGGACTGATTTTTTAGGTTTGCCCAATGGTCGTAAAGTCACGTTTTCGATTGAAAGCATCGACGAGGGATTACGCCCATATCTGACAATTTTGTTTGAAAAAGATGGCAACAGGCAGGAGTTTTCTGACGGAACGCAAAAAAGCCTGAGCTTTACTGTGCCTGACTATGATAAGTTTACCGTCAGAGTCCGCATGGCAGGAAGCGGTGCAACTCGCCTGATAGCAGTCAGCGCAAACTTGACAGATGACTAGAAATTTAGTATAGTTGAGATATTGAAAAGAGTAGCTGACTGATGCGTTAAAAGGGAAAATGGTCCTGACTGAAAGCCATTTATCGCTAGGTTTGTGAAGTTCACTTCAATGTCACTAGCAACAAACTAATCAAATAAAGATAATTAAGGCAGACTAGTCTGCGAATTAGGATGGTACCGCGGTTTTCGCTCCTTTATGTAGGAGAAAAACAGGTGCCATTTTTATATTGAAAGGAAAACGATGAGTTTACAAGAAAAGATTGCAGCCTTGCGCACCAATGCGCTTGCAAAGCTACAAGCGATTAGCGATGACAAAACGCTAAACGACTTTCGGGTTTCAGTGCTCGGGAAAAAAGGCGAGCTGACTGAGATTTTAAAAGGCATGAAGGATTTGTCAAATGAAGAACGTCCTAAAATCGGAGCGCTCGCAAATGAGTTTCGTGATGAAGTGACAGGACTTTTAGAGGCGAAAAAAGCGACGATTGAGGCTGCAATCATTGCCAAAAAGCTTGAAAATGAAACGCTTGACGTGACGCTGCCTGGGAAAAAAGTTGCAAAAGGCAACCGACATATTCTCACGCAAACAACGGAAGAAATCGAAGATATTTTCCTAGGCATGGGCTATCAGATTGTTGACGGCTATGAAGTTGAGACGGATTATTACAACTTTGAACGCATGAATCTGCCTAAGGATCACCCAGCGCGTGACATGCAAGATACTTTTTATATCACGCCTGAAATTCTCTTGCGCACGCACACGAGTCCAGTTCAGGCGCGTACCATGGATGCGCATGACTTTACAAAAGGACCGCTCAAGATGATCTCACCAGGGCGCGTTTATCGTCGTGACACCGATGATGCCACACACAGCCACCAATTTCATCAGATTGAAGGGCTTGTCGTTGACGAAGCTATCGCCATGAGCGACCTCAAAGGAACTTTGGATACGCTTGTTAAGAAAATGTTTGGTGCAGAACGTAAAATTCGTCTGCGCCCTAGCTATTTTCCGTTTACAGAGCCATCTGTTGAAGCCGATATTTCTTGCTTCAAATGTGGCGGTAAGGGCTGTAACGTCTGCAAATACACTGGCTGGATAGAAGTCCTAGGTGCCGGTATGGTGCATCCAAACGTCCTTGAAATGAGCGGTATCGACTCAAGCAAATACTCAGGATTTGCCTTTGGATTGGGACAAGAACGCATCGCCATGCTGCGCTATGGCATCAATGACATCCGCGGCTTTTATCTGGGTGATGCTCGGATGAGTGAGCAGTTTGAATAAAAGTGGGTATATGTCTAATTATGAGTATTATAAAGAATTATTGAATAATTCATACAGTGAAGTCGTTGAATTTTTACTTGAGAAATATGGCGAAGCTCAGGATGATTATTTTAGAGAAAAATCATATCAAAAATTTTTGAATGGAAAAATTAAGTCCATAACAAAAGGTAAAATATCTCGAACTGGTGAAGGCCTATATTGTCATCATATTGATGAAAATAAATTTTTAAATATAGGAAATACCATGTTTATAAAAGAATATTCTATTCCTTTTGATAGTCAAAAGAGAGACAGACTTGTATATTGTGATTTGATAGAACATTGTATCTTACACGTCCTTATCTCAGTAGAAACGAATGGCGAGTATGGGCTGCCTGGTTTTGAAGTATTTTTAAAACCAATGGTCAAAGAATGGTATATTGACGAATACATCCCACAACTAAAATGGCAAAGAAATTGCTATGATAAATCATTTTTAAAAATTCAAGAAACAATAGAACTTTTGGAAGATATGGAAGAAGTTTTAGAGAAAATATAATATAAAATATAAGGAAAAATAAAATGCAAGTATCATATAATTGGTTAAAAGAGCTCGTCAACATCGACGTGCCAGCACATGATCTATCAGAAAAAATGTCGACAAGTGGCATCGAAGTCGAAGGTGTGACGACGCGCGCAGCTGGACTTTCAAAACTAGTCGTTGGCGAGGTCATAAGCATGGAAGCTATTCCTGAAACGCACCTCAACATTTGCCAAGTCAACATTGGCGAGACTGAGCCCACGCAGATCGTCTGTGGTGCGCCAAATGTCAAAGCTGGCATCAAGGTCATCGTGGCGCTCCCTGGTGCACGCATTGCAGGCAATCACAAGATCAAAAAAGGCAAGATCCGTGGTGTTGAGAGTCTTGGCATGATTTGCAGTCTGCAAGAGATTGGCTTTCCAGAAAGTATCGTGCCCAAAGCCTATGCTGACGGCATTTACTACCTGCCTGAAACGGCGGAAAATGGTGCAGAGATCTTTGACTATCTAGACATGAATGACGAAGTCCTTGAGCTCTCAATCACCCCCAACCGTGCTGATGCCCTGTCAATGCGTGGTGTAGCGCATGAAGTTGCAGCTATCTATGACAATAAAAAAGTCAGCTTTGACGACAAAGTTGTCAGCGAGTCTGACGAAAAAACTGCAGATAAGATTGCAGTCGACGTCGCAACTGACAAAGTTATCACCTATAAAATGCGGATTATCGAAGATGTCAAAATCGGGCCAAGTCCGCAATGGCTCCAAAATCGTCTGATGAGTGAAGACATTCGCCCCATCAACAACGTTGTTGATGTGACGAATTTCGTTTTGCTGTATTTCGGACAACCGTTGCACGCCTTCGACTATGCGACATTTGATGAGAAAAAAATCGTCGTGCGTCAGGCTGAAGCTGGTGAAAAACTGACGACGCTAGATAGCGTTGAACGTGAGTTATCAACAGATGACATCGTCATCACAGTAGCGGGAAAACCCGTTGCACTTGCTGGTGTCATGGGTGGCGAAAATACAGAAATCACAGATAAATCCACAAGTGTGGCGCTAGAATCAGCGATTTTTGACGGGACAAGCATCCGCAAAACGTCGCAAAAATACAACCTACGTTCTGAAGCAAGCGCACGTTTTGAAAAAGGCATCAACCAAGCAGATGTCGAAGTCGCGCTCGACTATGCAGCAGCCATGATCGCAGAACTTGCAGGCGGAAAAGTCAGCGCTGGTGTCGTGTCTAACAACGATTTCACGGCGCAAGACGTGATCGTCTCAATCACGCTTGATAAAATCAACCGTGCGCTCGGACTCACGCTCAACCAGGCTGATGTCGTAGCAATTTTTGATAAACTTGGCTTTACGACGCTTGTCACAGCAGATACCTTTGCGGTCACTGTGCCACCACGCCGCTGGGACATTGCGATAGAAGCCGACTTGGTCGAAGAAATCGCACGGATTTATGGTTATGACAATATTCCAAACACCCTGCCAAATGCAGGTAACACCATTGGCCAGTTGACGCCCATGCAGAAATTCCGCCGTGACATTCGCACCAACCTTGAGGGTGCAGGCCTGTCAGAAGTCATCTCGTATTCCCTGACAACGCCTGAAAAAGCCGTGCAGTTTACAACATTGCCTACTGAACATCTGACGACACTCGCCATGCCCATGAGCGAAGAACGCAGCACGCTGCGTCTCAATCTGACGAGTGGCATGCTCGACATCGTACGCTATAACCTAGCCCGTGGCAATGACACGCTCGCACTCTATGAAGTCGGTCAGGTTTTCGCCAAGTTTGGCAATGAATCTGACAACCGCCCAACAGAATTGCCACAAGTTGCGCTAGCACTGACTGGCAAAGCCTATGATTTTTACGACATCAAAGGTGTCGTGGAAAATCTCCTGATTAAGTTTTCTGACGTGCGTTTTGAGGCTGATACAACGATTACAGATCTTCATCCAGGACGTACTGCGCGTGTCTTGGTCGGGGATACGCCCGTTGGTTTTGTTGGTCAGGTACATCCAACGACAGCGAAAGCCTATGACATTTCTGAAACCTATGTAGCAGCGCTTGATCTGACAGCACTTCTTGACAAGCAACCTGAGCAAGTCATTTTCACAGACATTCCAAAATTCCAAGCGTCAAAACGTGATATAGCGCTGTTAGTTAACCGCACGGCAACCAATCAGGAAATTCTTGATGTGATTGCAGAAAGCAAAGTCAAAACGCTTGCTAAAACCGAGTTGTTTGATGTCTATACTGGGGACAATGTCGCAGCAGACAAAAAATCACTAGCCTACACGCTGACCTTCCAATCTGCCGACGCACAGCTGACTGACGACGAAATCACAGCTGCCGTGACAAAGATCACGAAAAAACTTAGTAAATTTGGTGCTGAGGTTAGATGATAAGCTAAAAATGCCTGATTATTCAGGTGTTTTTTGATATAATAAAACCAACAAATATGAGCGATTCATGCTCATTTCTAAAAACGAGGACACAACATGACACACTATTATGATCAGCATTTGCACACGCATTTTTCTTATGATTCCGAGGCGAATTTTACAGATTATCTGGAAAATTCGACGGGAGTTGTCGTGACGACAGAGCATTTTGACGTGGCAAACCCAGTTTCAGACGGGAAGACTGATGCGCCTGATTATGCAGCTTATACAGCTGAGATTAACGCCCTTAATAAGCGTTATGGCAATCGGATTTTGAAAGGCATTGAGATTGGTTATTATGCACCAAAAGAAGCCGAGATTCTGGCGTATTTATCGGATAAAACTTATGACCTCAAGCTCCTGTCTGTACATCACAATGGTGAGTTTGACTATCTGGATGAGTTTGTGGCAGATATGCCGTTTGATACGATTATGACGCGGTATCTGGCGGAGCTTGAGTATGCGATTGGACGGCTGCCGGCTGATGTACTTGCGCATTTTGACTACGGGATTCGCCTGTTTGACGTGAGCGTAGATGACCTCAAACACTATGAACCACAGCTGCTGCGGATTTTTCAGAAGATGATTGATCACAAGCTTGCTTTTGAAATCAATGCCAAGTCGACGCATTTATACGGACATCTACCGCTCTATGCCTATGCGATTTCACTCGTCAGAAAGCTTGGCGGCAGCCTGTTTACACTGGGATCTGATGGTCACAAGTTGTCACACTATCAGCTGGCATTTGACGAGTTGCTACCATGGCTAAAAACTCAAGGTGTGACAGAATTAGTCGTTTTTCGTGACGGTAGGCACGAATTTGTCACAATTTAGCAATATTTGATATGAAATGATAATATTTCACGACCATTTTATGTGATAAAATGACAAGACATGAAAAAGCAAATGAAAAAATTTGCTGTTATTTTGGCGATTTTTACGGTGGGTATCTTTGGCACGTCAGGTGTCAAGCGCGTGTTGGCGGAGGATTCAAAAACCAACTATGACGCGCAGATCAAGGCAGCTCAAGACAAGGCAGATGGCATTCAAGCAGCGCTTAATACAACGCTTGAGTCGGTCAATCAAGTCTACCAAAAGGCTTATGCGAGTAAGCAGGCGGTGAGCACTGGTCAGGCGAAAATCACAAAAATCACAGCTGATATTGCAGCAGCAAAAAAAGAGATGCAAGAAAGAAAAACGGTTATGGGTCAGCAGATGCGCGACATCCAGGTGGATAACGTACAGTCTGATTTTGTGTCGCTGATCATCTCATCAAAAAATTTCTCAGAAGTCATCACACGTGTAGCGAGTCTCACGACCTACCGCAAGATGCAAAACGAAAAAGTCACAGCCTTGGCAAAGACAGAGACGGATCTGGCAACGCTGAAAATGCAGCTAGAAACTGAGCAAACGCAGCTCAAGGCCAATCAAGAAAAATACGAGACGCAGTATGCGGACTTACAAAGCCAGATGGCGACCCTGAAAACGCAGATTGCGGACAATCAAGCACAGATTACGGCGCTTTCAAACTCAAAAGCGGCTGAAGCAAAACGCCAAGCAGATGAAGCAGCTAGAGCGGCTGCAGAGGCAACGCCAGAGCCAAAGGCTGAGCCTGTAAGCAAGACTGCAGACGTTCCACTTGCTGAAACTAGCAACACTGGCACCGCTGATAATACGTCAAACGCACCGACTACATCTGGTAAGAGCATGACCGTTTCGACGACTGGTTACTCATCTGACGGCGCTGATGGTATGACGCCAGGTCATGTTACGGCGACGGGAATCGACCTCTGGGTCAATCCCATGTGTGTGGCGGTGGATCCGAGCGTGATTCCTTTGGGGTCAATGGTGGAAGTGCCAGGATATGGGATTGCCATTGCAGGAGACACGGGTGGTGCAATCAAAGGCTACAAGGTCGATCTGCATTTTAAAACAACCAAAGAAGCGATTGTTTGGGGAAGACGCAGTGTCACGATTAATGTATTAGGATAAAACCGCCGTTTTAAGCGGTTTTTTGATATAATAAGACTATGATAAAATTTGGTAGAATACTCAAATCCCTGAGTGGATTTTATGATATAAAAGACATGTCTGACGGGCAAGTGTATCAGACGCGGGCACGGGGAAATTTTCGCAAGAAAGGCACCAAGCCTATCGTTGGGGACTTTGCAGAGTTTTCTGCCGCTGAAAATTCAGAAGGTTATGTACTTGCTATAAAAGCGCGTGAAAATTTTTTAGTTCGCCCGCCGATTGCAAATATTGACCAGGCAGTCGTTGTCATGTCTGCGATTGAGCCAACATTTTCCTTAAATCTACTGGATCGATTTCTCGTTTTATTGACAAATAAAGGAATTTCACCCTTGATATATCTGTCAAAACTCGATTTACTTGACGCGAGTGATTTGGCAAAGTTTGAGCAGATCAAATCAAACTATGAAAAAATCGGCTACCCTTTTTTCTTCAATGATGCCAAGGAAATCCAAAAAGAATTTCCAGATAAAGTCACAGTTTTCATGGGCCAAACAGGTGTTGGTAAGTCAACACTGCTCAATAAAATCGCCCCGCAAATGTTGCTTGCCACGCAGGCTATTTCAGATAAACTAGGCCGTGGCAGGCATACGACGCGACATGTGGAGCTTTTTGAGGTTAATCAAGGCTTGATAGCAGACACTCCAGGATTTTCCTCACTCGACTATGAGGTTGCAGATCAACCTAGTCTAAACGCCGCCTTTCCAGAGATTTTAGAGGCGTCATTTGACTGCAAGTTTCGGGAATGTAGCCACACACATGAGCCCAAGTGTGCCGTCAAACCAGCAGTTGAAACTGGTCAGATTTTACAGTCCAGATATGATAACTACCTGCTGTTTCTTTCGGAAATTCAGGGTAAACGGGAAACTTATAAGAAAGTCGTGAAAAAATGAGATCAAATACGTTAAAAATCGCACCCTCTATCTTGTCAGCAGACTTTGGCAACTTTGAGCGGGATGTCAAGCGCCTTGAAGCTGCGGGAGCTGACTACATCCATGTTGATATTATGGACGGTCATTTTGTTGAAAATATCAGCTTTGGTGCAGATGTGGTCAAGGCGATTCGCCCTGCTACCAAGTGTTTGCTGGACTGCCATCTCATGGTTGAAAATCCTGAAAAATACGTATCAGCTTTTGCACAAGCAGGTGCTGACAGCTTATCTATCCATGTCGAAGCAACATCGCATATCCATGGCGCCCTGCAAAAAATCAGAGCAGCGGGGCTCAGAAGTTCAGTTGTCATCAATCCTGGCACCGATGTCTCAAGCATCAAACATGTACTTGGCCTAGTTGATATGGTTTTGGTCATGACGGTAAACCCTGGCTTTGGCGGACAGAAGTTCTTGCCTGAGTGCCTTGAAAAAGTGCGTGAACTCGCAGAGATTCGAGAATTCCGAGGCCTAGATTTTGAGATTGAGGTCGACGGTGGCGTGGATGATGAAACGATTGTTGCCTGTCGCGCAGCGGGTGCGGATGTCTTTGTCGCAGGATCTTATGTTTTTAACGGTGACGTGGCAGAAAATATCGCAACTTTGCGAGAAAAACTCGCCTAAAAAACGTATAAATGAGTAGTTAGAAAGTTTGCCATGAAATTTATTCACACAGCTGATTTGCACTTGGACCGCGAATTTGAAGGTCTCGTGCAAGAAGTGACGATTCAGCCCTATGAAATTTTAGAGAAAATCATTGATTTCGCCATTTCTAAGCAGGTAGAGCTGGTTATTTTTGCAGGCGATAATTTTCACCAATCAAAGCCTAGCATCAAGATGCAGACTTATTTTATAGATCAGCTGGCACGGCTTTTGCCATATGAGATTCAGGTAGTTGTGACGTTTGGTAATCATGACTATTACAGGAAGTCGATTTATTGGGTGGATTTCCCTGAAAATGTCACGGTTTTCACGTCAGAAACGGTTGAGAGTCGCAAGATCACACTGAAAAATGGTGAAAGTCTGATGGTCACAGGATTTTCCTATGAACAGCCACATATCACTGAGGATAAGGTTAGTGACTATCCTGCAAGAAATTTCGCCTGTGACTATCATATTGGCGTTTTCCACGGTGAGATGTCAGGGAGCCAATATGCGCCAGCTAGCTTGACTGATATGTTATCAAAAGACTATGATTACTGGGCTTTGGGGCATATTCATCTGGCGAGTCAACTATCAGAGCGTGTGATTTATCCAGGGACACCGCAAGGGCGGACAAAAAAAGAAATCACGAATTTTGTTGTGCTAGGCACACTTACGAAAACGACATTTGAGACGGATTTTCATGACTTGGCAGATGTGCATTTTGAGACGTTGATGCTTGATTTATCAGATTGTCAGAACCTGTCTCAGGCCTTGCGATTTATCAGAGAAAACTTAGACGCAACACAGCAGATTTTTTACAGTTTGATTTTTGAAAATTATGACAAGATTGCAACTGCCCTGACTGAAGTTGTGGCAAATGACGAACTGATTGAAGAACTCAGACAGGACCATGTGATTGTCAAGATAAAACTCGCACGGCTCAATACTGACACAGATTTACCTCGTCTTGTTGTGCCTGATTTTCAGGCGCCAGCAGTTGATTTTACAGCTATTTTTGAGATGTTGCCGCGGCAAGAAGTCCTGCAGGAGATTTTAGAAGATCCTGATTTTCATAGTGATGTGCTTGCGCAAGTCGCACTTTTTGAAAGTGAACAGTTTGTTTTTGATAATTCAAATGACTCAAAAGAGGAAGGCAACTCTGATGAAAATTAACCAACTCAAAATTGAGGGCTTTGGTAAACTTGTCAATAAGACCTATGATCTAACAGATCTGACGATAGTTATCGGGGAAAATGAGGCAGGAAAATCGACGATTTTAGCCTTTATCAAATACATGCTTTTTGGCTTTGAAAACGCAACAACAAGTAATCGAAATTTCAATCCGTTGGCAGTTAAAACCTACGGCGGTCAGATTAATCTGACGCATGACGGCAAGTCGATCGACATTGAACGGCTAAAGATTTTGCGTAGTGGCAAGCCAAGTTTTTCTTGTCAGATCGATGGAAAAGATACGAATGAAGCAGAGTGGCTAGCCTTTATCAAACCGATGACGGCGACGCTTTTTGATGAGATTTATTCAGTGACGCAGGAAAATCTGCAGATTGCATCCGTCAAGGATTATAATGCGGAAAAACTAGATGCCGAATGGCGTTTGTCCGCGACAACAGGCTCAGTCATCTTGTTTGACCAGATTCAATCACTTACGAAATCGCGCGATGCCCTGTTTACAACAACTCGAGCTAGTAAAAAACCGATTAACCAAGTGTTGAGCGAGATTGACAGGCTAAAGGCAGATATTGCAGTAAAAACAGCAGAAGAGTCTGCCTTGCTGCCACTTATTTCAGAAAATGATCAGCTGAAAACGCAGATAGAGACGCTTAGAGATGAGCAAGAGCAGCTTGATTTGGCACTAGCTGACACCAAGCAAAAACTCAGCTTTTTGCCAGAATATCAAGAATACCGTGCGTTACTTCAAAAAGAATCGCGTAATATGCTGACAAATGATGAGGCAGATCGCTTGCGGGACAATCACGATAAGCATGAAGACTATGCCCGTGAAATCACAAGCTTAACGCAAAAAATAGCGGAAAATCAAGCGGCGCTTGCAAAACTTGCAACACCTAGAAATGATTTTTTGAAAGCGACAGAAACGCTAAAAAATCTGCGTCAAATCAAGTCGGATTCAGCTCAGGCACTAGTTGCAGAGCAAAAAATCAAGCAGATGCAAGCGCCGAAAAGATTTCTTTTTGTAGCGATAGCAAGCTTTGCGCTGATGCTTATAACAGCAGTTTTTGTCAATCCGTTAGTTGCTATGATTTTCATGGTTATAGGCGTTGTGATGAGCTATTTACAGCTGAGAAGTACACGTCAAACGAAGTTGGCGCTTGAAGATAGTCAGGAAATTCTGACGGCATTTGAAGCAGAACTTCAGTATTTTTCAGATTGGTTAGCACTTGGCAATAACAGCTTATCAGAAAAGTTAGCAGGCATTTCACAGCTTGAAGACGAGGCGCAAACTTTGCAAGTAACGCTCGCACGCCTTGATCAGGGTGTAGATAGTGCGCGTCTTGCAGAGATAAAGGTATTTGATGAGGCGATTTTTGCAGAAACTCCCGATGTTGATACGGCGCCAGAACTTTTGGCAAAATGGGTGCAGCAATCGCGTGACATGCAGCGTTTAACAAGACTCAAAGAGCAGCTCTCAGGCATTTTTGACTTATCAAAACCATTTGATGAAGTTGCAGCACAAGTCAGCCTCAATCAAAAAACGTCAGAAAAAATCCAGCGCAGCTCAGAGCTGACACGCCTGATTGACACGCATTCACAAAGGTTAGCCCGCATCAATCAGAAAAAAACAGATGGCAGTCTGTTAAGGTTGAATGCAGCATTGGCACGACAAAAAGAGAGTTTACGAGATTATTTGATAGCGTTCACAGCTCAATCAGCGCAGATTACGTTGACTGAGCAAGTAATGGCTGCGCTTTCGTCAGAAACATTGCCAGATATTCTAAGCCGTGCAAGCGATAGCTTGCGTTTGCTGACGAATGGCGCTTGGCAGGAGATATATCTTGATAAGGACATCCTGTGGGTGTCAAATGAAGAGAAACAACATTTGCGGTTGCTTGATTTGTCAACAGGTACACGTGATCAGCTGCAGTTTGCGCTTCGAATGGCATTTATCCAGTCAAAAAAACTTGATTTTCCGCTATTTCTAGATGATAATTTTCTGCGCTTTGACAAAAGTCGTCGGAAAAATTTTGGTCAACTGCTTGCTGAAATTGCGAAAAATCGGCAAGTTATCCTACTCACGAGTGACCCGTCGCTCATTATTGAAAATGAAGGAGTCATTACATTATGACGCAGTTAAAAGAATTACAGGTTGGCGATTCGTTTGAAGGGCTCTACCTGATTAAACAAGCAGATTTACGACAAACTCGGGCAGGAAAACCGTTTTTAGCCATGATTTTCCAAGATCGAACAGGACAAATCGCAGGAAATCTCTGGGATGCTGACGAACATATGGTTGAAACCTTTACAAAAGGAAAAGTCGTCTATATGCGGGCAACAAAAGAACTGTACCAAGGTACACCGCAGGTTAATAAAATTTTTCTGCGCCTACCTGAAAATACAGAGCCAAATAATCCGAAAGATTTCAAACCAAAATCCCCAGCAAATGAGCAGGATTTGCGCGATTACATCTCAAAAATCATGTTCAAGATTGAAAATGCGACTTGGCAGCGAATTGTTCGCTATATTTTCAAAAAATATGACAAGGAATTTTTTGAGTACCCAGCAGCTAAAACGAATCATCATGCCTTTGAAGGTGGTTTGAGTTATCATACGGCAACCATGGCGCAACTTGCTGAAAAAATCTGTGAAGTCTATCCAGCGCTCAATGAAAGCCTGATGTTAGCGGGTATTTTGCTACACGATATGGCAAAAGTCATCGAGTTTTCGGGCTCTGAAAATACGACCTATACACTGCGTGGAAATCTCATCGGTCACATTGTCTTGATTGATGAAGAGGTGTCTGAGGCTGTCCGTGAGCTCGAGATTGATAATAGCAAAGAAGATGTGACACTTTTACGCCATGTGTTGTTAGCTCACCACGGTTTGCTTGACTATGGTAGTCCCGTTAGACCGCAAATCATGGAGGCAGAAGTCATTCATCAGATTGATATGATGGATGCAAGCGTCATGATGATGCAAACGGCGCTCAATCAGGTTGCACCGGGCGAAATGACACCACGCATTTTCCCGCTTGATAATCGTAATTTTTATAAACCTAATGTTTGAGAAATTTTTAGATAGAAAGGAGAATATTGTGACACAAGGTCAAGAGGCTTCGTTTTGGGAGACATTTCCTGATGATAAAAAGGGTTTGAGGACGTTTACACGTCAAAATAATCTGACGAACTATCAAAAGCTAAAAGGCTACGCAAGAAAGGGCTATACATTAAATGGTTATGCTGGTAGAGGTAAATATCAGTTTACTAAGATAGCGAGTTTGGATTTTGGCTATGAACGTTTTGGCAATATTCAGTATCGCCTGACGCCACCGAAAAAAGAAATTGATTTTTTTAATAAAAAGTTAGTTGTCATTTTTAATTCACTTGGCCTTTCGGCCGTTAAAGCTAGTACCAGAATGTTTTCTGATGGCGCTGAATTTCACATTGGTGAATCGGTGTTTGCGCGAAATACCTATATTTTAAGGCTGGCTGATAGTAATATGACAGTTGGATCAATGTATCTCAATACGCCAAATTACCCAACATTTATCGAAGAAACGGATTTACTAATCAAAAAAGTGATGCGTGACTTGGCGCTTTCAATAGATGATGTCGTTTTGATTGGGTCAAGTCGCGGCGGTTTTGGTGCTATTCTACATGCTTTTGTGGGTGGCTATAGAGCAGTTGTGACAGATCCAATCGTTTCGCTCGTTTATGACTATAACTTGGATGACCGCTTTTTTCTGCGCGATGATATTGAGCCCGACTTGATTAACTACATCAAGCCTTACTTTAAGGCAACTGACTCAAATCGGAAAATTACGATTGTGACAAATTCTGAGGTGCCCATCACCTATCCTTATTTGACACGGCTTCCCAACGATCGCCTGGATATTATCGACTTAGATGCTAAACTTTTTAGTGAGATGAAACATGGTGAGTTGATTGCTGGAAGTATTCCTTATTATAATAGCGAGATTAATCAAGCGCTGCTTGAGATTGATCGTGGTGAGATTGCCAAAAATACAGGCAAGTTATCTGATGATTTTGATATTGAGTACCCGATTGATACCCGATATTTTAGATTTTCAGCCGAAAATGGTCAATTAGTTATTGAAAAAAAACAAGATGTTGCAGAAAATAAATCGTCATTTTTGGTACTCAAAAGCGCCATCTCAAATGCCGATAAGATCGAACTTCAATCGGATAGTCCAGTTAAAATTAGCGTTACAAATGGTCGAAAAGCGGATATTGGTCTCAATTTTTCTGATCAAGGCATTGCTGAGCTTGGCATTGGCGGTATTTGGTTTATGTTAAAAATCAATACATCAGATTATGAAGTCGGAAAAAAATATCGTATTTCAAAATTAAGAATTACAAAATAAAAGAATCCAATCAAAATTGGATTCTTTTGTTTAGACATCAAGGCTTAATAATCCGCATCTTTAAAACATCATGGATGGCATCTTGTAGGAATGAGACGATTTCAGATTGGCTGGGGTTAATGGTATCGCTTGCAATGAGATTTGCAAAGCCGGTTGAGACGATCCAAGTGCCAGTAAGGAGACTGTTAATCTGTTGTTCTGGCAAATTTGCATAGCTTGGCGTGTCTTTGATGAGACTACGAAAAATGTTATAAGAAAATTCATTGATGGAGTTGTCTTCACCGCCATGTTTTTCCAGATAGATGGCTCGAAACAGCTTAGGATTTTCCTGAGCAAAATTGATATAATTCAAAGATAAATTGATAATTGGATCATCGTGTGTTTTTTTATTAAAAACTTCTGTTTGCAAACGGTAATAAATATGAGAAAATAACTCATTTTTGAGTTCTGCCATATTTTCAAACTCAGCATATAGAGGTTGTGTTGAAATCTTCATATATTTGGATAAAGCACGAGCTGTTAGTTCACGTGGACTTTTTTCGAGAATGAAGCGCTCAGCCGCATTTAAAATATCTTCCTTAAAAATTGTTTTATTTCTTGCCATTTTTCTCTCCAGGTATTTGTTATTTATTATACAATAAAATAACGAATAAAGCAAGTTTTTACAAGACATTTTTAAAAGACAATGACTGATAATAAGTGTTATAATAGACTTAAATCACTTACAACATCACAAAAGGAGCATTTTTATGACCACTAGTAAACTTTCAAATGACAGCTTAACGCTCGCCATAGACACCTTTGGCGCAGAATTACACTCAATCAAAAAAGACAATGTCGAATACCTCTGGCAGGGAAATCCTGAGTTTTGGGGACGTCAAGCACCTGTCCTATTTCCAATTGTTGGCAAGCTAAAAAACGGGACCTACACGCTAGATAAAAAATCCTATCAGCTATCAGGGCACGGTTTTGCACGTGATAACGAGTTTGAATTGATTGACAGCGATAAGGATGAGCTAGTCTACGAACTCAAAGACAGCAAAGAAACAAAACGAGTCTATCCCTATGATTTTCGTTTGCGTGTTAGCTATAAACTCACAAAAAATCGCTTGAGCGTTAAATGGGAGGTCAAAAATCAAGATGATAAAGACTTGTATTTCGGGATTGGTGCGCATCCAGCTTTTAATGTGCCGCTTGAAAATGGCAGTTTTGAAGACTATAAATTAACCATTAGTCCAGCTCAAAAACGGGAATTTATCCCACTTGATGCCGCAGCGGGCACGATTAAACTCGATGAAAAGCACACAGTGACAGCAAGTGAGTTTCCGCTGACACGTGAGTTGTTTAAGGATGACGCCCTGATTTTTGAGACGCCCGGTGCCACGCAAGTGACTTTATCAAACTCTGTTAATAGCCGATCAGTTAAGATTTCGTGGGAAAACATGCCTTTTGTCGGTCTCTGGAGCCCTTATCCGAGAGAAGCGCCATTTGTCTGCATCGAGCCTTGGTGTGGCATTGCTGATGATGAAAATACCGACGGTGAGTTATCAACGAAATTTGGGATTAACACCCTTGCGCCAGGTAAAAAATTCAAAGCGGGCTACACGATTGAAATCAATTAAATCAAATCAATAAGAGTAAGTTTGTCGCAAGATGGGCTTGCTTTTAATATTCTAAAGTTGGCCATAATTTTTTTTTATGACGAGCCTATTTATTGCCACCTAAAAAGTGGTAAAATATAACGATAACAAAGGTTAGAACACGAGGTAAATCATGACAACAACTCCTAAAAAAATAGATACGATTTTGTCCCACATCGGTATTAACCATGATGAAGCGACAGGTTCCTTGATCTCACCCATCCATTTTTCAACAACCTATCAGCATCCAGAGTTTGGGAAATCAACCGGCTTTGACTACACGCGGACAAAAAATCCGACACGTGCGACTTTAGAAGAAGCGCTTGCTGCGATTGAGGCAGGTAATTTTGCCATTGCCACAAGCTCAGGTATGTCAGCTATCGTGCTCGCACTTGAAATCTTTCCTGTTGGCTCGAAAATCGTTGCATCACGTGACCTCTATGGTGGCTCTTTTCGTTGGTTCAATGATCAGCAAAAACGTGGTATTTACAGCTTTGACTATGTCGTGACAGAAGCTGAAATGCTTGCTGCAATCACACCTGAAACAGATGTTGTCTATATTGAGACACCGACAAATCCGCTCATGATCGAAGTTGATATTGAAAAAGTAGCCAAAAAAGCACATGAAAATGGTGCAAAAGTCATTGTTGACAATACTTTTTACACGCCGATTTATCAGCAGCCACTTGTTTTAGGGGCAGATATTGTTGTACATTCGGCGACAAAATACCTGTCTGGTCACAATGATGTACTGGCTGGAGCGGTCATCGTCAAGGACGAAACGCTCTATGAGAAGCTCATCTATAACCTCAATACGACGGGTCCTGTTCTCTCACCTTTTGATAGCTACCTCGTCATGCGCGGTCTCAAAACATTGTCCTTGAGAATGAAGCGCGCGACTGAAAATGCTAGTAAAATCGCTGATTTTCTTGCGCACAACGCAGCCGTAAAGGAAGTGCTGTTTACCGGACGTGGCGGGATGATTTCGTTTAAGGTGGTTGATGAAAGTAGGATTCCGGCTATTATCAACGGCCTTTCTGTCATCACTTTTGCCGAAAGTTTAGGTGGTGTTGAATCGCTGATCACCTATCCGACGACGCAAACTCACGCCGATATCCCTGCTGATGTGCGTGCAAGCTATGGTTTGACGGATGATTTGCTGCGCCTATCGATTGGGATAGAGGATGCAGATGACTTGATTCAGGACTTGGCGAACGCCTTGAAAGGATAGCAGATATATGAGCAACTACGACTTTACAACATCGCCCAACCGTCTGGGCAACCATTCGGTAAAATGGCGAGAAACTGAGGCTGATAGTGAGATATTGCCGATGTGGATAGCCGATATGGACTTCAAAACTTTTCCAGAGATGACCGAAGCCTTTGAAAAATTTGCAGACTATGGTGTTTATGGCTATGCCTATCCGTCAGAAAGCATTTTTGACGCAATCATCGACTGGGAAAAAACACAGCATGGTTATGCCGTTGGCAAGGATGCAATCGTCTTGATAGAAGGTGTTGTGCCTGCGATTTCGGTAAGTGTGCAGGCTTTCACGCAGGAAAATGATGCCGTACTCATCAACACACCTGTCTATCCACCATTTGCCCGAACAGTTAAGCTCAATAACCGCAAACTCGTGACGAATTCTTTGGTCGTTTCTGACGGCCTATTTACCCTTGATTTTGATCAGATTGAGCGTGATATTGTGGACAATCAGGTCAAACTTTATGTTTTTTGTAGCCCCCACAATCCTGGAGGCCGTATTTGGACGTCTGACGAACTCACAAAAGTTGCTGAGATTTGTCGGAAACATGACGTTATCTTGGTTTCTGACGAAATTCATCAAGATTTGGCTTTGTTTGACAATCAACAACACAGTATTAACACGGTCGGTGATTTCAGCGATTTTACAGTGATTTTGACTAGTGCGACAAAAACGTTCAACATTGCTGGGACGAAAAATTCCTTTGCAATCATTGAAAACGATGAACTTAGAAAAACTTTCAAGGCGCGTCAACTCGCCAATAACCAACACGAAATTTCGACGCTTGGGCTCATTGCCACAGAAGTTGCTTATCGGTATGGTGAACAATGGTTGCAGGAACTTAAAACAGTGCTTGAAGCCAATGTCAACTATGTGATTGATTACTTTGCCGAACACGCACCGCGCGTGACAGTCATGAAGCCGCAAGGGACCTATCTAGTTTGGCTGGATTTCAGTGACTATGGCATTTCTGACGAAGAATTGCAGTTGCGTCTGCGCACGACAGCAAAAGTCATCTTAAACGACGGGTCAAGCTTTGGACCTGAAGGTGTCGGACACGCCAGGTTAAATATTGCAGCGCCATTTGAACATGTGAAAGCAGCAACGGAGCGCATTGTCGCCTGCCTGCCTGAGTAAGGACACAAGAAAAACTGCCAATCCGCAGTTTTTTTGATATAATAAAGTAAATACAATCAGAAAGTTGGTCTCACTAAAATGGGAAAATTTCAAGTTATTACACATCCGCTGATTCAACACAAACTTACAATTTTGCGTCAAACGTCAACAGGAACTAAGGATTTTCGTGAACTGGTCAATGAAATTGCCATGCTCATGGGGTATGAAGTTTCCCGCGAATTGCCGCTCGAAGACCTTGAAATCGAAACACCAATCACAAAGACTGTCCAAAAAACATTGTCTGGGAAAAAATTAGCCATTGTGCCGATTTTACGTGCTGGGATTGGCATGGTTGACGGCATTCTGTCATTGGTGCCCGCAGCAAAGGTCGGTCACATCGGCATGTACCGTGATGAGGAAACATTGCAACCAGTTGAGTATCTGGTCAAATTGCCTGAGGATATTGACCAACGTCAGATTTTTGTTGTTGATCCTATGCTTGCGACGGGCGGCTCAGCCATTTTGGCTATTGACTCACTCAAAAAACGTGGGGCATCAAACATCAAATTCGTCTGCTTGGTTGCGGCGCCAGAAGGCGTAAAAGCCTTGCAAGAAGCACATTCAGACATTGACATCTACACTGCAGCGCTTGACGAAAAACTTAACGAACACGGCTATATCGTGCCAGGTCTGGGAGATGCGGGCGACCGACTTTTTGGGACAAAATAATGGTGGATAAACTCCGATATGTGCTGACACATTTTAGCGACAGCAGGGTTTTCATCTCTGACGGTTATTATCGCGTGCAGCAGTTTGACAATGACATCTATGAGTTGGAGTTTTCCGTGTCAGGTTACTGTGGGACTTTTGAAAGTAAGCCCGCAATCAAATTTCAGCTGTCGTCAGACGATGACATCACATTTTTGCTCTACCGAGATATGACGGCAACTCCTATCAAGTTTTTCACGCCGGATGATAGCAATAAAGCAGCCGTCAGAAGTGAATTTGAGGCTTTGGTAGAGCGATTTTATCAAGTGAAGGACAACATTTAGTAGAAAGTCATGCAAGTGTCAAAAAAACACGGCATGATTTTTTTAGATATGAGTAAATAATTTTCGCTCCGATGTCCTAATATTAGCTAATATTTCCTAAGCAAATACTTTAATTTTCCCCCTTGAGGTGTTATAATATTTAGATAGGCTGGGGTAAAAATAGACAGCTTTTTTTATCGAAATTGGTCTAGTAATCAAAACGGAGTGAACTTTGAAAAAAATAAATGTGAAACAACTTTTGGTCGGAAAGCCGCTCAAATCGACGGATGATGACAGTCATCTGTTGACAAAACTGCAGGCTTTGGCCATGTTATCGAGCGATGCGCTGTCGTCCATTGCCTACGGGACTGAGCAGATTGTCACGGTCTTACTGACCTTGTCGGCAGCAGCCATTTGGTATAGCTTGCCGATTGCTGGTGTCGTGTTGATCTTGCTTGCGGCCCTTACGCTCAGCTATCGGCAGATCATCCATGCTTATCCGCAGGGTGGCGGTGCCTATGTCGTTTCGACTGAAAATCTCGGTGCCAATGCGGGCCTTGTTGCAGGTGGTAGTTTGCTTGTTGACTATATGCTGACCGTTGCGGTGTCAGTGTCTGCGGGAGCAGATGCCATTACCTCAGCGATTCCTGGTCTCCATCCCTATAACCTGCTCATTTCGATTATCCTCGTACTCATGCTCATGTTTATGAACTTACGTGGCTTGCGTGAGTCCGCAGGTTTTCTCATGGTGCCAGTTTACACCTTTGTCACGATGACTGTGCTTTTGATTATTGTGGGCTTCCTGCGTGTTCTGACTGGCGATTTGTCCTATAATGCCACTAGCCACGTCGGGAGTGCTGTGCCTGGTATTTCAGTGATTTTACTGTTGAAAGCCTTCTCTAGCGGGTCAGCCAGTCTGACAGGGGTTGAAGCGATTTCAAATGCTGTGCCATTTTTTAAAAAGCCTAAGGCGCGTAACGCTGCGGGAACTTTGGTGCTTATGGCAAGTATTTTGGGGATTTTCTTTGTCGGCATTACCTTTTTGAACTACTATTTAGGGGTTGTACCTGGTGGTCATTCGACAGTTTTGTCCCAAGTGGCACATGATATTTTCGATTTTTCGGGTGTTGGTAAAGTCTTTTACTACATTTTTCAATTTTCAACGGCAATGATTCTCGCTGTTGCTGCCAATACAGGTTTTTCAGCTTTTCCCATGCTCAGCTATAACTTAGCTAAAAACAAATACATGCCTCACATGTATATGGAAAAAGGCGACAGACTCGGTTATTCTAATGGCATCATTAGTCTTGCTGCGGGTGCTGCGGTGCTGCTCTTGATTTTTAACGGATCGACCGAGCGCTTGATACCGCTCTATTCGATTGGTGTGTTTATACCATTTGCCTTGTCGCAAACTGGCATGGTGGTCAAATGGCGCCGTGAGGCGGGCAAGCTGTTTTGGCGCCGCGCAACATCAAATATTGTCGGTGCAGCGATTTCTGCTGTGATTGTCCTGATTTTACTGGTTTTCCGTTTAGCAGACATCTGGCCATTTTTCGTGGTTATGCCGATTTTGATTGCCATATTTTATGCGATTAAGCGCCATTATACCGAGGTTGCACGTCAACTTCGGCTGGAAGATCGCGTTGTTGCGCAGACTTTTACAGGCAATACCGTTATCGTCCTAGTTGGAAATATGACAAATGTTGCCGTTGGTGCGATGAGCTATGCGCAGTCTATCGGCACAGATGTTGTCGCAGTCCACGTTTCCACCAAAGAAACACTTGAAAAAGATAGAGAAGTTCAAGCAGATTTTAAAAAAATGTATCCAGACGTCCGATTTTCGATTGTTGAGTCAAGTTATCGAGATATTGTGAAGCCTGTCGTACGGTATGTTGACTTGATTTCTAAGTCAGCACAGAAAAAAAATCACACGGTGACCATCGTCGTGCCACAGTTTGTACCAAAGCACTCATGGCAAAATGTCCTGCACAATCAAATGTCAGTTCGCATGCGATTTTACCTGAGCTGGCGTGATAATGTCGTCGTGTCAAACTATTCTTACCATTTGAAAAAATAAGAAAAGCTGATTTCAAATTTGAAATCAGCTTTTTATCATTGTAATAAATCACGGTCACGATACCAAACATCTGGCTGCCAAATCCAGCTGGTGCCGTATTTTTCAAGCAAGTCAAAGCTTTCACGTGGTCCCATTGACCCAGCTTTGTAATAGCTAAGCGGCGTTTTATCAGCTTGCCAAGCCTTGACTACCTCATCAATCAGAGTCCATGACGCCTTGACTTCATGCCAATGGCTGAAGTTGGTTGAGTCGCCATTTAGCACGTCGTACATGAGTTTTTCATAGGCTTCAGGTGAGTTGCCAAGCGCATCTGCGTCATGACGGAAATCAAGTTTGACAGGTTCAATAGCAAAATTTTTGCCGACTTCTTTACCATTGACTTGAAGAGAGAAACCTTCAGTTGGCTGGATGTAGATCGTGAGGATATTTTGTGCGACCTCTTGTGAGAAGATATTGGCATCATTTTTGAAAACGATATTGATCCGCGTTCCTTTTTCAGTCAAGCGTTTACCTGTTCTGAAAAAGAAGGGAACGTCTTGGAATCGCTCGGTGTCTACAAAGAATACACCACTTGCAAATGTTTCAGTTTTAGAGTCAGGAGCGACAGATGCCTCATCAATATAGGCAGGGTAGTCATTTTCGTTGATATGACCCGCCTGGTATTGACCACGGACAAAGTTTTCAACGATGAGTTTGTCATCTGGCATGCGTAGATTTTCTAGGACCTTGATCTTCTCAGGTAGCACATCAGCGCTTGAAAATGACGCTGGTTTATCCATGGCGAGGATTGAAAGCACTTGTAAGATATGATTTTGCACCATGTCTTTTAAGGCGCCAGATTGATCATAATAGCCACCCCGGTCTTCAACACCGATAGACTCTGCAAATGTAATCTGGATATTGTCGATAAAATCTCGGTTCCAGACATGTTCAAATAAAATATTTGCAAAACGAACGGCGAAAATATTTTGAATCATTTCTTTGCCGAGATAGTGGTCGATTCTGAAAATCTGATCTTCGTTAAATGTCTCAGAAAGTGCCTGGTTAAGTGCTTTTGCGCTAGTTAAATCAGTGCCGAAAGGTTTTTCGATAATCAGGCGCTCAAAGCCTTGCCCATCAACAATAGCTTCAGACTTGAGATGACTTGCAATGGTTCCGAAAAATTGAGGCGCCATGGCTAGAAAGAAGACTTTGTTATGATCAGTTTCGTATCGTTTGCAAAGGTCTTCTTGCAGGACTTTTAGTGTATGATAATGTGCAGCGTCCTCAACATCATGACTTTGATAGTAGAAGTGTGAGGCGAACTGCTGGGCCTCAGTTTTTGATGTTGTCAAATCAGCAATCGCATCCAAGACAACGCCCTCAAAAAAGTCCTTAGTCCAAGGTCTGCGAGCTGTCCCAATCACAGCAAAGTTCTCCGTCAGAACGCCAGATTTGTAAAGACGAAAAAGTGACGGATAGAGTTTGCGCTTAGCTAAGTCACCGCTTGCGCCAAATATTGTAAACACTGCTTTACTCATGTATTTTCTCCAAAATTGTTTATATCTTCTTTTAATTATACCAAAAAAACCGCTAGATAGCGGTCAAAAAGTACGGTAAACGTACGGATTTTCAGGTTTTTGGATTTTGGCAATGTGTTCAGGCTTGACAATCGGAATTTCACGCTTGAACGGTGCATAATAAGCCATCTGAATCTGACCTGTAATCTTAATCCAAGTATTGTTAGGATAAGAACTGCCGTCAGAAAGCGTTCGCAAGCCGAAAACACCAGAGTCAGCAATACAATGAATAATCCCAAATCGAAAGAGGAATTGGGCACTAGTGTCGGTCGGATCATTGTAGACAAAGCCGGAGTAGCTGACTGTTTTTCCTTCAAATGTCCCTGGAAAGTTATAAATCAATTCCATGATTTCCATGTAATTTGCCGTGGTAATCGTAATATCGGACTTATCCTCGTACTTGGCAAGCTCTTTTTTCATAATCTTATCATAGGCAGATTTTGTGAAATAAAGGCTTGTATTTGGCTGCAAATACTGAATCTGCGTGCCATCAGAGGAGTCGCCAGAGCCTTCTGCTAGCGGAAAGTTAAAGCCTTTAGCTGAGACAATCGTCGCATCAAGCGTTTTAGACGGAATGGCAACAGATGAAAGTAGCGGCAAAGCAAGCAAGATAATTGAGATAACCTTTGCAGAACGTGTTAAACCGTGACTATCATGCGTCGTGCGTCGCATCCAATTAATCAGCTGTACAATCGCTAAAATCAGGGATAGGATGGCAGAAAGCACCGCAAGATAGCTGTAATGTGTATTGATGTACTGGTTGAGCTTACCTGTGAGCTGTAGATACATCATGAGCTCAAAATAACCCGATAAAATCAAAAAACGAATCATAGGAAGCTCACCCCCATTCCAATCATAATCACGAGAAATGAGACGCCGAGCACGTATTTTACGATAAAGCGTGAGCGGAAATAGCGTTTCATCATGAGTAAGTTTTTAATGTCGATGATGGGCCCGAAAAGCAGAAAGGCAATAATCGGTGCTGTACCAAAAAGGTTGAGTAAACTAGCGCCGATGAAGGCATCTGCCTCGCTACAAAGTGATAGTAGTAAGGCAAAAAGCATCATGAGCAAAATCGCCGTAAAGGGGTTGTGCGTGACACTGGTCAGCCATTTTGTTGGCACAAAAACCTGTATCGTTGACGCAATAAGACTCCCAAAAATCAGGTAGCGTCCTGTGTCGAAAAATTCATCGACTGCGTGCGACAAGGCGGACCAGAACTTTTGACCACGATTAAGGCTGTGAGTGTGGTCATGATGATCGTGTGCATCATGAGATTGAGTTGCAAGAAGAATCGGTTCATCCCCAAGCAAATAAGCCAGTACAAGTCCGACCACTAAAGCAATGATTAAGGCACCAGACAGACGCAAAAAGGCAAACTTAAAGGAATTGCCAAAAGCAACAAACGTTGCAAAGAGCACGACAGGGTTGATAATCGGCGCCGCAATCAAAAAAGGAATACCTGTATAAGATGGGACTTTCTTCTCTAAAAAACGGTTAACGATGGGCACAATGCCACATTCGCAGGATGGAAAAAAGAAGCCCGCGATAATGCCCACAATCACACGTAAAAAGCGTTGTTTGGGCAAAAACTTGTAGACAATCTCGGGTGAGAGGTAGGTCTCAATAAAACCAGACACCAGGCAACCAAACAGGACGAAAGGCAAAGCTTCTATAATAATAGATAGAAAGATCGCAGCTAGTTGTGAGACCGCATCTGGTAAATTACTTAGCATTTTGCACGTTATCTTCTTGTGATTCTTGCGTATCGGTGTTTTTCAGAAAGTCTTCTGGAGATTTGACCTTCTTATCAGAAGTTTTTTCGATTTTTTCAAGATCGTTGATTTCAACTTGGGGCGGTAGTGCTGCCAAGTCACCCAAAACTTTGTCCAAATCATCACGTTTTTTGAATGTTAGTGCCATTTTTTTCTCTTTTCTAGTAGGTCTTATATGCTTATTTTACACCATTTTCCTGAAAATAGACAAAAAATAATCTTTTTATCGCTAAATGCTTGCTTTTTTTCAAAAATCCTTTATAATTAAGAGTAATGGTAGATTGTCGTAATGCGCAGTCTGTCTAAAAAATATATTTTTTATTCTAAAGGAGACATTTTTAAAAATGGCTAAAGAAAAATACGATCGTTCGAAACCACACGTAAACGTCGGTACTATCGGACACGTTGACCATGGTAAAACTACACTTACTGCTGCAATCACGACTGTTTTGTCACGTCGTTTGCCTTCATCAGTAAACACACCTAAAGACTACGCATCAATCGATGCTGCGCCAGAAGAACGCGAACGTGGTATTACAATCAATACTGCTCACGTTGAGTACGAAACTGAAAAACGTCACTATGCCCATATCGATGCGCCAGGTCACGCGGACTACGTTAAAAACATGATCACAGGTGCTGCCCAAATGGACGGTGCGATCCTTGTAGTAGCTGCAACTGACGGTCCTATGCCACAAACACGTGAACACATCTTGCTTTCACGTCAAGTTGGTGTTGGTAAATTGATCGTTTTCCTTAACAAAAAAGACCTTGTTGACGATGAAGAATTGCTTGAACTCGTTGAAATGGAAGTCCGTGACCTCCTTTCAGAATACGACTTCCCAGGCGATGACACTCCAGTTATCATCGGTTCAGCTCTTAAAGCCCTTGAAGGCGACACTGAATACGAAGATATCATCATGGAATTGATGGATACTGTTGACTCATACATCCCAACACCAGAACGTGACACTGACAAACCTTTGCTTTTGCCAGTCGAAGATGTCTTCTCAATCACTGGTCGTGGTACCGTTGCATCAGGTCGTATCGACCGTGGTACAGTTCACGTCAATGACGAAATCGCAATCGTTGGTATCAAAGAAGATATCGCAACTGCAGTCGTAACTGGTGTTGAAATGTTCCGTAAACAACTTGACGAAGGTATGGCCGGCGATAACGTAGGTGTCCTTCTTCGTGGTGTTCAACGTGACGATATCGAACGTGGTCAAGTTATTGCTAAACCAGGTTCAATCACACCTCACAAACAATTCAAAGGCGAAGTTTACATCTTGTCTAAAGAAGAAGGTGGCCGTCATACGCCATTCTTCGATAACTACCGTCCACAGTTCTACTTCCGTACAACTGACGTAACTGGTTCAATCAAACTCCCAGCTGGTACTGAAATGGTAATGCCTGGAGATAACGTTTCTATCGACGTTGAATTGATCCACCCAATCGCCGTTGAACAAGGTACTACTTTCTCTATTCGTGAAGGTGGCCGTACTGTTGGTTCAGGTATCGTAGCAGAAATCGAAGCTTAATTCATTTTAGACTTCCGTAACTATCTATTGGTCGGACAATGGATACGAAAAGCACTCAGACTTTGGTCTGGGTGCTTTTTTGCGTCGGAAATATAAGCAATCAAAAAGAGAAGCTCACTTGCGAGTTTCTCTTTTTTGGGTCATTCCTTGGTAAAAATATTGCGATCAACCAGTGCATCTAGCTGAAAATAGAATTTATCTTGGATGATTTTGTTATCGACAGATTTGAATATATTGATATTTCTAAGACCTGACTTGTCAGTGATTGACAGCTTGAAGCCTGTCAGATCAGATTTTACTGTGATTTTAAGCAGCGGTCCTTCGCCAGAGTTTGGGACGTTTTCCAAAACACGGCTGAGTTCAAAGTTGCCGACTTTATTTTTCATAAAAGTCGTATCAGCAAGTGTATATTTTTTGATTTTTGGTGACAACTTATAAGTATAGCGGCTGTCATCGAGGTGTTTCTCAGTTACGAAAGCCATGAGATGAGGCTCCTTTCATCCTTGTAAAATATCGGTCAGAATCTTGATGAATCCGTGGATCTCATCAGAAGTGGTCATATCAGACAGAGAAACTCTGACGGATTCTTTGAGCTTGATGTCATCATCTCCATAGACTGCCGCAAGTACGTGTGATGGCTCAATTGCCCCTGCCGTGCAAGCTGATCCAGTCGAGATAGCAACGCCTTGCAAATCGAGTTTCATCAGCAGTAAGTCTTGATTGACACCGGGAAATCCGAGATTTAAGACGTGTGGCATGACGGCTTCGCCGAAATGGTTGGTGTAGAAGTCAAGAGTTTGCAATTCTGACAAAAGTTGCGTCTTGAGCGCAGTGACCTTATCAAAATTAGTCTCAAGATTTTCAGCTGAAATAGCAAGTGCTCGTGCCATGCCAACAATACTGTGAATATTTTCAGTACCAGCACGCCGCCCTTCTTCTTGGTCACCGCCGTGAATGAGGTTATCAAATTTTAGGTCGCTGTGATAAAGAAATCCAACGCCTTTTGGTCCGTGGAACTTGTGGGCTGAGGCAGATAAGAAATCAATGCCAAGTGCGACGGGTTCAACCGCAATTTTTCCCATGACTTGCACGGCATCAACATGATAAACTGCCTGATGCGTGGTAAGTAGCTGCGAAATCTCAGCAATTGGCAAAATCTGTCCTGTTTCGTTATTGGCATACATGGTTGAAACTAATATCGTATCATCTCTCAAAGCATCTGCAATCAAATCAGCAGTGAAGCTACCATCGGCGTGCGGTTTGACAAATGTCACCTCAAAACCATGGCGATCACGCAGGTATTCGACTGCGTGAAGTACAGAATGGTGTTCGATAGCGGTTGTTAGAATATGGTTGCCTTTGTCGCGGTTAGCAAGCGCATAGCCGATGATGGCTTGGTTATTGGCCTCAGAGCCACCTGATGTAAAAATCAGGTTTCTGACGGGTACGTCAAGGATGGTTGCAATCGTTTTTCTGGCATCACGAACAACCTTACCAGCAGCCCGACCGTAGCTATGAATGCTTGACGGATTGCCAAAAGTAGTGGTCAGAACGTCAAACATATCTTGTGCCACTTCAGGTAGAACTGGTGTGGTTGCAGCATTATCGAGGTAAATCATATGATGACCTCCTTTATAGGTATAAATGAGTTAGTCAGCGCTTTTATTGTAGTTGAAAAGCGGGCTGACGGGTTTGTTTTCGTGGATGCGAATGATGGCGTGGGCAAGGAGCGGCGCTGCGCTCAGATACTGCACTGCCGCAGGTTTTGGTGTCTCAGTCTTAACGGAGTCTGTAACGAGGACTTCCTTGATGTCAGCAGCGTCAAGACGCGCAGCAGCACCAGGTGTGAAAAGACCATGCGATGAAACAGCGTAGACTTCTTTTGCACCAGCGTCACGAACAATCGCAGCAGCACTTGAAAAAGTTTTGCCAGTGTTTAGGATGTCATCGATGAGAATGACGTGCTTATCCTTGACATCGCCAATGACATAACCATTTTCACGCTGTTGATCATCGTCAGCATAATCAACGATGGCAATCGGACTTTCCAAGTATTCTGCAAGGGAGCGAGCCCGTTTGATACCAGAATTTTTAGGAGCCACAACGACAACGCCATCACCAGCGAGCCCTTTCGCACGGTAGTACTCAGCAAAAAGTGGCACGGTGAAAAGGTTGTCTGCAGGGATATCAAAGAAGCCTTGAACTTGGACGGCGTGAAGATCAAGCGTCAAGATACGATCAGCACCTGCCTCAGTCAGCATATTTGCAACGAGTTTTGCTGTGATAGGTTCACGTGGTGACGCTGTACGGTCTTGACGCGCGTAGCCGTAGTAAGGCATGACAACATTGACAGAGTTAGCACTTGCACGTTTACATGCGTCAATCATAATCAGCAACTCCCAGAGGTAAGTGTTGACAGGGTAAGAAGTTGATTGGATGATGAAAATGTCGTAGCCACGCACACTTTCTTCAATATTAATCTGGATTTCACCGTCAGAAAACTGCTTAGATGAGATTTTTCCAAGGGGAATACCTGAGTTATCAGAAATTTTTTGAGCCAACTCCAAGTTGGAATTGAGTGAGAAAAGTTTGAGGTGCTTGTCTTTGTAAGTCATTTTCGTCCATTTCTACAAATAAATTTACTGATTCTATTTTACCAAAAAAATGGGGAAAATAGTAGTGCTACCTATAGTCAAATAAAATAACAAGTTTGTGACCTTTGTGAAAACCTTAATTATAACTTGACAAGATTTTTAAGACGTGATAAAATTGTTATTGTAAACGATTTCAGAAATCAAAAAACGTTTCAGAAATTCGGACTATACCAAATTGGAAAAAAGGAGATTTTTTAACAATGAAAAAATCTAAACTCATCTCACTTCTTGCAGTTTCTGCATTGTCAGTCACTATTTTGACAGCTTGTGGCGACTCTGACAGCAAATCATCTGATGATAAAACAACAGCAAGCTCAACTGCGAAAACTGCTGAAGCATTCACTGGCGCAACAGCTGGAACTGACAGCTTTGATACGCTGACAAAAGCTGTTGCTGCTGATGGTGCTTGGCTGAATGGTATCACGAAAGACCTTGATGCGTCTGGCAAAACTTTGACAGTTAATGGTCTCTTTGCAGGTGACGGTCAAGTCAATCGTGAACTTGCGCTTTACAAATCTAATCCGACAACACACAAACCTGACGCAACTTATACACTGACAGTTGCAAAATTGGTCGTTAAATCACCAAGCTTTACCATTGCACAAGGGACAGTCAAAGGTGACGTTTATGTCAATGCACCAGGGTTCAAAATTGAAGGAACTGGTAAAGTTGACGGCAACTTGATTTTTGCTTCTGACGACCTTAAAACAGCTTATGAAGCACTTGATGCTACTGACAAAGGAACTGTAACAGGTACTGTCAAAGTCGAAGCTGCTGATGTGACTGCTGTTAAAGCTGGTGCCATTTCAGTTGCTGCAAAAGGTGGCGAAATCACTTACAATAAAATCACTGATGCCAAAACTGGTGCAACAGCTGGTACTGACAAATTTGCAACATTGTCTGACGGTTTGAGCAAAAACGGAGGCTGGCTTGGTGCTGCAAACACTGACATCGATGCGTCTGGTAAAACATTGACAATCGATGGAACTTTCATTGGCTCTAAAGGTACTATCGCGCGTAAAGTGGCGCTTTATGATCAAAACTCTGATCACCAAGTGACAAAAACTTACACAGTAACTGTGGCTAAAGTAGTTGTCAACTCACCATATACTGTTATCGCAAATGGTGGCATCAAAGGTGATGTTTACGTGAGCAAAACAGCAACAGGTTTTGCCGCACAAAATGGTAAAGACACAACTGGTAAACAAGTCACGGCTAAAATTGATGGTAACTTGTACTTTGCAACACAAGATCAACTCGACGCTTACAACAAACTTGACGCAACTGCTAAGTTTGATGTAACAGGTGAAACTGCCGTTAAAGCTGCAAACTAATCACGTACATGAAACATCTAAAAACGCTCTCGGGCGTTTTTTTATTGACCGAAAACAGGGAAAAATAAGCGATTTTGTGGTAAAATAGGACTAATCATATAAAATCCAGAAATGAGAAAATAAATGACAGATTATCAATTTTATCCTGAGTTGGATGCGCGTGTACAGGGCTTTGTGGCGCGTGCAGGTAATTTTATCGATGATATTGGCTTTGTGCATGCCCTTCATGCCTTTCCAGTGGTCGCAGTCGCAGAACCGTTTGTCGTACCAATCGAAGACAAAAAACTGATCCCAGTTTTTACAACGGCTGAGGCACTTGAGACATTTAAATCAAATATTACTGAGCAGCTGACTTATGTCAATAAAAACTTCATGTCAGTCGTTAGTGACTTGGTTGACCAAGAATTTGACGCGATTGCATTCAATCTTCAGCCAGCAGGACAAGATGCCGCTAACACGACCATGTTACCACGTGAGCACCTGGTGCCTTTTATCAATCGCTATACTGACGTTTTGAACAAGCTTTTTTCACCAGAAAATCAAGCAGCAGCACAGGCTGACAAGTACTATCTGATGCCAGCATTTACAAGAACGACACCTGAAGATGAAGTCGCACGTATCTTTGCTACCTTGTCAAATCCGAGTGGTGAGAGTTTTGTTCCAGTATTTAGCAACCTGCTTAGTTTTGCCAAATGGTACAATAACGAAAACTTTGGTCAACCTTTCCAAGAAAATAATGGCGTCGTGCTGACTTGGCAACTCAAAGACATCCAAAATCCATCGACTGGTTTCAATGAATTAGACGATGTGATTGGTGTCGCTGTCGATCCATTTGACGCAGAAAACTATGACGAATCTGTTATTTTATGGGCGGATTTGAACAAGTAAGGCTGGGAAGAACAAGTAGAAAACTAAAGAAAGGGGCTAGCTTATGGGATTTTGGCAAGAGGCGTTTGCAGCAGTCAAAGAAAATGACCCTGCTGCACGCTATAATCTAGAAATTATCTTGACCTATCCAGGCGTCAAGGCACTTGCTGCGCATAAAATTTCACATTTTTTGTGGCAGCATGATATCAAGCTATTGGCGCGGGTGCATGCACAGTTTTGGCGTTTTTTGACGCAGATTGAGATCCACCCAGGTGCTGAGATTGCAAACGGTGTCTTCATTGACCATGGCTCAGGCCTTGTCATCGGCGAGACGGCTGTGGTAGAAACAGGCGTTAAACTCTATCACGGCGTGACGCTTGGTGGCACTGGAAAAGATACGGGGAAACGGCACCCGAGCGTTCGGCGTGGTGCGCTGATTTCAGCCCATTCACAACTGTTAGGGCCGATTGAAATCGGTGAATATGCGCGTGTTGGTGCCAGTGCTGTCGTGACAAAAGACGTCCCTAAGCGCGTGACGGTTGTCGGTATTCCGGCAAAGATTGTGCGTGTCCATGGTGGGGATACACCTGAGCGCAACTGTGCTCAACTTGAGCGTGAGCGCCATGTGAGTTTTTATGATCATATGGGTGGGATTTAGTTGATTTTTGGGAAAAGCTGGTCAAATTGGGGATGAATTAGGAGAGAAATATGATACAACTTTACAACACATTAACCAGAGAAAAAGAAGTTTTCCAGCCGCTTGAGGCGGGTAAGGTCAAGATGTATGTGTGTGGTCCTACGGTTTACAACTATATTCATATTGGCAACGCCCGTTCTGTTGTCGCTTTTGACACCATTCGCAAGTATTTTGAATACCGTGGCTTTGATGTGACTTTTGTGTCAAACTTTACAGATGTGGATGACAAAATCATCGCAGCTGCAAGTAGTCAAAATATCTCAATTGACACACTTGTTGAGAAATTTATCGCAGCATTTTATGACGATACACAAAATCTTGGCGTAACAAAAGCAACGCGTAATCCGCGCGTGTTGGAGTTTATGCCTGAAATTATCACCTTTGTGCAGACGCTTGTCGATAAGGACTTTGCCTATGTCGATGAAGCGAGTGGTGACGTGTTTTTCCGCGTTAAAAAATTTCCAGACTATGGTAAATTAGCCAATAAAAATCTTGATGAGCTTGAAATCGGCGCATCTGGACGGACGGACTCTCTCGTGCTTGCAAAAGAAGATCCGCTTGATTTTGCTTTGTGGAAATCAAGCAAGCCTGATGAGCCTGCCTGGGACTCACCTTGGGGAGCTGGACGTCCTGGTTGGCACATTGAGTGTTCAGTCATGGCAACTGAGATCCTGGGTGATACGATCGACATCCATGGTGGTGGTGCTGACCTAGAATTTCCGCATCACACCAATGAAATCGCACAGTCTGAAGCGAAAACAGGTCATAAATTTGCTAATTATTGGCTGCATAATGGTTTTGTTACAGCAGCTGACGGCGAAAAAATGTCGAAATCTTTGGGAAATTTCAAGACGGTTCATGACATGTTAGACGTGATTGACGGGCAGATTCTGCGTTTTTTCTTAGTGAGTCAGCACTATCGTAAGCCACTTGCGTTTACAGATGATACTATAAAAGATGCTGAAAATAATTACACAAAAATCAAAAATGCCTATGAAAAATTGACTTTTGAAATCGCACAAAATCAAGTCGCATCACAAGTGCCAGATCAAAAAATTGCTGATTTTAGAGCTGAGTTTATCAAAGAAATGGACGATGACTTCAACATTGCAAATGGCTTGAGCGTTTTTTATGATTTGATCAAATATGTGAATTTAGGACATTATTCGACAGAAGCGCTTACTTTTTTCGAGGAGGTACTTGCGATTTTGGGCCTGTCATTCGCTGAACCTGATCTGCTTGACGATGAGGTAGCTGAGATTGAAAAGCTGATTGCGGAGCGTCAGATTGCACGGGAAGTCCGCGATTTCGCGCTTTCTGATAAAATACGAGATGATCTGAAAGCACAGGGCATCTCGCTCTTAGATACACCAGACGGTGTGAGGTGGACACGTGACTAATTTTGACCCAAAGTTGCTAAATGGCATTGCGCTTGCCTATGCGGGGGATGCTGTTTACGAAGTTTTTGTCCGTGACTATCTGCTTTCACAGGGGATTACAAAACCTGGTGCCCTTCAAAAAAATGCTGTCCGATTTGTTTCAGCAAAAGCGCAGGCCTATTTGATCTCTGAGATGGAAAAAGAAGATTTTTTGACGGAAGAAGAGCTTGTCTATTTTAAGCGTGGGCGTAATGCGCATAGCAAAACGACTGCTAAAAATACAGATGTCGTTACCTATCGTATCTCGACAGGATTCGAGGCTGTCTTTGGCTTTAACCATTTGACGGGAAATGGTGAGCGGGTGGTAATACTCGCTAACTACTGCATTTCGAAAATTTCTGAGCAAAATTTATGAAAAATCCCAACATTTTCTGTAAAATAGAAAATAACAAGAGGTTGGGACATATGTATAGAGTAGTTGAGATGCACGGGGACAATGAACCGTGGTGGTTTTTTGAAGATTGGCAAGACGATATTGTTGCAAAGCATGAGTTTGAAACTTTTTATGAGGCGCTCAGCTTTTATAAAGAAGAGTGGCAACGTTTGTCGCAAGAATTTTCAGATTTTAAGAGTCAGGCAGATTTTATGTCAGCCTTTTGGACGAAGTCAGAAACGCGATGGTGTTTGGAATGTGACGAGTTTTTACAGCAGTATCATGGCCTAGCTCTTCTTGAAGACTGGCATATGGTCGAGTCTTTTCCAAAAAGAATGCCCTATGATAGAAGATCTGGCGCCGCACCGCACAATCATTGTAGTTTGAAAAGATTAGAATTCTAGATTCTAGTCTTTTTTGTTGCTGTCTCGGATTTTATTTTAAATATTGCTTATTTTATGAGATAATTATGATAGAAAGAATAATAGAAGAGGTCTAGGATGGAAAATAGAATTCAAGTAAAAAAAAGCCTACTTATGTTTAGTGTCATCACAATCGCCCTAGTCATCGGTTTTCTCACCTTTCAGACGGGGCGTGTGGATGCGGATACGACGTCAGAAAACAGCTACCAACTGTCAGCTGAGTTGTTTGACGCGGATTTTCAGACTGATACCTTGATGGGTGCGGAGTTTGGTTTGTCAGAGACGCCAGATTTCTCAAATCAAATCATCTTGACAAGTAATCAAAAAGGTCTTCTGACGGATCATACGGGACAGAAAACAGAATTACTTGCAGATAAAACGTATTATTTGCGGGAAAATTATGCACCGATTGGCTTTGAAAATCTGCTCTATCTCTATCAGATAAAAATCGCTCAGGATGGTAAGGCGCAGGTGTCGCTCGTAAAGTCTGACGGTACAAGTCTTGAAAAGGTACCTGAAAATATCGATCTTGGCAGTGTCACAGCAGACAAGCAACTGACACTTAACCTGCTCAATACGGCACCTTACCGCGTGAATCTCGCAGGTGCGCTCAAATCTGAATTTACCATCAGAAGCTACACGCGACCTGCACCAGAGACATTGGACGCGAAAAAGCTGGCCTTGAGTGACGCAGCATTTAACAAAAAAGCGACCTATACACCACGCAAGCTTGCGCGTGGTACGGTCTATCTGCTCACGCCAAAAGATCAAACGCTTGCCGATTATTCGATTGCCCTTTACAAAAATGAGGCGCAACAAATCGAGGTTAAAAAAGCCATTCTGGTCAATGGTAGCTGGCACTTTGAGCGTTATGACGACAGTTTGATTGAATCGAACATTGACACGCAGACTACTGAGGCAATCATCATTTTAGAAACGGTCATGAAGACACCGATATTGCTAAAAACCACTATGGTGAGTCTATCTAAAAGTTCAATCGTTGTGATAATTCTTGCCATTATGAGTGGTGCAGGTATCGTCTATCTCTGGAAAATAGGTAATCAAGTCAATCAAACAAAGTAAAACACAAGTAAACACAGTAAAAATGCTGTGTTTTTTGCCGCCAAAAAAAATCTTGAAATTTTCGTACAAAATAGTTTACAAGTGTAAATTATTGTGATAAAATTACATTTGTAAACATAAGACGAGGGTATTAAAGAGTTCATCGAAATAGTTTAAAGGCTAGCGGTGAGCCCACAAAGAAGACGTTCTAAAAATTTTATTTAATCATAGGAGAAAAATTATGTCATTCTTGGAATCACTTGCAAACCGCCGCTCAATCTACGCATTGGGTAAAGTCGTTGACGCAAAACAAGCAACAGAAACAATCAAAGAAGCAGTAAAATTGTCACCATCAGCTTTTAACAGCCAAACATCACGTGTTTTGGTGCTTGCTGGTGCTGAACATGACAAACTTTGGAATGAAATCGTAGCAACTGATCTTAAAGCTGAAATGGACCGTCAAGGTGTGCCTGAAGCTGCTTGGGAAGGTACTAAAGCTAAACTTGATGGCTTTGCTGCTGCTGGTTTGACTGCCCTTTTCTTTGAAGACACTGATGTTGTGAAATCACTTCAAGAACAATTCCCGCTTTACGCTGATAACTTCCCTGTTTGGTCAGAACAATCAACTGGTATCGCATCAGTTAATGCTTGGGTTGCCTTGAGCGAACTTGGTCTTGGCGCTAACTTGCAACATTACAATCCAGTTATCAACGATACTGTTGCTAAAACTTACGATATTCCTGCGTCATGGAATCTTCGTGGTCAACTCGTTGTTGGTTCACCAGAATCAGGCGTTGATGCTAAAGAATTCATGAACGATGACGATCGTTTCAAAGTATTTGGTGCTTAATTAACACACTAAATTTCGGACAGAAAAAGCCGACCACATGTTTGTGGCTGGCTTTTTTAATGCCTTTTATGATAATAACCGGTTGACAGCCGCAACTGACAGCCGTTCTTGCGTCCAAACGCGGTCAGACTTGTGAAAATTGATGGTAAAGCCGTCAAATTCGTGATAGTTTTTGATCAAGAGTTCGATTTCGGACTCGATTGAGTTTAGAAACATGCAAAACGGTGTTGTCGGAAGCATGGTGATGTCGATTTGCTTCTTAGCTTCATCGACTGTCACTGCCTCAACAATACCCATATCCACGATATTAAGGTGGGTACAAGTGTCAACGACATTTTCTAAACATTCTTCAACGTTATCTTTTAGGTTCATAGACTTCCCTTCTTTCATATTCATTTTTTAATCTTAATTTCATTATACCTTGTTTGTGAAGGCTTTCAAAGTGATATAGTATCTGAGGAAAGTCGGATTTTTTGATGGCAACTTGACAAATAGTTTAGCACGTGTTAAACTATTTTTAGTAAAATATCTAGAAAGTATCACATGGCCGAATTTTCAAAAACTGAGCAAGATTATCTCAAAGCCATCTACCAACTTCAGCAGTCGCAAGAGACGGCAGATGAGTTGGTGGGGGTGACGGATATTGCAAACTACCTCAAGGTTTCTGCGCCGAGTGCGACGGAGATGATCAAGCGTCTTGCCAAAAAGGACTTGATTGAACATAAAAAATATTACGGTGTATGTCTCAAGTCTGAGGGATACAAAGAAGCACGTTTTATCCTCAAATCTCATCGGGTTTGGGAGACATTTTTGGTGGCAAAAGCTGGCTATGACTTAGACGAAGTTCATGCTGAGGCTGAAAATCTGGAGCATTCGTCATCACGAAAATTGATTGAGCGCTTGCATGCGTTGATGGCCTATCCAGCGACAGATCCGCATGGCTCAGAGATTCCACAGGAACATTTTTGGCAGGATGAAATCATCCAGCTGAGCTTAACTGCGGCAAGTGTCATGGTGGGTGAACGCTACGAGGTCAGAGCGCTAACTGCAGCCGTACGTGAGTTTCTGTCAGAACTCGAGCTCTCAGAGCCAAAGTTCATCACGCTTTTGAGTATCTTAGCTGATGGCTCATTTGTCGTCAAAACTGATGACAATGCTAGATTTGTCATCCCGCATTTTCAAAAAAAGGACTGGCAAGTTAATTATTATAAATGATGTTAAAAAACGAAAGATTAGAAATTAGGAAACATGACTGAACACAAACATTTCATAGAATACGCAAATGGTCCGAGCCTTGCTGAGATAAATGAAACGGTTGAGGTCCCCCAAAGTGGGAATTTCTGGCGGAATTTGCTCGCTTTTTCTGGCCCTGGGGCGCTTGTTGCCGTGGGTTATATGGATCCGGGTAACTGGGTCACGTCTATCGGTGGTGGCGCTCAGTATGGCTACCTGCTATTATCTGTCGTATTTGTGTCGAGCCTGATTGCCATGCTGTTACAGTATATGGCATCAAAACTTGGCATTGTGACAGGACTTGATCTGGCGCAAGCGACACGCAAACATACCGGAAGAAAGCTCGGTCTAGTCCTTTGGATCGTGACAGAGCTTGCCATTATGGCGACAGACATCGCAGAAGTTATTGGTGGTGCGATAGCACTCAATCTACTTTTTGGCATCCCAATCGTCTGGGGCGTTGCGCTCACTATACTTGACGTCTTTTTGCTCTTACTGCTGATGCGACTGGGCTTTAGAAAGATAGAAGCGATTGTCATTACGCTTATCACTGTCATCATGGTGATTTTCATCTATGAGGTTGCAATTTCAAACCCTGCGATTGCCGACGTCATGAGCGGATTTATCCCACAAAAGGAAATCCTCAACCGTGGTCAGTTGACCATGGCGCTGGGGATTGTCGGTGCAACCGTTATGCCGCATAACCTCTATTTGCACTCGTCTATCGCGCAGTCTCGCAAGTATGACCGCAGAGATGAAGAAGCCGTTGCGCGTGCCGTTCGATTTTCGACTTGGGACTCAAATATCCAGCTGACCATCGCTTTTATCATCAACACCTTGCTCCTAGTCCTTGGTGCATCTATGTTTTTCGGGCGTGGCGAAGGTCTTGGTACTTTTACGTCATTGTACAATGCTCTTCAGGATAATAAACTTGCAGGTGCTGTCGCAAGTCCGATTTTATCAACGCTATTTGCCGTAGCCCTGCTCGCATCTGGTCAGAACTCGACGATCACAGGCACACTTTCTGGTCAGATCGTCATGGAAGGTTTTATCAATCTCAAAATCCCGTCTTGGGCACGCCGGTTGATCACGCGAAGCCTATCTGTGATTCCCGTTCTGATCGCAGCGATTTATTATCATGGCAGTGAAGGCGGGCTTGACAGACTCATGGTCAACTCTCAAGTCTTTCTATCAGTTGCACTCCCAGTATCTATGATACCGCTTGTTTACTTTACAAGTAGCGAAAAAATCATGGGCAAACGCTTCAAAAATAACAAAGTCATTGCCATACTAGGCTGGCTTGCTGCAATCGGTCTGACGCTTTTGAATGTCAAGCTGATTCTCACGATGTTTTGAGTTGACAACTGTCAAAAAAGCGCTATAATAATGAGTGAGATATGTCAGATATAAGTTGATAGCACAAGCGAGCAAGGGACGGTGGAAGCCTTGCCACGTAACGTATCTGATACTACTCGGCTTGACCTATGCATCATTTAATAAAAATGTAAAGCAAGACTTGTAACTAATCCTTACACGCTAACCACGTTACGGTCATATGAGTTTTTTATCAGCAATGATGAAAATAAATTCAGGTGGTACCACGTTTTGACAAGCGTCCTGTGTTCTTTATTTGAAGAATGCAGGACGTTTTTGTATGATTTTGTAAGTAAAAAGAAAGAGGTTTTTTATATGTTAAACATTACTTTTCCTGACGGTGCTGTCAAACAGTTTGACAGTGGCGTTACAACACTCGAAATTGCTGAGTCTATCAGCAAATCACTCTCAAAAAAAGCACTCGCAGGCAAGTTCAATGGTAAGTTGATTGATGTGACACGTGCCATCATTGAGGACGGCACAATCGAGATCGTCACACCTGATCACGAAGATGCTCTGCCACTTTTGCGTCACTCAGCAGCACATTTATTTGCCCAAGCAGCACGCCGACTCTTCCCTGAGATTCATCTAGGGGTGGGACCGTCGATCCAAGATGGTTTCTACTACGATACTGACAATGCCGCAGGCCAAATCTCTGATGAGGATCTGCCACGCATTGAAGCAGAAATGATGAAAATCGTCAAAGAAAATCACCCGTCTACTCGCCGTGAAGTTTCAAAAGCTGAAGCGCAAGAAATCTTTGCCGCTGATCCTTACAAGCTTGAGCTCATTGATGAGCATAACGAAGATGAAGGCGGCCTTACCATCTATACCCAAGGCGAATACACAGACCTCTGCCGTGGGCCACACGTGCCGTCGACTGGTCGGATTCAAGTCTTTCACCTGCTCAATGTTGCGGGTGCTTACTGGCGTGGTAATAGCGACAATGCCATGATGCAACGTGTCTACGGCACAGCTTGGTTTGACAAAAAAGACCTCAAAGCTTATCTGAAAATGCGTGAAGAAGCTAAAGAACGTGATCACCGTAAACTCGGTCGCGAACTCGATCTCTTTATGGTCAATCCTGAAGTAGGCTCTGGCCTGCCATTTTGGCTGCCAAACGGTGCGACAATTCGCCGGACGATTGAGCGCTATATCGTCGATAAAGAAATCGCACGTGGCTATCAACATGTCTACACGCCAATTATGGCGAGCGTTGATTTTTATAAAACATCTGGTCACTGGGATCACTATCATGAAGACATGTTCCCACCAATGGACATGGGAGACGGGGAACAACTTGTTTTGCGCCCGATGAACTGCCCTCACCATATCGAAGTTTACAAAAACGATGTCCACTCATATCGTGAGCTGCCGATTCGTATTGCTGAGCTTGGCATGATGCACCGCTATGAAAAATCTGGTGCACTTAGCGGCCTGCAACGTGTGCGTGAGATGACCCTCAACGACGGTCACGTCTTTGTTCGTCCAGATCAGATCAAGGACGAGTTTAAGCGCACACTTCAGCTCATGACAGACGTCTATGAAGACTTTAATATCACAGACTACCGTTTCCGCCTATCATATCGTGATCCCAAAGACACGCATAAATACTTTGACAACGACGAGATGTGGGAAAATGCCCAAACCATGCTCAAAGCAGCCATGGACGAGCTTGAGCTTGATTACTTTGAAGCAGAGGGCGAAGCTGCCTTTTACGGACCAAAACTCGATGTTCAGGTCAAGACAGCCCTTGGCAACGAAGAAACACTCTCAACGATTCAGCTCGACTTCCTATTGCCAGAACGCTTTGAACTTGAGTATATCGGTAAAGACGGTGAAGGACATCGTCCTGTCATGGTTCACCGTGGCATCGTGTCAACCATGGAGCGCTTTGTTGCCTATCTGACAGAAGTCTACAAAGGTGCCTTCCCGACGTGGCTTGCACCAACACAAGTAACGGTTATCCCCGTTTCAAACGAGGCGCATGTTGACTATGCTTGGCAAGTCGCTGATGCCCTAAAAAACGTCGGTATCCGTGTCAATGTGGATGAACGCAATGAGAAAATGCAATATAAAATCCGCCAATCACAAACGCACAAAATCCCTTACCAAATCATCGTTGGGGACAAGGAACAAGCTGAAAACACAGTCAACATCCGACGCTACGGCAGTAAAGAAACTGCAGAGTACAGTCTAGCTGATTTTGTCAAAGCAATCAGCGAAGACGTCGCCAACTATTCCAAAGTGGCAGAAGTTACTGAAGATTAAATCGCAAAAACACCAGCTGGCGTGATAAAGTTGACTTTGATCAGCGGTATCAGACAATCATATCTGGTTTTGCCTACTAAAAAACGCGGGTCTTTTTGAAACAGTTAAAATCAAGCAATGGGCTTGATTTTTTTGTTATAATGAGATTAAGATTAACCTTTTCAAAAGGAGGGTGTATGGCAAAGAAAGTCAAGTTTTATCAGTTTTTCTTGTTAGTATTTTTGGTCTTATCTCAAGTGCTCGGTGCTGTGTCTACTTACGCTTTTATCATCGGTAGTGACAATCGCCGTATCATCACGGATTATAGCAAACAGCCTTATGCGGCAACGGTGGCGATCACTGTGCGGTTTTCTGACGGTTCAAGGCGGAGTTCGACGGGGGTCATGGTGGCAGACGACTTTGTTTTGACGGCGGGTCATGTCGTTTATAAGTCTGCAAGCGGCGGCTTTGCGGTGGCTGCAGAAATCACGACGGGCGCGGGTGGTAGCAAAATGCCAGGTAAGGCGCATGCTGAAGGCAAGTCAAGTTTTCGTGTGCTTACAGCCTATGCGTCGGGGGACCACAGCAGTGCGCACGATATTGGTGGCATCAAGCTCGATAAACACTTCAATGATAAGGTCGGGAAACTCGAGTTCGCAAAGACGGTGTCAGTCGGTGAAAAGGCGCGGTTGTCAGGTTTTTCGCATGATTTAAATGGCAAGCTTGGAACGTCAATCGGGAGAATCATAAGCGTCAGTCCCGATAATATCCGATACGACATGGACTCAACCGCCTCTGCCTCGGGAGCTGGGATTACAAATATGAAAAATCAGCTGCTCGCCATTCACTCGGGAGGCAATAATCACTCAAATGTCGGTGCTAGGTTGGCCGGGGAAAATCTCAAAGAAGTACAGTCTTGGTTGCCAAAGGAAAAGCTGAACTTTTGGGATCGACTGGTCGCATTTTTGAAACATCTATTTTGATCAGAAGCTACTACGGTAGTTTTTTTATGTCGTTATTTTATGATATCTATGTAGTTATTTTATCTGCTAGTTTTGCCTAGTATATCATTTTTTTCTAGTCTTTTTATGTTATATAATGGTAAATAGATAAGAATAATATGAGGTTAAAACGGGTAAAATGAAAATAAAAGTCAAAAAAGATAATCAAAAAATGGGTAATCATGAGCTGAAACAGACACATTTCAGGCTCTGGAAGTCTGGGCGGCAGTGGCTTTTTGCGAGTTCTGTCCTTGCTGTATTGGTATCGGGAGGTGTGCTTGTCAGTGCGACAGCTGCTAAAGCTGATGAGACACAGCAGGTTGAGACGGTGCTTGAAAATAAAGAGAAGCAGCAGACTGATCTTGCAAATGCGAGCAGTCCTATTTTGCGCTACACCCCCATTGTCACTGAAACAAATGCACTGCAAGTGGCGAGTATCCTAGATGATCCGTTGCGCCGTGGGGCATTTGAGGCGCAGCTGGCTGAAAATGATGCCATTTATGGCGTTGGCAATGAAGCGGGTAATGCCAGACCATCGTCGACGTCTGTTCATGTGAGCCTGCCTGACGCGATTTTAGGGGTGCATGACGGTAGTGGGGAATCGGCGGCGCGTGCGGCGAACAGTTTTGCTGAAGTTTCGGACTATGCTGGTTTTAAGCTTGCTTATCAAGATCAGAGTATTCGTTATATCAAAATCACGAAGAATTTTGCGACGGGTGTGACTGCGATTGATGATTTGGCACCACGTACGAGCGATTTGACTATTGCAGGTGGCGGTCACACGGTTGATATGCAAGGCGTTCAGAT
The DNA here is from genome assembly GCF_011170065.1 of Pseudolactococcus insecticola. GTDB lineage: Bacteria > Bacillota > Bacilli > Lactobacillales > Streptococcaceae > Pseudolactococcus > Pseudolactococcus insecticola. The sequence continues at coordinate 24,149 of NZ_BLLH01000007.1, read as the reverse complement.
GCGCTTAGGAAATGCTGCTGCTACGCTGTCGATTTCTGGTGTGCATTTTCTTGCGACGCAGGCGGCGGATACGAGTTTGATTGCGGCAGCAAGTGCGAGTGATAGTAATGCTTGGCAGGTAAATCTGGATAATGTCACGGCAAATGCAGGTGTTGCTGAGGATGATGACGCGCGTCAAATGGTGCGTGTAGTAAATGTCATGGGGCGCAATAGCAAGCTTGTGCTATCAGGACGGATTTCAAGTCTGCAGAAAAAAGAGTTTGCCAAGGCTTCAAATATTGACATCGTAAATGGTGCCGAAATTACGGCGAAGAGTCCAAAAAACGGTGAAACAGAGGCTTTTGTGCATAATTCGGTAGCGACTGATGGCGAGGTCAATATCGGTGATGGCAGTCAGATTTCTGCAGTCAACACCTATCATGACAGTGCGCATGACCTGTTTCGTGATAACTTCCGTGTGATGACGGTCGGTGATAATGTCATCTGGCACCAAGACGGCTTTAATGCGCTGATCGAGGGTGTCGGACGCAGGACCTACACCTTTGGGAAAAATTTCAAGATGACAGCGCTTGGCATGAAGGCAGGGTACTCGATGAGTACAGGCTACGACAGTCGATTTGTCTTTAATGCGGGGACGACGCTTGAGATTCAGCAGTATAACCAATCACCGATTTTCTATATAGGTGGGCAGTCGTCAATCAAGTTCATTACGCCTAAGTCGTTGCATTTATCAAAATTTAACTATGATGGCTCAATCAGTAATGATACGACATCAATCATCAATGCAGAAAGTGCATCAAGTGAGTTTGTCCTTGAAAACTCGTCTGTCTCTGTTTGGCAGCCTGGGACTGCTCATGCAAATGGAGATGCACCAGCATTTTTCAATCCTAGTGATCCAACATCTCAAACACTGGCATTTGCACGGATGACCCTAACCAATGAAAATGGGGCACAAAAAGTCACGATAGATCCAAAAGGGGACGGAAAAACGGCGCAGGTCGTGACCATGCCGACGCATCGTGAGTTCAAGACAAATGCGCTTGACAATGGTAATATCGTGCTGAATTATGTGACACGTGACGGGCGTGTGCTCAAGTCTGTGACTGAGGACTTGTCTAGCTATTCGATTGGTGAGGAGATTTATCTCAAACGCTCGAAATATGTGCGTGATCAGATGCCTGCTGGCTATCTGTGGGCGCTTGATGAGCAGGTGGCTGCGGGGGCGCTTGCGGATAAACAAAGTAAGGGCTCGATTACCAGTGACATTGACAATGGTGATGCATCTGGGCAGGCTGAGATAGCGCTTGTGCCACGTGAGGGTGTTGGCTTTAGCTACAATATCTACGTTCAGGGCAAGCCTAGCGAGGTTAAGTATCAGTACGTGGACGTGAAAACAGGTGAAGCACTTGATATGTCAGGCGTTTCTGCGGGTGCTGAGAGCTTTGATCATCTCGTCACGGCAAATGTCGGCAACGACATTGACTGGACAAATCCTTACTATACGCGTGATAATGTGCCAGCAGGCTATGTGCTTGCGCGTGGGGAACGCTATGAGCAGCCAGAGCGCATGACTGTGGCTGAGTCTGGTAATCCTGTGACGGTGTTTTATGTGACGACGCCTAAGCAGATTGTGACGCTGACTTTGACTTACTCTGATGGGCAGGAAAGCGTCAGTGTGGACGTCGAAGGTGATAGTGGTGAGACGCTGACTTATGCGGAGCTTTTGGCGCGTGCTGAGGCTGAAGGTTTGATTGCGTCTGGTTACCATTTGCAAGATGAAAACTTAGACGAGCAGATCTTTACCTTTGATAACACGGCCAATGCGCCAGATGAGGCAGATACGGTCAAACAGTCGCTTGAGCTGATGCTGGATCCTGATTTTCAGGATGCCGTGATTATCGCAGGCGGTGAAGGCAATCCGCAAGGCTTGCCTGACTCAGCTGAGGCAGCAAAAAACACGCCTGGCTACAGCTTGACAGGTCAGACGAATGGTCAGATGGACGCCAGTCAAGTGATTACAGATGAGCAGATTCGCGAGGGTCTGCCTGATCATACGTGGTCATATACGGTAGTTGGTCCTGACGGTGTCGAATATGCAACGCTTGCTGAGGCAATCGCTGCTGTTGCAACATTTGATCGCACGTCAAATGGTAAAAACAAAAATGATAGTGACAGTCAGACATTTACCATCAAATACGAGCAAGATGAGGAGTTGTCGGATTCTGAGTTTGATTCGGACTCGGTGTATGACTCGGAGCAGGCGTCGGATGATGTTTTTGATTCGGAGTCGGCGTTTGATTCTGAGGTGGAGTCTGATTCGTTGTTTGATTCGGATTCTTTAGCAGATAGTGTGTCAGATGAGGCTAGTGATTCTAGTTTTGACAGTGATTCTTCGGAAGATAGTGATTCATCAGAAGATTCAGACTCATCTGAAGGTAGCGATTCCTCTGAAGACTCGGATTCATCCGAAGATAGCGATTCATCAGAAGATAGCGATTCATCAGAAGATAGTGATTCATCCGAAGATAGTGATTCGTTAGAAGATAGTGATTCGTCGGAAGCCAGTGACTCATCCGAAGATAGCAATTCATCAGAAGACTCGGACTCATCCGAAGATAGTGATTCGTCAGAAGACAGTGATTCGTCAGAAGCTAGTGACTCGTTAGAAGACAGTGACTCATCCGAAGATAGCGATTCGTCAGAAGACTCGGACTCATCCGAAGATAGCAATTCATCTGAAGCCAGTGATTCAACAGAAGATAGCGATTCAACTGAGGATTCAGACTCCGATGAAGATTCAGATTCATCCGAAGATAGCGATTCCACAGAAGATTCAGATTCATCCGAAGATAGCGATTCCACAGAAGATTCCGATTCATCCGAAGACAGCGATTCCTCAGAGGATTCCGATTCATCAGAAGCCAGTGATTCCACAGAAGATTCCGATTCATCTGAAGACAGCGATTCATCTGAAGACAGCGATTCATCAGAAGATTCCGATTCATCTGAAGACAGCGATTCCTCAGAGGATTCCGATTCATCTGAAGATAGCGATTCAAGCGAAGATTCAGATTCATCTGAAGACAGCGATTCAAATAAAGATTCAGATTCATCCGAAGACAGTGATTCCTCAGAAGACTCAGATTCAAACGAAGATAGTGATTCCACAGAAGACTCAGATTCAAACGAAGATAGTGATTCCTCAGAAGACTCAGATTCAAACGAAGATAGTGATTCCACAGAAGACTCAGATTCATCTGAAGCCAGCGATTCTACAGAAGATTCAGATTCAAACGAAAATAGTGATTCCTCAGAAGACTCAGATTCATCCGAAGCCAGTGATTCCACAGAAGATTCAGATTCATCCGAAGCCAGTGATTCCGCAGAATATTCCGATTCAAGCGAAGACAGCGATTCTAGTGAAGATTCCGATTCATCTGAAGACAGTGACTCCACAGAAGATTCCGATTCATCTGAAGGCAGTGAGTCATTAGAAGATTCCGATTCATCCGAAGACTCAGATTCATCCGAAGCCAGCGATTCCACAGAAGATAGCGATTCCTCAGAGGATTCAGACTCTGCTGAAGATAGCGATTCCACAGAAGATTCCGATTCATCCGAAGATAGCGATTCAAGTGAAGATTCCGATTCATCCGAAGATAGCGATTCCACAGAAGATTCCGACTCATCTGAAGATAGCGATTCAAGTGAAGACTCAGATTCAAGCGAAGATAGCGATTCAAGTGAAGATTCCGATTCATCTGAAGACAGCGATTCCACAGAAGATTCCGATTCATCTGAAGATAGTGATTCCACAGAGGATTCCGATTCATCCGAAGATAGCGATTCAAGCGAAGATTCCGATTCATCCGAAGCCAGCGATTCCACAGAAGATTCCGATTCATCCGAAGCCAGCGATTCCACAGAAGATTCCGATTCATCTGAAGATAGTGATTCCACAGAAGATAGCGATTCATCTGAAGATTCAGACTCATCCGAAGATAGCGATTCCTCAGAGGATTCAGACTCATCCGAAGATAGCGATTCAAGCGAAGATTCAGATTCATCTGAAGCCAGCGATTCCACAGAAGATTCCGATTCATCTGAAGCCAGCGATTCCACAGAAGATTCAGATTCATCTGAAGCCAGCGATTCCACAGAAGATTCAGATTCATCTGAAGCCAGCGATTCCACAGAAGATTCCGATTCATCCGAAGATAGCGATTCAAGCGAAGATTCAGATTCATCTGAAGCCAGCGATTCTACAGAAGATTCCGACTCTGCTGAAGATAGCGACTCCTTAGAAGATTCCGATTCATCCGAAGCCAGCGACTCCACAGAAGATTCCGATTCATCCGAAGATAGTGATTCCACAGAAGACTCAGATTCAAGCGAAGACAGCGATTCTAGTGAAGATTCCGATTCATCTGAAGACAGCGATTCCACAGAAGATTCCGATTCATCTGAAGATAGTGATTCCACAGAAGATTCCGACTCATCTGAAGCCAGCGACTCCACAGAAGATTCCGATTCATCCGAAGACAGCGACTCATCAGAAGACTCAGATTCATCTGAAGACAGTGATTCCACGGAAGATTCCGATTCATCTGAAGACAGCGATTCCACAGAAGATTCCGATTCATCCGAAGATAGTGATTCCACAGAAGATTCCGACTCAAGCGAAGACAGCGATTCCACAGAAGATTCCGATTCATCCGAAGATAGCGATTCAAACGAAGATTCAGATTCATCCGAAGATAGTGACTCCACAGAAGATAGCGATTCATCCGAAGATAGTGATTCCTTAGAGGATTCCGATTCATCCGAAGACAGCGACTCCACAGAAGATTCCGATTCATCTGAAGACAGCGATTCCACAGAAGATTCCGATTCATCTGAGGACAGGGATTCCACAGAAGATTCCGATTCATCTGAAGATAGTGATTCCACAGAAGATTCCGATTCATCCGAAGACAGTGATTCAAGTGAAGATTCAGACTCATCTGAAGGTAGCGATTCAAGTAAAGATTCAGATTCGTCAGAAGATAGCGACTCATCAGAAGATAGCGACTCATCAGAAGACTCGGACTCATCAGAAGACTCGGACTCATCAGAAGCCAGTGATTCGACAGAAGACTCAGGTTCAACCGAAGATAGTGATTCAACAGAAGATTCAGATTCAACCGAAGATAGTGATTCAACAGAGGCTTCAGATTCATCAGAAGCCAGTGATTCAAGTGAAGATTCAGACTCATCTGAAGGTAGCGATTCAAGTGAAGATTCAGATTCATCAGAAGACAGCGATTCATCAGAAGACTCGGACTCATCAGAAGACAGCGATTCAAGCGAAGATTCAGACTCATCAGAAGACAGCGATTCAAGCGAAGATTCAGACTCATCAGAAGATAGCGATTCAACAGAGGATTCAGATTCATCAGAAGACAGTGATTCAAGCGAAGATTCAGACTCCGATGAAGATTCCGATTCAACAGAAGATTCAGACTCATCTGAAGACAGTGATTCAAGTGAAGACTCAGATTCAAATGAAGGCAGTGATTCCTCAGAAGATTCAGACTCATCCGAAGGTAGCGATTCTAGTGAAGATTCAGACTCAAGCGAAGCTAGCGATTCCTCAGAAGATTCGGATTCGACGGAAGCCAGTGATTCCTCAGAAGATTCAGATTCAGCCGAAGCCAGCGACTCCTCAGAAGATTCGGATTCGACGGAAGCCAGCGACTTCTCAGAAGACTCAGGCTCCGACGAAGACAGTGATTCAACAGAAGACTCAGACTCGTCAGAAGATAGCGATTCCACTGAGGATTCAGACTCAAGCGAAGCTAGCGATTCCACTGAGGATTCAGACTTAAGCAAAGATAGCGATTCCACTGAGGATTCAGATTCATCAGAAGACAGTGATTCAACAGAAGATTCCGACTCAAGTGAAGCTAGTGATTCAACAGAAGACAGTGATTCAAGTGAAGATTCAGACTCATCTGAAGGTAGCGATTCAAGTGAAGATTCAGATTCGTCAGAAGATAGCGACTCATCAGAAGACTCGGACTCATCAGAAGCCAGTGATTCGACAGAAGACTCAGACTCAAGCGAGGATAGCGATTCCACTGAGGATTCAGACTCAGATGAAGACAGCGATTCAAGTGAAGATTCAGATTCGATGGAAGCCAGCGAATCGACAGAAGCTAGCGATTCCTCAGAAGATTCGGATTCGACGGAAGCCAGCGATTCAAGTGAAGACTCAGATTCAAATGAAGACAGTGATTCCATAGAAGATTCAGACTCATCCGAAGGTAGCGATTCCACAGAAGATTCCGATTCATCCGAAAATAGTGATTCCACAGAAGATTCCGATTCATCTGAAGGCAGTGACTCATTAGAAGATTCCGATTCATCAGAAGATAGTGACTCATTAGAAGATTCAGATTCATCTGAAGACAGCGATTCTACAGAAGATTCCGACTCTGCTGAAGATAGCGACTCCTTAGAAGATTCCGATTCATCCGAAGACAGCGACTCCACAGAAGATTCCGATTCATCTGAAGACAGTGATTCCACAGAAGATTCCGATTCATCTGAAGACAGCGATTCCACAGAAGATTCTGATTCATCAGAAGATAGTGATTCCACAGAAGATTCCGATTCATCCGAAGACAGCGATTCCACAGAAGATTCCGATTCATCCGAAGACAGCGATTCCACAGAAGATAGCGATTCAAGTGAAGATTCAGACTCTGCTGAAGATAGCGACTCAAGTGAAGATTTAGATTCAAGCGAAGATAGCGACTCAATTGAAGATTCAGATTCAAACGAAGATAGCGATTCAAGTGAAGATTCCGACTTTGCTGAAGATAGCGATTCTTCAGAAGACTCAGATTCATCCGAAGACAGCGATTCCACAGAAGATTCAGACTCTGCCGAAGATAGTGACTCAATTGAAGATTCGGACTCTGCTGAAGATAGCGACTCAAGTGAAGATTCGGACTCTGCTGAAGATAGCGATTCAAGTGAAGATTCGGACTCTGCTGAAGATAGCGACTCAATTGAAGATTCGGACTCTGCTGAAGATAGCGACTCAATTGAAGATTCGGACTCTGCTGAAGATAGCGATTCAATAGAGGATTCAGATTCTGCCGAAGATAGCGACTCAAGTGAGGATTCGGACTCTGCTGAAGATAGCGACTCAATTGAAGATTCGGACTCTGCTGAAGATAGCGACTCTGGTGAAGACTCAGATTCATCCGAAGACAGCGATTCCACAGAAGATTCCGATTCATCTGAAGACAGCGATTCCACAGAAGATTCCGATTCATCTGAAGACAGCGATTCCACAGAAGATTCCGATTCATCCGAAGATAGCGATTCAAGCGAAGATTCAGATTCATCTGAAGACAGCGATTCTACAGAAGATTCCGACTCTGCTGAAGATAGCGACTCCTTAGAAGATTCCGATTCATCCGAAGACAGCGACTCCACAGAAGATTCCGATTCATCTGAAGACAGTGATTCCACAGAAGATTCAGATTCATCTGAAGACAGCGATTCCACAGAAGATTCTGATTCATCCGAAGATAGTGATTCCACAGAAGATTCCGACTCATCTGAAGACAGCGACTCCACAGAAGATTCCGATTCATCCGAAGACAGCGACTCATCAGAAGACTCAGATTCATCTGAAGACAGTGATTCCACGGAAGATTCAGATTCATCTGAAGACAGCGATTCCACAGAAGATTCCGATTCATCCGAAGATAGTGATTCCACAGAAGATTCCGACTCATCCGAAGATAGTGATTCCACAGAAGACTCAGATTCAAACGAAGATAGCGATTCTAGTGAAGACAGTGATTCAGATGAGGATTCAGATTCAACAGCGGATAGCGAATCAGCAACTGCGCTAGATTCTACAGAAGATTCGGACTCATCCGAAGATAGCGATTCCACAGAAGATAGCGATTCCTCAGAGGATTCCGATTCATCTGAAGATAGTGACTCTTCAGAAGACTCCGAATCATCCGAAGATAGCGATTCTACAGAGGATTCAGATTCATCCGAAGCCAGTGATTCCACAGAAGATTCCGAATCATCCGAAGCCAGTGACTCCTCCGAAGATTCAGATTCAACAGAGGCTAGCAGCACCGTAGATGCTCCGGGTAATAATCCGCAAACGCCGCCTGAAACTGCACCCGTTTTCGCAGCTCAGCAGCCATTTTCTGCGCCAACACCGGTGCAGATCGTCATGCCACAGGGGCAAAATGCGCCTGTCGATGCACCTGCAAATGGTAATGAGCCAGTAGCAATAGCAGACGCACCAGCTGAAGATGTACCGACGACCCCAGCGCCGTCTAAAACTGCTGATTCAGAAGAGACAATCACCCTCCCAAACACTGAAGGTGACACGGGTCTCATGCAGAAGCTCATCCCAGGTCTACTAGCAGGTCTGATTGCAGCGGGAGGCCCTGGCGCACTGCTTTTGATGCGCCGCAAGGATGTGCTCGTTAGTATGAGTCAAGCTTGTGATGTTAAGCGGACGCCTATGCGTAAGATGACAGGCGATGATCTTGAAAAGCTACGCAAGGACAAGGAATTACGCTTTGCGGAAATGGCAAGAAAATCTGACTATCTCTTGATTTTTACGGATATGGGTAATGTGATTTACCGCAAGGTTAAGATGTTGAAAAATCTCAAGATAGATGAAGAAGGTGAGGTGATAAGTGCGCTTTCAAAGGCGATTAACGTCAATGAAACGCCAGTATTTACAACGATTGTCAAAGATTTCAAAACGGATGACAAACTCGCAGTCATAACAAAAAATGGTTTCACAAAGCAAATTAACCTTGCAGATTTGGCACCAAATCAGTCAGGAAATCGGGATAGCCAGAGCTTTGAGAAGCTGACCAATCAAGATCGTGTGATTTTATTGGCACCTGTTTCAAATGCAGAAAAGCTGAACTTACTCACTGAAAATGGTCAGCCTATTTCAGTTAATCCGGCAGATTTTCCAGTCAGATTATTAGCAGAAAAAGGTGTGAAACTCAAAAATCTACCCAAAACAATGAAATTTAGCAAGATAAACAGCTAAAAACAGGACATAAACGCCGATTTCGGATTAGAAATTGGCGTTTATTTTTGTCTCAAACAAATAATAATAGTTTATACTAGAATAATCTTTCACAAAGTGATATAATAAGTTCGTAAATAAATTTTGGAGGAACTTAAGAAATGGCAATCGTTTCAGCAGAAAAATTCGTTGCAGCAGCACGTGAAAACGGCTATGCAATCGGTGGATTCAACACAAACAACTTGGAGTGGACACAAGCTATCTTGCGCGCAGCAGAAGCTAAACAAGCTCCAATCCTTATCCAAACTTCAATGGGTGCTGGTAAATACATGGGTGGTTACAAAACTGCTAAATATATTATCGAAAACCTCGTTGAATCAATGAACATCACTGTTCCAATCGCAATTCACCTTGACCATGGTCATTTTGAAGATGCAAAAGAAGTTATTGAAATCGGCTATACATCATTGATGTTTGACGGTTCACATCTTCCAATTGCTGAAAACCTTGAAAAAACAAAAGAAATCGTTGCACTTGCTCATGCTAAAGGCATCTCTGTCGAAGCTGAAGTTGGTTCAATCGGTGGTGAAGAAGACGGTATCATCGGCGAAGGCGAATTGGCACCAATCGAAGATGCAGTTGAAATGGTTAAAACTGGGATTGACTTCCTTGCGGCTGGTATCGGTAACATCCACGGTCCTTACCCTGCAAACTGGAAAGGTCTTCACCTTGACCACTTGCAAAAATTGACTGACGCTGTTCCTGGTTTCCCAATCGTCCTTCACGGCGGTTCAGGTATCCCTGACGATCAAATCAAAGCAGCCATCAAGATGGGTGTTGCGAAAGTCAACGTTAACACTGAAAGCCAACAAGCATTCGCGGCAGCAACACGTAAATTCGCTGCTGAATACGAAGCTAACGAAGCTGAATACGATAAGAAAAAATTGTTTGACCCACGTAAATTCCTTAAACCAGGTATTGACGCAGTTCAAGCAGCAGTCGAAGAACGCATCGACGTTTTCGGTTCTGCAAACAAAGCTTAAGACCGGATTATATCTGATTAAAAGTAAAAACGCCCGTTTGGGTGTTTTTGCTTTTTTATTCATAAACTTGACCTGTCCTATTTGAGACAGGGATTTTACCAAAGAAAAGAGGATTCGTGGAAACAGATCATAGTAAACATGTTGTCACAAAGATATTTAATCAATCATTTTTAGAGATTTTTCTGATCAATTTTTTGGTCATGATTACCTTTTATAGCCTGACCGTGGCGATTGGACCTTATGCAGTCGATGCGCTTGGCTTATCGCAGGCAGTTGGGGGGCTTCTCGTTGGAATTACAGTGATTGGCTCGCTTTTTGCAAGATTATCGAGCGGCATCCTCATGGAAAAACTCAACACCAAACAGATTTTGTTTGTTGGTGCGGGAATATTGCTTATCAGCTTGATTTCCTATCCGCTCATCACAAGTTTGAGTTTGCTTGTCATCATGCGGTTCGTCCAAGGGATTGCGATTGGCCTGATTGGAACGATTACGAACACAGCGATTGTCCTTGTTGTGCCGCCTGATCGCAAGTCTGAAGGCATTTCTTATTTTAGCTTGTCTACGATTATAGCGACAGCTTTTGGGCCATTTTTGGCACTGATTTTGATTGACAGTATCGGGTTTAAAAATCTGTTTTTCCTCGAAATTATCCTTGGTATTTTGGTTCTTGCGGCGATTTTTATGGTGCATGAGTCAGCCGTTGACCTGCCAAATAAAGGCAAGCATCAAAAAATCAGCATCCATAGTTTTGTTGAGCCAAAAGTCTTGCCTATTGCACTAGTTATGCTGATTGCAGCGATTTCTTACAGTGCCATCCAAAGTGATCTCAGCTTTTTTATGAAGTCTGAACACATGGCCAAGTATTCGAGCATTTTCTTTGTTATCTATGCGGTTTCAATCCTTGCTAGTCGGCCATTTACAGGTGTGCTTGCAGATAAGAAAAATGAAAACTATGTTGCCTATCCGTCCTTCATTCTTTTGATTTTAGGCTTTGTTGCACTCAGTCAGGTCAATGGCGTCTTTCTCTTTATCGTGTCTGCGATTCTGATTGGTGTGGGATTTGGTAACTTACAGTCAACGATTCAGTCAACTATTGCGAAAATGGTGCCAATCGATCGACTCGGTGTCTCAACCTCGACCTACTTTATCCTGTTTGACCTAGCTTTTGGGATTGGACCTGTGATTTTAGGGATTATCGCACCAATCATCGGTTTCAAAGCACTGTTTGAACTCATGATTTTCGTTGTTGCGGTGTCGCTTGTTCTATACTATTTTGTCCATGGCAAAAAGATTCAGTAAAACGGGTGTGAAAAAAGCACTTTGACTAATGAAAAGTCAAAGTGCTTTTTGATTTCAGTCTTGAATAGTTCAGACGTCAGCGCGTAACACGTCGCCGTATTCTGCTTTTTGGTCAAATTCCTTGCGGGCAAATGGGCAGATTGGGAAGATTTTCTTGCCTTCACGTCTTGCTTTTTCGACCACTTGGAAAACGAGTTGTTCAGCTAAACCTTGGCCACGGTGGTCAGGATTGACACCAGTGTGAACAACGATGAGGGTATCCTCAGCTTCCATAAAAGCGATTTCGCCGGCCTGTTGCTGTGTTTTTTCGTCAATGAGAACGATTTGGTCCCCTTGATCTTGAAATGAATAGTCTGCCATGTGCTGTGTTATCCTTTCGTAGTTGCTTGTGCGCTTTGATTTTGTTCTTGTTCTTGATTGCGACGGAGCCATTTGAGTGCGCCTGATGGGCATGAGTTTACGACGGCAATTGAGTTTTCAGTGGATTCGCCGTTGTCTGTGATGATCCAAGGCCTGCGGCCGACTTCAAAAACGCCAGCATCACCACGTACGCAGTTACCGACGTGGGCACAGATATCCTTGTGATAGAAAATATCAAGTTCGTCACCATAATATTTGCGATACCCCAAGGCGAGTAGTTCTTCCTCGGTTACAGCATCACCATTGACTTGATTTCCTTGCATGATTTACCTCTTTCTTGTTTTCCTTCATTTTTTCAAATATAGGAAATTTTCATACATTCATTATAACATTTTATCCTGCACTTGAAAAATAGATAGTTTTGCGGTAAAATTTGACTATGGCTTATAAAAAACAAAAAAAGACGACTTTTCAAAAAGTCGTCATGGTAATCGTATGGCTGATGTTGATTCTGACGATTTTTGCAGCAATAGCAACGGCAGTATCAGTCTTTCTTTAATCGACTTTGTCCCCGTGACAAGGTCTTTTTTTTTATACTAAATTTGATATAAAGGACTTGCCTGAACATGGCTCGTGTCAAATACTTTGACATCATTTTTGGCGTCAATGTCGTGTTGCATGAGTGTATTTTCCATGGTCATATGCGCCAGTTCTTTGAGATTGTTTTCCTGACTGCGGTGACCCAGCAGGATTTTTTTGGTTTTATTGCCAATGACTGAAAGTGCTGTGCCAGCGCCATCCTCGTTTGATAAATGGCCGTGATCAGACAAAATACGCTGTTTCAGGCGCCAAGGATAGTTGCCCATGCGTAAAATTTCGACATCATGATTGCTTTCCATGAGATAAGCGTCGGCATTTTCAATCGTTCCACGCATGCGATCACTCACGTAGCCTGTGTCAGTCAGCATGACAAAACTCTTATCATCTTTCATAAATTTGTAAAATTGTGGCGCCGCCGCATCATGACTCACGCCAAAACTCTCAATATCAATATCGCCAAATGTCAGCATTTTTCCCATGTCAAAAATATGTTTCTGGCTAGGATCAATCTTGCCACAAGACTCACCAATCGCCTGCCAAGTATCAGCATTGGCATAGAGATCCATCTTGTACTTGCGGGCAAGCACGCCAAGGCCAGCAACGTGATCCTTGTGCTCGTGCGTGACAAGGAGGCTGTCAACATCAGAGAGACTGCGGCCAATTTCGTTCATCAGACCTTCTATTTTTTTGCCAGACAAGCCGGCGTCAACCAAAATCTTACGCTCAGGCGTTTCGATGTAAGTGACATTACCTGTTGAGCCACTGGCAAGGATGCTGTATTTGAAACCTTTTTCTTCTGTCAATTTATCTTCTTTCATTGTGTGAATTCATCTAGGTTAGTCGTGATCTGCCCAGTCGTCAGTATCAGAGCCGTTTTCAGCGTCATCAAGCGGTGCATAGGGGAGAACAACTGTAAATGTTGTGCCATGTTTACCATCAGACTTTGCCCAAACGAAGCCGTCGTGCATCTTGACGACGTCACGGACGATGGCAAGCCCAAGGCCTGAGCCGCCTTGTTCGCGGCTTCGCGCCTTATCAACACGGTAAAAGCGGTCAAAAATCTTTGGCAGATCTTTTTTAGGAATTCCCATCCCTTCATCAGAAATCTTGAGCAGGATTTGCGTATTGGTCTGCTCTAGACTGACCGTGATATTACCACCGTCAGGGCTGTATTTGATGGCATTATTCATGAGATTATCTATGACTTGGCCCATCTTATCGGTATCAATTTCCATCCAGATCGGCTGCAAGGGAATTTGACGAAGGATTTTGAAAGTTTTTTGGTCTTCATCAGAAGTGCCAACGATTTGGTCAAAGCGATTAAGCTGAAAATGAAGAAAGGCAACAACATTGATCACTTCTTTTTCGAGGGCAATGGTATCAGAATCCATGCGAGACAAGCTTACCAAGTCGCGAATCATCCGAATCATCCGGTCGGTTTCTTTGAGTGAAACTTTGATAAAGCCTGGTGCGATGTCAGGATCGTTGATTGCCCCCTCATCAAGCGCTTCGAGATAGGATTTGACTGAGGTTAATGGCGTGCGTAATTCGTGAGAGACGTTTGACACGAAAAGTCTGCGCTCGCGCTCATTTTTTTCCTGCTCAGTGACGTCATGTAACACAGCCACAACCCCTGAAATAAAGCCAGATTCACGACGAAAGAGGGCAAATTTTATCCGCAGAGTCGTAAACTCGCCCACAGAATTTTCAGAGTCAAGCATAATCTCTGGCTCAGACTCAAGCAAATCTCGAAAAGTATAGTCAGCAGAAATATCAAGTGCATCAACGATTTTTCGAGATAAAATATCTTTTTCTTTGACGTTGAGATACTCAAGTGCAGCAGCGTTTGCAAGGACAATCTTGCCTCTGCGGTCAGTTGCGATGACACCGTCTGTCATGTAGGTCAAGATGCCGTTGAGGCGTGTGCTTGAAGACTCAAGCGTTTCCTGAGCATGTTCAGTCTTCTCGCCGAGATTAACCACCTGCTCATAAAGCCGATTGATTTCAGTGTTACCGGGGATTTGCTTTCTGACGGAATAGTTTTTTTCCGTAAAATCATCAATCTGATCAGAAATCTGCCCCAGACCGACGGAAATGCGGGAAATGAACCAGACCATCAAAATCAGCGAAATGCCATAAAAAATACCAAGTCGCGTGAAAGAGTCGTGGTTGCTGAGAAAGCCTTCTGCGTTCCAGGTAAACAGCATTGAAAAAAGCAGTAAATGCGAGATTACCGCTTTAAAAAGGATGGTGCTAGTAAAAGGGAGTTTATTTTTCATTTGGGTCACTCAGATAGTAGCCAACGCCGCGTCGTGTTGCGACGTATTCAGGACGGCTAGGGGTGTCTTCAACTTTTTCACGCAGTCTACGGATGGTCACATCGACCGTGCGCACGTCACCAAAATAGTCATAACCCCAGACCGTTTCAAGCAAATGCTCGCGCGTCATGACCTCACCTACATGTTGCGCGAGATAATGCAATAACTCAAACTCTCGGTGGGTCAGATCAATGTGTTTATCGTTTTTATAAGCGGCATATTTTTCTGGGGCAATGGTGATGTTACCAATGCGAATTTCTTTTTTGTCATTACTGGCAGTCGCATCAGGCGTCAGATTAGAACGACGCAGATTTGCCTTGACACGTGCTAAGAGCTCGCGATTTGAGAAAGGTTTTGTGACATAGTCATCTGCCCCGAGCTCAAGGCCAATTACCTTGTCAAATTCACTATCTTTTGCTGACACCATGATAATCGGTACTTCTGATGACTTTCTGATCTCACGTGCGACTTCTAGGCCGTCTTTTTTTGGCAACATCAGATCAAGCAAGATCAGATCAGGTGACTCGGCAACAAAAACTTCAAGTGCTGCTTCGCCATCAAATGCGGTCAGAACCTCATAGCCTTCTTTTGTCAAATTGAACTTGACAATGTCTGAAATAGGCTTTTCATCGTCAACAACGAGTATTTTTTTCATAGCAGTTTCCTCATTCATTAGTAGCTCTATTATAACGTTTTTTAGCATTTTCATCAATGATTTGCCATTTGGAAAACGTTTTCTAAAACAGATTGCAGTAAAAATTGTTTGACAATTCAGAAAATACGTGATAAAATAGGGTCATGTTATAACTTATAACACGAAAAAATGATAGGAGTTGAAAATGCCACTGATTGAATTCAAAAATGTCGATAAGTACTATGGCGACTACCACGCGCTGAAACATATCAATCTGGAAATAGAAGAAGGACAAGTTGTCGTTTTACTAGGACCTTCAGGATCTGGTAAATCAACCTTGATTCGCACGATAAATGCCTTAGAAGGTATTGAGTCGGGCGAGCTTGTGGTCAACGGACACCATATTGATCATGCCAGTAAAAAAGATTTAGTTGAGCTTCGCAAGGAAGTTGGCATGGTTTTCCAACATTTTAACTTGTATCCACATAAAACGGTGCTAGAAAATGTTACATTGGCACCCACACGTGTCCTCAAACAAGAATTACGTGACGCAAGTAAAACAGCTGAAAAATATTTGAAGTTTGTCAATATGTGGGATAAAAAAGACGCCTTTCCAGGTCAGCTATCTGGTGGGCAAAAGCAACGTGTCGCAATTGCGCGTGGCCTTGCCATGAATCCAAAGCTTTTGCTCTTTGATGAACCGACATCAGCGCTTGACCCTGAGACAATCGGCGATGTGCTTTCAGTCATGCAAGGACTTGCAAAAGACGGGATGAACATGGTCGTTGTCACGCACGAAATGGGCTTTGCAAGATCTGTTGCCGATCGTATCATTTTCATGGCGGAAGGTGAGATATTAGAAGATACAACAGACGTTGCAGGCTTCTTTGATAATCCACAAGAACCACGTGCTAAGCAATTCCTCAGCAAAATCATCAATCACTAAAATATAGGAAATATAGGAGAAAATATATGAAAACATCAGTAAAAGTATTAGCCGGAATCGCAGCAGCATTTGCTGCTTTTAGTCTTGCAGCATGTGGCTCATCTAAAGATGACGCCTCAAAATCAGCAACAGATAAGATTAAAGACAAGGGCAAAATCGTCTTTGGTGTCAAACAAGACGTACCAAACTTTGGTTACAAAGACCCTAAAACAAATAAATTTACAGGTGTTGAGATCGATATCGCAAACCAAATCGCAAAAAGTCTGGGTGTCAAAGCTGAATTTGTACCCGTTACTGCGCAAACACGTGGTCCTTTGCTTGATAACAAACAGGTTGATGCAGTTATCGCAACCTTTACCATCACTGATGAACGTAAAAAAACGTATAACTTCACAACGCCGTATTTCACAGATGAAGCTGGTTTCTTGGTCAATAAATCATCAAACTTCACTGACGTGGAAGATTTGAACGGTAAGACAATCGGTGTGGCACAGTCTTCTTCTACAAAAGAAGGCCTTGAAGCCTTGGCAAAAGAAAAAGGTATTTCATTCAAATATGCTGAGCTTGCTGACTATCCGACACTTAAAACAGCCTTGACATCTGGTCGTATTGCCGCATTTGCCGTCGACAAATCAATCTTGTCTGGTTATGTTGATAGCAAAACTGAGATTTTGGGTGAAGGGTTCGCACCTCAAGAATACGGTATCGCAACTAAGAAATCAAACACTGAACTTGCAAGCTACCTCAACAAAGAAGTGAAAACACTCAAAGACGACGGCGAACTTAAAAAATTGACTGCCAAATACAACCTGACTGACGCAACTGCAAAATAAGGCGTAGCTAAACAGGAACAAGTACTAGAAAGGTAATATATGAGTCCTTTTGCATTAGAACGCTGGCAGGCGTTTTTCTCAGACTTCGGGCAGTTCGCCAAGGGATTTCTCTACACGCTAGAGATTTCCATTGGCGCGTTGCTCTTAGCCATGTTGCTAGGTGTGATTTTCGGGTCGCTATCTGCAACACGAAATAAAGTCCTGCGTGCGATTAGTCGTGTCTATGTGGAAATTTATCAAAATACACCACTCTTGATTCAGTTTGTTGTGGTTTATTACGGTTTTCCATTGCTCAACAAACATCTGGTCATTTCAGCCTTTTGGACGGCCATCATCTGTGTGGGGCTCTATCATGGTGCCTATATCGCAGAAGTCATTCGCTCAGGTATCGAAGGGGTGCCAAAAGGGCAAACTGAGGCTGCTGAGTCACAAGGTTTTACCTATGGTGAAACCATGCGCTTGATTGTCTTGCCGCAGGCAGTTCGGATGATCTATCCGCCACTGACAAACCAGATTGTCAACTTGATCAAAAATACATCAACTGTTGCCATCATCTCAGGGGCTGACCTCATGTTTACAGCCAAGTCATGGTCTTCTATGAACATGAACTACATCCCAGCTTTTGTGGGAGTCGGTGCCCTTTACTTTATTTTATGTTTCCCGCTCGCATCACTTGCGCGTCGCATGGAAGAAAAGAACAAAAACGCTTACAGTGTCGGTTAGAGGGGGGAAAAGATGAGTTTAGCACAAGAAGCATCACAAGTTTTTACCGCGACAAATATCCGTTTTCTCTTTCAAGGTTTGGGACTGACACTATTTATCGCCTTGATTTCGATTGTTTTGTCAACGATTTTCGGCACGGTTTTAGCCGTTTTGCGAAATGGTAAAAATCCATTTTTGAAGTTTATCGCAAGTTTTTATGTTGAGGTTGTCAGAAATGTGCCCAACTTGCTGTGGATTTTCGTTATTTTCTTGATTTTTCAAGTTAAGTCAGTGCCTGCGGGGATTATCTCATTTACAGTCTTTACAACGGCTGCGCTTGCAGAAATCATCCGTGGCGGGCTAAATGGTGTGCCTGAAGGACAAACCGAGGCTGGTAAGTCACAAGGGTTTACAGATTTGCAAATTTTGACCAATATCGTGTTGCCACAGGCCATTCGCAAGATGTTGCCTGCGATTATCTCACAGTTTGTGACAGTGATCAAGGATACGTCATTTTTGTATTCGGTTATCGCCTTGCAAGAATTGTTTGGTAACTCACAAATCTTGATGGGACAATATTTCCAAGCGGGTCAAGTGTTCATGTTGTACGGTTTTGTGGCGGTGATTTATTTTGTCATCAACTTTGCCATTTCACAAGTGTCACGTCGCTTGCAAAAATCATGGGCTAATTCGCTGGAATAGTCTTGAATCAGTTTAAAAATGATAAAATAGAGCCGAGAGGTTCTTTTTTTGTAGAAAGAGAAAGTAAAAATGAACGAGACATTTATCGAGATTTACAAAGAAATAGAAGCATTTGCCAATAAAAAATTTAACCAAACAGGCAAGTACATGCCGATGTCGCAGCTGACAGATGAGTTGATTGAGCATGTTGCAGGTGCAAAGGACTTTGCTACAGATTTTGAGCTCTTCAATAATCTGAGAAACATGATGCAGCACAAGGCTTCTGACAAGTATTTTCTCATCCAGCCTGAGGTGGTGGACTTGATACGGCATGTTTATGAGGTGATTACACAGCCCTTAACTGTGGGCAGTTTATTTCGCTCGGAAGTGATCTTTGTGCCGTCAGATGCCGCATTTTCAGATCTGATGACGCTCGTCAGAACGCATCATCATACGCAGTTTCCTGTTGTCAAAAACGGTCGCGTACTTACGACACAGCTTATCACGGCAAATGCTATCGTTCACAGCTTGTCAGAAAATCCAAAAGCAGCACCAACAGTTGAGCAGATACTTGAAAACTCACAAGCAGTTATCCGATTTATCAAACCTGATGACTCGATATTCACAGCAGAAAATAGGCTACTTGATGAGATGAAAACAGGTCAGAAATCAGTTGTTTTGCTAATAACTGAGGTGGAAAATCTGCAAACACTCAAACCGTCAGATGTGCTTGGGGTGATAAATATCACGGATTTGCCTAAAATTTTGTCCCAAAAATGATTTAGTTTAAACATGTCTATTAACAAGAAAAAATGATATAATTTAAACATGTCTATTAACAAGAAAAAAGGTATTTTGATAAGCTTGGAGGGGCCTGAGGGCGCTGGCAAAACAACGATTTTACAGGAGATTTTGCCCCATCTTGAAAAAAATGGCGCTCAAGTACTCACGACACGTGAACCTGGTGGGATTCGGATTGCTGAAAGCATTCGCGAGATTATCCTTGCACCTGAAAATACCGCAATTGACGGCAAAACGGAGTTGCTGCTTTTTGCTGCAGCGCGCAGACAACATCTTAATGAAAAAGTGTTGCCAGCGCTTGCGGCGGGCAAAGTCGTCGTGATTGACCGTTTTATCGACTCATCTGTCGCCTATCAAGGCTATGCGCGTGGGATTGGCGTCGCAGAGACGATGGCAATCAATGACTTTGCGACAGACGGACTGCTACCTGATCTGACGCTGTATCTTGATGTGGCAACTGAGATTGGGCTTGCACGTGTCATGACGGGTGATCGCGAGATTAACCGTCTGGACTTAGAAGCCGCTGAGATGCACCGAAAAGTGCGTGCAGGCTACCAAAAAATCGCAGCTGAAAATCCAGATCGTGTCAAAACGATTGATGCTGGACAGTCTATTTCTGAGGTGGCAGAGGCTGCTATGACTGCGATTACAGCCAAATTTCCGGAGATTTTTTGATGACAATTTCTGAGTTGCAACCGGCGCTTTATGCCCGATTTGCAAAAGTTCTGCAGGCTGATATGCTGCACCATGCTTTTCTATTTTCAGGCGGGTTCGGAGCGATGGAGATGGCGCTGTGGCTGACGAAATCACGCTTTTGTACCAATTTGACGGACGGTTTGCCTTGTGGTGTCTGCAGGGAATGTAGGCTGATTGCTGACAATGATTTTACGGATTTGCATCTCGTGAAACCTGATGGTCAGACGATTAAAACTCAGCAGATACGCGATTTGTTGCTGACATTTTCACAGTCTGGCTATGAAACCAACCGCCAAGTCGTCATTATTGACGGTGCTGAAAAGCTACATGTCAATGCAGCAAATGCGCTTTTGAAATCAATTGAAGAGCCTGAGTCTGAAATCTACATTTTTCTATTGACGGCATCTGAAAATATGGTGCTTGACACGATTAAGTCACGGGCACAGGTCATTACATTTCCACATCAGACGCAACTCATCCAGCAGCATTTAGAAGCAGCTGGGACGCTGAAAACTGATGCACAACTGATTGCGCAAGTGACAAATTCACTTGAATCAGCGCAAACATTGGCAGAGGATAAGGCATTTTTGACCAGCCTTAAACAGATTGAAAACTTTGCAAAGACACTTGTCAGTAACAAAGACGAGGCATTTTTACAGGTTATGGGCCTTGCCGCAAATTTTAAGGACAAGTATCAGCAAGGCTTAGTATTTGAGCTGCTTAGCATTATCCTAGTTAAACAGCGCCAGTCGCAGCTTGCTCAAAAAGTGTTTATGGCGCAAAGCTATTTCCGTGCCAATGTCAACTTTCAAGCTAGCCTAGAAAAAATCGCTTTATAAAAATAGAGAGAACATATGAATTACGAAATCAAATTCGCCCATGGCGAAGAAAATATATTTGTGACCAGTAACAGCAGCTATACAGTGAGCGAAACGGTCATTGTCAAAGGTGAAAAAGGCAAGATGATGGGGCAGGTTGTCCGTGAAATTGCGTCAGAACTTGATGTAGATGGCTACATTGTCGCAAGTGCTAACTTGCTTGATTTTGAGTTATCTGACAAGGTGACGGCGGCTTCTGATGAGGCAAAAACCACTGTCAAAAAGCTTGTAAAACATCATGCCCTTGATATGAAAATCATCGAAGTCAAGTACACACTCGACTATAAACGCCTCTATGTCAGCTTTACAGCGGAACATCGGGTGGATTTTCGAGCGCTTTTGAAAGATTTAGCTAGCACGTTTAAGACGCGAATTGAGCTGCGTCAGATTGGGCCACGTGATGTAGCAAAAGCTTTCGGTGGTTTAGGACCTTGCGGACGTCCACTTTGCTGTGCGGAGTTCATGGGCGAATTTCCAAACGTCAGCATCAAAATGGCGAAAAACCAAGCGCTTTCACTCAATCAAAATAAGCTCAACGGCCTGTGTGGCAGACTGATGTGCTGCCTGAGCTACGAAGATGACTTTTACCGCAAGGCGCGCAAAAACTTTCCTGACTTTGGTGATACAGTCGTCTCATCAGATGGTCAGGGTCGCGTTATTGGCATGAACGTGCTATCAAACACCGTCAAAGTCCGTCAGAACAATGTGGTCAAAGACTATGAACTCGCAGAAATAGAGGTGGTTTAATGGCAGATAAAACTCCTTTTTTTGATAATCTATCAGAACTTGAAGAACAGCTAGTTGCGACACTGACGCAGGTTAGCGACATCAAAAGCACCTATCAAAAACTAATTTCCGAAAACACCAGTTTATTGATTGAAAATGCACGCCTGCGAGATCGAATAGCAGAGCTTTCGGACCTGTCAGAACAGGCAGAGTCGACAGCCGACAATCAGGACAAAGCTGCTAAAACTGCAAAAAAAAATCCAATGTCAAATCTACAAGAAATTTACGAGGATGGTTTTCACGTCTGCAGAGATTTTTACGGTCAGCGGCTAGAGCCTGGCGAAACTTGCCTGTATTGTGCGGAGATTTTGTATAGATAATGACAGTAAAAATGAGCTTACAACAGAGTTTCAAGGGCGTTAAAACAGCAGGCACGCTCTATCTGGTGCCAACGCCGATTGGCAACCTTGATGACATGACCTTTCGTGCGGTCGAAACGCTGAAAAACGCCGATCTGATTGCTTCAGAAGACACACGAAACACGCAAAAATTACTCAACCACTTTGAGATTACAACGCCTCAAGAAAGTTTTCACGAGCATAATAGTGTGCTGAAAATGGATAAAATGCTGGATTTTTTGAAGTCGGGAAAAGACATCGCTCAGGTTTCAGACGCAGGGATGCCATCAATTTCTGACCCAGGACATGATTTGGTGCTAGCAGCCATTGCTGAGCAAATTGATGTTGTGGCCTTGCCAGGTGCGAGTGCTGGGATTACGGCGCTGATTGCCTCAGGTATCGCACCACAGCCACACATTTTTTACGGCTTTCTACCACGTAAAAAAGCTGACCAAATCAGCTTTCTGACGGAAAAAATAGCCTATCCTGAGAGTCAGATTTTTTATGAATCACCCCACCGAGTGGCGGCTACCCTTACAAATATGCTCGAAGTCTATGGCGACAGGCAGATTGCCTTTGTGCGTGAGCTGACCAAGGTCTATGAAGAATATCGCCGCGGTAGCATTTCTGAGGTACTTGAAAGCCTTGAAGCGCAGCCAATCAAAGGCGAATGCTTGATCATTGTAAGCGGCTCGTCAGAAAGCAGCCATCAAAAGAAGGATCCGCTTGCTGATTTGTCTAGTCTTGATGCGGTTAAAGCGCTGATTGAACAAGGAGAAAAAACAAATACAGCGATCAAAACCATCGCAAAGTCACGTGGTCTTGTACGCCAAGAACTTTACCAAGATTTCCATGACCTATAAACTCTATTTTGAAAATAGGGTTTTTGTTTTCTGAAAACCCGTCATAAAAAATTCTAAAGTCGGACTAGACCAGTTTTATGGTAAAATTAAGTCTATTAAGATTGAAAAAGAGGAATTTATATGTCATTCAAAAAAGTAGCAGCAGTAGCCACAGTTGGTTTGCTCAGCGTCGCATTTCTTGCAGCCTGCGGCAAAAATGACAGCAAGTCAGATACAAGCAAAACAAAAGTTACAACGATTACCGTTGCACAAACTGCTGACTCAAAACCTTACGCTTATAAAGACGGCGACAAACTGACAGGATTCGATATTGAAGTCCTGAAAGCCGTTGACAAAAAATTGCCAGATTACAAGTTTGACTACAAAACCGTTTCTGACGAAGCGATTTTGACAGATTTGGATGCAGGTCGCAGTCAGATTGGTGCCAATAACTTTGGTAAAACACCAGAACGCGAAGAAAAATACCTGTTTACTTATCCAATTTCTGAAAATGTCAATGCTATCTTCTCAAGCAAGGCAAATAATTACACGTCAATCAAGGATTTGATTGGCAAGAAAACAGAAATCCCTGCCGGTACTAACTATGGTGCGATTTTTGAAGCTTGGAATAAAAAACACCCAGATCAAAAAATCAACGTGACCTACTCTGAACGCCCACTTGCTGACCGTTTAGCAGCCGTTGAGTCAGGCCAAATCGACTTCTTGTTTGCTTCAAAATCTGCCGGTGAAAACTTGGCAAAAGAGCATAACGTCACAGTCGCAAGCAATATCCCAGATTTGACAAAATACCCAACTTTCAAAACTTATGAGTACTATATCTTAGACAACTCACAAGCTAAATTGAAAAAAGAGATTGACAAAGAGCTCAAAGTTTTGTCAAGCAACGGAACACTGAAAAAACTCTCTGAAAAATTCTACGGTGGGGACTATGCACCCGCAGCTGATAATTTCAAATAAACCACAAAAGAACTAGCGTGAAAACGCTTTTTCTTGGTTTGAAAAACCTCTTCGCGACGTTGTCGCAAGTCCAGCGACTATCATTTCTTATCAGAAATATTGTCTACTGTACATAGCGTGGCACGTAATGCGCTAAAGCGCAAAGTGCCAATGCCAAATCGTTAAAGGAGTAGCCAACCCAACGGCTAAGCGGTAAAACCGCCAAGCCACGTTGTGCATAGCTACTTCCCTAAGTTCATCACGACTTCGTCGTTCTTCACTAAAGGAGTAGCCAGCCCAACGGCTAAGCGGTAAAACCGCCAAGCCTGTGCATAGCTACTTCCCTAAGTTCATCACGAC
>NZ_BLLH01000006.1 GCF_011170065.1 Pseudolactococcus insecticola | reverse complement strand
CTACCCTTTTAATTACCCTTTTGTTGAAATGTATTGCGATTCAGTGAGTATCACTTTTTACGAAATGGCTTAACGGAGCGTTTCACACTATCAGTTGCTTTCTAATGATATAGTGTAGTAAAATAGAAAAATGAAGAAGAAATATTTGATTTTAGCTGCTTGGCTTTTAGTCGTTGCTATCTTTTTTGTCATGACACCAAAATGGCATCATAGTGTTCGCTTAGAAGAAAGTCAGATTATCCCAAAAGTCACAACAACAAACCAGGTGCTTGCTGTTCCAAAAGGTGATATTCCTAGTTTACTTGCAGATAGAGAGACAACAGTTGTCGTGATTTTGAATGCTAAAAATACAGCGCTCAATAAAAAATTCGATCATTTTGTCAATCAGGAAGCAACCTTAGGCGTTTCACGGCCAATTTACATCTTCCAGGAACTTTACCATGATAAGTTTGTGGCGGGCTTGAAGCTTGACAATGCTGTGATTAGCATCGTGCGTTTTGATGGCACAAAACAGGTTGCGACCTGGAAAATCACGGATAAGACCCAGCTTGACCAAACTTTTCTCAAAAAACTAAAGGAGTTTTCAAATGAAAAATAAAAAAATGGTGATCACAATCGCCGTCATCGTCGTGATTGGGTTGCTCTCGATCTTTGTCCCGAAATTTGTCAAGCAGCAAGACAAGGTCAAGTCTGCTGACGTCAAAATCGGTGTGCTCCAGTACGTGACGCATCCCGCATTGGACGAAATCTACAAAGGAATCAAGCAAGGCCTATCTGACGAGGGCTATGCCAATGCGAAAATCAACTTTTATAATGCGCAAGCCGACCAGTCAAAAGTGACCACCATGTCAAATCAGCTAGTCGATGAAAAAAATGATGTTCTGATTGGCATCGCAACACCAACAGCACAAGGACTTGCCAATGCAACAAGTAAAATCCCAGTCATCATGGGCGCTGTATCAGATCCCGTTGGCGCAAAGTTAGTCAAAAATGTCAAGAAACCTGAAGGCAATGTGACGGGCGTCTCTGACAAGTTCCCAGTCGCAAAAGAAGTCGGATTGATCAAAGAAGTGACACCAAATGTCAAAAAAATCGGTGTTTTATATAGTTCGTCAGAAGACAACTCAAAATCTCAAGTTGCTGAGTTTAAAAAAGCAGCAAAAAAAGAAGGCTATGACGTAACAGAGTACGCTGTTTCGTCAACAAACGACATCACAACAACCGTAAACGTTGCGCTGTCAAAAGTCGATGCCATCTATGTGCCAGTCGACAACACCATTGCCTCAGCTTTTCCAACAGTCATCGAGCTTTCAAATGCTGCGAAAAAACCCGTCTTTCCATCAGTTGACACCATGGTGGCACAAGGCGGTCTTGCAGCTGTGACCATCAACCAACGTGATTTAGGAATTGCCACGGGTAAAATGGCAGCACAAGTCCTCAAAGGTAAATCAGTTTCAAGTTTGCCAGTTGAGTTTTATGATGCAACAACACCAGTCATCAATAAAGATACGGCAAAAACGCTTAATATCACTATTCCAGAGACAGTCGTTAAGGCTGCTGATGCTGCTGCAGAGAAAGGGGCTAGCTAAAGCTCGCATATGATACTTTCTACTATCAATCAAGGTCTACTTTGGGCCATTTTAGGTCTGGGAATCTTTATGACCTTTCGGATTCTAAACTTTCCTGACATGACGACTGAAGGCTCATTTCCTTTGGGTGGTGCAGTTGCGGTCACGCTGATTACAAACGGTGTGCCACCAATTATTGCTACCATTATCGCATTTGTCGCTGGCTGTGGCGCTGGACTTGCGACGGGGCTACTGTATACAAAGGGGAAAATTCCGACGCTGCTTGCTGGGATTCTCGTCATGACGTCGTGTAATTCGATCATGCTCATGGTCATGGGTCGCGCTAACCTCGGCTTGCTGGGCAGTGCTAAGCTCAAAAGTACTGTGGTCAGTATCGTTGCTGTCATGATTGTCATTGCTGTCATGCTATATTTTTTGAACACGAACTTGGGTCAGGCATTTATCGCAACAGGGGATAATGTGGAGATGGCGCAGTCGTTTGGCATCAATACAGACCGCATGGAGCTTCTAGGACTTGTCATGTCAAATGGTGTCATTGCACTTTCTGGTGCACTAATTTCCCAAAATGACGGCTATGCTGATGTCTCTAAAGGGATTGGCGTTATCGTGATTGGTCTTGCAAGCATTATCATTGGTGAAGTTTTCTTTGGCAATGTGTCCATGTTTGAGCGTTTGCTTGCCATTGTTATTGGCTCAATTTTTTATCAATTTTTGATATTGGCTGTGATTAAACTTGGCTTTAATACCAACTATCTCAAGCTTTTCAGTGCGATTGTTTTAGCGATTTGTCTCATGATTCCAACATTGAAAGATAGATTTTTCAAGGGGGTGAAAGTCAATGCCAGCTGAGAAAACCCCGATTATTTCGCTAAAAAATGCAACTAAAATCATTGAAAACGGTGATGAGCGCAAGGTGATTTTGGATAATGTGACACTTGATATTTATGAGCAGGATTTCATTACGGTACTAGGTGGTAATGGTGCTGGGAAATCGACTTTGTTTAATGCCATTTCAGGCACGCTGACATTGAGCTCAGGGCAAGTCATCATCAATGGTCAAGATGTCACGAGAAAATCACCCGAAAAGCGTGCCAAGGACATTTCCCGAGTCTTTCAGGATCCTAAAATGGGCACAGCACCTCGGATGACGGTCGCTGAAAATCTTGCAATTGCAGCGCTTCGTGGTAAAAAACGCAATCTAAAACTGCGTAATATTGCTGCTTATAAAAAAGAGTTTTCTGAGATTGCTGAGCAGATCGGAAATGGTCTAGAAAAGCATCTGGATACGCCAACGGGTAATCTTTCAGGTGGTCAGCGTCAGGCTTTGAGCTTACTTATGGCAACGATTGTGGCGCCTGAATTATTACTGCTTGACGAACATACGGCGGCGCTTGATCCAAAGACGTCGGTTGCCCTCATGAATCTGACAGAAAGTCTTGTCATCCGGCAAAATCTGACGGCGCTCATGATCACACATCGCATGGAAGATGCACTCAAATATGGTAATCGCTTGATTGTCATGAAAGATGGCAAAATTGTCCAAGACCTTGCTGCGGATGAGAAATCGCAGCTGAAACTAGAAGATTTCTATAGGATATTTGACTAATATGACAAAACTAATTCAACGTGTATCCCGTGTCATTCTTGCTTTCTTTGCGCTGATTTTTCTCTTTATCGGCGCCATGAATTTTCAGCGCTATCTGACGGAGCATAAGGATCCAAAAACTGCCGTCATAGGACTTATTGTCCGACATGATGACGAGAAAGTGGTCCGTTATCAGTACAAGGGCAAGACATACAGTACTGCGCCTGTTGCTAATGTGCTTAAAAATTTCGGAAAAGTAGGCACGCGACCAAAAGTATATGTCAACAACCATCATCCTGAAAAAATTTACATGAAGGCTGGTGCTACTGGACTTTTGATACTTTCCTCAGTGATGATTGGCTGGGCGCTTTTGATTGGGCTTGTCCTCTTTTTCGAGTTTTGGTTCATTCATCAACTCAAGGAAATGCGGGCTACATCTGACGAAAATATAGAAAATGAAATCACTAGTCAAACAAACAAAAAGGAGTAATGATGCAAGAACAAACATTTTTTATGATCAAGCCTGATGGCGTAAAGCGCGGGCTTGTCGGTAAAGTGCTAGGTCGGCTTGAAAACCGTGACTTTAGAATTGAAGACTTACAAATGCGCATGATTACGCGTGAGTTATTAGAAGCGCATTATGCGGATTTAGTTGATAAATCTTTTTTTGAAGGGATTGCGACATTTATGATGTCAGGTCCTGTTGTCACAGGTATCGCAAGCGGTCCAGATGTGATCAAGTCTTGGCGGACGATGATGGGCGTGACAGATCCAGTGCTTGCTTTGCCAGGTACGATTCGTGGTGATTTTGCAAGGGCACAGGAAAATGGTGCAATCCAAAATATCGTTCATGGGTCAGATAGTCCTGAGTCAGCTCGGCGTGAAATACAGATCTGGTTTGGAAAATAAGCCAGTTAGTGTCAAATCTTGTCGCGAGACAAGGTTTTTTATTTCCATAATTTATGGTAAAATTGAGCTATGACTATTGACTTAAATGAAATAAAAACACGGCAGAAAAATATTCGAAATTTTTCGATTATTGCGCATATTGACCATGGGAAATCAACGCTTGCTGATAGGATTTTAGAGCAGACAAAGACTGTCACGGCGCGTGAGATGCAGGCGCAACTTTTGGATTCGATGGATTTGGAGCGTGAGCGCGGCATTACCATCAAACTTAACGCAATTGAGCTGAATTATAGTGCAAAAGACGGTGAAGACTATACGTTTCACTTGATTGACACGCCAGGGCATGTCGACTTTACCTATGAAGTGTCACGGTCGCTTGCGGCGTGTGAGGGCGCGATATTAGTGGTGGATGCAGCGCAAGGTATTGAGGCACAAACGCTTGCAAATGTCTATCTGGCGCTTGACAATGACCTTGAAATATTGCCAGTTATCAACAAAATCGACTTGCCAGCAGCTGATCCTGAACGTGTGCGCAAGGAAATCGAGGATGTGATTGGGCTTGACGCCTCAGAAGCGGTGCTTGCATCAGCAAAAGCGGGCATCGGTATTGAAGATATCTTAGAGCAGATTGTCGAAAAAGTACCAGCACCACAAGGCTCTGTTGATAATCCACTCAAGGCCTTGATTTTTGACTCAGTTTACGATGCCTATCGTGGCGTTATTCTCCAAGTTCGTGTCATGGACGGTATTGTTAAGCCAGGCGATAAAATCCAGCTCATGAGTAATGGTAAGACATTTGACGTGACGGAAGTCGGCATTTTCACACCTAAAACAGTCGGACGCGAGTTTCTTGCGACAGGGGACGTTGGCTATATCGCAGCAGCGATTAAGACGGTTGCTGATACGCGAGTTGGTGATACCATCACCCTTGCTGACAATCCTGCAAAAGAGGCATTACACGGCTATAAACAACTGAATCCAATGGTTTTTGCAGGGATTTATCCGATCGAGTCAAATAAATACAATGATTTGCGTGAGGCGCTTGACAAGTTACAGCTTAACGATGCAAGTTTGCAGTTTGAACCTGAAACGTCTCAGGCGCTGGGATTTGGCTTTCGCTGTGGCTTTCTTGGCTTGCTTCACATGGATGTTATCCAGGAGCGTTTGGAGCGTGAGTTCAACATTGATCTGATCATGACGGCACCAAGCGTGGTGTATCATATCAATACGACTGACGGCGAGATGATTGAGGTCGCAAATCCGTCAGAATTTCCTGACCCGACGCGTGTTGACAACATCGAAGAGCCATTTGTAAAGGCACAGATTATGGTGCCACAGGACTATGTAGGTGCTGTAATGGAGCTTGCCCAGCGTAAGCGTGGCGACTTTGTGACCATGGATTATCTCGATGAAAATCGGGTTAATGTCATCTACCAAATGCCCTTGTCAGAGATTGTTTTCGACTTTTTTGACAAATTGAAATCAAGCACTAAGGGCTACGCTAGCTTTGACTATGAAATCTCAGAGTATCGCAAGAGCTCGCTTGTTAAGATGGATATCATGCTAAATGGTGAACGTGTGGATGCGCTGAGCTTTATTGTGCATAAGGAATTTGCCTATGAACGCGGCAAAATAATCGTGGATAAACTCAAAAAAATCATCCCACGTCAGCAGTTTGAAGTACCAATACAGGCAGCCATTGGTCAGAAAATCGTTGCGCGTAGTGACATCAAGGCTCTGCGTAAAAACGTCCTTGCCAAATGTTACGGTGGTGATATTTCCCGGAAACGCAAGCTCCTTGAGAAACAGAAAAAAGGTAAAAAGCGCATGAAAGCGATTGGCAATGTCGAAGTGCCACAAGAAGCGTTTTTGAGTGTTTTGAGTATGGATGACGAGTGAAAATAACGATTTTTTAAAACGAATCAAAACTGATTCGTTTTTTTTTTGTTTTTTTGATGTCATATACTTGACTTAAAGTATGGTTTAAGGTGTAGAATGAACACTAAAGGAGTAAAAAAATGACAAAAGGTTATGCAATGCAGGATTTGGCAGATGCGTTCAATCTGCCATTAACAACACTTGAGCATTATCGTGAGCAAGGATTGATGCCAGTACGTGAAAAATATACGACTGAAGAAAAAGATGAGATTGCAACAAAACTGAATCGGACCTACACGATGCAGGAGATTGCAGCAGCCTATAACCTCAGCGAATCATCTCTGCGTTACTACGATAAACAAGGTCTGCTACCTTTTCTTGAACGTTCATCATCAGGGCATCGTATTTTTACGTTAGCACAGAAGTATTTGCTTGAAACCGTGATTAAACTCAAACTAACAGGGATGCCAATCAAGAAAATTCGTCACTATATTGATCTGGTCGTTGTAGGTGATGAGACAGTTAGTGAGCGTTTAGTCTTAATGCAGGCGCACAAGGAAAATGTGTTATCACATATCAAGTTGTTAGAGGAAAATTTAGAAGGTGTCGACATAAAAATCGCACGCTACACAAGAAAGGTTAGGAAACAAAATGAAAACAGCATTAGTGACAGGAGCAAATAAAGGAATTGGATTTGAAATCGCAAAGCAACTCGGTTTGAGTGGCTGGCGAGTAGTCGTAGGTGCGCGTGATGCATCACGTGGCAAAGCCGCAGTTGCAACTTTAAAAGCGTTAGGAATCAGCGCGAGTTGGCAAGCGATTGACTTGACTGATAGTGCGACTTTGGATGCTGTAGGAAAACAACTTGAAAATTCAGACTTGAGCTTACTTGTGAACAATGCGGGTATTCCTGGTAATCAAGAATTGATTGGCTATGACACGCCGTTAGCAGATTTACGATCAACAATGGAGGTGAATTTTTTCGGTACCTTTGCATTAACTCAGGCACTTTTACCAATACTTGAAGCTAGTCACGGGCAAATCGTCAATATCACGGTGCCAACCAGTCCGAATGTTTTTTTGAATCCATTTGCTTATAAGACTTCTAAGGCAGCGCAAAACACGATGACGACTTCAATGGCCTTGTGGCTTGAACATGAAAATCAAACGACGACGATTGCTGGCATTCATCCAGGGCCTGTGACAACGGACTTGAATGGCAACATGACAGGTGACTTCATGCAAGATGCGCCAACGGTTGGTGAGAAAATTGTCGCTTTGATCAATAATGGCTTGGCTAATGGGACGCTGGTGGAACTAGATGGGATGGCAATGCCATAAAATGAGATTTTGAAAAAGAGAACTATAACAGTTCTTTTTTTGTATAAAGATACTATTTTAATATTTTTTTGCATAAAATATCAGATTTCACTTGACAATTGCAATATTATACATTAAAATTGAATATATATTCAATAAAGAGGTGATCAAGATGAAAAAAATAGCAATTGTTGGGATTTCTGGGTATTCTGGTTTAGAGTTATTAAGACTATTACACGGCCATTCTGAAGTTGAAATCGATGGTGTTTATGGCACATCAAATATTGGTACATCATTAACAAGTATTTTTCCAAAACTTGCATTTTTTCCAGAATATGCAAGTCTGACGATAAAAGCATTTTCTGCGTCAGAAATCATGGCGACGTCTGATCTGGTCTTTTTTGCAACGCCTGCTGGTATTGCGTCTGAGCTTGCGCGTGAGCTGATTTTAGCTGATTTTCCAGTTATTGATCTGTCGGGTGATTTTCGGCTGCAAGACGTCAACCAATATGAAAAATGGTATAAAAAATCAGCCATTCATAGCGATCTGCTGTCAAAGGCTGACTATTTATTAGCGGATTTTGATACACCACAGCAAAACTACATCTCAAATCCTGGGTGTTATGCGACGGGAACTTTGCTGAGTTTGGCACCACTTTATCAGAGCAAGGTTGATTTGATTGCTTACGATAGTGTCATTGTTGACGCCAAATCTGGCTTGTCAGGCGCAGGTAAGAAGCTGACAGACAGCAGCCATTTTGTCAATGTAAATGAAAATGTTAGCATGTATAAACTCAATCAGCACCAGCATATTCCTGAGATTTTCAATAAATTGAAGTCTTGGCAAAATCAAACGCTGCCTATCCAGTTTACAACGTCGTTGATTCCAGTCAATCGTGGCATTTTCGTCTCAAGCTATGCGAAACTTGCAAAAAATATTACGTTTGAGCAGGTTGTTTCCGCCTATCATGAGCTTTATGACGATAAATATTTTGTTAGGGTGTTTGATCAAGGTCATCTGCCTGACTTGCATCAGGTTGTCGG
Organism: Pseudolactococcus insecticola; assembly: GCF_011170065.1. Lineage (GTDB taxonomy): Bacteria > Bacillota > Bacilli > Lactobacillales > Streptococcaceae > Pseudolactococcus > Pseudolactococcus insecticola. The sequence continues at coordinate 101,017 of NZ_BLLH01000006.1, read as the reverse complement.
TACGAATTTCACGGACATCGGTCTTGACTATAATCCTCTGACAAATACGCTGACTGTCGTTACTGTGATTGATAATCTCGTCAAAGGAGCTGCTGGACAGGCGATTCAGAACATGAACCACTTTTTTGGATTTGACGAAAAAGCAGGGCTTGACCTCGTGCCAATATTTTAAAAATGAAAGATGGTAGTAAAGATGACTAAAATGACTGAAATAAAAGGCAATATCGCCTCACCAAAAGGATTTGTGGCAGACGCGACGCACGCTGAGCTCAAGTTTCAAAAGCTTGACATGGGGGTTATTCTATCAGAAGTGCCCGCAGCGGTAGCAGGTGTTTTCACGACAAATAAAGTGTCAGCAGCGCCCGTAAAGCTGGATAAAACAGTTGTGGCAGGCGGTGTGGCACAGGCGATTATCGTGAACTCGGCGATTGCCAATGCCGTAACAGGCGAAGAAGGGCTGATTAATGCGAAAAAAACACAGCGCCTGCTTGCTGAAAAATTTGATCTGGATGCAAAACACGTTGCAGTTTGCTCAACTGGCGTGATTGGCAAGCAGTTGCCGATGGATAAAATTGCGCTTGGCATTTCAAAACTTTCTGCAACAAATGGGCATTCTGACGGCTTTTCTGAGGCGATTCTGACGACGGATTTGGTCAAAAAAGAAATCGTCTATCAAGTCGAATTGGGTGGAGAAGTCGTGACAGTAGCAGGGGTCTGTAAAGGCTCTGGGATGATCCATCCCAACATGGCGACCATGTTAGGATTTATCACAACTGACGCCAAGATTGCGCAGCCGTTGCTGCAAGAAATCCTGTCAGAAGTCATCGAAGTGACTTTTAATCAGATCACGGTGGACGGGGACACGTCGACAAATGATACAGTGCTGGTCCTTGCAAATGGTCAAGCTGGAAACGCTGAAATCACAGCTGACACTGCGGATTATGACGGTTTTAAAGCTGTTTTAGCTGCTGTATGTCAAACCTTGGCAAAGAAAATTGCGGCAGACGGCGAAGGTGCTACAAAGTTGATAGAAGTCAATGTTACAGGTGCGCCAGATGAGTTGTCAGCTCGCATGATTGCCAAACACATCGTAGGCTCTAGCCTTGTCAAAACGGCTATTTTTGGAGCTGATCCAAACTGGGGACGGGTGATTTCAGCCATTGGCCAGGTTGCGCCGTTTGAGGTGCCAGATATTGAACTTGAGATTCAGAGTGACCTGGTTTTATTGCATTCGACACCTGTTGATTTTGATCAGGCTGAGCTGTCAGAAAAGCTCAAAGAGAAAATTGTCGTGATTGATGTTGAACTAAACAATGGTGATAAATCAGGCACTGCTTGGGGATGTGATCTGACCTACAAATATGTCGAAATCAATGCTCTTTACCATTCATAAGCATACAAAATAATAACTAATAGAGTCAAATAGGAGCCGCCATGACAAATTTATTACAAAACTACGGGACTAGAATCCCAATCACATTTACACACGCAGAAGACGTTTATCTGTATGATGCGTCTGGTAAAAAATATTTGGACTTTACAAGTGGCATCGGTGTGATGAACCTAGGCTATTCTTTTGAAGCAGGAAAATCAGCCGTCAAAACGCAGATTGATGCGATTTCTCATCTGTCAAATCTTTATGAAAATCCCTTGCAGGAAGATGTTGCTAGTTTTCTGAATTTTTCTGGTGCTTACAAAGGATTTTTTGCAAACTCAGGCACTGAGGCCAATGAAGCTGCGCTTAAACTCGCCCGTCTCATCAAGCCAGATACTGACATCTTAGCCTTTGTTGATGGGTTTCACGGCAGGACCTTTGGATCAATGTCAGCAACCATGCAAGACAAGATTCAGGCAGGCTTTGCGCCACTCGTGCCGAATTTTACCAAGGCGATTTATAATGATGTTGCTAGTCTGAAAGCAGCAGTGACGGTAAAAACAGGTGCCATTATCTTTGAAATTGTCCAGGGCGAAGGTGGCGTTATGCCAATCACAGCAGATTTTGCGCAAGCTTTGAAAGAGTTTCAAAAGCAAGGCATTCTATTGATTATTGATGAAGTGCAGACGGGCATTGGACGGACAGGTAAATTATTTGCCTTTGAACATTTTGGCTTTGAGCCTGATATTTTCACGTCAGCTAAGGGGCTTGGCAATGGTCTGCCTGTCGGTGCTATGTTTGTCAAAAATGAGTGGGCAGACTTTTTTAGTGCTGGCAAACACGGCTCGACATTTGGTGGCAATCCACTTGCCATGGCGAGTGCAAAGGCAGTTTTAACTGAGCTGTCACAGCTAGAGTTTTTGAAAGATGTTAGAGATAAAGCGGAATTTTTCAAGCAAATATTGTCTGATAAACTGGCTAAAAAAACGTCTGTCAAAGCCATCAGAAATCTTGGATTGATGGTGGGGATTCAGCTTTCTGATGAAAGTCAGCTAGGGCAGGTCTTGTCAGAAGCACGAGAAAAAGGTCTACTTGTCTTATCAGCAGGTCATGACGTTGTCAGACTCCTGCCACCATTAGTCATGACAAAAGCGCAACTAGAAGCAGGCGTTGTGATTTTGGAGGAGGTGCTATGAATATCGCTGAAACGCTGACTGCGGCGCTGCCTTTCATGCTCAAATATCAGGGGCAGACGGTCGTGATCAAGTACGGTGGCAACGCCATGACGGACGAAAAAATCAAGCGCTCCGTGCTGAGTGACATCTTGCTTTTGAAAACCATGGGCATAAACGTCGTCCTCGTTCACGGCGGAGGCCCTGCGATCAACGAGATGCTAGCTAAATATGGCAAAGAAAGTAAGTTTATCAATGGTCTGCGCTATACGGATGCTGAGACGGCTGAGCTTGCTCTTGTTGCCCTTGCGGGCATGGTAAACAAGAGTCTGGTTCGCGATATTCAACGGCTTGGGGGTGAAGCGATTGGTATCTCTGGCGTCGATGGGCGGATGATTGAGGTAGAACAACTATCAGAAGAACTAGGATTTGTCGGCAAAATCAAGAAAATCAATACTGAAATTATTGAACGGATTGCAAAAACGTCAGCTATTCCAGTCATTGCAACGGCGGGTGTGGATGCGTCAGGCGAATTTTACAATGTCAATGCGGACACAGCAGCTAGTCGCATTGCAGGGGAATTGCAGGCGGAACGTTTTATTCTCTTGTCAGACGTTCGTGGGCTTTACTCGAATTTTCCAGAAGAATCGTCATTTTTGTCAGAAACGACATTGTCAGAGATTGATACGCTCATTTCTGACGGTAAGATTTCAGGCGGTATGATTCCAAAACTAGAAGCTATCAAGTATGCCATGAAAAATGGCTTGAATGAAGCTGTGTTGCTTGACGGACGTTTGAAAAATTCCCTAATTTTTGAATTATTCACAGATGAAGGCGTTGGGACCTTGATCAAAAAAGAGGATCTTGCGCTTTCGAAATTTAACAATCTTATCAAATGAAGCACGTCAAGGCAGGGTCAACACACACGGTAGAACTAGGAATTTCCTAGTTTTTTTGGTATAATAGAATCAATACACAGATGCAATATCAATGCGTGTTTGAAAGGCTGTAAATCAATGCAAGACAAAAATGTGGTCAGTGTCAATCTGACCAGTGAAATGAAGACGAGTTTTATCGACTACGCCATGTCTGTTATCGTTGCACGGGCCCTGCCTGACGTACGTGACGGGCTGAAACCAGTTCACCGCAGGATTCTCTACGGGATGAATGAACTTGGCGTGACGCCTGATAAACCGCATAAAAAGTCAGCGCGTATCACAGGTGACGTCATGGGTAAATATCACCCGCATGGTGACTCAGCAATCTACGAGTCTATGGTGCGGATGGCACAATGGTGGAGTTATCGCCATATGCTTGTCGACGGCCATGGCAACTTTGGCTCTATGGATGGCGATGGCGCTGCTGCCATGCGTTATACTGAGGCTCGGATGAGCAAGATTGCGCTTGAAATGTTGCGCGATATTAACAAAAAAACGGTTGATTTTATCGACAACTATGATGGTACTGAGCGTGAGCCGGTCGTTTTGCCAGCCCGTTTTCCAAACCTTTTGGTCAATGGGACAACAGGGATTGCAGTCGGAATGGCGACAAATATTCCACCGCATAACCTTGGTGAAACGATTGACGCAGTTAAGCTTTTGATGGATAATCCTGAGGCGACGACGCGCGACATTATGGAAGTCCTGCCTGGGCCCGACTTTCCGACGGGTGCACTTGTTATGGGGCGCAGTGGTATTCACCGCGCCTATGAAACAGGTAAAGGTAGCATTACCCTGCGTGCCAAGTCTGAGATTGAAACAACTAAAACTGGCAAAGAACGCATCGTCATCACAGAGTTTCCGTATATGGTCAATAAGGCCAAGGTACATGAGCATATCGTGCGTTTGGCACAAGAAAAACGCATTGACGGTATTACGGCAGTCCGTGATGAGTCCAATCGTGATGGCGTTCGCTTTATTATCGAAGTGCGCCGTGATGCATCTGCAAATGTTATTTTAAATAATCTCTACAAGCTGACAAGTGTGCAGACTAACTTTAGTTTCAACATGCTTGCGATTGTGGATGGCGCACCAAAAATTCTGTCAGTTAAAGAAATTTTGACGCATTATATTGCGCACCAAAAAGAAGTGATTACACGTCGGACACAGTTTGACAAGGAAAAAGCTGAAGCACGTGCTCATATTTTAGAGGGCTTGCTGATTGCGCTTGACAATATTGATGAGATTATCACGATTATTCGTGGGTCAGAGACGGATGCGATTGCACAAGAGCAGCTCATGAGTCGTTTTAATCTGTCAGAACGTCAGTCTCAAGCAATCTTAGACATGCGTTTACGTCGTTTGACAGGTTTGGAACGCGATAAGATTCAAAAAGAATATGATGATTTGATTGCTTTAATCGCTGATTTGATTGATATTCTTGCGAAACCTGAGCGTGTCATTGCCATTATCAAAGAAGAGATGGACGACATCAAGAAGAAATTCGCAGATAAACGTCGGACTGAGCTGCTTGTTGGCGAAGTGTTGAGCGTTGAAGATGAAGACCTGATTGAAGAAGAAGATGTTCTGATCACCCTGTCAAATAAAGGGTATATCAAACGTCTTAATCAAGATGAATTCCGTGCGCAAAACCGTGGTGGTCGTGGCGTTCAGGGGTCAGGCGTGTCTGACGAAGATTTCATCAAACACATGGTGTCAACGTCGACGCATGACCATCTGCTCTTTTTCACAAATCTTGGCCGTGTTTACCGCATGAAAGCCTATGAAATTCCTGAGTATGGCCGTCAGGCCAAAGGTTTGCCGATTGTCAATTTACTTAAACTTGACGAGGGTGAAGTGATTCAAACGGTGATTAACGTTGAGAAATCTGACCAGGAAAGATATCTGCTCTTTACTACCTTGCGTGGCGTTGTTAAACGCACAAATGCGCATCAGTTCAGTAACATCAGAACCAACGGCCTCAAGGCGTTAAATCTGCGTGAGGGTGATCAGTTGGTCAATGTTTTATTGACAACTGGTAACGAAGAGCTAATCATCGGGACACATAACGGGTATTCAGTGCGTTTCAAGGAAAATATTCTGCGTGACATGGGGCGTGCAGCAGCCGGTGTCAAAGGTGTCAATCTGCGAGAAGGTGACTTTGTCGTGGGTTCAAGCACTATTGATGATAGCCAAGAAGTCCTAGTGATCAGTGAAAATGGTCTAGGCAAACGCACAAGCGCTGAGCAATATCCGACGAAAGGTCGCGGCGGTAAAGGGATTAAAGTTATGAATGTGACTGAGAGAACAGGTAAACTTGCGGGGCTTGTTACTGTTTCAGGCGACGAGGATCTGATGTTGATCACAGACACAGGTGTTATCATCAGAACACGTGTGGACAATATCTCACAAACAGGTCGTAGTGCGCAAGGTGTCAAGGTCATGAGACTTGATGATGCCGCACATATTGTGACATTTGCCCTGGTTGAACCAGAGCCTGAGTTGTCTGAGCGTGTTGCCACGCCAGATTCAGAAAACCAAGCAATAAAGGATACAGCAAGTGAAGAAGTCTAATCAAATCCTAGTCGCTTGTCTTAGCTTGTTAATCTTGCTGAGTTTGAGTGCCTGTCAGCCTAAACGCGACTTGCGCACAAAAGCTTATGTCAAAGAAACATTTACCATGGGTACCTACGTCAAAATCACGTCTTATGACAAGGGACACGAAAAGGTCATCCAAAATGCGCTTGCGATTGCAAAAGATTATGATAAAAAAACGACGGTCAATCAATCAGGCAGTGAGCTAGATATGATCAATAAAGCGGCTGGTATCAAGCCTGTCAAGGTCTCAAAAACAGTCTACGCCCTTTTGAAATCTGCCTATCGCTACTCTGACAAACAAACAGGCTTTGACATGGCAATCGGTGCTCTGACAAGCCTATGGCATATCGGATTTGATGACGCCAGAAAGCCAAGTCAGGCTGAGATTGATAGGAACTTGCCATTAGTTTCATACAAATTAGTCAAGTTCAATGACGAAAAACAAACCGTTTATCTGACGAAAAAAGGCGTCAAACTTGATTTAGGCGCCATTACCAAAGGCTATGTGGCTGACCGAATGGTTGCTTATCTCAAAAAAAATGGCATTACAACGGCTATTGTTGATTTGGGTTCTTCAAGCCTGTACTTGATTGGGCACTCGCCGCGTGGCGATAAGACGCCTTGGACGATTGGCATCAAAGACCCCAACAAAGAAGTTTCAGCTCAGGTTGGGTTGCTTGACGGTGAAAATGAGTCTGTCGCAACATCTGGCATCTATGAGCGTTATCTGACGGTTGACGGCAAGGTTTATCCGCATATCCTCAATCCCAAAACTGGTTATCCTTTTGATAATGACATCCAAAGTGTGACCATTGTCAGCAAAAAAGGGGTTGACGGGGATGCACTCTCAACGACAATCTTTGCTTTGGGCACCAAAAAAGGCTATGAATTTGTTGAAAAGACGCCCAATGTTGATGCGATTTTTGTAGATAAAAATAACAAAGTTTATATCACGAAAAATCTAACAGACAAGTTTGAGATTGACAAAGATTCTGGCTATACGCTGGGGAAGCTATCTCACTTGAAATGATGCCATCTAGGCAGTATAATAAAGCGAAAGGAGCTTTAGAATATGAAGAGATTTCGTCGTTGGTGTGTCAATATCTTACTGATTTTGCTCTTGTTACTGGGTCTTGCCCTAGTTTTCAACAAGGCAATTCGAAATATATTTATGAGTCTTGGTGCCAATAGGTACCAAATCACAAAAGTAGATAAAAAGACGCTCAAAGATAATGATAAAAAAGGCAAGGGAAATTTTGATTTTTCTGCTGTCAAGTCCATTAGTTTTGAAGATGTGATAAAAAATCAGTGGAATGCGCAAGATTTGCCAGTTATTGGCGGCATTGCCATTCCAGATCTCGGTATTAACCTCCCGATTTTTAGGGGAGTTGGCAATGCTGAGCTGACCTACGGTGCAGGTACCATGAAAGAAGATGAAGTCATGGGGCAAGGTAACTATGCACTTGCTAGTCATCACGTTTCTGCTCTGACGGGCGCACCACAGCTCCTTTTTACACCGCTTGAACGCGCTGAAAATAACATGACAATCTACATCACCAATAAAACAACGATTTATCAGTACAAGATTACCAATATCAAGGTGGTGACGCCTGAGCACGTTGAGGTAATTGCGGATCACCCTGGCAAGAAAGAAATTACACTTGTCACCTGTGCAGACCTAGAAGCGACGCACAGGATCATCGTCCTTGGCGAGTATGTCAAGGAATTCAAGTTTGACACGGCAAGTGACACCGTCAAAAAAGCCTTTGAAGTTAAGTACAATCAAATCGGCAATATGTAACATACAAAAATCACATAGAAAACAGCTTGTTCGAGGCTGTTTTTTATGATTTTCAGTATTGTTTTTTTGTGCTATAATTATGAGAGTTATAAGTAGATGCTTGTACCTATAAAATAGTAAAAAATGTGCCAGCATAATCAGAAAGTGAGTAAAATGAATCCATTATTAGTAGGTATGAATGACCGTCAGGCTGAGGCGGTAGAAACAACAGAAGGACCGCTTTTGATTATGGCGGGGGCAGGCTCTGGAAAGACGCGTGTTCTGACGCATAGAATCGCTTATCTGATAGAAGAAAAACTGGTCAATCCTTGGAATATCCTTGCGATTACCTTTACAAATAAAGCAGCCAGAGAGATGCGAGAAAGGGCTGTGACGCTCAATCCTCGTGCTCAGGACTCGCTAATTGCGACTTTTCACAGCATGTGTGTACGAATTTTACGGCGTGATGCAGATCATATTGGCTATAATCGAAATTTTACGATTATCGATCCTGGTGAACAACGCACGCTCATGAAACGGATTTTAAAAGAGCAAAATGTTGATCCGAAAAAATTTACAGAGCGGACGATTTTGGGCACGATTTCAAATAGCAAAAACGACCTAATCACAGCCGAGCTTTATGAAAAAAATGCGAATGATATGTACTCGCTTGTTGTGGCTAAGGCTTATAAGCGCTATGAAACTGAGCTGAAACGTAGTGAATCTATGGATTTTGACGATCTTATCATGAACACTATCTTGCTTTTTGACCGCAATCCTGACGTTTTGGCCTATTACCAAGGGAAGTTTCAGTATATTCACGTGGATGAGTACCAAGATACCAACCATGCCCAGTATCAATTGGTGCAATTGATGGCAAAACGGTTCAAAAATCTCTGCGTCGTTGGGGATGCTGACCAGTCGATTTATGGTTGGCGTGGCGCAGATATGCAAAATATCCTTGATTTTGAAAAAGACTATCCAGATGCCAAAGTCGTTTTGTTAGAAGAAAATTATCGCTCAACAAAAACGATTCTTAAAGCCGCAAATGAGGTCATTAACAATAATAAAAAACGCCGGCCCAAAGACCTGTGGACGCAAAATCCAGATGGTGAAAATATCATCTATAACCGTTCTGGTGATGAGCGTGAAGAGGCAAACTTTGTTGCAGGTCAGATTAACTATGAACTGCAAGAAAATAATCGGAACTATTCAGATTTTGCTGTTTTATATCGGACAAATGCCCAGTCCCGTGCAGTTGAAGAAGCGCTGCTCAAGTCAAATATTCCTTATACCATGGTAGGCGGCACAAAGTTCTACTCACGTAAAGAAATCCGTGACGTCATTTCCTACCTGAACGTCATTGCCAACCATCGTGACAATATCTCGTTTGAGCGGATTGTCAATGAACCTAAACGCGGTGTCGGACCTAAGGCACTTGATAACTTGCGTGATTTTGCGGCGCAACAAAATACTTCTTTGCTTGAAGCAGCGCGCGATGTAACCTTGAGCTCACTCAAAGGGAAAGCAGCGTCTGAGCTGTTTGGTTTAGCGCATATCTTGCTAAATCTAGCAGATGACATTCAACAGTTTAGCATTACCGAGCTGGTTACGGCTGTTTTGGATAAGACAGGCTATAAAAAAGCGCTCGAAGTGCAGACGACAAGCCTTGAAGCACAAAATCGTCTTGAAAATATCAACGAATTTTTGAGCGTGACGCAAAATTTCGATGAAAAAGATGACGCGCCTGAGGGTGAGACGGGGCTTGATAAGCTCAGCCGTTTCCTCAATGATCTGAGTTTGGTTGCGGACACTGACAGCTATGAAGAAACGTCGCAAGTGACATTGATGACATTGCACGCAGCAAAAGGCCTAGAGTTTCCTGTCGTTTTTTTGGTCGGCATGGAGGAGGGCGTCTTTCCGCTCAGTCGGCAGGCCGAAGATGAAGACGAGCTTGAAGAAGAGCGCAGACTTGCATACGTGGGCATTACGCGGGCTGAAAAAGTGCTTTATCTGACCAATGCGAGCACGCGGATGCTGTTTGGTAGAACGAGCTACAACCAGCCGTCACGTTTTTTACGAGAAATAGACGACGAGCTTCTGACGTATTCTGGTCAAGCACGAAAAGCAAACGCGTCATTTAATGCGACTTATCAGACAAAATCCGAGTCTAGCACGCGCTTTGGCACGGGCATGAGCCTGTCTGACGCCATAAAAGGCAGAAAGTCGCAAGTTTCTGGTAGCCAAACGTCGTCAGCCTTTTCAAATGCCAGACGACATGCTACTGAAAAGCCAAGCGTTGACTGGGCAATTGGCGACATCGCGCGCCACAAAAAATGGGGAGAGGGCACTGTTTTAGATGTCTCAGGAACGGGCGCCAACATGGAGCTCAAAATCGCCTTTCCAGAAGTCGGCTTGAAACGCTTGTTAGCTCAGATGGCGCCGATTGAAAAGGTTGCGAAGTAGTGAGAAATGAGTATGAAAACAGCCACTTGGTTTGATTATTTGGTGACTTGTATATTGAAAACGCGGTATTTCACACACCGGCAACCAATATGTCTAATCGTAGAAAAATCAGTGAAAAGGATTTGCTAAATCCGACTGATTCCAGCGTTAGTCAGAATATAGCTTATGCGCGTCAAATTATCGCCTATCTTGGTAACTTGTAAAGAAAGAATAAATTTTTAGCATGTGAAAACTAAGGAGAAATCATGAATCAAATCAAATGCCCACATTGTGGCGAGTTATTTACAGTTGATGAATCGGGTTTTGCAGATATTTTGTCGCAGGTTCGTACGAAGGAGTTTGAGCAAGAAGTTCAGGCCCATTTGGCTCAGGAAAGAGCCTTGTTGACGGCGCAATCAGCTGCCAAAGTAGCCGAACTTGAAAACCAGCTGAAACTGGTCGAAGAGCAAAGTAAATCAGAAACACAAGCTGCTTTAGCGGGCTTAAAAAGCGAACTTGAAAAGTCAAAATTAGCCCAAGAAAATAGCGAGAAATCAAAAGCGGCTGAGCTAAAATTAGTTGCGACACAAACCAAATCGGAGCTGCAAGCAGAATTGTCAGAACTCAAACAGCAGCTTGCAACCATTAACTCTGAAAAAGAACTTGTTGTGCAGCAGACCATTTCTGAAAAGGAAAAAGCTGTGGCACAAGTTGCGCGTGAACGTGATGCACTCAAAAGTCAGCTTGATTTAGCAGAGAAAGAGCAGGAAATTGTTCAAAATACGGTTAAGGATAAATACGAGGCGCAGCTAAAAGCTAAGGACGAAGAGGTCGAATTTTACAAGAATTTCAAGGCGCAACAGTCGACCAAAGCGATTGGTGAAAGCTTGGAGAATTTTGCTGAAAACGAGTTTAACAAAGTGCGCGCAACCATGTTTCCAAAGGCTTATTTTGAAAAAGATAACGATGCAAGAACGGGCAGTAAAGGCGATTTTATCTATCGTGAAAACGATGAGTTTGGTAATGAAATCATCTCGATTATGTTTGAGATGAAAAACGAAGCCGACGAGACGCAAAGTAAGCACAAAAATCGTGATTTTTACAAGGAACTTGATAAAGATAGGCGCGAGAAAAACTGTGAGTATGCGGTGCTTGTGACCATGCTTGAGGCTGATAGCGACTACTATAACACGGGTATCGTCGATGTGTCTTATGAGTTTGAAAAGATGTATGTGGTGAGACCGACGTTTTTCATTCAGCTGATTGGGCTTTTGCGCAATGCTGCCATGAATTCGCTTGCTTATAAGCAGGAAATTGCCTTGATTCGTGAGCAAAATATCGATATTACGACATTTGAGGACGATTTAGAAGTTTTCAAAACAGGTTTTGCTAAGAACTACACGTCTGCGAGTAAAAACTTTGCCAAGGCTATTGACGAGATTGACAAGTCAATCAAGCGCATGGAAGAAGTGAAAAAGGCCTTAATGACGAGCGAAAATCAGCTCCGCCTTGCAAATAACAAACTTGAGGACGTGTCAGTCAAAAAATTAACAAAGAAAAATCCGACCATGGCTGCGAAGTTTGCGGATTTGAAAAAGGACTAATATGAGCTACAACGGTATTTTAGACATCTACAAAGAAGCGGGTATGACCAGTCATGACGTGGTTTTCAAGCTGCGAAAAATCTTACAGACGAAAAAAATTGGTCATGGTGGGACACTTGACCCTGATGTAACGGGTGTTTTACCGATTGCGGTCGGTCAGGCGACGCGTGTCATCGAGTACATGACTGAGGCTGGTAAAGTCTATGAAGGTCAGGTCACGCTTGGCTTTTCGACTGAAACTGAGGATGTAAGTGGCGAGGTAGTGTCGCAAACGCCAGTGACAGCAGAGGCTGCTGCGCGTCTCACACCAGAATTGATTGATGCGACAATGGCGACTTTTACAGGCGAGATCACGCAGATTCCGCCCATGTATTCGGCGGTTAAGGTCAATGGCCGCAAGCTCTATGAGTATGCTAGGGCCGGGGAAATGGTTGCAAGGCCTGAGCGTCGGGTGACCATTTCTGAGTTTGTCAGAACATCAACGCCTGTTTTTGATGGTGATAATCAGCTCATCAGATTTGATTTTCGGGTGGCTTGCAGTAAAGGTACCTACGTCAGAACACTCGCAGTTGATCTGGGCGCAAAACTTGGGTTTGCCAGTCACATGTCCTACTTGCAGCGTACGGCGTCAGCAGGACTAGGAATTGCACAAGCGCTGAAACTATCAGAAATCGAGCAACTAAAGGCTGATGATCAGCTAGATAAAGCTTTTTTACCTGTCGAGTACGGGGTGTCAGATCTTGAAAAAATCGAATTATCTGACGCGCAAGTCTCAGAGATTAGTTTTGGACGATTTATCAAAATAACAGCGCAAAATGAGACCGTTGCTGGTTTTCAAAATGGCAAGCTCATTGCAATTTTGCAGCAGCGTGATGGCAGACTTTATAAACCAAAGAAAGTGATGATATGAAAGTAATCAATTTTAAAGATGGGCAATTTGACACGGCGAAAACGATTTTAGTTTTGGGCTATTTTGATGGCCTTCACAAAGGACATCAGGCACTGTTTGACAAGGCTCGTGAGCTTGCCAAAGCAAAAAACGCCACGGTATCCGTCCTGACATTTCCTGAAAATCCTTCCATTGTCTTTGACAAATTTCATGAGAATTTACTCAAACATCTGACGTCTTATGACAAGCGTTTGGCGCTTTTCGAGGCAAACGGTGTAGATTTTCTCTATCTGACAGAGTTTACCAGCCATTTTGCCAAGCTGACCAGTCATGATTTTGTACGAGATTATGTGAAAAAATTACAGGTTGAGGCGATTGTGGTCGGATTTGACTATAATTTTGGTTCTGACCACGGTGATATTAGCAAGCTTTCAGGCTATGACACTTATCAGATTGCGCAGGTTTCAGATGAATCCGGTAAGATTTCATCGACTCGGATTCGTAAGGCTTTGCTTGACGGCGATGTGTCACTTGCAAGTCAATTGCTTGGCTATGATTATGAAGTGGCTGGTCTTGTCGTTCACGGTGAGGCGCGAGGGCGTACGATTGGCTATCCCACTGCAAATATTGAGACGAAAAATTATCAGTATATGCCTGCCATTGGTGTCTATGTGGTGGATATTGAAGTCGCAGACACGCGCTATCGTGGCATGGCGTCTATTGGCTACAACGATACATTTGGCGGGGAAAATAAGACGCTTGAAGTCAATATTTTCGACTTTCATGACGAGATTTATGGCGAGATGGCGACGGTTTATTTTCTCAAATTCATTCGTGGCATGGTCAAGTTTGATGGTGTCGAAGCCTTGATTGATCAAATGGCTGATGACGAACGGGTGGCGCGTGATTACTAATACAAAGCCAAGCTCGAGCTATGTTCACATTCCTTTTTGTACGCAAATTTGCTATTATTGCGATTTTGCCAAGGTTTATATTAAAAATCAGCCTGTTGATGCCTATCTGACAAGCTTACTTGATGAGGTTGAAAAGAGTCAAATTACTGAGCTAAAAACGCTTTATATCGGTGGTGGTACACCGACAGCCTTATCAACGAAACAGCTGGATTATTTATTAGCCGGTTTGACTGCAAATCTGGACCTTTCAAAACTGCATGAATTTACCGTTGAGGCAAATCCTGGGGACTTGTCTGATGAGAAGATAAAAGTACTCAAAAAGCATCATGTCAACCGTGTTTCGCTAGGCGTGCAGACTTTTGATGATAAACTGCTCAAAAAAATCGGGCGCAGCCATACGTCGCAAGATGTCTTTGACACGATTGAAAAACTGCGTCAGAACGATTTTGACAATATCACGATTGACCTGATCTACGCGCTACCCACTCAGACGATGGCAGATGTCAAAAAGGATGTGGCAACTCTTTTAAATTTGAATCTGCCACACGTTGCGCTATATAGTTTGATCCTTGAAAATCACACCATTTTCATGAATAAAATGCGCCGTGGCAGGCTGGATTTGCCAGATGAAGATCTGGATTTTGAGATGTATAACTATATCATCGACAGCCTTGAGGCTGCAGGGTATGACCACTATGAAATCTCAAACTTTGGCAAGGCAGGCTATCAAAGCGCGCACAATCTGATGTACTGGGATAATTCGGAATATTACGGATTTGGTGCGGGGGCAAGTGGTTATGTCAATGGCATCCGCTATAAGAATCATGGGCCAATCCATCATTATTTGGAAGCGACTGATAAAAAAGTCACACAAGAAGTCTTAACTTTAAATGAACAGATGGAAGAAGAGTTGTTTTTAGGTCTTCGCAAGAAATCAGGTGTTAGTTTGTCAAGATTTTCTGAGAAATTTGATAGAAGCTTTGAGTCAATTTATGGCGATATTGCAGACAAATTAATCCAAAAACAGCTCTTAAAGCTAGAAAATGACCACATTTTCATGACACGTCAAGGACTTATGTTAGGAAATGATGTATTTGAAGCATTTATTCTAGACGAAGACTAAATTTTTTTGGTATAATTATAATAATGAACATTATGCGCAAACATCTGAATATCGTGGGAACTGTTGTGACAGTCGTATTGTCGGCTTGTTTTGCTGCGCTGATCATCGGGTTGAGCTTCACAAAAGTTCAGCCTGACCCATTTTCAGCAACAGATGAACCTGTGACAAAAGTCAAGCTTTCAGCTGCTTCTGGCGTCGATATTGCAAAACCGATTATTGATATTTCTGGCTGGCAATTGCCATCAGATATGGATTATGATACGATTTCCCAACAAATAACTGGTGTGATTGTCCGTGTGCAGCACGGCATTAGCATGAAAAAGAAAAATAACGCAGCCTATATGAACGGTAAAGACAAGGCTATGGCGACGCATATCAAAGAGTTTCAAAAGCGCAATATCCCGGTCGCAGTTTACGCCTATGTTAATGGTAACTCTGTGGCTGAAATGAAAAAAGAGGCCGACAAGTTTTATGAGCGTGCTGCTAAGTATAAGCCTGTTTACTGGTGGCTGGATGTTGAAGAAGTCACCATGAAAAAGGACTTTAACAAGGGGATTGAGGCGTTTCGAGCTGAACTTGCGAAAAAAGGTGCGAAAAACATCGGGATTTACACACAAGACTGGTTTGTAACGGCAAATAATCTGACGGTCACGTCTTTTGACAGTGTCTGGTTAGCGCATTATGGTGGCGACACGGGCTACTGGGATTCATCGCCTGATACGACCATTCCCTATGATCTCCACCAATACACGAGCCGTGGGCGTCTCAACGGTTTTTCAGGCGATTTGGACTTTAACCGCGTGACGAGTGTGGCAGATTATAACAAGATTTTTAACAAAGGTAAGTTGCTAAAATAGTGGAAGCGCCCCAACAGGCGTTTTTTTTGGTAAAATAAAGGTATGCTAACTTACAAAAAAGATTATATCGTGCCTTACTATGAAAGTGATGCTAATGGCAATATGAAGTTGCCAAGCATTTTCAATGTTGCATTGCAATTATCTGGCGAGCAGTCAATGTTGTTAGAGCGAAGCGACGTCTGGCTCAAGGAAAATTATAACTACACGTGGATTGTGGTCGAATATGAAGTGGCAATCAACCGTCTGCCGATTTTTAATGAAACAATCAGCATTGAGACAGCTGCGCGTTCCTATAATAAATTTTTCTGCTACCGTGACTTTATTTTTTATGATCAAAGTGGTCAGGTTTTACTTACGATTACTTCCACTTGGGTTTTGCTGGATTTTGAAACACGTAAGGTCGTTCATGTGGCTGATGAGATAGTGGCACCATATGAGTCTGAAAAAATCTCGAAAATCATCCGTGGTCACAAGTTCACAGCGCTTGAGTCTGACATTTTAGAGCGGGATTATTTTGTCAGATTTAATGACATTGACCAAAACGGTCATGTGAATAACAGCAAGTATTTTGACTGGATGGTTGATTTGCTTGGCTTTGATTTTTTGAGCGGACATGTGCCAAAACAGATATCACTCAAATATATCAAGGAAGTGCTTTACGGCGTCAAAGTCACGTCGCGCGCGGTTCTGGACAAATCTGACGTGCTTGAAGCAATTTCCAAACATGAGATTGCGACTGAAGAACTGCATGCGCAAGCTGAGATAACATGGCAGGTGAAAAATGGCTGATAGAAAAAATTATAAGGGCTATCTGATTGATTTAGATGGCACGATTTATATGGGTGAAAACAAGATTGAGGCGGGGACACGATTTGTTAAGCGATTACAAGATGCTGGCCTTCCCTATCTCTTTGTGACCAATAACACGACGAAGACACCAGCGCAGGTGCAGACGCGCTTGCGGGAACTCTTTGACATCGAAACGCCTGAAAATAGTATTTATACGGCGACGCTTGCAACATTGGACTACATGGCTGATATGGCAAAAGGTGATAGCGCCTATGTGATTGGCGAGTCAGGATTGAAGTCTGCGATTTACGCCAAGTATAAGCGAGAAACTGAGCACCCTGCCTATGTGGTCGTTGGACTTGATAATGATCTTACATATGAAAAGCTTGTGATAGCAACCCTTGCGATTGCACGTGGTGCCATGTTTATCGGGACAAATCCGGATCTGAATATTCCAACAGAACGGGGATTATTACCAGGTGCAGGCAGTATCAATAAACTGTTAGAGGTGGCAACAAGAATCAAGCCGATTTTTATCGGAAAGCCAAACGCCATCATCATGAATAAGGCGGTCGAGCATATCAATATGGCACGTCGTGACTTGCTAATGGTTGGAGATAACTATCTGACGGATATTCGCGCTGGGATTGATAATGACATTGATACCTTACTTGTGACGACGGGCTTTACGAAGTCTGAGGAAGTTCCTGATTTACCGATTGCGCCGACACATGTCGTAAGCTCACTTGATGACTGGACTTTTTCTGACAAATGACGACACCTCTAAAAGATAATGTTTATTTTGTTCTGACGATACTCTGGTCAATTGCGGCAGGCACAACAGTTACGATTTTCGCTGCAATTCCGATGTTTCAGGGCCTAGTTAGCGTGTTTAAGCTTTCTGAGATTACTTTTCTGACACGTCGCACAATCGTCTATAATTTTGATGTTTTGATGCGCTATCTGCTCAATCCCTTGTCTAACAAGCTTGTCATGCCTGACTTTATCAGCTCAAGCGCTGGGCTGAAACATTTTTTAGATGTGAAACACTTGTTTTTAGTTGCGATTGTCGGGACCATTTTACTTGCTGTGCCTGCTGTGATGTTCGTCAGAAGACGGCTGTTTATCCAGTTTTACCAAGGTCTCAAAATCATGGTTCTGATGCCAGTACTCGTGGGTGTTACCAGCCTTTTTGGCGGGTTTGATGCCATTTTCATCGCCTTTCACGAGCTGTTTTTTAGAAATAGTGACTGGCTGTTTGATCCTGTGACAGATCCTGTCATCAATATCCTGCCAGAGCGCTTTTTCATGCTTTGTTTTATTGTTTTCGGCGTACTCTACCTGATTTTCTGGGGGGGGTTACTCATTTTCACAAGAAGGAGTTTGACACATGCAAAAAATTAATCTAGTGATTATTACCGGAATGAGTGGTGCGGGGAAAACCGTTGCCATTCAGTCTTTTGAGGACATGGGCTATTTCACGGTCGATAACATGCCTGCAAACCTCATCGAAAAGTTCGTGAGTCTCTTAGTCACATCAGATAAGGGCGACATTGACAAGGTAGCAATGGTTGTAGACATGCGAAGTCGTAGCTTTTTTGACGAGCTAAGTGATATTGTCAATGATCTTTCTGACAATCCTGCTGTTGAGTTTAGACTGCTGTTTTTGGATTCATCCGATGAAGAACTCGTTGCCCGCTACAAAGAAACACGACGTAGTCATCCGCTTGCAGTGGACGGTCGTGTGCTCGATGGGATTAACCGTGAACGTGAATTACTGAGCCCGCTCAAGTCATTTTCACAGAACGTGATTGATACAAGTGAGCTAACGCCGCGCAATCTTCGCTCAAAAATCACCCAACAATTTGCGACTGAAAACACCAAAGCACCGTTTAGGATTGAAGTCATGAGCTTTGGGTTTAAGTATGGTCTGCCGTTGGATGCAGACTTAGTCTTTGATGTCAGATTTTTGCCAAATCCGCACTATGTCCCTGAGCTTCGTAATCTGACGGGCCTTGATGACGCTGTTTATCACTACGTGATGGATGCGCCGGAGTCTGGCGCCTTTTATGATAATCTGATGCGGATGCTAAATCCAATTATCCCAGGCTACGAAAAAGAAGGCAAGTCGGTTCTGACCATTGCCATTGGCTGCACGGGTGGTCAGCATCGCAGCGTCGCATTTGCCAAACGTATCTCGGAGGAATTGGCTGAAAACTGGCCGGTCAACACGAGTCATCGGGATAAGGACAGACGAAAGGAGACGGTCAACCGCTCATGAGAAGGAAGAAAATTGTTGTAATTGGCGGTGGGACTGGGATTCCAGTCATCTTGAATTCGCTAAAAAAAGAAGATGTTGATTTGACGGCGATTGTGACTGTGGCTGATGACGGCGGAAGCTCTGGCGAGTTACGTAGTGCACTTGACATTGCCCCGCCAGGTGATTTGCGTAACGTAATGGTGGCAATGAGTGACATGCCAAAGCTCTATGAACGGATATTTCAGTACCGCTTTAATGAAAATGACGGCCCGCTTGGCGGACACCCGATTGGAAATTTGATCATTGCAGGTGTTTCTGAGATGCAAGGCTCGACTTATAATGCCATCCAGATATTGGCCAAATTTTTTCATGCACAAGGGCATATTTTGCCATCAAGTGAGGCGGCTTTGACCCTACACGCTGTTTTTAAAGATGGTGCTGAGGTCGTGGGCGAGAGTCACATTGCTGACTATACGGGCGTGATTGATCACGTGTTTGTGACCAATACTTATAATGACGAGCTACCTACGGCATCAAGGCGTGTGGTTGACGAGATTATGGTGGCAGATACCATTGTCATGGGACCTGGTAGCCTGTTTACGTCTATCTTGCCAAATGTCGTCATTCCTGAGATTCGCGAGGCGCTGGTTGCCACTCAGGCACAGGTTGTCTATGTCTGCAACATCATGACGCAGCGTGGTGAGACGGAGAATTTTACCGATGCCGATCATGTACGCGTGCTTCACGAGCATGCTGGCACACCCTTTATCGATACCGTTTTGGTCAATGTTGAAACCGTCCCTGACGCCTATATGAACACGAATAAATTTGACGAGTATTTGGTTCAGGTCAAGCATGATTTTACGGGTCTTATGGCGCAAGATGTGCGCGTGATTTCTGCCAATTTCCTAGAGTTGATCGATGGCGGTGCTTTTCACAATGCCGATGCTGTCACAGATGAGATTATGAACATCAGCGAGATCCGAATACAATGAGTTTTTCATCAGAAGTCAAAAAAGAGCTGACTCAGCTAGACGTTTCTGACGGGGTTATGATTGCGCTTTTGCGTATGAATGGGACACTTGGCATCTCAAATGGTTTGAGTCTGTCGATTACCACTGAAAATGCGACAACAGCGCGTTTTATCTACGGTGCTTTGTCAGAACACTATCAGATTAAGTCAGAAATCAAAACGCATCAGAAGACAACCTTATCAAAAAATCGTGTCTATACAATCATGATCACAGACAATGTCTCAGAGATTTTAGACAAATTTGAGCTAGCTGATAGTTTGCTGCTTGATCACGGCGTACCTGATTCTGTCAAATTCGACGAAAAATTACGGATTGGTTATCTGCGTGGTGCCTTTTTGAGCAGCGGCAGCCTGACCAATCCTGAAAATGGGAAATACCACCTTGAAATCGCGTCCTATTATGAAGAACATGCTGCTGATTTACAAAGTTTGCTTGCCAGTTTTGGGATTGCAAGCAAGGTTATCGCTCGAAAAAATAAAGTTGTAACCTACCTTGCAAACTCGGAGATGATGATTGATTTTCTGAGCTTGATTGGAGCTAATCATGCCCGTTTCAAGTTTGAGGATGTGAAAATCTTCCGTGAAATGCGAAATAATGCCAACCGTCAGACCAATTTTGAGTCGGCAAATATTGACAAAACAGTCAATGCTGCGCAGTCTGTTATCGAAGACATTCGATATCTGCAAACTCAGGACAAGCTCCCTGAGAATCTGCGTGAGATTGCCATGGCACGCATCGCAAATCCAGATGCGACGATTGTTGAGCTTGGTCAGAAACTTGAACCACCTCTGGGTAAATCTGGCGTCAACCATCGCCTGAGAAAAATTAAAGCATTGGCAGCAGAAAGTCGTCAGAAATGATGGCTTTTTTTAACGCATAAAAATACGAACAATCATACCAATTGTTATGAAAAGATTAGGAAAATACTTGAAATAATCCTGAAAAAGGGATATAATAAGTAATAATAGAAATTTTCAGAAGATTCACTCGAAAGAAAGAGCCGTCATCTATGACCAAAATGAATAAATATACAGAAAAAATCAAAGAAAA
This sequence comes from Pseudolactococcus insecticola, assembly GCF_011170065.1. Taxonomy (GTDB): domain Bacteria; phylum Bacillota; class Bacilli; order Lactobacillales; family Streptococcaceae; genus Pseudolactococcus; species Pseudolactococcus insecticola. The sequence goes on along the minus strand of NZ_BLLH01000006.1, from coordinate 80,189 downwards.
TACAGTCATTCCCCTGTCGTTTTATGAACAATTCGACGTCAAAAAAGGCTTGCGTGATGTTAATGGAAAAGGTGTATTAGCTGGACTAACTAATATTTCAGCCATTCATTCGTTTGATGAAAACGGCGAGCCAATGCCTGGTGTGCTCGAATATCGGGCCTTCAACATCAAAGATATCACAGCTAATATCAAGTCTGAAAACCGATTTGGTTTTGAAGAGATTACTTATCTGCTCTTGTTTGGTGAGCTGCCGACAGCAGAAGAACTTGCAACATTTACCCAAGAACTTGCTGAAAAACGTGCCTTGCCACAAGATTTTGTCCGTGATATTATCCTAAAATCAACGTCAAGTGACATCATGAACTCAATCAGCCGCAGTATCTTGTCGCTTGCCACGCTTGATCCAAAATCGAGCAATCTGTCGCTTGAAAATGTCTTGAATCAGTCGCTTAGCCTGATTGCAAACTTTCCGCTTTTAGCGATTTACGCCTATCATGCCTACAACCACTATGAAAACGGGGAGAGCCTATATATTCACTATCCTGACCCAAGTCTCACGACGGCTGAAAATATTTTGCGGCTCTTGCGACCTGATAAGAAATTCAGTGATATTGAGGCAAAGGTGCTTGATCTGGCGCTCATTCTCCATATGGAGCATGGCGGTGGGAATAACTCAACGTTTACCACACACGTTGTGACGAGTTCAGGCACGGACACCTATGCCTCTGTCGTTGCGTCGCTATCCAGTCTCAAAGGTGCAAAACACGGTGGCGCCAACATCAAAGTATCACAAATGCTGGATGATATTTCTGAAAATGTCAGCAATCATGCAGATGAGGCAGAAATTTCAGACTATCTGCGCAAGATTTTGCATAAAGATGCCTTTGATAAAAAAGGGTTGATCTACGGCATGGGGCACGCCATTTACAGCGTTTCTGACCCACGTGCCGAGGTACTCAAGTCTTATGTTAAAGAATTGGCTGAGGAAAAAGGCCTTCACGATGACTATCAGTTTTACAAAAAAATCGAGCGTCTGGCGCCTGAAGTCATTGCCCAAGAACGCAATATCTACAAGGGTGTCTCTGCCAATGTTGACTTTTATAGCGGCTTTGTCTATCAGATGTTAGGTCTGCCTGAAGCGCTTTATACGCCGCTGTTTGCCATTGCGCGGATTGTCGGCTGGAGTGCTCACCGCATGGAAGAGATGCTCAACATGAACAAAATCATCCGCCCAGCCTACGAAAGTGTGCTCGCTACCAAAAAATATGTGAAGATTGAGGATAGAAAATGACTTATAAAAAGACCCTGACTGCCAATAACACAGACTATACCTATTTTGATGTCGCATCAGCTGTTGACAATATCGAAAAATTGCCCTATGCGCTTCGCATTCTGACGGAAGGTATTTTGCGCAATTTTGACGGCAGCAAATTTTCGTCAGAACATCTTTCAAAGCTTCAGGTTTATGACGGCAAAACACTGGACAAGGGTGAGATTCCATTTAAGCCTAGTCGTGTGATTTTACAAGATTTTACAGGCGTGCCAGCCGTTGTGGACTTGGCTGCCATGCGAGATTCTGTCAAAACCCTAGGAGGTAATCCACGGCTGATCAATCCAGAAGTGCCAGTTGATCTAGTCATTGACCACTCTGTTCAGGTCGACTGTGCAGGTTCTGAGCTGGCGCTACAATTTAATGCCAAACGTGAGTTTGAACGCAATAGTGAGCGTTATGAATTTCTCAAGTGGGCGACGGAGTCCTTTGACAATTTCCGCGTTGTGCCACCTGCGACGGGGATTATCCACCAGGTCAATATCGAATATCTCTCAGATGTTGTGACCGTCAAAGACGGTGTAATCTTGCCAGATACAGTTTTTGGTACAGATAGCCACACGACCATGATCAATGCCTTAGGCGTCCTTGGTTGGGGTGTTGGCGGGATTGAGGCTGAGGCTGCAATCTTAGGTGAAGCGTCTTATTTTCCTATGCCTGAAGTCATTGGCGTGCGTTTTGTCGGCAAGTTAAATCCGATGGCGACAGCAACTGATTTGGCGCTCACTATGACGAAAATCCTGCGTGACGAAAACGTTGTCGGCAAATTTGTCGAGTACTTTGGTGAAGGTCTGTCAAGTCTGACTTTGGCTGACCGTGCCACTGTTGCTAATATGGCACCCGAATATGGTGCAACCTGTGGCTATTTCCCGATTGACAAGGAAACCTTGAACTATCTGACCAATACCAATCGTGATGCAGCACTTGTCGACTTGGTAGAAAGCTATGCCAAAGCTAATCATCTTTTTTACGATGCAAATAGCCAGGTTGAAGCGAACTACAATAAAGTCATCGAAGTAGATTTGGCAAGTATCGAAACTTACCTGTCAGGCCCCAAACGCCCTCAAGACCTAATCGCACTAGGTCAAATGTCAGACGAATTTGCAGCCTTTTCAAAAGACCTCATCCCAACAACTGATGCAGTTGCTAGCAAAAATGCCCTCGTCCAAAACGGTGATATCGCAATCGCAGCTATCACGTCATGTACTAACACCAGCAACCCTTACGTCATGATGATGGCGGGACTCCTTGCAAAAAATGCCGTTGCAAAAGGCCTCAGTGTACCTGAAACGGTCAAGACATCACTCGCACCAGGTTCAAAAGTTGTCACAGCTTACTTAGAAAATGCTGGACTTATTGAGCCACTTGCGGCGCTCGGATTTGACGTTGTCGGCTATGGTTGTACGACATGTATCGGCAACTCTGGTCCGCTTGATGATGCCGTTTCAAAGGCAATCACAGACGATGACCTGCTTGTGACCTCCGTTTTATCTGGTAATCGTAACTTCGAGGGTCGCATTCATCCGCTTGTCAAAGCTAACTATTTGGCAAGTCCCCCGCTTGTTGTGGCCTACGCCATTGCGGGCAATGTCAAAAAAAATCTGACAACAGAGCCACTTGGCGCGGATCAAAACGGTAAGGATGTCTACCTCACAGATATCCTGCCTGACTATGACACGGTCAAAAGAGAAGTGGACAAGTATGTCACACGTGATCTCTATAAAGAATACTACGCTCACGTTTTTGATGCCAATGAAGCCTGGAACGACATCAAATCCTCTAAATCTGAAACCTATAACTGGAACGACAGCTCAACTTATGTCGCAAATCCACCATATTTTGACGGCATGAGCCTGGCTGAAAATGCCAGCCATGCACCACTTGAAAAGATGCGTGTCCTTGCGAAATTTGCTGACTCTGTCACAACAGACCACATCAGCCCTGCAGGAAACATTGCCATGAAATCACCAGCAGGTGAGTTTTTAGCGAGTCAAGGCGTTGAACCGCGTGATTTCAACTCATACGGTAGCCGACGTGGCAATGATAAAGTCATGACGCGTGGGACTTTTGCCAATATCCGTATCAAAAATCAGCTGACGCCTGGCTTCGAAGGTGGCGTGACCAAATATAAAGAGACGGTGATGCCGATTTACGATGCAGCTATGGCATATAAAGCCGAAAATACGCCGCTTCTTGTTTTGGCTGGAAAAGACTATGGCATGGGCTCATCACGCGACTGGGCGGCAAAAGGCACGAATTTACTGGGTGTCAAGGTCGTGATTGCTGAGAGTTTTGAGCGAATTCACAGGAGTAATCTTGCTATGATGGGCTTGATTCCTTTGCAATTTTTAGCAGGTGAATCAGCTGAAAGTCTGGGATTGACAGGTTTTGAAACTTACAGTTTTGACTTTCCTGAAAAGCCAGAAATCGGGCAAAACATCACCGTTCATGCAGATGAGAAGACATTCCAAACTAAGCTCAGATTTGACTCACAAGCTGATTTAGAGTATTACGAAAATGGCGGTATTCTGCAAATGGTGATTAGAAAAAAGGTGACAAATGGCTAAAATAGACATGGTAGCAGGAAAACTTTCAGTCCCAAACACCCCTGAAATCCCTTATATCAAGGGTGATGGCGTTGGCATTGACATCACACCTGCCATGATTGAGATTGTGGATGCGGCTGTGGCAAAAAGCTACGCCGGTGAGAAAAAAATCATCTGGCAAGAACTTTTGGCAGGAGAAGCAGCCTTTGCTGAGACAGGAGACTATCTGCCTGAAGCGACGCTTGAAGCTCTGACGGCGCATCTCATAGCCATCAAAGGTCCGCTCATGACGCCAATTGGTGGTGGTTTTCGTAGTTTAAATGTCACCTTGCGTCAGAAGTTCGATCTTTTTGCTAATGTTCGTCCCGTGACCTATTTCCCAGGGGTTGCGTCACCTGTCAAGCATCCTGAAAATGTCAACATGACCATTTTCCGTGAAAATACGGAGGATATCTACGCTGGTATCGAGTTTGAAAGTGAGAGTGCTGATGCGACTCGTTTGATTGAGATATTAAAATCTGACTTTGGCATCAACAAAATTCGCTTTGACAAAACCAGTGCGATTGGCATCAAACCTGTTTCACCTGATGGTTCAAAACGCTTGGTACGTGCGGCTTTTGAGCATGCGATTGCGCATGGCAATCAGCGTGTGACGCTCGTGCATAAAGGCAACATCATGAAATTCACTGAGGGTGGTTTTAAAAAATGGGGCTACGAGGTTGCGAAAGACTATCCGACATTTACAGTCAATGACTTTAATGCTATCAAAGCTGATAAAGGTCTAGAAGCTGCGAAAACGGCTAAAGTTCAAGCATTAGCTGACGGAAAGATCTATGTAGACGACGCTATCGCTGATAATTTTTTACAGCAAATCCTGCTCAACCCGTCAGACTATCAAGTGGTCGCCACACTCAATCTCAACGGCGACTATATCTCTGATGCCCTTGCAGCACAGGTTGGTGGCATTGGCATCTCGCCAGGCGCCAATATCAACTTCATAACAGGTCATGCGATTTTTGAAGCAACACACGGCACTGCGCCAGATATAGCAGGTTTAGGCCTTGCCAATCCATCAAGCCTGATCTTGTCAAGTGTGATGATGCTCGAATTCCTAGGTTGGAATGGCGCTGCCAAAGCTATCGAGTCAGCGCTCGCCGCAGCCGTATCTGACGCTCAGACAACGAAGGACCTAGGCGGGACACTAACGACAGCTGACTTTACGCAGGCTGTGATTGAAAGATTATAATAATTTTAAAACACAAAAATCTGATGAAAAATCGGATTTTTTTCTCAGAAAAATGTCGGAATATTTCCTGTAAATTTCTGAAAATAGGTGTATAATAGAAGGATACCGATTTTGGAAAAGAAACACAGTAAAACAGGGCTTCTAGCCGATAGGAATGAGTGAAAATATAAAAACTAACCACAAAACTAACCAAGAAAAAACAAAACATTAGTTGAATAAAAAATAAAGTCCATCAGTGAGAATTGATGGATTTTACTTTATATTTAAAAAGAAAAGAGGATGTAGGAATGAAAAAATACTTAGTATCATTCTTTAATTACAGAAAAGCATTAGCTGTACCAATTTCATATGCGGTTGTTGAAGCAGATAGCGCTGAGCAGGCGGCAGAGAGTGTAGAAAGTCAGACAAACTTGTTCATAAATCAAAATGGAGATGATGCAGCAATGTCTATTAGGGAGCTAGACAAATCAGAGTACATTGAATTGATTGATTTAGCTGACGAACTTGAAAATAGTTGACGGTGATTCATTTGAATTTATTTAAGCTTAAATGAGTTTACAAAAACTATTTTTAATGTATAATATAGTTGTGGAGGATTATTCATTATGACAACTATACAAAAAACATACAGAATTGATGATGATTTACAGCAAAAAGCAGAGCAATATTTTTCAGAAATGGGTTTAACGCCAACGGTTGCGATAACAATGTTTTTTAAACGTGTTGTCGATGAGAAAAAAATACCTTTTACTCCAGAAGTCATAACAGAAAAGGTAGGGTATTCTGTGGAAAGCAAAAATAAATTACCTAATTTAATTAGTGAGATTCCCGTAGAAAACATTTCTGATATGACTAAAACAGAAAAAGCAAATTTGTTAGACGGTTGGGAGCTTTAAATGGAAGAATTTGATATTCTTGTCGCAAAGGTTCCACTTGAAAATTCAAAAGATTATAAATGGAGATCAGTTTGACAGATTGATTTTTGGGTTAGAGTAGTATAATAATACTAAATAGGAGGTACATAAAATGCGTAAAATAGTTGGTACGTTTGGTGAATGGCGATTGAGCATGGACAAAGAAGATATTAAAAAAAATCCTGACAAACCGCAGATTCGTTTTTATGACGATGGTGAGCTGATTGGTATTTTTGATTTAAAGACACTCAATATTTTATATGATAATGAAATGTCTATTTATGATATTAAATTTGCCAAAAAGACGATTGGAAGAAATCAAGATAATTATCTTGAAACTTGGCAAGACTATGTGAGTGGTGTTGCTCATGCCTAATGAATTTTATGAGAAATACCGGATTGAAATTAGGATGAATGAACATAATCACAAGAAACAGTTAGCTCATGTTCATATTTACATGGACGGTGAGGAAGTTGGATCGGTATTTTTAGATGGTACCTTAAGAGATGGGGACATACCCAATAGGCATTTGAAGAAAATTTCCAAAATTGTTCTTGAAAATGCAGAGTATTATCAAGAACTCTGGGATGTGTACCAGTCATCAGAATATTAAAAAAAAAAAAAAAACTAAAGAGTAGGAACATTTATGCAAGAATTAAAACTTTATATGCAAATGGCTACAAGTGATGTCATTTGTTATCCAAATTCGCCGAGGGTTCATATTTATTTAGATGACGAAGAATTGGGTACGCTTTTAATGACTGGAGAGCCTTTAGATGATTTTGGAGAAGCAATTTTAGCTTGTGCTCAAAAAGCATTGAGTGAACGTTACGAGGAAATTATGAATGATTGGAATGCTGTTCAAAAGGAAAATTTGGTATGAGTACAGCTGAAGAACGACCAAAATTGATAAATGCTGAACCCTTAGCCAATAAACAAATAAAATTGTTTTATGAGAACGGAGAGGTTAAAGTTTTTTCTGTCAAGGAATGGATAGAAAAATATCCAATTTTTGCTCATTTGAAAGATGAAGAAAATTTTAGGAATCTAAAAGTAAGATCGCCTTATGTCGCTTTTGATGAAAAGACTGATTTTTCACCTGAAGTTCTATATGATAAGAGTGAGATGTTTTATGCCTAGATATGATTTTGGAATTTTTGGTATTGAGGTTAGAACAAATGAACATAATCATAAAGGGCAAAAAGCACATGTCCACATTTATATAGGCGGAATTGAGCAAGGGTCTATGTTTTTGGATGGGACGGTAAAGGACGGGCTAAATGGCATCTCTGGTAAAGTAAAGAAAATAATTGCTCGGGCGATTGTAATTGATCAAGAAAAGTATCAAGAACTCTGGGATGTGTACCAGTCATCAGAATATTAAAAAAGTTTGTTTTTTTTTCAAAATGTAGAGTAGCGGGAGGAAGATAAAATGCGTAAAATAGTTGGAACGTTCGGAGAATCTATGTTGGAGCTTTCAAAAGAAGACATAAAAAATAATCCAGATAAACCACAAGTTCGTTTTTACGATGATGGTGAGCTGATCGGTATTTTTTCGCTTGAAACATTAGATGTCCTTTATGATAACGATATGGCTGATTACGATGTGAGGTTTGCTAAAAAGGAAATCTCAAGAAATCGTGAAAATTGGCTTGAAACGTGGGAAGATTACGTTAAAGGAATTGCTCATGCCTAAAAATTATTATGACAGGTATGCGGTTGAAATTAGAACTAATGAGCATAATCACAAAAGACAACAAGCACATGTCCATATTTATGTCCGTGGGGAATCGGTTGCTTCTATGTTTTTAGATGGGACGCTGAGAGATGGTGGGCTTTCAAGTCGAGATTTAAAGAATGTCTCCAAGATAGTTATTGAAAATAGTGAGTATTACCAAGAACTCTGGGATAAATACCAATCATCAGAATAATAAAAAAAAACGATCACAGGTTGTTTTTTTTATTTTTCATTCTCCTCATTGCCCAAATAAAAGTCCTGCGCAGTCTCTTTAACAAAAGATTCATACCTAGAAGGAATGCAGGCTTTTTCCATAAATTTGATGTAGTTAAAATCATCATCTATTGGGTAATCGTGGGCAATCAAGGACATAAAATCTCGAATCCGATCCTTTTCGGCTTCGTTTTCTATACGGTGTTGATAAGTCGGCACGTGACTTAAAATGTTTTCAGTATCAAGGCTTTTGAAATGTGCTCGTTCATGAAGAATAACTTGAATCTTTTCATCGTCATCAAGCTCTATGTTGACGATGATAATGAATCGATTACGAATAGGGACAAGCCGTCCCTTTTCTTCATAACTATCTGGAATGGAAAACAAGATTATGAGACCAAGTTTTTCTGTTTCTTGTATGATTTTAGATAAGTCCATAGATTGTTTCCGATATTCTATAAAGTGGTTAGCATTTTTTGGATGTAATAGTTGTTGCTTATTTCAAGAGAATCAAGCAGGTCAAGATTATCGTAGATTTTTTTAATTTCAGAATGGATTTCGCTGAATTTTTGGAGCGTTAGATGTTTGTCGAAATGGGATTCATCAAAACTAAGAGCGAAAATAAATTGCTTATAAAAAATCTTCTCAATAGCTTCGTAATGCTCACAGGGGATTTTTGTTTGATAGTAGGATAAAATTTCACAATTTTGCTTGTAATGTTCTTCGGCTAGAGATTCAGCTGGAATATTTGTGTGTGACATGGGGGATATCTCCTGTAATTTAGAAAGGTTTTTATATGTTAGAAAAAGAAGAGTTTGAAGTTGTAAAAGGAAGAGTGGCAATGTCTGCTTTAGAAATAAGAATGGGGGTATCAGATATTGCGGCTGAAGTTGAGATGAGCAAATACGAGCGCCGTCATTTGCTTCGGGTGGTAGAAGGTCTCGAAAGGTTTAGAACGCATATATCTTATTGTGAAGACGAGGAGCTATTACTAGAGCTTAGAGCGATGTTTATCGTGGTTAAGAGGGGCTATCGGCGTCTCTTGATGCAATATAATAGTACATCACCTTACACACCCACAGATCTTTTGAAAAAATTTGATCTGCATAAACCAGATATTGATTATATGGAACAAGCGCTTAGGGATATAGAGATGTATGTTATTTCAAAAAGAGATGGTTGGGATGATGATTATCAAAGATTACCATCTTTTTTTGCGAAGTAATCTTTAAGCAGGTACTTGATAGCTTCTCTATCGTTCTCTGACAGCTCGTTTCCGTCATAGGCGACTGATTTATCCAGTGCTTCGTCAAGGTCTATATCAAGTTGTGAGGAGCGCTTGTCAGTGTTGCCTAAAAGATAGTCTGTTGAAACATTGAAAAATTTTGCTAACTCATCTACTCTTTTAGCAGATGGTTTTGATTTTTTTGATTTATAATTTGCTAAAGAGTTTCTTGAATATCCTAGTTCTCTTTCAAGCTGATTTATAGATAATTTTTTTTCATTTGCGAGTGATTTTATAATTTCGAAAAACATTTTAGACTCCTTTTTTTATCATGCTGCACAGTTGTGTGTCAGAAAATATTTTTTCGCTAATTAACATCATATTTGAGACAATAATGTTTTCTTCTTTAAAATCAATATGATTGTGTAATGCGTTTGAGATGATCTTTACTTCTTCATCAGAAAGTAATGGAGGGGAAAATTTGACGGCGTCTATAATTAAATCTAAGTTATTTTTATTTAGTAAAAGGAATTTTGATTTATATTTTAAGTTAAGCTTATCAGAAGTCAATTTGATATTATTTTTTGAGGAAATTACTAAATATTGTTTGTAGTAGTCAGTTGAAAAAGTGTAATTAGTTTCTTGTTCAATCCATTTGGGAATGACGTCAAAATGGCGAATAGTACTCTTGCCAAGTTCTGTAGATTCTTTCTTTAAAATCATCTGTTTTCTGTATGATTTCCAAGCAAAGATTTGCGTGTATAAATTATTGGAAATATCTATTCCAGTAATTGTATTTCTTATTTTTACTGATATTTCGATTAGTCCAAAATTTCCAAGTAGATAAATATCAACTTCGTGTTTGAGTTTTTCATCATTCGTCCCTACGTTTGAAAATATTTCATACAATCCTAAATTTTCTTTTTGAAGTTTTCTAAAAACACCATCAATTTCTTTTTCAGCTATTTTAGATAGAATTTGTGTCTTGATGATTTCTTTCAATTCAATGATCTTAGGATTTTTTTCTTTTTCAATCTGTTTTAGGAGTACTTCATAGTTAATATTTGGATTGATTGTTTCGAGGATTCTTTGATTTTGTCGTATGACATCTGGTCGATTAAGATGAAGATTATTTGGATTAAACAGGGACATTTTCGACTCCAATCTTTTTTTGAATTTTTTTGACAAAAGTGTTGACAGAAAATATTTTAAGTGTTAGAATAACAATGTAGTAAAAAAACTACAAAACTTTTCAACTAAAAGCCCATCGCAAAATGAGCAATTAGTTGAAGCATACACCTATCCAAAATAACCAACAAAATCAAAGAACATAATTGTTCATCAAAACAAATTTTGTAGGTATCAAAAAAAGATAGGATTCGATCTTTGAAAATTGAATAACCGTGAGAAACACGGATACGCAACCTTACTAGATGATATAGTAATAACTAGACATTACTATTATATCAAAACTAGCCACGGTTGTCAGGATCTCGCTGCCGAAATTTGGCAGCTCTCACAACGTGTTACGCAGGCACGTATAAAAGCTGTCAGGAGAGCGGCGAACGTGAACTCCTATGAGGTGTCAGGAGAACCCACACGTGGGAAAAATGACAAAAAGTAGTTGGCGAGGATAAGAGCCATCAGCACACTTAAAGCCTTGAAGATTCTGGGTACCAAGCGGAAAGTTGCTAGACCGATAGATGACTAAAAATCTATCAGTGATGATCACAGGCTGAACAACAAGTACAAAAGAGGTCAGAATCAAGTGCAGAAAATGCTAGTTGAACGATTGAAGAAAACAATTCAAAATTGAAAAATTTATTTACAAAAACAAAAAAGGACTATCAACTTAACTGTCGATACTCCTTTTTATAAATTGTTTCGTGATTTTAGGTTCAAAGCTCAATCAAGAACAATTTATTTTAATATTATTTCATTGCTATAAGTTCATTATAGCTTAATAATCAAAACTTACAAAACCATATCTGAGTTGGTAGAAAAATCAAAAAGATTTCAGCTGATAAGTGTTTCAGCGGTTGTTTCTGTCAGACCAAGAAAACGATTATCAATGAGCCAGACAATGTCTGGTGTTTGTTTCTTTAGTAATAAAGAAAATAATCGTCAATGAACTCGATACTAGATCAAAGTGCTTGTTTCTTGATGGGATTGTAATTTTAAAAATACGGATAGCTCAGTTTTCGGATTGAGCTATTTATTATGTGACCGAGAGTATCGCAAAGTAGGTGCAACTCCTGCTGGTTGCTGAAAGGTGTTAAAGATAGTATAATAAGGTAAACAGGAGGTAGTGAATATGATGAGTCCGAAATTCATTGAACATGATGAAGATGTTGTTATTTTGACCAAAAGTGAATATAATGATCTGCAAAAAGAAAATAGTGCTTTAAAAGCGCAAGTGAAGTTCTTCCAAGAAATGGAAAAATCCTCATTTCGTCAGCGTAACGATGGAGAAACGCATTCACTGACTGACTTGAAAGAGAAATTGGGCTGGGTTTGATTTGAAAGATATTGTTTTTGCAGATGAAGCCTTGAATGACGTAGAGCGACTCGAATATTTTTTGAGCGAGTATCCGCAAGCATTGAGAAAATTTAGAAATGAATTATTAAAAGCAGTAGAAGTTATTTCTGCTAATCCTGAAGGCAGTCCTAGAATTTTGGAAACAAATTATAGGAAGAAAGTTCATTATAAGTATATTTACTTTTATGTCAATTACAATAAAGTGATTGAAATTGAAAGAGTGTTTTCTGAAAAAGAAGATTGGATAAACGAGATAAGTTGAAATAAAGAAATCAATTAGGAGGAAAAATAGTGACAGTATTAACGATTGATGAAATCAAAGAAAAAGTTAAACCGATTGCGCAAAAATATAATATTCCTAAAGTTTATCTTTTTGGTTCTTATGCACGAAATAAACCGACCGAAAACAGTGATATTGATTTGGTGATTGATTCTTCAAATATTCTTGATTATGATATTTTGTTTGATATAAAAGAAGAATTAGAAGAAGAGTTGAAACATCACGTTGATATTATTGAATTTGAGGTTTTGAAGAATAACAATACTGCCAAACGCAAGGATTTTAATTTCAATGTTACTAAAGAAATGATGGGTATTCTATGACGATAAAAACGACTATAAATCTAGTCGTTTTTTGTTTTTTAAAGAAAGGTAATAGTATGAAAGAAAACGAAGTTAAAGATGATTTAACTGTCATCGAGAAAATGATGAGTGAGATTTATTTTGGAAAAGAGGAGATCAAAAGGCGATTTAGTCTTTTAGATGATGTTCCAAGGGACGGTAAGTTTAAAGAAATCTTTAAGAAGGTAGAAGAAAATAAAGCTGACTACTTGAAATCAATTTCGGAGCTTGAACAATTAGTAGTAAAATTTATTCAACAAGAGCTGTGAGTTCACTTTGAATCTCAGAAATCAATGTTTCAAAATCGCCTGCGATGATGCTGTATTTTTCACGAGGTATTAAATCATTATCTACCCAGACGTCTAGTCTGCTCCAAAGCTGTTTTCCAATAAGAGTTGCTGAAGCGAGAATGTCATTTTTTAGCTGGTCAAGTTCACTATTCATATTTTTTTGATTAGTGTTACCTAAAAGATAGTCAGTTGAAACATTGAGAATTTTAGCTAATTCTTGTAAACGTTCAAGACTAGGAACTCGTGTTCCTTTTTCCCAATATAAATATGCTGGGACGGAAATTTCAAGTTTTTCTGAAATTTCTTTTTGGGTCAATTTTGCTTCTAAACGTAGTGTTTTCAGTCTTTCAGGCAACATGTGATTTTCCTCCGAAAAATAAATTTAAATTTATTTAAAAAACGCTTGACAAAATTTAAGCAATGAGTTAAACTGTAATTAAGTTAAGCAATTGCTTAACTGAAATTCTGAACTAAAAGCTCATCGCAAAATGAGCAATTAGTTGAAGCATACACCTATCCAAAATAACCAACAAAATCAAAGAACATAATTGTTCATCAAAACAAATTTTGTAGGTATCAAAAAAAGATAGGATTCGATCTTTGAAAATTGAATAACCGTGAGAAACACGGATACGCAACCTTACTAGATGATATAGTAATAACTAGACATTACTATTATATCAAAACTAGCCACGGTTGTCAGGATCTCGCTGTCGAAATTTGGCAGCTCTCACAACGTGTTACGCAGGCACGTATAAAAGCTGTCAGGAGAGCGGCGAACGTGAACTCCTATGAGGTGTCAGGAGAACCCACACGTGGGAAAAATGACAAAAAGTAGTTGGCGAGGATAAGAGCCATCAGCACACTTAAAGCCTTGAAGATTCTGGGTACCAAGCGGAAAGTTGCTAGACCGATAGATGACTAAAAATCTATCAGTGATGATCACAGGCTGAACAACAAGTACAAAAGAGGTCAGAATCAAGTGCAGAAAATGCTGGTTGAACGATTGAAGAAAACAATTCAAAATTGAAAAAATAATGGTGGTTCAGAAATGAATCATTTTCGTTAATATAACGATAACAACACCAACGATTATTTCTGTGATTATCATGTAAATGTTCGTGAAAATGATTGAAAATACAAATTCAATAATAATTGCTGGTATAGAGACTAAGATTATCAGTAATTGCATAATCTTGAAGAAAAATTCTTTTATCATAAACTTCCTTTCTGATTTGATAAAATGGAATGTGAGGAAAAGACGTGAGTCAAGGAGATGTAATTAGGGTTATTATTAGCTTAATTATTGCACAAATAATTCGTAGGTTGTTGGAAAACTTGGGATTTTTTAAATTCTTTTCGATAAAGAAATTATATCACAAAATCAATCGTCTATTTTTGACTCAATTTCGCAAGAAATAATAGCGATATAAAAATACAACAAAAAAAGGAGTATCAACTTAACTGTCGATACTCCTTTTTATAAATTGTTTCGTGATTTTAGGTTCAAAGCTCAATCAAGAACAATTTATTTTTAATATTATTTCATTGCTATAAGTTCATTATAGCTTAATAATCAAAACTTACAAAACCATATCTGAGTTGATAGAAAAATCAGTAGATTTCAGCTGATAAGAGTTTCAGCGGTTGTTTTTATCAGACCAAGAAAACGATTATCAATGAGCTAGACAATGTCTGGTGTTTGTTTCTTTAGTAATAAAGAAAATAATCGTCAATGAACTCGATACTAGATCAAAGTGCTTGTTTCTTGATGGGATTGTAATTTTAAAAATACGGATAGCTCAGTTTTCGGATTGAGCTATTTATTATGTGACCGAGAGTATCATAAAGCAGGTGTAACTCCTGATGGTTGCTGAAAGGTATTAAAGATAGTATAATAAGGTAAACAGGAGGTAGCGAATATGATGAGTCCGAAATTCATTGAGCATGATGAAGACGTTGTTATTTTGACTAAAAGTGAGTATAATGAAATTTTAGCCGAGAATAAACGATTAAAAGCACAAATTAAGTTTGATAATGAAATTGAAAAAGGTTATGTTTCTCTCATTGAAGACAGCCCAATTCCCGTGGACAGAGTTTTAGAAAATTTAGGGTGGGCTTGATTAGTGAGAAGAAGTGTTGAACTATCTAAAAGTGCTCAAGAGGATTTACAACGGTTAGAGGAATATTTGTCGCTCCAAAGCTCTACAAAGGCAGTGGCAAGGTTTAGAAATGAATTTCTAAAAGCAATGGATTTACTTTCAGATGAACTGTCAGGATTTCCATATGTGGAAGGAAAAGATCCGTTGAGGAAAATGACACATTGGAAATATTTATATTTTCATTTGGAGTTAACGGATAGAGTGATAATTGTCCGTATCTTTTCAGAAAAAGAAAATTGGATAAATGAACTAGAATTAAACGACTGAAAAAATCCAGTCGTTTTTTGTTTAAAAGAAAGCTAATAGCATGAAAGAAAACGAAAGTGAAGATGATCTGACTATTGTCGATAAAATGATGAGAAGATATTTTGCTATCATGGAGAAAATAGCAAGAAGAGTTAATAAAATTATGGATAGTAAATTGATGAAAAGGTTTAGTATGGTTCCGTCAATAATTCTTGGATTATACACGTTGTTTTTTTTAATTTTACTGAGCATATATATTATTTGGCTATTTATTTTAAAATATATAATTTGAAACAATACCAAAAGATAGACAAAATTATTGGTGCTATGAGAATGAAAAGTTTGTCGTGGTTTATTTTTTTTGACAGGAATTCTTTTTCGGGATAATAAAGTTCACCAATACATAAAATTTTAATTCCTGAATTAAGAAGGAAAATAGTATAGACAATCTGAAAAAATAGTATGAACACAGCAAAACAAGTGAGTGAGGGTTTGAAAGTTTCTAGGGATAAGTTAGGTGAAGTTGGTGAGAAAATAGAAAAGATAGAGTCAGTCCATCTAATTTTTGAAAATATATACTTCAAGTATCCTGTAAAAACAATTGACCAGAAATATAAAAGTATATTTCTGGTGCGGTATAAAATATTTTTGGTGAATATCATTTTTAATACTACCAAAAATGAAATGATAAATTGGGCGAACCAAGTTAAACTAAAAGTTTTTTGAAAAGATGAGATAAAGGATAGCGCTAGATGTTGTATTGAAATTTGAATATCTGTGACTGTTTCAAAAGTTAAGGTGATTGGATTAGAAACCCAATACTGAACCAGATAGAAAAGAATTATTGTATTTGTTGTAAAGAAAAGTATATTCGAAATTCTTTTACTATCATAATCATAGTTTTTCATTTCGATTGGTGTTGGACTTCCATAATTAGAAAAATTTTTTCTAGAATAACCATAAAAATTATTAGTTTCAGCGTAATTTATAACAGAGTTGTTGGTTATAGAATTATTGATGTTAGTATTTTGTGATTCAGAATGTTTTTGTTTTGAGAACTTTATCATTTTCCATAATTGAGGAACTGCAAAGACAACAGTGAAGATGTTTGCCAAGGAACTAAATAATGGATCAATAAAATTAAAAAATGGTTTCATAAAATTTATGCACTCCTAAGATTTGTACTTTTATTATACCTTAAATTTTACAATTTTTGGAAGCACCATATCAAGCCCAATTTTTATTTTGGGAGCTTATTGTTTGGCTGACCTAAGCAAGTCATAAAACTGCTTTTTTGACACAACTGCTCGTGGCGAGACTTTTAATATTTCCCGATTTTGAATGTCTCTTTTATGTAATTTTCTTTAAAAGTGTGGGTTCGATTCCCACCAGTTGCTTAGGCATTGTCGCAAAGATGGTGCCTTTTTTTGTATAAATTTTATGTGGAGGAAGTAATTAGCAGATATAGAGAAAAGAGATGAAAAGAATGAAAACTAACAATTTTGAAACAAGGAATGCTTTAAATGACACAGATTTTCCAGAAAAGAAAGAAAATCAATTTATTTATGCGTTTAGAAAAATATTTAGAGAAAAAGAAAAATGCGGCAGGGAATGGGAGTTCTTTGCTGATTTTGTTATTCATGAACTATTTGAAAAGTGAAAGAAAGGAGTGCTATGAGTGATGTTATTATAATATCCGATATGGACTTAAGAAGTATTCGTAAAAAACTACATATGTCGCAAAGTGAATTTGCTAAAGAAGTTGGCATCAGTGTGACAACGATTGAAAACGTTGAGAAAGGTTATTGGCTTTTTTCACCGAAAATGAAGGCTAAAGTAATCATCTATCTGAAAGTCAATCGTTTTAATCAAGAAACTTTGACACGGGTAGAAGAGAATGTTGAGCGTAAACAAAAGGCATTGGCAGAAAACATACAACGTCTTTATGATAATTTTGTGTTTTCGGTTGGCATGTATCAACAAGCCCCGAATTATGCAAGAGCTGCTTATCACAGCACGCTCAAACAATACGATGCGCTTGGCGTGGACAGTAGAGAAAGAACATATTTACAAATGAATCGGCAGACGTTTGTAGAAAAACTAGATCAGTTTTTATTGGTCAATATTTAATTGATTATGACCTAAGCAAGTCGTTAAAAGGCGAAAATAAAAAGAAAAAGGAGACATAATCATATGTCACAATTAACTAGTGTTCCTGTAAAACTTGAGGAACTTGTCAAAAACGGAGTTGTCAAAGTAGCTCCAGCCTACGTATCAGTACCAAAATCTGATACCTTGCCTGCAC
This sequence comes from Pseudolactococcus insecticola, assembly GCF_011170065.1. Classification (GTDB taxonomy): domain Bacteria; phylum Bacillota; class Bacilli; order Lactobacillales; family Streptococcaceae; genus Pseudolactococcus; species Pseudolactococcus insecticola. Next base: position 62,813 of record NZ_BLLH01000006.1, on the reverse strand, counting down.
ACATTGTTTTCAAAGCAGATGGTGATGGTCAGTCAAACTTTATCGTTATGACAACTGACTTGAACATTGCAAGTAAACAAGACTTTGCTAAAGCTGCACGCATCGGACGTACTGAGGTGGAATTGGTGAATCCAGAACTTATTGGTTTTACTTATCCAGAAAATGGCGAAGAAAAATTGCAACTTGCTTTGAAAGCAGAAACAGTGAAAATTAAGGGGGCTAAATAATGGCTAAATATGGTATTGAGACTTTTAAAGATGGCAAAAACACACGTTTTACAATTGATCAAGAAGAAGTATACGGCAAGCTATACGCAACACGTGTAGAAACTGCATACGTGTTCGAGTATATTGATGAAAATGGTGAGAGTCATTCAGAAGATGAACAAACAAAACATCAACTTTTGTCACGAACACAAAACTTTGTGCCGTGGACACCAAACAACACAGGCGAGATCGGTTCAAAATCTTTGATTGCTTATTCTGAAAAACGTGGCGAGTACATGGATATTAAATTGCCAATTGATTTCGATGGTGATTCTCTTGGATATGAAGAAGAAGTGGTGCTTAAAGGATTGAATGTCTTGGTGAATACAACAGGCTCAGGTCGTAATAAACAATATGTATTCTATGCAAGCACTGAAGCGGTTGAAAAAGTAGGTCAAGCACCTAAACAAGAAGCGGCAAAACCAAAAGAACAAGTAGCACAACAAACAGAAAATAAAAAATAAGTAGGTAAACAATGGGATTTCTAAAAAGTTTTTTTGGATTCCGTGGTTTCAAAATAGGCAATAAGGACAAAATGACGCTACCGTTGGAAGTGATTATATTGTCCTTGCCTTTTTTGGGTTTCTGGTTTGTATTTTTTTGGTTCACAAAAGCATATACGACACCTGCAACTTGGATTTTGTGCGTTGTAACAGGTCTGATTTATGCCTTTGGCGTAGTAGCAGTTTATCGTCAGCTTCAAAAGTTTAGCTTTTTCAGAGTATTAAAGTATCGCAGAATGTTGCGATTTTTTTTGGAAGAAAATGGTTATGTGACAGAGAAAAAATCGAAAAATAAAGATGCAAAACGTAAATTAAAGTATGTAGAGACGTTTTTCAGCTATAAAGATCGTGCTTATATCGTCACTTTTGGTCTGAAGGGTAACAAGCATCAACAAAAGCTGCTCAAAATATCGGGTGATTTAGAGATTACTTTTTCGCTGGATATGATCGACATGATTGATGAAACAGGTTATATTAACTACAAATTCATGAGTGGTTTACTTGATAACGTCTTGAAGAGTAGTGAAATTGCAGGTACACCTAAGGGAGGCTTACAGCTCATGAAGGACGTTGTATGGGACTATATTGGCAATCCGCATCTAATGATTGCTGGTGGTACTGGTGGTGGTAAAACAGTTCTGATGCGTTCAATGTTGATTGGTTTATTGAAATATAGCGTAGTAGATATTTTAGATCCAAAACAAAGTGATTTCGTACCTTTGAACGAGATACCTGTGTTAAAAGATAGAATCTTTTCAGAAACGCTTGAAATGGGACAACGTTTGATTGATGTTAAAAGTTTCATGGATCAACGTTATGGTCAGATGCGCAAGTTATCGAAGGCAAAAAAAGAAAAGCAAATGGAAGCCTTTCATACGTACGGCTTAAAACCTTATTTTATTATGGTTGATGAGTTTCCATCTTTCATGTCAGCTGTTGAAGATGAATTAGGATTTAAAATGGGACGTTCTGCAGAAGAGCGTGCGCCTATTAGCTCTATGGAAGTCATGTCGGCAATTAAACAGATTATTCTAAAAGGTCGTCAAGCGGGTATTTTCATGATTATTGCGACACAAAATATCAAGTCAGATGATATTCCGACAACAATACGTGACAATATCATGACACGTGTCACCGTTGGACGATTGTCTAATACATCTTATGATATTCTTTTTCCAAACTCAAACAAGAATTTCAAGTATATCAAAGAAATTGATGGCAGACGTGTGTTTGGTATGGGATATTACGGGGTCAACGGTGAATCACCACGTCAATTTTTATCTCCTCAGATGCCACCTGCGAAAGATTTTACTTTTTGGGATGCGTATGAAGCAATGCCGAGACTTGAACTTGAAACAGAAGAAGATGTAGTTGTTTCATATACGAAACAAGAGTTTGCGGAAAAACTTGGAATCCATCCACGGACGCTTGGGGAAATTACGAAGTTATTGGTTGATAGAGAATTTGAGTTATCAAAAGAGCTAAATGACGGTGATTTATCCCTATTTGAACGTATAGTTGCTTTCAAGAATCAGACAAAATCTACTTGGCAAGAAGCTGTTGTTAATGAAGTCGGGGAAAAATTTTCGGTAGTCGAAGATTAGTCTTTCGGCTTTCTTGGGTCTTTGCGTAGGGCGGAAGCGATACGGTTTAGGCATAAGAGACGTGTTAGCGATACGATTTAGGCAATGAGGGGCGTCGATGAGCCGCCCCAGCGGCGAATAGCCCCGACTGCCGTTAAGAATCGGAGAGCGTGCGTCTCGTTGCCGTTAAGAACCGGAGAGTGCCCGACCGTCAAGCGCAAAGAGCCAAGAAAGCCGTTAGACTAATAAGCGCTTGCGCTTGGAGACTGCCGAAAATTCTCTATACCCCCTCTACTAATAGGGGGTATAGGGGGTCAACCTGTCAAAAATAGTCAGTGATAGCAAGGCTTGACAGCATGTCGAAAAAGTCAACCAAGTGATAAAGCCAGTGATAGCAAGGCTCGAACAAAAATAGGCTTAAAATGAAGGGAAAAACGTGGATTTAATAACTTATCGTGAGAACATGAATCTTACGCAAAAGGATATAGCAACAGCTATCGGCAAGACAAAACAGTACGTAGCCAAAATCGAATCTGGTAGATCAAACTTGAGCGAGCAAGACGAACATAAGATAAAAAATGTGTTTGAAAGTGTCAGAACGTCAGACGTTGTGTCATGTGTTGACTGGTTACGATTGCGTTTTAAAACACTGCGCTATTACGATGTGATTGAAAAAGTCTTGAAGATTGACATGAATAAATTTCACGAAGAAGAAAAAGGCGGGTACAATTATCCGCTTAGACAACAATACGGACACATGAAAATCTTTTATCACAAAGATGATATTGATATGGGGACGATGTTTGAAATATCTGGTCAAGGCTGCCGTGAATTTGAGTCGATTCTACTTGAACAAGGACGAACGTGGAAAGATTTTTTTATTGATGCAATGATTTATGCACAAGCACACGTTACAGGTAGTGGCGAAGATATTTTTGATAATTTTTTTAAAGTTACTCGAATAGATATAGCGCTTGACGAATTGTACAATGAAAAATATAACTACAATTTAGAAACGCTGCGTATGAAGCTAAAAAACAATCTGATTCAGACAAAAACTAGAACGTTTGAAATTCACGAAGGCTTTCACAAGGATCGTGGTGAAATTGTTTCTAAGGGCATGGCTGTCTATATTGGTGCGAGGGAGTCTCCTTGCTATTTATGTGCTTACGAAAAAGACAAAGAGCAGCAGCTAAAAACAAAAGGCAGCCTTGATGAAATTCATGAAAAAACACGATTAAAAAATCGGTACGAGTTGCGCTTGTCTGATGACAAAGCTAATCAGTTTATTGTCGCTTTCGTAGATCGTGATTCAGATGTAACGCAGCTTGCAATTGATGTAATGGGAAGCTTGTTTACTGTTCATGACGAAGATGGTGATTACAATTTGGAATGGTTGCGACTTTTTGGAAGTTTTCGTAAATACAAATTTTTGACGCAGCCAAAAGATGTCTCGGAAGAACGAACAAAAATTTGGCTAGAACGTCAAGTAATTAGGACGATCAGGATTCAAAAAGAAAAAGATGAGCTTAAAGGTGATAATTGGCTTGAAAGAAAGATTGACGAATACGAACTGACTGATGAAGATATGCAAGAAATTGAATTGTCAAAACAAATCAAGGATCAACAAGATTTTATTCATGTAGCTGTTCGGACTAAAAACGGTAGAGAGCTGCTCGAAGCAACTGGTTATGGGGCAACGTTTGATTATGCAGGAAATTAACGAACCCGTTGATTGGGAAGCAATCAGAGAAAGAAAAAACTTTGAGGAAGCTATCAAGGAACATCAAAAAACATTACGTAAAAAAGGCATGGCGGAGCGCCAAAAACGAATTGACTTTTATCTAAGTGATGCAGGTCTTGAAGTGCGCAGACGAATTGATACACTGTGTGAGCATCGATATGTGCCAGAGTTTTACGAACGCCACGAGTACGAAATGGAATACTTTTTTATTATAAAAGATGAAACAGATAGACTAAGATTTATAAATTGGTTAATTGAAGAATCCGAAAAGCAAATTTAAAAATAGAGGATAGAGTGGAGCAAAATGAATGTAAATGTGTATGAAATGATCAAGGATGATAAATTTTTTATCGGAAGTTATCCAAACAACTTTGCGGTAGGGCGATGGTTCACGGTTGAAGAACTTGCTAGCAAGGATTGGTATGAAATCGAAGAAGAATATCTTGAAAAATATAATCCAGATGAATACGAAGAACTAGAACTTGGTGTCTTTGATGTAGATAACGAATCTGGTTTGTGGCGTGGAGAATATGATGTTTCAGAATTGATTGATAAGCTAGTAGAAATTTTCACGACTGAATATTATGATGTTGATTTAGAAATTTTTGAATTTACGCAAGATTTTTTCGATGAAATGGGATTTTCAGCGTATGAAGTCGCCCAGATGGTATTTTTTGGAAACATCAAGAGTTGGGGCGATGAATATATTGGATTTACAGGCGCTGGTAACTTTGAGTCGTACACTCAGTCAGAATATGAAGCTGAAGCTTTGGAGCGAGTAAAAGACTTAGGTCTTTTTTAATTTGGGGCAAAAAGGAGAAGAATGAAGTGAAAGTAAACGTGTATGAAATGATCATGGATGATAAGTTTTATATCGACCTCTATCATTCTGATTTTTCGCAGGGGCGATGGTTTACAGCTGAAGAGCTTGCAAGAAAAAAATATTCCGAAGTTATGGAAGAGTATCTTGGAAAATATAATCCAAACGAACATGAAGAACTAGAACTTGGTGTTTTTGATATAGACAACGAATCTGGTTTGTGGCGTGGAGAATATCTTGTTGGAAATTTGATGTATAATCTAGCAGAGATTTATAGAGTTGAATATTTTGACGTGGATGCTGATATTTACGAGTTCAGTACCGAGTTTTTTGAAGACATGGGACTGACAGCTATGGATGTAGCCACAAAGGTAGCATCAGGCAATATCAAAAGCTGGAACGATCCATATATTGGGTTTGATGATCAAGGTAATTTTGTGACATATTCAGAAACCGAATACAAAGAAGAACTTTTGGAACGAGCAAGAGACCTAAGCTTTTTTTAATTTAATTTATTTTCAGGGAGAAGTTAGTGGAATTTAAAGAAACAATCAAACAAAAAATCGCTGAAATTGCAGCGTCAATCAATAAATTAGAAGTAATGGACGATAGCGCCTATGATTTTGAATATCTAAGCGGTTTGCTTGACGCATATAGAGATGTTTTGGATATGTTAGAAGCATAACGAAAAGTTAAGGGTATGGGGTGTTTAGTTAGTCTTTCTCACTTAAAAATAGAAAGAAAACAGGAAAACAAAAATGAATCCAGAAAAAGAAGTATTAGCACAAAAAGTCAATGAATTGCAATTGTTGGTAGATACAACATCATCAATCGCCACAGGTACTAATGATTACACAGTAGCTGCAGGTCAGCTCAAGGGCAAAGGCAAAGAATTACTACAATTTGAAAATGCTGGCGTTGATAAGGCACTTCTTGAAGAAGCGTCAAAATCGGTTAATTCGTTGATTAGTAATCTTGTAAAAGCAAGTTCTTATTTCAATTTTATCAAGAAAAATGTGGCAGACGCACAAGCAGTGCTTGAAGCGCTTGCGGCAGAAGCTTACAAAGAAACACCAGAAGCATAATTTTTGGACTAACTAGACAATGGGTAAATTAAAGGAGTAGAAATATGCAAGTAATAGACAGCGCCGAAAACAAAGAAGCACTCAAAAGGCTTCATAACGATTTGGTAGAATCTGTCAATTCGTATCATGATAATGAATATCGTGTTTTTAGAAACTGGTTAGTTCGTAGAACGACTGTGGAAGAACTTATTGATGAAATTTCACATCTTCTTAGCGCTAAATATGTATTGTCACCGTCAATACCAGTGTACATATGTGATCAATATGGCATTGTAATTCGTGAATATACGAAAGAATTTCAGAAAGAGGTAGACGAAAAATGGAAATAGTCGATGGACTTGGAAACGAGAATGCACTCCAAAGGCTTTATAATGATTTGATAGAATGTGATCATCGAAATTACGGAAAACAAGTTTGCATTTTCAAAGGCATAAAATTGCGTAGAGAAGAAGTGGAAGAACTTATTGATAGAATCCCACATCTTCTTAAAGGCAGCTATATGGCACGGACTGTGTTTCCAGAAGCTTTAATCAATAAGTACGGCATTGAGGTTCATGAATTAACAAAAGAATACTATGAGGAGAGAAACAAGAAATGAATACAGTAAGATTAGATGGTAACGGAGAACAACTCCGCAAGCTTTATAACGATATGAAAAAAATATTGATTAGATTTCAAGATTATCAAACTTACAGATTTAAAGGAATGAAGCTCAGTAAAGCAGATGTTGAGATTACGATTGTATCAATTGAGTCGATTTTTCAAGGTCGTGCGGTAGCGACATATGGCTTTGGAGAAGGTATGATTGAAAAGTATGGTATTGTAGTCGGGGGATAGAGAATAGAAAAAGAGGTTTAAAGTGTGTCAAGTAAACAAAATAAAAGTCATAAGCGAAAGCGAATTAAAAGCAAAATGATCATTGGTGGCGCCTATTTAGTATTGTTGTCAAGTATAGTAATTGTTACTGTTATTCACAGTAGAGAGCCTACTCATCTCGAAGCTGATAAGGTGTCAAAAGTTACATCCAGTGATTCTTCTGGCAGAACTATTAAATTAGAAGCGGAAAAAGAAACTTCTAAAAAAGTTTCTGAAGATAGTCAGGAAAAAAGCGGCACGGCAAAAAGCAAAGAGGTAAAAGAAGCTGACAAGTCTAGCGTATCGTCTGATGTGGCAGATACAACTACATTCACTAGCTCAACTAAAGAGCAAATGGCGCATAACATCAATCAGAGTATCACACAAAAGGAAAGTAAAAAAGCACAAGCAACTCAAGTTAAAGCTGAAGCTAAGCAAAAAGAAGTCAGTGAGTTCTTGAACTCACCAGCAACTACAACGGCACAAAATCAAAAGAATACATCGTCTGTTAAAGAAGCGAGAAAAAAGCTTAAAGATGCTGGCGTAGATGATAGTAAATATTCTTATCCAGACATTATTGACTTGATTACTAAAGCAAATGAAGCAGGAAAAGATCTGACAGATTATGCCAAAACTAATCTTAAATAGATAGAAGGAAAAAATGTTAAAAAACGAAGTAATTCAAGTAAATGAAACCAACAAAATTATCGTATCGGATGATAAACGGATATTGGAAGTATCACCAAGCAAACGGACAGTGATTCGGAATAATGGGAGCACAAAAACAGCTGAGGATAAAGAACAAAAAGCTTTGGCTATTAACTGACGGTGGGAGTTTACAGAATCTTTAGAATGTAATTTCAGTAGTTAAATTTGCGTTCCTTCTATTAGCGTTTTTATCATAAAAAGTATATTTTTATATTGATAAGTAGGTTAAAACCATGGTATAATAGATATATAGAAAAATCACGAAAGTGATAGGAAAAAGAGGGTGTTGTTTATGAAAATTAGGAAAATTTTATCTGTTGGAGCTGTTGGTCTAATCTTGTTAGCGGGAGGAGCTTTAGGAACCGCTAAAGCTCATGCGTCTGCGGTGACGGATGCAGACGCAAAGTATCAAGCGGCAGCAAGTGCATATGAAAAAGCTGAAAGTGTTTATGAGAAAAATAAAACAGCTGCAAACTATGATGCAGCCATGAAGCTATACGATGTTCAGTCAAAATTGTATGATACGTATATAGCGGCGGTGAAAGCAGAAGCTGCGGCTGAAAAAGCTGCGGATGAAGCTAATCCAAATTCAATGGTTAATCAAATAAAAAGAATGAATAGTAGTTTTGATTTTTATAATAATCATACATGGCAAACATTGTATCGAATGTATAATCCTAATTCTGGCGAACATTTCTATACATTAAACGCAAACGAAGTTAAAAGTTTGTACAAAGTTGGTTGGAAGTTTGAGGGTACTTCTGGGCTTTTAGTTTCCAAAAGTAAAACGCCAGTATATCGTGTATACAATCCCAATGCGGGGGATCATCACTATACATCTGATAAAGGTGAAAAAGACGCTCTGGTAAAATTAGGATGGCGATATGAAGGGATTAGCTGGTATTCAAACACTGAAGCGCCTGCAAAGGATAATGTATATCGCCTTTATAATCCTAATGCGAAAAAAGCTGGTGCACATCATTATACTGCAAATTACGGTGAAGTACAGCTCTTGGTTTCAAAAGGATGGAAATTCGAGGGAACATCTTTTTATATTGTTGATCCACAAATTCCTAATGGGCAAGCAATTGACGGAAAAACGCCACAGGAAGCGCTTGATTCATATAAACTCGGGAGAGAATTGGGAGATCCAGTCTACTCAAACCGTGGCTGGACAGAGTTCAAAAAGGAAAATAAGCTGAATTACTAATAAGGATAGTTGCAAAAAAAACGTCACAAGAACGAAGAAGAAAAAAATACAGATAAATTTGCCATAAGAAATTGTGGCTTTTTTGTTTGCTTTTTTTCTTTGGAAATAGACTCAGTCTAAAAGGGTCTAGCAAAATAAAAAAATCTCAAAGGAGAAAAATGTTTAAAAACAATATTAAAAACACACACTTTCGCCAGTGGAAGTCAGGCAAACGTTGGCTTTATGCGTCATCGGCATTAGCCGTTTTAGTTGGTAGCGAAATTGCGTCATCTACAATCTTACCATTGATGAACAATCACGCAGTTGTTTATGCGGATCAAAATGACGTTGCATCCGCAAAAACAGCATTAACAAATGCGGTAACGGCAGCTGATAATGCTGGGGTAAATGTTGTGAGAGATCCGACAATCACAAGTCAAATTGGTGATGAAGCCAAAATCAATGCTGACTATGCAGCACAAACAAAAGATGTACAAGCGGCTATCGCACAACTCAATGACATCAAATCGAAAAATGCTGCAACAAAAGCGGCGTATGATGCTAAGATGGCAGATTATAATGCAAAACTTGCTACTTATAATGCACAAGTGGTAGCCGCAAAAGATGCAGCAGGTACGACAGGGAATTTCAATGAGGTTCTAAATAGTATGTTGAATTTTAAAAACGAACCCAATGCTAATATCAGCGTGAGCGGCGGCAATTACATTTCTGCGGTGGCTTTTCAATTGCAGTATCAACGAAATGATTTAAACGGCGATCCTAACACTAGCGGTATGCTCAACGGTCATACACTTAATGATGTGGAGTATGCATCAAATAGTTATTCCGCAACGCCACAGCTCAATGCAGCAGGCGGAGTTGCAGTAGAGACGTCTATTGGACAAATTATCACAGTAACTTACACAGGTCTTGATAATTCAGATTTTGGTGGAAAGAAAATTTCTAAAGTAGTCTTTCAATATATTTTGCGAAGCACGCCTTCACCTGATGGACACGCAGTATTTCAACTACACAAAGATCCGACAGACGGGATTACGCAAGGGGCACAAAATCCGAACGGTAGCACAAATGACCTCGCAACTGATGTAAATATCGCTTTTTACACAGACGATGGCGAACGAGTATCATTTAGTAGTGCAGATCCTGCGGTCTTTACTTTTGCGTCGCTAAATAACAACTCGATCACTAACGGGATTGAAAAAGTGAATAACTTCAACGGTACTTTCAAAACAATCGCTGGATCTAGTGTTGGAATCCACGGAGATTATGCCTATTCTGAAAACGATAACGACTGGGTTTCTAAAGGCGCTGCCATGGATGTGACTCAGTGGGATGGTGTTTCAGGAAGGATGTACTATGGTGCTATCGGCGGTCAAGTCACAAGTGGAGATTACGTTGGTTTAACGTTCCGTACTAGCGTTCCTGGTTTGACGGCTTGGCAAAATGAACATAACAACATGATACTTGCTCAATGGTTCCAAATCAATACACGTACGGCTGCTGGTGGTATTGTGAGTAAACCACTTAAACCAACTCCACCTACGTATCTCCCTGAAGATGTTACGGTGCATTATCAACTCTATACAAACATTCCAACTGTGACGAGTCCTAATCCACCTACACCACCAACAGTTAGTGAAGTTGTTAATCCACCTGCAGGACCGAATCTACCAGATTCACCTTCACTTGATGGGTCTACGCCACCTAAACTTGGAACATTGCCATTGTCACCAGATTTATCACTTCCCGATTCACCTGATGCACCACCGTTGCCAAAGGCACCAGCGCTTGGAACAGAGGTTGCACCAAAACTTGGCGCAACGCCTAATGTTCCTAAATTGACATTGCCGAATGCACCAACGGTAACATTACCGAAAGCACCTGCAACACCAACATTGCCATCTTATACAAAACTTGGCAAGATTCCAGATTCACCAGAGGTGCCAAAACTTCCTGTACCACCAACATTCAAACCGTTGAGTGATAACAAAGCACCAGTGAAAGACATTTTGGACGGTGACGGTAAGTCTATCAATGGTAAAACAACCTTGACAGATACACAGTGGAATTGGGTTATCTCACAAGAAATTGGCGGGACAGCCACTCAGTATACAGATTTCACAAAATACGTGCAGGCGGTTAAAGATTGGAAAGCAACAGTTGATAAGTTGATTTCTGATTATAATACAGCTTATGCGGCTTATAGCCCTGCTTATGATAAAGTCGTCAGTGACTATCTTGATGCTTATCAAAAATATTCAGACCAGTATGACGCAACTGTGAGTGCTTACAATACCGTTTATAACACTTACAGCTCAGATTACGATGCTAAGAAAACAGCATATGATGCAGCATATAAGCAATATGCTGCAGATTATTTGAAAGCAGTTAATGACTATGATGATGCTTATGATAATTATAGCGATGGTTTTGATAAAGTAGTCAATGCTTATAATGCAGCTTATACAAAGTACAAGACCGCAATGACAAGTGATATTTCTGATTATAACAGTGCTTATAGCGCTTATAGTACAAAATATGATGCAGCTGTAAGTAAATACAATACAGCTTATGATGCTTATGTAACAAAATTCCAAACAGCAGTATCTGATTATCTGGCTAAGTATGCAACTTATAGCGATAACTATGATAAGATTGTGAATACTTATAACACTGCTTATGCAGCTTATGCAGCAGATTTCAAAGATAACGCTGGAGATTATACAGAAGCTTATGCTGCTTATAGTACTGCTTATGATAAAGCAGTTGCGGACTACAATACAGCTTATGCGGCTTATGTGGCTAAGTATAATTCAGTAGTTTCTGCGTACAATGCAGACTATGCACAATATAAAATTGATTATGCGGATTATAAAGCTAAATGGGAAATATATGACGATGCTGGCGGTACAGACGATTTGGTATCAATGGCAAAACCACGGGTCTTCGCTGGTGTTAAACCCAAAATTGACTACGATGATAAAGAATCTGCGGATTCAGCTGGTAAAGTTGTTGCTAAATTAAAAATTCCTGCAAAAGATGCGAAAGATCCACTTTCTAGTAGCAAAGCTGATGCTAAAGCAACTCTAGCTGCTAAAGTTGCTAAAGTTGCCATTCCTGATATTTCTGAAAAAGCAACACTACCAGTTAAATCAAAAGAAGAAGAACTATCTGATCCAGATGATAAATTGAAACTTGACGTAAAAGCCACCAAAGCAACATTTGCAGCAAAAACAGCTAAAGAAACAATTCCTGCAAAAGCAGTTAAGGCAGTTATTACAGCACCAGCAACACCTGATACAGATATTTCAAACTTCTTGATTACAAAAGCGGTTATTGTTGATACTTTTGATACAAGTAAAGTTAGTCTACCTGATATTTCAAAAGTAACGGCTACTGATAAATCGGGCACGAAACTTACGACCAGTCAAATTAAGTTTGCTTATAAAACGATTGATGCGACACACGTACAACTTGTAGCGACATTCCAAGATGCTTTTGTGAAATCAGATGCGTTCTATAATAATAAGTACGCTATCACGATTCCAACACTGTCAAATATTGATGATCAATCAAAAGCTGATAAGGATATGAAATTTATCAATATTGCTGAATCTGATATTCCAGATCCAGACCCAGATGGCACAACGCCAGATACACCAGAGAAGTCAAATGAAGTACCAATTACGCCAAAATATACTGATTCAACTATTCATAAATCAGAACTCACAGCTGACGGTAAAAAGGCAGATGACAAATATAATCTTGCGGCACATGATGATTTCTTCGATGAGCAAATCGACTATGTCCTCTCAAACCATGCAGATTATACTGACATTCAATTGACCGAAAACTGGGAATCTGTTAAGTACGTACCGCTTAAAAACATCACTTTTAAAGACAATGACGGAAAAGCCATTGCAGGCTCTATCAAAGTGTTAAATAGCAAAGGCGAAGACGTAACAACTGATTATGAAGCTAAGAAGTTCCAAAAAGATGGCGTGAAAGAAACACTTAAAATTGTATTCACGGTCAAAGATCCAACACAATTCACACGTGCACAAGGTGATGACTTGAAGATTACTGAGTATGTGGACAATGCGACACTCAAAGGAGCAACTGTTTCTGAAGAACACAACTATCTTCAAAGTGATGGCACGATTTATGTACCAGATACGGCAAACTTAACATGGACTGATAAAACGCCTGAGGATGGTGATAAAGGGACTAAGACAATCAAGTCAAACGAGGTAGGTGTCTTACCACCAACGCCTAAGAAACCAGAAAAACCTGTAAAAACAGTGACCGATGGTAAAAATAGTCTTGATGGCAAAACAGCAACTACTGACAAACATCTTATTTTCGATGTAGCTCAAGAAGTTCCGAAAACTGACGTAACTGCTGGTTACCAAACATTCGTAATGCACGATGAAGTACCTGCTGAAGTTAATATTCTATCAGTGAAACTGGTTGATGAGACTGGTAAAGATGCGACAGATAGATTGGATCTTAAAGTCACAGGTCATACAATCACAGCAACGGCTAAGGCTACTCTTTTGAATGATATGCAGTCTAGTTTCTATAATCACACGTATCATATTGTGGTAGATACTCTTGAAAATATCGACGATCAAACGAAGAAACCAGCTGATATGGTTGTGGAAAATGAAGCAGATACGACTGGTAAACTAATTGATGACAAGTCTTGGACAGATAAAACTAATAAGACAAAAACAACACCTGTTTATACAGAACCAAGCATTCATAAATCAGAACTCACAGCTGACGGTAAAAAGGCAGATGACAAATATAATCTTGCGGCACATGATGATTTCTTCGATGAACAAATCGACTATGTCCTTTCAAACCATGCAGATTATACTGATATTCAATTGACTGAAAACTGGGAATCTGTTAAGTACGTACCGTTGAAAAACATCACTTTTAAAGACAATGACGGCAAAGTGATCGCGGGTTCTATCAAAGTGTTGAATAGCAAAGGCGAAGACGTAACAACTGATTATGAAGCTAAGAAGTTCCAAAAAGATGGTGTAAAAGAAACACTCAAAATTATATTTACAGTTAAAGATCCAACACAATTCACACGTGCACAAGGTGATGACTTGAAGATCACTGAGTATGTGGACAATGCGACACTTAAAGGAGCAACGGCTGCTGAAGAAATTAACTACCTTCAAAGTGATGGCACAATCTATGTACCAGATACGGCTGATTTGACTTGGTCTGATAAAACGCCAAAAGACGGCGATAAAGGGACAACAACAATTAAATCAAATGAGGTTGCTGTATTGCCACCAGCAATCGATCCAGACGTAGATAAATACGTTGAGAATAATCCTGCTGATGATGGTACTAAGGGACTTATGGACGACACGGGAGAAAGTGAATCCGATAAACAAACCGATGATAAAACAGAACAAGCATCAAGTAATGCTAGCCAAACGGACAATTCAACGTTAGATGGACAAATTGCTCGTGCTAATGAATTGATGAAATCTTATCCTGCGGTTCCTGCAGTCCAAACGAAAGTAGATGCGGTAATGGCACTTTTTGATAAGAGTGGGGCATTGGAAACAACGACTTATGATAAATTGAAAACAGCTCTTGATGAACTCGAATCGGCTATTGCGACAGCCAAGGCAACAACAGACACTACGTCTAAATGACAATTAAACTAAACTACGACTAGATGCGACCGTATAAACGGGGTGAGAAGCCCGTGAAAAAAATAAAAATAAAATAAAAGAGGTAAAACAGTTTGAATAAACTAAATAAAGTAATGTCTTTAGCGACTGTCTCGTTTGCGTTGGCAACACCTTTAACAAGTGTCTTTACTGCATTTGCGGATGACGCTAAGCAAGAGACTGCTGCTACTGATAACGGTCAGTCAAAGGGGGATGGTGTGTGGCAAAATGTTGTTAAAGTTAATGGTAATGCGCTTAAAAAAGATGACGTTATTTTGCCAGGGGACACAGTAACGTTTGATATTGTATTTTCGCCAGGAAATAAGGGCTTGCTAACCAGCCTAACAGATACCTTGCCAGTTGGTTTGCGTTTTGACCCTAATAATTATAATTCCAGTGAGTTTTTCAAAGCTAATAACGATGGAACACAGGGTAAAGAAGTTACGGATCAGTTCGATATTTCGATTAACCAGAGTAAAATTACGGCAATACCTAAAAATCCATTGGATTGGTTTTATGTTGGCTCGACAACAAACGCACGTGGTATTTGGCGAGTAACAACGGTTGCAGAACAAACAATTAAAGCAGATACAATTTTAACAAATAGCGTTTCACAAATTGTGACAAACCCTAAAGATCCTGATCATCCGATTACAACGGAAGATACTGCAAAAGTTCACACGCTAAAAGCCCCAGTAGGATTAACGGCTGAAAAATTTGTTTCAAAAGATAATCTTGATTTTTCGGATAAAAATAAAAAATGGGAAAAATTCACTACTCTTGATGATAAGTCAAAATCTTATGATTATAAAGTTGTGTATAAAGTAGATCGAACTGCTAAATTTGCTAATTTCACAATGAAGGATGCAGTTGAGGGGCTTCAAGCTATTAAAGCAGTAGATGTGTATGATACAAAAGGTGATAAGACTGATAAGGTAACGGATAAGTTCGATGTGAAATCTGATCTAACGCCAGCAATGCAAACAGATGGTAATGATGATCAAGCAACTGTTTCAGCAACTGCAAAAACTGTGCCATTAACAATCCAAAAAGATGAATCATATACGCTTTTTCTTGATGATGTAACTTTTAATGCGGCAAGTGATGAGGAATTAGATAATTATCTTAAAGGAGCTTTTTACGTTATTCCGAATACTGCGGGAGCTGACTATCAGGAGCAGGGACGTGATAAAAAAGAAATTAAATCAGATACGGTTAAAGTTAAAGCACGTAAACCAGCGGAAACACTTCTTGATAAAGTTGTTCAAGGAATTGTTCCACCGACAGCACCAAGCTTTTTGCCACAAACTGGTGAACAAGCTTTACGCTTTGGTGGTGTGATTGGTGCATTGATTATTGCAGGAGTTGCGTTTATTAAGCGCAAAGCAATTAAAAATGTTATTGAGAAAAGGAAGGCGTGAGTAGCAAGTGATTAAGTTTAATGGAAAAACATATCTGAATGAAGTGGTGATGATGTATGCACTCAAAATTGAGAGAAACAAAGATATTTTGATTAAGGCGGTAGCACGTGAAACATATGATTTCTTTGGGTTCAAGAGTGCTTTTGATGATCTTGGACAGCATGATTTTATTGAAGAATATGGCTTTGATTTCATGTCTAAAAAAGTTCTTGATGAAGCAACAAAACGTATTTATGAAGCAATTGTGGATTCAAAAATTGAAGATGTGTCAGATTCATATATTTATGAATACCTATATCAAGCAAGGTTAGACAGCTAAGCTTTTATTACGGGAGGAGGAGGTGGTTGGGAAGATGTCGGAGAAGCGGATTTTTCGGTTCAAACTGAATTTATTTCTTGGTATACTAGTATTTTGTGCTGTTTATAGTGGATTGATGACAAAGGTTGGGGCTGTAAAATTTGTAGAAATAGATACCAAAAGAGCAGTAACGAAACAGTTAGTGGAGCGAGAAAAAATGGTATCATTACCGCCAAAACAAAAGGTAGAGGTAAAGTCGTCAGAATCGAAACCAAAACCAGAACCAGAATCAAAATTGGAACAACAAGAAGCAGATTCTAGTGATTTGAATGTTGAAGAAGGTGCACAATCGGATGTTAATACAACTGAATCGTCTAGTCAACAAGAGGAAACTTCGGATATAAATGCAACTGACCAATCGAAAATAGATGCGTACAATGCTGAAGTAAATGCGTACAACAAGAAGCTGATGGATGATTATCAAGCGGCGCTTAAAAAATATAATGAGGGAGTAAAATAATTGTCAAAAAAACGAATATACGAGGTAGCCCGAGAGCTAGATAAAGAAAGCAAAGAGATTTTGTCTGTTGCAAAAGAATTGGGTTTTTCAGTAAAAACGGCGTCAAGTGGTTTAGATGAAGATGAGGTGGCTCAGGTTGAGCAGTATTTCAAACCTAAAAAAACCAAAACTAAGACAAAGCCAAAAAAGAAAGTAGTTAAAAAAGTTGTGGAGCCTGATTTAGAATTTGATGAAGATGATGAATTTGATGAGGAGGAAGAAGTACCTGTCAAAAAGAAAAAACCAAAATCATCTAAAAAAACAAGTGCTAAAAAGGCAGAGCTTAGTGAAACTTTGAATAAAAGCAAACTAAATCCAAAAAAATACAAGAAAAAGAAAAAACTTAAAGAACCCGCACTGAAAAAAAGCGGTACGGTTTCAAGAAAATTTGCGGACACTGCTTTGACTGCTGGTATAATGTTGATGTTTGGCGTTTTGGCAGTTGGAACAGTTAGGGTAGTATCATCAGCAACAAGAGCAGATCAAAATGAGCAGAAAATTGAAAAACTACAAGCGTCGGTAAATCATATTTTGCCAAATACAGGTCAATCTGAATTAGATGATGTTAAGCTTGCTAATTTTGCTAATCAGTTTACAAAAGGTTATATTAACTACTCAACGGATTCTGATGCCAATCAAAAACGTCAAGATTTTTTGAAATCATGCTTTGCAGAAGGTTTTAATTATAATCAAGAATCAAGCTCAGGACAACGTGATTATGTATCTTCCGAGCTGATTGATACTGAAAATCAGGGTGATATAACAATTGCTAAAGTCAGAGTGTTTTATACAACTACGGTTGACAGTAAAACGACAAGTCTTTCAAAAGTTTTGGCAATTCCAGTATCAGGAAAAACAGTCTTTACAGTAATGGCAAATCCATATTTTGTAGAAGATGAATTGGTTGCTGGTCGCACTAAGGCGATTGAACAAAAAGTAAATCAAGATGGCTTAGCAGGCGATACTAAGAAAAGTATTACCGATTTTACTGAAATGTTTTTCACAAAGTACGCTGAAAACAAAGCTGATGAGATGAAAATTCTCATGAAAACGCCTGAATTGATGGGTGATGGTTTCAGTGTAGATCAAGTGAAAAATACAACGATTCAAGAGAAAAATGATGTCTATACTGTTGAAACAACGGTGACATATAAAGATGCACAAGGTTTGACGCATGATGAAAATTATACGTTGGATCTGACAAAACAAGAAAACAGTTATTTTGTAACTGCAATGTATCATTACTTTAAGTAATATAGGAAAAAGGTAAATAAAAATGGATTTTAACAATCTTCAAAATTTCATGTCAAATCAATTGCCAATTCTTTTGACAGCTGTCGCAATTATCTTGTCTATCAAGTCTTGGAAAAATCAAAAATGGTTGGAACTAGGATCAGTGCTGCTGTTCTTCGTTATCATTATGTCATTGACTAAAGGCTTCACGGGCATTTACAACTTCTTTAAAGCAATCTTGGCATTCTTTGGAATTAACCTAGGCTAACAACTGAAAGAGAGAAAAGAGTATGGACGAGGAATACATTTACGATTACACCAAGGGCTTACACGCACCATATTGGATGCAAGAGTTCAGAAATCCTAAAACCCACGCTGTTATTTTTTCTTTTCAAACACCGATGCAGTTATCATATTTTGTGGTAATTGCTTTGGTCGCAATTATTGAGCTTTTATTTATTAAAGTTTGGGTTGTCTTAGGACACTTTACTCTCAGTTTGAGTTGGTTATTAGCAATATACTTACCTCTTAGAGCGGCAAAACTTTATGTGACGTACGAGCCTCAAGGAAAGAAGATGCACGTGTTTGCGATTGATTATATTCGTTTTTTGTTTGAATTTAAGCTAAACAAAAAATCAATCTATCAAACAGGGCGGGTTGAAAAAGTAGAAAAAATTGTTTTTGAAAAAACAATGTTATAAAATAAAGAAAGGGGTAAGATGGCATTAAATTTAGAATATCCAATAGCTAAAGTTCACAATAATATGGTTCTGACAAAAGAAAAAGAAGTCATTGCATATTATGTGATACCAAGTACACCAATTACATTGGTTGATGAAGAAAAAAAGAAGCGTCAAAAAATCAATGTGATGCAGGTCATCTCAAAATTGAAACAGAATAAAAATTTTGAGATTGCCTTAGTGCCGCAAGACTATCTCTTAATTGAAAAGATGCGGGACTTATCAAATGACTTAGCTGAAGATAGCCAAGAAATTGGGTTAAATAGTTTAGGGCGCACAGTTGATTACTTGACAAATGAGATGGAAATTCCGTATAAGTATGTTTGGGTTATTGGCGTTAAACTAGAAAAACCACAACTGATAGATGATATAAAGGCGTTTGCGATAGATCGAGTTGATACAGTAGCCGAAAAAGCTTTTAATGCACTAGGCTATCAGTTAGAAGAAAAAGAAGATTGGCAAGAAGAATATAAAACAAGTGAGCAAGACGCTTATCAAAAACTTCAAACAATCAGGGGCAGACGTGTTAAGGACGAAGAACTGTTTTATTTACAACGTAGCCAGTTCTTGAGAAACATTCCGCACCAAAAAGATGAAGTTATTGCAAGCAGGGCTATATTGAATGTGACTGATACAAATATTGACGTTGAAAGCGGCTATCTAAAATTGACTTCACCTTATGGTGAGTCATATGTGTCAATCTTGCCTATCGCAAATAGTCCCGTTATTATTAACGCTAATCATATTGCGGAATTGGCGCAACGTTTTAACTTTCCTGTTGAATATCGAATCAAGGCAGAGTTTCAAGGCAATGATAAAATTAAAACGCAAGCTGGAAGAAACAGAGTACGCTTAACCAATATTATTCAAGAAGCACACAGTCAAGGCTCTGTCCAAGATGATAATATTCTACTTAGAAAATTATCAATTGATGACTTATATAAAAAACTAGGTAATGACGAATCATTCTTTGATGTTGGTCATTTTTTTATTGTCACGGCGTCAAGCATAGAGCAGCTAAATGCGAGAAAACAAGCCATTATGGGTTATTTTCAAAATATGCGCATTGAGCTTGGAGAAGGTAATCAGGATCAGCCTTATTTGTTTCAAAATATCTTATATGGTAAAAGTTTGAATCCAGACACAAGAAAATGGGTACATACATTCACGCCAAAGGGAATTGCTGAAAGCATGTTGTTTACTACTACGTTCTCTGGAACTAAAGTCGGTCACTATATCGGTAGAGTTGATAACTATGCTGGCAGATGGGATGACATAAACGATGCGATTTACGGGTCAAGAAATCTTGTCTTGTACAATGCGACAATCGGTAACAAAGAAGGTGTAGAAGGTAAAATTACAAAGAACCCTCATATTATTATTACAGGCGCTACGGGACAAGGTAAATCTTATCTAGCACAATTACTGTTTTTCTCAACAGCAATGCAAGATGTAAAAATGTTGTACGTGGATCCAAAACGTGAAATTCGCAGTCATTACATGAAGAAAATCAATGATCCAGTTTATCGTAAGAAATATCCAGAACGTTGTGCTCAGATTGAAAAATTCAACTTCGTAACGCTTGACGCAAGAAATAAGGATAATCACGGTGTGCTTGATCCAATCGTTATTTTAGATGAACTTGATTCAATTGAGGTCGCAAAATCTATCTTGGACTTTTTGGGTGAAGATAAATTTACTAACTTTGAGAAAACAGTAATTTCTAAAGCAATCAAAGAAGTTGTTGCTGATAGAGTTGCAGGTAAAAAAGTCGGTTTCAAACATGTACTTGATAAGTTACGCACACACAAGGACGAACGTGCTCGTGAAGCTGGTGAGTATCTGTACGAAATGTCTCAAGGTACAATTCTTGACTTAGCCTTTTCAGACGGTACAGCTCGAGGGCTTGATTATTCAGAAAGAATCACAATTTTAGAAGTTGCGGATTTGTCATTGCCAAAAGACAATGCTGACAAGATCACAGATCATGAACGTAATTCAATTGCGCTGATGTTTGCGCTGGGAAGTTTCTGTAAACGTTTTGGCGAACAAAACCGTGACGAACAAACATTAGAATGGTTTGATGAAGCGTGGATTTTGATGCAAAGTTCTGAAGGTAAAAAAGTAATTAAATCTATGCGCCGTGTTGGTCGTTCACAAAATAATACACTTGCTTTGATTACGCAGTCTGTAAATGATGCAAAAAGCGATGACGATACAACTGGATTTGGTACAATTTTTGCATTTTATGAAAAATCAGAGCGAGAAATGATTTTGAAACATGTAGGACTAGAAGTTGATCAAGAAAACTTGGACTGGATAGATAATATGATTTCAGGTCAATGTCTGATGTATGATGTGTATGGTAATACAAACATTATCAGCGTTCACAATATTTTCCCCGATTTAGAAGAATTGTTCTCACCAATGAAAGCAACTGTTTCAAGTCTCGCAGAAAATAAATACGTTTAAGAAAGGAGTCAAATGGATTTTATATCAAAAGTGCCAACGCTTGTTTCGATGGCAAATTACGACATTTTCAAGATGAAGCCGTTTATTGAGCCAAGTTCAGTAGAAAATAAAATCTGGGGTGGCTTGACGTTTATTTTTGTAGAGTTACCATTTTGGATTTTGAAACTGGTAGCGTTTATTTTTTATTGGCTGATCAAGTCAATTGGGAATTTAAGCCCTTATGATACGTTTAAGTCAGCAGTCTTTGATACATCAAAGGATTTGTTTGATAAAATTGGTGGTGGTTCAGGTAATTTCTCACTAACGTCAATAGCGGGCTTTTTTATCATGATTACGTTGATTTATTTAGTCTATGCTTTTATGCAGGGCAGAAATTTCACACAAAAAGTCGTGCATGTGCTAGCTGTTTATGCGGTAGCCTTGATCTATTTCGGGTCGATTGGGGGAACGAATGGCGGTATCTACATTTTAGATACGGTGCATAATGTTTCAAAAGAGGTTACAACTAAATTGGCTGATGTGTCTGTTACTAATTCTGACGGTAAGAAAACAACTTCGGGTGCGGAAGGATCATTTGCGAATACCTATTTGTCCAATGAAGTATATGATACTTATCGTTTTATTAACACAGGTTCCACTGATCCAGACGTTAAGCCATCTGTGAAAATAGATGGTGATTATCCGCAATTGAAGCTTGACGATGTATCGGTTGGTATTGTTAAAGATAAAGATGGGGAATATAAGAACAAAAGTGATGTATCTGATTATTTGAATGCACTCGGTGAAGGTGCTGATGAAAAAGATGTACCTAATGAATGGGTATCAGCAATATCTGATTATATCATGCCAAAAATGTTTTACGTTGTTTTTAAAATAGTTGATGCGGTAATTGTTGGTATTCCAGTTTTGTTCATTCAGTTGATCTCAGTAGCAGTTGAATTTTTAGTTTTGTTGATTATGTTTATGATTCCAATCGGTATCATGATTTCATTTTTACCAAGTATGCAAAATATCTTATTTAATATGCTCAAAACATCGTTCGGATTTCTATTACTGCCAAGTATCACAAGCATTGCGTTGCTTGTTTTCTTTTATTTCAATAGTATGATTGGAAATTCATTCTCGAATTTATCAGGTGATATTAAAAAAGAAGGAGTGCTGGTCGGTGGACTTGTTGCGATTGTTTCTTTAGCAGTTACCTTAATTGTAGAAGTATTGATGTATGTTGGCATTTGGAAATTTAAGGGTACAATTGCTGGTTTTATCTTAGGTAATTCCGCAGCTAATGCTTTACCTGTTAATAATGTTAATGGAAAAGTGTTAGGCAAAGAAGGTGATATAGTGACAAAAGCGGGGCAAATTGCTCAAGTGACATCGCAAACGGTTGCTCCGGTAGTATCTGGTGCAAGTATGGTGGCAGGTAAAGCAACAAGTGGTGTAGCAGCTGTAGCTGGTATGGGTGCGGGAACTCTTTATCGTGGTGGCAAGGCGCTAAATGCTTACACGGGATTAGAAGACGCACCATATCAAAGTAATTCGTTGCCTGACAAAGATAGTGAAAGTACCAATCAAGTACAGGAAGATCTGCAAGATTCTGATGTCGATGTAGCCGAGCCAATTGAAGCAACAGAAACAGAACCAACGGAAGCGCCAGTTTTAAGTGAATCGCAAGCAGCAACTGATTTAGTAGAGCCAGAAACGGCAAGTGAACCAACGGAAGCGTCAGTTTTAAGTGAATCGCAAGCAGCAAGTGATTCAGTAGAGCCAGAAACCGTAAGTGAACCAACGGAAGCGCCAGTTTTAAGTGAATCGCAAGCAGTAACCGATTCAGTAGAGCCAGAAACCGTAAGTGAACCAACGGAAGCGCCAGTTTTAAGTGAATCGCAAGCAGCAAGTGATTCAGTAGAGCCAGAAACCGTAAGTGAACCAACGGAAGCGCCAGTTTTAAGTGAATCTCAAGCAGCAACTGATTCAGTAGATCCAGAAACCGTAAGTGAACCAACGGAAGCGCCAGTTTTAAGTGAATCGCAAGCAGCAACTGATTCAGTAGATCCAGAAACCGTAAGTGAGCCAACGGAAGCGCCAGTTTTAAGTGAATCTCAAGCAGCAACTGATTTAGTAGATCCAGAAACCGTAAGTGAGCCAACGGAAGCGCCAGTTTTAAGTAATTCTCGAGCAGTAACTGATTTAGTAGAGCCAGAAACCGTAAGTGAGCCAACGGAAGCGCCAGTTTTAAGTGAATCTCAAGCAGCAACTGATTTAGTAGATCCAGAAACCGTAAGTGAGCCAACGGAAGCGCCAGTTTTAAGTGAATCTCAAGCAGCAACTGATTTAGTAGATCCAGAAACCGTAAGTGAGCCAACGGAAGCGCCAAAAGACGCTGATTATTATTTGTCAAACAAGCCAAAAATCAAAGAAAAAGTTGTAACAGTCGCAAAAACACCATTGACCAAAACAGCTCAATTGATTAAAGATACAGCGAGCAAAAAGCTGAACGTCAATCAACCAATCACTGTGGCAGCTGCTCAAGAACATGTCGAACGTTTAAGCGATGACAAAAATATCTACAAGACACCAAAACAAGGTAATGCTTTTACACGGGGATTTAATAGAACAGGAATGAATAAACGTGCAAAAGTAGAAACAAATCTTGCTCAAAAAGCAGAGATGGAAAAATTCTTAACAGATTTAAACTCTAGTCGTGATGTATCTTTAGACTCTGATGATATTTAGTAGGTTCAAGGTGCTGAATGTGATATACTATAGGAAACGGAGGTGTTATATGTTGAATCCAAAATTTATTGAAAATAACGAAGATGTTGTGATTTTGACGAAAAGCGAGTATGAAAAGTTACTTTCAGAATTAAGTGATTATAAAGAAAAAGCTCATGTATTTTCTGATGCTTTTAATGATGCCTACTCTCAAATTGAAAAGAAAGATGGTGCAGCAACTTTCTCTAATTTTAAAAAAGAGCGAGGTTGGTCTGATTGAAAGAAGTGATTTTAACACAAAATGCTATTGCTGATATTGATAGTATTGAAGATTTTATCTCCACTCATTACAGTGTGCCTAATAGTATATCAAAGTTCAGGAGAGACTTAGAAAATGTTTTAGAAGAAATTGCAGAATTTCCTGAAAGCGGAGTGTCTTATCGAGAAATAGAAGGTGACGTTGTTAGGAAGTGGGTACGTAACAGATATATCTATTTATATGTTGAGTACAGCGTTTCAATACGTATTTTGCAAATTTCTTACGAGAAAACTGATTGGCAAAATAGAAAATAAATTCAAGAAAAAGTCGAGAAATCGGCTTTTTTGTTTATAAAAAAATAAGGAAATGAGATGAAAAAATATCTATTGATTGGCGGGCTAACGTTGTTTATGCCCGTTATTTTATTTGTAACAATTTTGTTTACCATCTCAAAGAATAACGATTCTGCTTCAGCAGATGCGCAAACACAAACAGGTGGCTACTATGTAAAACATTGGTCTGGGGCGGATGCTTATACGCACAATCTTCTTTGTCAACGCTATGGTATTACAGCAGATCAATTGGATGGTTTTTTAGCTACCACGGGTATTTCTTATGATAAGAATCGAATCAATGGTGCTAAGTTACTTGAGTGGCAAAAAGCAAGTGGTTTAGACGTCCGAGCAATTGTTGCAATTGCACAAATGGAATCGAGCTATGGAACGGCAGGCGTAGCAACACAGAAAGGCGCTAATATGTTTGGTTATGGCGCTTTTGATAATGATCCGAATAATGCGTCAAATTTCAACGATGAAAAAGCAGTTGTGGGTTTAACAACACAAACAATTATTGCTAACAAAAACGAGACGTTCAAGGATCAAGATGATAAGGCAAAAGCTTTAGCGAACGGTTCGTGGAATCCAAGCATGGGTGGCGTTTATTTTACAGCAACAAATGGTACAGGGCAAAAACGTGCAGATGTGATGACCGCGCTTGATAAATGGATTGACGATCACGGCGGAACGCCAGATCCTCCATGTGGCTACGGTGCTATCGGCGGAGTTGTTGGTGGTGGCGCCATCGGCATACTTGATCAGGTGGCGGGGCAACGGATTGGCTCAGGACAGTGTTATGCGCTGACAAGTTATTATGCAGAAAAGATGGGCTTTGGCGCTTTAAGCGGAGGTATTGCAGCAGCTGATATTGGAAAAGATTACAATTGGGCAGCTAAAGGATGGCAAGTTATAACGGATCCGAAGGCAATGAAGATGAAAACAGGTGACATTATCAATTTCAAACGTGGCGGCTTAATCAATTACGGTAGTTTTGGAGTAACGGTAGATGGAACTTATGGTCACACAGGAGTTGTTGGTGGCGTTAATGCGGATGGATCGATTGTTTTATATGATCAAAATCCCAAACCAGTTTCTAAAACGACAGTTAGTTTTCCAATGTCAAGCGTGGCGTCGATTATTCATCCACCAGCAGGCACAAAATAAAGAAAGGTAAATATGAAAAGAATGTTTTTAATTGCATTAACGGTTTTTATTGGTGTTATCGCAGTATTTAATTTTTTAGATGACAAAGATAAAGCAAAAAAAGTTGTTCAAAATCAAACTCAAAAAAGTTCGAATGTAAAGAGGGTGAAAAATAGTTTAAAGATAAATGAAGCATCTTCAATTCAATCAACAGAATCTGAAAAAATTAGCTCAAGCGAGTTAAAGACAAAAACGTCAGATAGTGAAAAAGATCGACAAGCGGTCTTTGAAAATTATCTGACAATAGAACTTAATCAAGACGCTCTGACGAAACGTCAAGCTGGTTTGAAAGCGACTATGACAGATGACCTATATCAAAAGCTGAGTGTTGCATCAGATACGAATATACTCAAAAAGATGCTATCAGATTGGACGGATAAAAAAATCATGAACTCAAATATGCCCGTTCAATTATTGGAACAAGATATTTCGGACATCAAGGTGTCTGAGAATGTACAAGATAAAAATCAGATGATGGTGCAAGTCTTTTTGAAATTAACAAGTCCAATGAGTCCTACACCAGCTAAAGCGTCAAGAATTTATAGTGTGACGTTTTCTGGCGACAAAATGAGTGATATTAACTTATTAGACGAAAGTGTGGTGAAATAATGCTCAATGCAGAAAAAATACTTGATTTTGAAACAAGTCGAGAGTATAGACGGCGTGAAAAAGTATCTGTAAGTGTTTTGGTTTATTATGTGAAACGCCCGTTTATTGTTGTAACGATCATGAATCGCACTCATAAATTAGAAGTTGACACATTTGCTTTTGAGGAGGACTTTTCAATTATCGAAAAATTGTATGACGGCGATTTAGGAAACTTTGAGATTGCTAGAAGTACGATAGTAAAAAATCAGGATCATATCAGGCGGGCGCTAGAATACTTAAAAGTACGCCAACTTGAAATAGAAAAAGAAGGCGGAAAATGAATACAGAAGAAATGATAGACGAGTTACCAAAGTATATTTCAAAAAATGTAGATGAACTTTTAGGGATTTTCGGAACAAAGGAAATGTTGCTTGAACACTGGAAGTCTGATCTGGTTCTTTATCAAGGAATTGATAATGATTGGGATTTGGGTGTATATGTTTTTGAAAATTATCCAGAGATTAAAGATGTTCAAATTGGTTGGAACTTTCTTTCAGAATATATTGACTTCCAAGCGTTAGGACGAGATGTTGAAATGAATGGTTATGGTTTTTATGTTGATGAAGGATTTCTTAAGTATGTAGGTGGAGGGCTTGAATGGTAGAGTGGTTTAAAAAATGGTTTAATACACCGTTTTTCGAAGATGATTATGATGAATACCTTGAATCGTTGGAGGTACTATGAGAAGCAAACGAGAAAAGAGTTCTTATGGGAAAAACGTAAAAAAAGCAGTTGTTTGTTCAACTATTTTTATTGCTGGGGGTCTGCTTGCTGGTGTAATGAAAGCTTCTGCAGAAGATGTTGGTAGCCAAGTCATATATAGGGTTTATAATCCTAAATCTGGTGAACATTTTTATACAGCCAATGAATTTGAACGAGATAATCTAGTCAATAAAAACAACTGGAAATATGAAGGAATTGGCTGGGTTGCTCCAGTTAGTTCAAAAATCCCTGTTTATCGTCTTTATAGTAAAAATATTGGTGATCATCATTATACGGCAAGTGTGGCAGAGAAAAACAATTTAGTTAAATCAGGATGGGAATATGAAGGAATTAGTTGGTATGGATCAGAGAGTAATAAAGTTCCAGTCTACCGTGCATATAACAAAAATGCAAAGAGCGGGCGTCATAGCTATACAACAAGTGAAGTTGAGCAACAAAACTTAATTAAAAATAAGTGGCAGGACGAAGGCGTAGCTTGGTCAGCTATTGGTACTGGGGTTGTAACAAATACGGCTGGTGCAGATGCAACGACCGTCATCAAACAAATTTCATCGAATCCGAAATTTGCGGATCCTAGTGCCATCAGTGTGAAGGGTGTTACCTACATGTATGGCACGGGTACAGGAGGAAAGAAAATTCCGCTTGCTATTATGAACGGCGATGGCAGTTATAGGGTTGTGAAAGACGCTTTGAACAGGCTGCCAAAGTGGGGTACTGGTGGAATTTGGGCACCTAGCGTCAGCAAATTTAACGGCAAATATTACCTGTATTTTTCTGTGAAAGACAAGACAACAGGAAAGCGTCGGATTGCAGTTGCAACTTCTAGTACACCCGATGGCACATTTAGCGTTTCAGATAACCCTGTGATAGCTATGGATAATGCAGGTGGTGTGATTGATCCGTCAATTTATATTGAAAACGGTACACCTTATTTGCTTTATAAAAACGATGGTAATGCAATTATGCAAGCAAGTAATCTATATATCAGAAAATTAACCGCATCGGGTTTTACCGCAGCGAGTAACCCTTATAAGATGATTTCAAATCTAAACGTGGAGAACCCTAGTCCTAAACATAAAGGCAAACCAGCTTCTACAATTGAAGCGCCAAGCTTGATTAAATCGCCTGATGGCACATATGTTTTATTTTTTGCGGGAAACTCCTACGCGACCACTGACTATTTCACGGGATACGCAACATCTAAGAGCTTACTTGGCACATATAAATATCAAAATACAGTTTTAACGACAGAGAAAACAAATAATAAAATACAAGGTTCAGGAGGGGCAGAGATACTAACAAGCGATAGCGGTGAAAAGAAGCTCTACTTGCATGGTTGGGTAAATTATAATTCGTCAACTGATAAAAAGCGTGTCACCTATGGTATACCGTTTTCTTGGCAAGGAGGACACGTACCGTATGTGAACGTGAAATGAGGGGTTAATGATGAAAAGACAAAAGAAAATAATGCTGTGTGCGGGAATTTTGACTGTGGCACTTGCAGCAGGAGAAATAATTTTAGATGGTGTTAATCATCATGGGAAATTAAGTCCATATAGTGTCAGCGCAGACTCGATTACCGATAAAGCAGGAATAAGATTACGAACGCCATACCCGTCTGGAAAATACTCAGTGCAAGGACAATTATTGACCGATAATATTACAGCGACACTTGACTTCTCAGGTAAAGTGCCTGCAGATATAACGAAAAGCGGCGTCTATTTCAAAGTTTGGTCAGAAAGCAAAGGGCAAGACGACGTTTTTTGGTACAAAGGTGTCAAAAACGCATCGGGTGGATATGTCGCTATGATAGATGCCACAAAGCCCCTCGCATCAGGCAATGTCATTGTGCAAGCTTATACGGGCGATAAAAAGCGAGTGATTATCAGTGCTACTTATACAAACGGAACAATCAAGACAGCAAGTGACATACAAACAGCAATCAATGCAACTAAATCAGGTGGGACAACTGTCTTATCTGGTATTTATCGCTTGGATGGCTCAAGTATTTATATGGCGTCCAATAAAAAAGTAGATGCAAGGAATGCGGTATTTGTTGGATCTGGGTACATTTCAGCAGTTAATGCTAACAATATTTCATGGAATGGTGGGACATTCATCAGACGTAGCGATAGCGATCCAGTGAATCGAGCAGGTAGTAGCATTTTAGTTTTTCCAATTTGGAACTCTGATCACCTTAATTTTACAAACATGACCTTCATTCACAGTGGGATAAGCAGTCATATGTTTGACCTAATGGGGGCATCCTACGTCACCTTTTCAGGGATGGCTTTCAAAGGCTATCACCCGCTAGCCAATTCCTTTGCGACAAAACAAACTGCACACACCTACTATGCTGAAAGCGTACAAGTGGACTTTGCGACATCTTTGGCTGCAGGGGGCACTATTTTTGATAAGATAATTGCTCCAAAAGGTGGAAAAGAAACAGGTGCCCCAAGTCATCACATTACAATGAAAAACTCGACTTTCACAGATTATAATGTCTGGGGGCGTCCATATGAAAAGATGAAAAATCCAATGGGCAACCATAATAACCCAAATCCAGCACTAAACGGTGCTCCTTTGCCAGGTAAAAGCAAAGGTATTGGTTGGACACACGACATTTTAGTGCAAAATATTATTTGGAATCCAAAAGTAGGTGTGCCATTACCAAGTGGCTATAAAACATTCATGTTTCCAGCTGCCTATAACGTGACGGTGAGAAAATGATGAAAAAAATAAAAGTACTCGAACTTTTTGCTGGTGTTGGTGGTTTTAGGATTGGGCTTGAAAAAGCAAACAAAGATAAGTTTGAAACAAAGTGGAGCAATCAATTTGAGCCAAGTCGGACAAAACAGTGGGCATATGAAATTTATGATAAGCACTTTCCAGACTCTCAAAATATCAACGAAGACATCGCAAAAATGAACGATGAGATTTTCAAAAATATGGATGCTGACATGATTGTTGGCGGTTTTCCTTGTCAAGACTATTCAGTAGCACGCTCACTAAATAGAGAAAAAGGAATTGAAGGCAAAAAAGGTGTGCTTTTTTGGGAAATCATCCGTGCTGTAAAAAATATTCAACCTAAGTATTTGATTTTAGAGAACGTTGATCGGCTTTTAAAATCACCATCAAAACAACGTGGTCGAGATTTTGCAATTATGCTTAAAGCCTTTTCAGATTTGGACTACTCTGTGGAATGGCGAGTTGTTAATGCTGCTGATTACGGTGCACCACAGCGCAGACGTCGTGTTTTTATTTTTGTTACTAAAAACGTTTGCGAGGTAAGTGAAAACTATCTGATTAAGAACGGTGTCATGGCTAAAGCTTTTCCACTAACAGGAAATATTATAAAAAATAGGATAAAGTCTGATAATCTGCCATCAGATATTGTCAGTGTTTCTGATACCTATTCTAGCGAATTTTATAATTCTGGCATCATGAGTCACGGGAAATTTTTGACGATTGAAGTTGAACCAAAATCAGAAGGCGCAACACCACTTAAAGCAATTGTTGATGAAAAAGTTGAAGAGAAGTACTATCTTTCTGAAGAAAAAGTTGAGAAGTTTAATTATCTTCGTGGTGCTAAAAAGATTGAACGAAAAACAGCAGATGGACATAAATACTTTTACAGCGAAGGCGGCATGAGCCCGCATGATGATTTAAGCCTACCCGGACGCACGATGCTGACGAGCGAAGGAAGTATAAATCGTTCAACGCATTTTATTAAAGATGGCGACAAATATCGTATTTTAACACCTACTGAGGCAGAACGGTTGAACACTTTTCCAGATAATTGGACAGAAATATCTGGTATTACTGATGCAACGAGACGATTTTTAATGGGGAATGCCTTGGTGACTGACATGATTGCACGGATTGCTGAGGTGATTGATCGTGGTTGAATGCAATTTTTATGAAGATTTGGAATAAGAAAGAAGGAACGGATGCACAAAGAAATTTTTAGAGCAAACAGACACATCTGCCGAAATTGTGGCAGCGAAGAATTTGAGTGGTACGGCAGCACTTTTTACGATGGTGAAAGAATAGAAGAAGGGGCATGTGTAAAATGTCACAGCAAACATTCTAGGGTGTTTGACTTTTATTATATTTATACTGAACTGATTGATAGCAAAGAAAAGCATTATGATAAAGAAACAACTTGTCCAAACTGTGGTTCTTTTTTGGATAAAGATGAAGGTGAGCGACATAGCAAAGATAAAAAAATATGGTGGGTGGTGAAATGCCCTAATCCAAAATGTAAAAAACACTCTGCGGTAGTTTATGATGATGTGTATCAATTTTCAGTTGCAGAAGTAGAAGAAAGAGAATAAATGAATTATTTAACAGAAGAAGAGCAAGAAGAAATTTCGCAATATTTTCGTGCGTATGAAAAGAGTCTACTCACAACAAAAGAGCTTGCAGAGATTTTGCTTGAGTATTCAATTAGAGAGGATAATCGTTTTGCAGCATATTGGGAGGAATTAAATTCTTAATCAGATAGTTGTTTATTTGTAGTATATCATTAGTTCAATGGTAGAACGCTTGAAAAAAAGCGATGCGGGTTCGATTCCTGCATGATATGTTGATTTTGGGTGAAAGGAGGAAAAAGTTTGAAGCTGGTTTGAACTTGAAAATTTGATATAATAGAATTAAAGAAACAGGGAGGAATAGATTATGACGGTATTGACAGTGGGTGAAATCAAAGAAAAGATCAAGCCAATTATCGAAAAGTATGGTCTAAAGGAAGTTTACCTTTTTGGCTCTTATGCTCGTGGCGAAGCTGATGAAAACAGTGATGTAGATTTAGCTTTTGACTATGAAAGTAGCATGATTAGAGGTATCTTAGGTCAAATAAAGTTAAAAACCGAGTTAGAATCTGTTCTGTCTTTACCTGTTGATTTATTGACACTAGACAGGGTATATGAAAATGGAAGACTCGAAAATAGGCTAGTAAAGAGTTTTGAGAGAGATAGGGTGGAGCTAGTTGCGAGATAGTGTGAAGGAAGATTTACGTTATATTGAATTGATGATGTACAACATTGAGCGAATTAGAGAAAATATGACTCGTTTCTCAAAATTAGGAATAGATTTAAGTGATGAGATGGTTGTAGAAAACATTTCGTTTAACTTGTCGCAAATGGGGGAACAAGCTAGTTTGGCTAAGTTGTCAGAAGAAACGAAAGAAAAATATCCAGAAGTTGATTGGAATAGTATTCGTTTGTTAAGAAACTTTATAGATCATGAGTATAATAACATTCCTAAACGTGAAATTTTAGATGCTGTCAGAATTGATGTTACTAAATTAGAAAAGATTTTACCAGTGATTTATGATGATTTGCGTCATCGAAATAATTTTAGAAAAGACTAATAGAGCTAGTCTTTTTTTGTTGCTAAAATAACATCATCCAATGAAAGGAGAAGATGAGGATGGATATAAATAATTTTCCAGATATTTTAGTTGATAAGAAGTATTTGATTGAGCACTACTTACCATCATTAAAAATAAAAACGTTGGAAAAATACATGACGGAAATCAGGAAAAATAATGAATTTAAAAATATTTTAGTAAGCCCGAGTAGCAGAATGACGTTGATCAATGTGAAGGGCTTTTTTGGTTATCTGAAATATAGAGAGACGGAAAAATTTAAGTAAAAGTGGTATAATTAGTCTATTCAACTAATGATATACCGATGAAGGAGGGTATATTGTTTTATAAAAAAACGAGCAACGGTAAATACCGTTACTATGAAAAATTCTACGATGAAAGTGAAGGTAAGTGGAAACAAGCGACTGTCACGTTAAGTGCTAAATCAAGACAGGCACAAGGAGAAGCAAGAAGACGACTTGATAAGAAAATTGACGAAAAGTTGTCAGGGGAGTATGATTCAAGGAGAAACAGAAAGAAAATTGATCTTATAACTGTTGGTGAGGTTTTTGAAGAATATTGTGCTTTTAGAAAGCAAGAACTCAAAGATAGCACCTATTGGACTCAGACTAGAACGGTTAGGAGTATTTTAGGAAGTGTTATGGATAAGCGGATAAAAAGCGTAACAACTAGATATTTTCAAGTTTTTTTCACTTCGAGTCAAAGTTCGGCTACATATAAAAGAACTCAAAAAGTGTTGTTAAATCTATTTTTTCGTTATGCTTTGAATCTTGGCTATATTGACGATAATCCGATTGAAAAAGTTGAGTTGCCAAGACAAAGGAAACAATTAGAAGTAATTGAAAGAAAAAAAGCAAAGTTCTTTTCTAGGGAAGAGATGAAGCAGTTTATGAGTTTTTTCGATCCAAATCCAATCGCAATAAGAAAGAACCTTTTAATTGAGTTTATGTATTTGACGGGTGTTCGTATTGGAGAAGCACTGGCATTAACATGGGAAAATGTTGATTTAGAAAAACGGATAATTAACATAAAATATACAGTTGATTATCTGAGCGTGAAAATAAGCGATTTTAAAATAACATCCCCAAAAACAATTGATTCATACCGAAAAATTTCAATCAACACAAGGTGTATTGAGATATTAAACGAGATGAACCGTTTGAATCATGAAATAGTACCGAAAGATAAAAGATTTGTTTTTTTGAATAACAAAGGCACCTTGATAGATCCAAAAACAGTTAATTTTTATCTGAAAGAAGTAGGCAAGCGAGCTTGTCTGAATGAGAAATATCCAGAAGGATTTTCTAGTCATATGTTAAGACATTCGCATATTAGTTTGTTGGCTGAAATAGGTGTACCAATTAAGGCAATTATGGAGCGTGTAGGTCATAGCGACGAGAAAACGACTATTGGAGTTTATATGCACGTAACAGAAAAAATGCGGGATGAAGTGAGCGAAAAAATGGAAAATATTGGGTAAAAAAGAGTAACCAAAAGAGTAACCAAAAGGCTTGGTTAGCGTGTAGAATATAGGAGGATGTAGGAGACCAATGGTGCTTTGCAAATGCCTTGAGAATGGGACTTAAGAGGATGTGGGAGTAGATGAAAGAATCTAAAAAAGGTATAATAGAAGTGTTTATCAGAAAGGTCATATCACTATGAAACTCTATTTTCAATTCATGTATATCCTCTTGTTTTCTATCGTAGGAGAATTTTTATCAACAGGACTAAATCTACCTGTACCAGGCTCGATTATTGGCATGGTTTTACTATTTGTTGCACTCAAGCTCAAATGGCTTCGCCTGCGACAGATCTATGATGTGGGGCAGTTTTTGATTGAAAATATGACGATTTTATTTTTACCAGCAGGCGTTGGCATCATGAGCCATTGGGGTGCGATTTCAAAGTACTGGTGGCAGATTATCGTGATTGTCGTGCTTGCCATTGTGGTTAATATTGCCGTGATTGGGTTTGTGACCCAGTTTGTCAAAAGACGTTTTGAAGGAGATTATAAAAAATGAGTCAAGTATTTGCAAATCCCTTGTTTGGTCTGACGGTATCGATTTTGGCTTATTTTATTGCCGCACTGATTCACAGAAAGTGGACTAATCCAGCGACGACGCCCTTGCTTCTCGCGGTGCTCATGATCATCATTTTTTTGAAACTCACAGGTATTTCCTACAAAGATTATTATGTGGGCGGCTCTTATCTGAATACCTTGATTGTGCCCTCGACCGTGGCGCTTGGCATTCCGCTTTTCCAAGCCTTTAAACTCATGAAGTTTCACGCGCGCAGCATCATCACAGGCGTTGTCGTGGGTGCTATCGTAAACACTACGCTGACAGCTCTCCTTGCCAAAGCCTTTGGCATGAATTTTTTCCTTGCGATAAGTCTCTTTCCAAAGTCCGTCACCACCGCCATGGCCATTGGTATTACTGGGAAAATGGCGGGTATGACCACGATAACGCTTGTTGTTGTAGTAGCGACAGGTATTTTGACCTCAGTTATCGGACCAGTCCTGCTTGATTTATTTGGCATTAAAGATAAAGTCGCAAAAGGTGTTGCCCTTGGTGGCACAGGCCATGCTATTGGGACAGGTGCAGCCATGCAGCTTGGACAAATTGAAGGCGCTATGGCAGGCCTTTCAATTGGCGTTACAGGCATCGTTTATGTCATCGTGAGTCCGATTATTGCAGCCATCATCCTAAAATAAGGTTAATTTTAAGGTATTTTTGATATAATAGAGATATGAAAAAATTTCAAATTATTTATAACGATTTTAGAAACAAAATTGTAAATGGCACCTATGCAGCAGGGCAAGCATTGCCAAAAGAAGCTGATGTTTGTGAAACATTTGGCGTCAGCAAGATGACAGCAAAGCGTGCGTTTGACATGCTTGTTTCTGACGGCTTCATCGTTAAACAACGTGGCAAAGGCACATTTGTCCAAGATATTTCACCAGCAGAGATGGAAATACTGGCTGAAGCCAACCAGTTTTTAGGGACGACCGCGCTCAATCCAAAAAAATCTGTCACCTCAAGTGTTCTACATTTTGAGACGATCAGTGTGCCACTTGACGTCGCAGACAAGCTCAATATTTCGCCAATCGAGCAGGTCTACGACATTTTACGTGTGCGTCAGGTTGACGGGATGCCCATGGTCATCGAGCATACATACATGCCGATCAAGACCATTCCTGATCTCAGTCTCAAAAATGTTGAAAGCTCAATTTACAACTATATCGAGCATAAGCTTAACCTGAAAATCGCCTCAGCACGTCGGACAATCAGTGCCCGAAAAGCAACGGGCGAAGAAGCAGCACTGCTCATGTTACGCAAAAATGACCCCGTAGTCGAGGTCAAACAAATTGGTTATTTGGCAGATGGGGTTGCCTTTGAAAATTCAACGAGTATTCACCGTTATGACGAATATGAGTTTGAGATTGTTTTGCATCGGAAAAACTAAGTAAACTTATGGAAGACTTAGTCAAAATAACCCATGAGTTCGTCAGAAACAGCTGGCAGATATTCATGACCGTATTCTGGAACAGTGATAAGCTGTTTTTTTGATATAATCGTGTTTAATTTGTTTAATCCACACTTGAAAAAAGATGATAAATAGCTTATACTAGATAAAGATGTAAGCGCATTCATTGCAAAACATAAAACAAATGGGAAATGGAGAAAAAATGGCACTACTTACAATAGACGTTGGTGGCACGACTATCAAATATGCGAGCTTTGAAAATGGGGAACTCGCGCACAAAGGTGCAGTTGACACGCCAAATCAACTCGCAGATTTTTATAAGGTACTCACGAAAATCAAAACAGATATGGCTGAAAAAGTTGATCTGACGGGTGTTGCCATGAGCTTGCCAGGCGCTGTCAGCAAGTCTGACGGTGTCATCTATGGTGCATCGGCGATTCCCTACATTCACAACTTTCCAATCAAGCCTGTTTTGGAGGCAAGCTTTGAGCTGCCCGTTTCCATGGAAAACGATGCCAATTGTGCGGCGCTTGCCGAAGTTGCCTACGGTGCGGGGAAAGACTATCAGGATTTGCTCTTTTTCGTCATTGGAACGGGGATTGGCGGTTCGGTCGTTCTTGACCGGAAGATTCGCCATGGCGCACACCTCATGGGCGGCGAGTTTGGCTTCATGCTCATGCGAGACCACACGCTGTCGACCGATTCTAGCCCGGTTCAGATGGCAGGGCGCTACAATCTAAAAAACGGGACTAACGTCAGTGGTCAGGAAGTCTTTGCGCTAGCGGAAAATGGAGACAGCGAGGCAAAAGTCGTTGTTGACACTTTATTTGACAGTCTTGCCCGCGCGATTTTTAACTTGCAATACGCGCTAGACCCTGAAATTGTTTTATTAGGTGGCGGGATTTCACAGGCAGACTTTCTGATACCAAAACTACAAAAAGCACTTGAAAAAGTCTATCAACAAGTCGAGATTGCAACGATCATGCCTAAAATTGCTGTCTGTCATTTTCAAAATGATGCCAATTTAATTGGGGCAGCAGCAGATTTTATTGCTGAAAACTAAAAAAGCCTATAAAAGCCGTTCTGACGCGTCAGAATCGCTTTTTTTAGATGTCAAAAAAAGCTGTTTCTCCTATAAGAAAACACAAAAACAAAGTTGAAACTTGACAAGATGAAAAAAAGCCGTTATCATAAGTTAAACAAGACTTTATCGAAAATAGAAAGTTGGCACCGCTATGGTAACAGCAACGACAACAAAAGCAAAGACTGTCAAAAAAACGGCAGCGAAAAAAACAACCACCACAAAGAAAAAAGCAACAAGCAAAATAAAGAAAAACCTCGTCATTGTCGAATCACCTGCTAAGGCAAAGACCATCGAAAAATATCTAGGTCGCAACTATAAAGTTGTCGCCTCAGTCGGTCATATCCGTGATTTGAAAAAATCAACCATGTCAGTCGACATTGAACACAACTATGAGCCGCAGTATATCAATATCCGTGGTAAAGGACCCCTGATCAATTCGCTGAAAAAAGAGGCGAAAAACGCCAAAGCTGTCTATCTGGCAAGTGACCCGGATAGAGAGGGAGAAGCGATTTCTTGGCATTTAGCGCATATCTTAGGGCTTGACGTTGCGGATAAAAATCGTGTGGTCTTTAATGAAATCACAAAAGATGCCGTTAAAGACGCTTTTAAAGAGCCTCGTTCTATTGATTTAGACTTGGTCGATGCGCAACAAGCCAGACGGATTCTTGACCGCCTAGTTGGCTATTCGATTTCGCCGATTTTATGGAAAAAGATCAAAAAAGGTCTGTCTGCCGGCCGTGTTCAATCCATCGCACTCAAGCTAATCATAGACCGTGAGAACGAAATTAATGCTTTCATCCCAGAAGAATATTGGTCGATTGAGGGCAATTTCAAAAAAGGCACGAAGAAATTCGCAGGTAGTTTTTATGGCATTGATGGTAAAAAGAAAAAACTGCATAAAAATGCCGATGTCATTGAGGTTATGGAACGCTTGACGTCTAACGACTTTACTGTCGAAAAAGTTGATAAAAAAGAACGCCGTAGAAATGCACCGCTGCCTTATACGACGTCATCATTGCAACAGGACTCAGCAAATAAAATCAATTTTCGTGCCCGTAAAACCATGTCTGTGGCGCAACAATTATACGAAGGCATTACCCTTGGTCCAAACGGTCATCAGGGCTTGATTACCTATATGCGGACGGACTCGACACGGATTTCACCTGTCGCACAAAGCGCCGCATCAAGCTATATCGTAAGTACTTTTGGGGAAAAATACAGCAAACATGGCAGCAAGGTCAAAAATGTCGCAGGCGCGCAAGACGCCCATGAGGCCATCCGCCCGTCAAACGTCTTTAACACGCCTGAAAGCATTGCCAAGTACCTTGACAAAGACCAGCTTAAGCTTTATCGCTTGATCTGGAATCGTTTTGTTGCCAGTCAGATGACATCCGCAGTCTTTGATACTGTCAAGGTCAACCTCGTGCAAAATGGTGTCATGTTCACGTCAAACGGCTCACAAGTCAAGTTTGACGGGTATATGGCTGTTTACAACGATTCTGATAAAAATAAAATGCTACCTGAGATGGCTGCAGGTGATACGGTCAAAAAAGATAGCATCAAGCCTGAACAACATTTTACCCAGCCGCCAGCTAGATATAGCGAAGCAACGCTGATTAAAACGCTTGAAGAGATTGGCGTTGGCCGTCCGTCGACCTATGCGCCAACCTTAGAGACGATTCAACGCAGATACTATGTCAAACTCTCAGCCAAGCGTTTTGAGCCGACTGAGCTTGGCGAGATTGTCAACAACATGGTTGTCGAATTTTTCCCAAATATCGTTAATACTGAGTTTACCGTAGATATGGAACACTCACTTGACGACGTTGAGCACGGCGCTAGAAAATGGGTGGAAGTCGTAGATGAGTTCTACAAACCATTTGCCAAAGAGCTTGTCAAAGCTGAAACAGAGATTGAAAAAATCCAGATAAAAGATGAGCCCGCAGGATTTGACTGTGACGTCTGTGGCAATCCAATGGTCATCAAACTTGGCAAATTTGGCAAGTTTTATGCCTGTAGTAATTTCCCTGATTGTCGCAATACCAAGGCCATTGTCAAAGAAATCGGCGTGATCTGTCCGACTTGTCATGAAGGACAAGTCATTGAGCGTAAGTCAAAACGTAATCGTATTTTCTACGGCTGTGCCCGCTATCCTGACTGCGAGTTTACATCGTGGGATAAACCTGTCGGTCGTGACTGTCCAAAATGTGGTCAGTTCCTGGTCGAAAAGAAAGTCCGCGGTGGTGGGAAACAAGTCGTGTGTAGCAATGGTGACTATGAAGAAGAGAAGATCAAGTAAGCTTGATTTTGTATGTTCGTTGTAGGCTGCAATCGCATAAAACGCTGTCTAAGGATAGCGTTTTTACACGAAATTTTGCCAAAATCAAAAAAATAAGGTATGCTATAAAGTAAGTGGTATCGTAAAGCTACCAAATGTCGTACCAAAGGAAAACTAAATTGACAATAGATATTAACAACTATAACGACGATGCCATTCAGGTTTTAGAAGGCCTTGATGCTGTTCGTAAACGTCCTGGGATGTATATTGGCTCAACTGATGGCATCGGTCTGCATCATTTGGTCTGGGAAATCGTCGATAATGCCGTAGATGAGGCCTTATCAGGCTTTGGCGACAAGATTGATGTGACCATTCACAAGGATGGCTCGCTCACAGTCGCAGATAGCGGGCGTGGCATGCCAGTTGGGATGCACGCGACAGGGATTCCGACAGTTGAGGTGATTTTTACCGTGCTCCACGCAGGCGGTAAGTTTGGCCAAGGTGGCTACAAAACATCGGGCGGGCTCCATGGTGTCGGATCGTCCGTGGTCAATGCCCTCTCAAGCTATCTCGAAGTTGAAATCACGCGCGATGGCACTGTTTATCGTCAGCGTTTTGAAAATGGTGGCAAACCCGTGACAACGCTTGAAAAAATCGGAAAAGCACCAAAAAGTCAGACTGGAACAAAAGTCCATTTTATGCCTGATGATACGATTTTTTCAACGACAGAGTTCAAGTATGCAACGATTTTTGATCGGCTCAACGAGTCTGCTTTTCTCTTGCCAAATGTCACAATGAACCTGACAGATGAGCGTCGTTTGCTAGATGACGGTAGTTTTGAGACAGCTAGTTTTCACTATGAAAATGGCGTTCAGGACTTTGTTGCCTATCTGAACGAAGATAAAGATACCTTGACGCCTGTCATGTATTTTTCAGGAGAAGCAGAGGACTTTCAAGTTGAAGTCGCAATTCAGTACAATGACGGTTATTCTGACAATATCTTAAGCTTTGTCAATAACGTTAAGACAAAAGATGGTGGTACGCACGAAGCTGGACTGAAACAGGCAATCACCAAGTCTATGAACGATTATGCGAGAAAAACAGGACTGCTCAAAGAAAAAGATAAAAACTTAGAAGGTTCTGACTATCGTGAAGGATTGACTGCGATTTTATCTGTTTTGGTGCCAGAAGAGCATTTGCAGTTTGAAGGTCAGACAAAAGATAAGCTGGGCAGTCCTAAGGCACGTCCAATTGTTGATAATGTCATCAGTGAAAAACTGGCATTTTTTCTCATGGAAAATGCTGAGCTATCGCAAAATCTGATTCGCAAAGCAATCAAAGCGCGTGATGCCCGTGAAGCTGCACGCAAGGCGCGTGATGATGCCAGATCAGGTAAGAAAGGTAAGAAAGACAAGGGCCTCTTATCGGGTAAATTGACGCCAGCGCAAGGGAAAAATCCTGCGAAAAACGAGATTTATCTGGTCGAAGGAGATTCTGCCGGTGGTTCTGCTAAACAAGGTCGTGATCGCAAGTTTCAAGCGATTCTACCATTGCGCGGGAAAGTCATCAACACTGAAAAAGCAAAAATGGCTGACATTCTCAAAAATGAAGAAATCAATACCATGATTTACACCATTGGTGCGGGCGTCGGGGCTGATTTTCAGATTGATGATGTCAACTACGATAAGGTCATCATCATGACCGATGCAGATACCGATGGTGCGCATATCCAGACGCTACTTTTGACATTTTTCTACCGTTATATGAAACCATTGATTGAAAACGGGCATGTCTACATTGCCCTACCGCCTTTATATAAAATGAGTCAGGGTAAAGGCAAGTCGGAAAAAATCGAGTATGCCTGGACTGACGGCGAGTTAAATGACATTCGCAAGCATTTCAATAAAGGTGCGATTTTGCAACGTTATAAAGGGCTTGGTGAGATGAATGCGGATCAGCTCTGGGAAACAACTATGAATCCTGAGTCGAGAACCTTGATTCAAGTCACGCTAGATGATGTGGCGCAGGCCGAAAAACGGGTATCCGTGCTCATGGGTGACAAGGTTGAGCCACGCCGTAAGTGGATTGAAAACAATGTCGAGTTTACACTTGAAGAAAAAAGCGAAGTGATGCAATAAGATGGTTCTTTTTCGTTTGATGCAGCTGATTCGGCGATTTTTTTCAAAAATGAAACCACCTCAGATGATTATTTTTGGTTTCTTATCAGTAATTTTGATTGGTTCAATCTTGCTTGCGCTGCCTATATCTGATCAAAATGATCAGGCAACGTCCTACATTGATAGTCTATTTATGGCGGTTTCAGCAACCTGTGTGACAGGACTTGCTGTGGTCAATACCGCAGAACATTGGAATTTGTTTGGACAGGTGGCGATTTTAGTCATGGTCGAAGTTGGTGGTCTAGGCTTCATGAGTTTTTTGGTCTTGCTGCTCAAAATGGGCGGTCAGCACAGCTCATTTAAGTCCAAAATGCTGATACGCGATGCCTATAATTTCACTAGCATTAAAGGCGGGGCAAAACTTGTCAAGTCAATCGTCAAGTTGTCACTCTGGATTCAAGCGATTGGGGCTGTTTTACTGAGTTTTGATTTTATTCCGAGATTTGGCCTTGAAAAAGGCGTCTGGTATAGCATTTTTCACGCCATTTCGGCCCATTCAAATGCTGGCTTTGACTTGTTTGATAATTCGCTATTTCAATTTCGGGATGATCCCTATGTACTTGTGATCATGAGTCTTTTGATCTTGTCAGGGTCTTTTGGCTTTATCGTCTGGTTTGACTTGTTAGCCATTAAAAGACGGCACCGCATCACACTTCATACGCGTCTGGCATTGACCATGACGGCTGCGCTTGTAGTGACGGGGACGGTTTTATATAGCTTGCTAAATGTTCGAAGTTACAACGGGCATTTGCTAAATTATCTGGCGCAGAATTTCTTTTTGAGTATCACACCACGCTCAGGTGGTTTTAGCTTTGGCGATTATAACGTTTCGAGCTATGCGAGCCTTGTTCTGACCATGATTTTGATGTTTATCGGTGGGACTTCAGGCTCGACTGCGGGCGGTGTCAAAACGACAACTTTTGGTGTTCTACTTTTAAATATTAAGACCATTTTTGGTAATAAGGAAAAGACGATTTATCATGAACGCCGTCTGTCACGGCGGACGATTAGTCGGGTTTATGAGATTATTTTCATGTATCTGGCGATTATCTTTACAAGTTCGTTTGTGTTGCTGATAACGGAGCATCTGCCTAGAAATAATGGTATCGAATATGTCTTTTTTGAAGTCATTTCAGCCCTTGCAACGGTAGGTTTATCACTAGGCTTAACACCAGATTTGACGGATATTGGTAAGATTATCATCATGTTACTCATGTTTATCGGTCGGATTGG
Organism: Pseudolactococcus insecticola; assembly: GCF_011170065.1. Lineage (GTDB taxonomy): Bacteria > Bacillota > Bacilli > Lactobacillales > Streptococcaceae > Pseudolactococcus > Pseudolactococcus insecticola. Next base: position 20,081 of record NZ_BLLH01000006.1, on the reverse strand, counting down.
TGTGATGACAGTCATCTATGCGGCTAGCCGCCCAGCAAAAATCGATGAAGATTTGATTCAATATCCTGACGAAGAAATTATCGTCGGGTAACAAGTTAAGAAAGAAAAATCATGAAAAGTTTCTGTGTTATTGGTCTGGGGCGCTTTGGTTCAAGCGTCGTCAGAAGTCTTGTCAAAAATAATTATGAAGTTGTGGTGATTGATACAGATGCCAAAAAAATTGATGATTTCAAAGATATCGCCACGCACGTAATGATTGCAGATGCAACAGATGAGCGTGTGTTAAAAAATATCGAGATTGACAAATTTGACGGCGTTGTCATCGCAATCGGTCAGAACGTTCAAGCGAGTATCCTGACTACGATGATTGTGGTGGAGTCTGGTGCCCGAAACGTCATTGCCAAGGCAACAACTGACGTTCAGGTCAAAGTACTTGAAAAAATCGGTGCTGATAGGATTATCCAGCCTGAAAAAGATGCGGGAAACCGTGTGGCTGATAACCTTGCCCACCCTGATATTTCAGACTATCTTGACCTGTCTGACGATTATTCATTTGCCAAGATGAAAGTGAGAAATATCAAGTTTGACGGTCTGACCCTGTTTCAGGCGAATCTGACGCAGACTTATCGTGTCAATGTCGCATTTATCAACAAAACAGACGGCACGGCAAGCATTGGTAGGCACGACACCAAGATCGGTATTGGTGACATTCTCTATCTTGTTGGCACTAAAACAGACATCGAAAAATTCTCTGAAATCATTTAAGAAAAGAAAAAAGTTATTATTATGAGTAATGTTCAAAAACTCTCTCTTGAGGAGATTATGGGTGACCGTTTTGGTCGCTATTCTAAATATATCATCCAGGAGCGCGCGCTGCCTGATATTCGTGATGGCCTTAAACCCGTTCAGCGTCGGATTCTTTATTCGATGAATAAAGACGGCAACACCTTTGACAAGGGTTACCGCAAGTCTGCCAAGTCCGTGGGAAATATCATGGGGAACTATCACCCGCACGGGGATAGCTCGATTTATGATGCCATGGTGCGTTTGTCGCAGGACTGGAAAATGGGCGAAGTGCTGGTTGAGATGCACGGCAATAACGGCTCTATGGACGGTGATCCACCCGCTGCCATGCGTTATACCGAAGCACGTCTGTCAGAAATTGCGACTTATTTGCTTGAGGACATAGATAAAGATACAGTACCTTTTGCTTGGAATTTTGACGATACTGAAAAAGAGCCTACTGTTTTGCCTGCCAGTTTTCCAAACCTTTTGGTCAATGGCTCGACAGGGATTTCAGCTGGTTATGCAACAGATATTCCGACGCATAATTTAGGTGAAGTTATCGATGCGACGATCTATATGATTGACCATCCGAGCGCTGATGTCGATAAACTCATGCAATTTTTACCTGGGCCAGATTTTCCGACAGGTGCTACCATCCAGGGTAAGTCAGAAATTAAAAAGGCCTATGAAACAGGTAAAGGTAAGGTTGTTGTCCGCTCAAAAACAGCCATAGAAGAGCTCAAAGGTGGTAAGACACAGATTGTCATCACAGAGATTCCCTATGAGTTAAACAAGGCGACACTGGTCAAAAAAATCGACGATGTCCGTGTCAATGCGAAAGTTGCAGGCATCGCAGAAGTGCGTGATGAGTCTGATAGAGACGGGCTGCGCATCGCAATTGAGCTCAGAAAAGACGCTGACAGCGATCTGATTTTAAATTACTTCCTCAAATACACAGACCTGCAAGTCAACTATAATTTCAACATGGTTGCCATCGACAATGCGACACCACGTCAAGTTGGGATTGTGCCGATTTTATCGAGCTATATCAGTCATAAACGTGATATTATCCGTTCGCGCTCGATTTTTGACCGTGATAAGGCTGAAAAGCGCCTGCATATCGTTGAAGGGCTCATCCGTGTTTTGAGCATCTTGGATGAAGTCATTGCGCTGATTCGCGCCAGTGATAATAAGTCTGACGCCAAAGAAAACTTGATCGCGTCATATGAGTTTAGTGAAGCGCAGGCTGAGGCCATCGTAACCTTGCAGCTCTACCGTCTGACGAATACAGACGTTGTAACCTTGCAAAGTGAAGAAGCTGAGCTAAAAGAGCGCATCACAACCTTGTCAGCCATCATCAACGATGAAAAAACCATGTTTAACGTCATGAAACGTGAGCTGCGTGAGGTCAAAAAGAAATTTGCGCAGCCACGAAAAAGCGTTCTAGTTGACGAAGTGGAAACGATAGAAGTCGAAGCGCAGTCGCTGATTGTCAAAGAAGAAACCATTGTCAGTGTGACCCGCGCGGGTTACGTCAAGCGCACGACGCCACGCAGTTTTGGCGCCTCAAAACTTGATGAAATCGGCAAACGCGAAGATGACGTGCTGCTCTTTCATCAAAATGCGCTTACAACCCAGCATCTGCTCATGTTCACGTCTCTTGGCAATGTCATCTATCGGCCGATTCATGAGCTTGACGACATCAAATGGAAAGATATTGGGACACACAGCTCATCACTCGTCAATAACTTTTCACAAGACGAAGAGATTTTAATGGTCCAAATTTTAGATGACTTTGAGCTTGAAAGTCAGGAACTTCTGATGGCAACCAAGTTTGGCTTGATCAAAAAAATTGCCATGTCAGACTTCAAACCATGGCGGACCTATCGTTCAAAATCTGCACAATATGCAAAGTTCAAGCAGTCTGACGATAAAGTCATCACCATTGAACTTGCCCAAAACGCAGATCTCATGCTTGTGACTTATAATGGCTATGCCCTCAGATTTTCGTCAGAAGACGTGCCACTTGTTGGCGCAAAAGCCGCAGGGGTTAAGTCAATCAATCTTAAAGAAGATGATTTTCTGGTATCTGCTTACTTTGCTAGTACAGACTCGTTTTACGTCTTGACGCAGCGTGGTAGTTTGAAACGTGTGAAATTCACGGAAATTCCGAGCAAGAGTCGCGCAGGTCGTGGCATGCTAATCTTGCGTGAGCTTAAAAAGGCACCACACCGCGTGTTTGCATCAGGCTTAGTGAAAAATCTTTATGGTGGCGATTTGTTTGCTGAAAGTGACAATGAGACGCAAGTGCTCGAAGTCGTCTCAGAAACAAACAAGCATTTTGACATCAATCTACCTGATCTTCATACATCTGAGAGAACCGCAAACGGCGCATTTATCTTTGATGAAGCAGTTGAACACGGCGTTTTAAAAGCTTACGAGAAACTAGCTTCTGATCACGAATAAAACTTTTAAAAATAGGGAATTGCCTAAGCAGAGCCCTGTTTTTTTTGATATAATAGACAGATGAAGTTAAAAAAAATCAGTCTACCCATTATTATCGTGCTGGGGTTAATCCTTGATCAGCTTGTCAAGCATGCCATTACACAGTATATCAAGCTATCAGGACAAAAAACAGTTATCAAGCACGTTTTATCTCTGACCAACCTCAGAAATGACGGCGCTGCGTGGTCAATGCTTGAAGGACAGCAGTGGTTTTTCCTTGTGATTACCATTGTCGCCGTGTGCGTTGCCATCTGGTTTCTGATGAAAAATCTCAGTAAAAATTGGTATGCTTTCGGTCTGACGCTGATTATCTCAGGGGCACTTGGCAATTTCATTGACCGCATGCGTCAGGGTTATGTTGTAGATATGTTCCAGATTGATTTTGTTAATTTTCCTATTTTTAATGTCGCAGATGTCTTATTAACCATAGGCTTTGTGCTGTTGTTTATCGGTATTTTGACGGATAAAGACGATATTGAAAATAATAAAAAAGATGTCAATGAAGGGCACGCATGAAACTCAAAATTAAAGCATCAAGCGCAGGATTGCGCCTAGATAAAGCCATCTCAGACAACTCAGATGTCTCACGAACGCTCGCAAATGACCTCATCAAAAAAGATGCCGTTTTTGTAAATAACGAACTCAAAAAAGCCAAGTATAAAGTACAAGAAAACGATCTAATCACTTTTGAGCTCCCTGAGCCTGAAGTGCTGAGCTACGAGCCAGAAAATATCCCGCTTGAGATCATCTATGAAGATGATGATCTAGCCGTGATCAATAAACCACAAGGCATGGTCGTGCATCCATCAGCAGGTCACAAAACAGGCACGCTTGTCAATGCGCTCATGTACCATATGACGCAGCTTTCAAGCATTAATGGCATCATCAGACCAGGCATTGTCCACAGGATTGACAAGGACACGAGTGGTCTTCTGATGATAGCAAAAAACGATCAGGCGCACGAATTTTTAGCGGCGCAGCTCAAGGCGCACACGTCAAAACGCCGTTATATCGCGATTGTGCATGGTAATTTGCTCAATGACCGTGGTGTCATCGAGGCGCCAGTTGGTCGCAGCACCAAGGACCGCAAGAAACAGGCGGTTATTGCAGGTGGTAAGCACGCGCTGACACACTTTGAAGTGCTTGAGCGTTTTGGTGATTTCACGCTTGTGTCACTTGAGCTCGAAACAGGTCGCACCCATCAGATCAGGGTGCATATGGCCTATATCGGTCATCCTGTTGCAGGCGATCCGCTTTACGGCCCAAAAAATGAGCTCAAGCCTAACCACGGTCAGTTTCTGCATGCACAAGTGCTCGGATTTGAACACCCAACGACGCATGAGTGGCTAGAGTTTGAGAGCGAGCCTCCGGCATTGTTTACTCAAACACTTGAAAAACTCAGGGCTGAAAATTAAAATTCAAGTCGCAAAACCGCCATTTTTTATGGTAAAATGGTATCAGATAAAACATAAGGAGTGCCACATTGACAACCAATTTTGACGAAAAACTGCAAAAGATTATCGTGCTGGACTACGGTAGCCAGTACAATCAGCTGATTACCCGTCGTATCCGCGAATTTGGCGTTTTTTCAGAGCTAAAAAGCCACAAAATGACGCTAGATGAGATTAAGGCGTATGATCCCAAAGCCATCATCATCTCAGGCGGTCCAAACTCAGTCTATGAAGACAATGCTTTTGACATTGATCCAGGTGTGTTTGAGCTTGGCATCCCTGTTTTGGGCATCTGTTACGGCATGCAGCTGATGACGCAAAAACTAGGCGGTAAAGTCGAAGCCAATCCTGGCAATGGTGAATTTGGTCCGACAAGTATCACGCTTGATGCGACGTCAAAACTCCTAGCTGGCACGCCGTCAGAACAGACAGTGCTCATGAGCCATTCTGACAATGTCACAAGCTTACCAGAAGGCTTTACAATTGCGGCGCATACGGATAAAACACCGATTGCAGCGATTGCAAATGATGAAAAAGGACTTTATGGCGTTCAGTTTCACGCTGAAACAACACTCAGCGAATACGGCCACGTCATCATCGAAAATTTCGTAAAAAATATTGCAAAAGCGTCAGGCGACTGGTCAATGGCAGGATTTGTTGACCAACAAATCGCAGAAATCCGTGCTAAAGTTGGCGATAAAAAAGTCTTGTTAGGCTTGTCTGGCGGCGTTGATTCATCTGTTGTTGGGGTGTTATTACAGCGTGCGATTGGTGATCAGCTGACCTCTATCTTTGTTGACCACGGGCTTTTGCGCAAAGGTGAGGCTGAGCAAGTCATGAACGACCTAGGTGGAAAGTTCGGGCTCAATATCATCAAAGTCGACTCAAAAGAGCGTTTCATGAGCAAACTCGCAGGTGTTTCTGACCCTGAGAAAAAACGTAAAATCATCGGTAATGAATTTATCGAAGTCTTTGACGATGAGGCGTCTAAGCTCGATGGCGTAGACTTTTTGGCACAAGGCACGCTTTATACGGACGTCATCGAGTCGGGAACTGAAACCGCACAAACCATTAAAAGTCACCACAATGTTGGTGGTCTACCTGACGACATGCAGTTTGAGCTGATTGAACCACTTAACAAGCTTTTCAAGGACGAAGTACGCGAACTCGGTGAAGTACTTGGTATGCCGCATGATCTCGTGTGGCGCCAACCTTTCCCAGGTCCTGGTCTTGCCATTCGGATCATGGGTGAAATTACAGAGCCGCGCCTCGAAAAAGTGCGTGATTCTGATTTGATCCTGCGTGAAGAGATTGCAAAAGCAGGACTCAATGAAAAAATTTGGCAGTATTTCACGGTTGATACAGGTGTCAGCTCGGTCGGCGTAACGGGTGATTTTCGGAGTTACGATACTGTCATCGCCATCCGTGCCATCACATCAATCGACGGCATGACAGCAGACTTTGCTGAGATTGACTGGCAAGTCCTAGCCGAAGTATCACGCCGCATCACAAATGAAGTCAAAGGCGTCAACCGCGTCGTTTACGACATTACGGCGAAACCACCTGCAACGGTTGAGTGGGAATAAAAGTTAGAGATTGAAGTAAAAAAACAGCACTTTCTTTGTTGAAAGTGCTGTTTTCATACCACCAATCACAAACGATGCGTCAAGCTAGGAAAAACATATTGATCAGCGTAGTTGATAATCGTCCCTTGAAAAAGCAGAGCGACTGCGGTGCCGATATTGACTGCGACTAGCTGATGAAAGCTGATGACAAGCAGCAACATAACAGCAGCAGGGATTGAAAAATTGACCCATTGGGCAAGTTTGGCGTTGCCGTTAAAATAGCGAAAGCGCAGGATATTGGTCATCTCATCGCCAGGATGCAAGATCAGATTTAGCCGTTGATAGATAGAAACAGCGATACCGACTAGGAAAATGCCCAAAATATCTAGAAAAATTACAGCCACTATTGGCAGCTGGGGCACACCTAAGGCGATAAAAAAAGTCTTGAATAAACTCACAAATGGACCGAAAAAAGAAATAAAGACAACATTGCCCAAAATACGTGGCAGGTCAATCTGACGGGTGAGTGCGATGTTGATCAGAATCTGCGAGGCGCCATAGATGACAAGCACCCAGGCGATAGAAAAGTTGAAATCATGCGCGATATTGGCGGCAGAAGCCGTCCACATACTGCTGCCCATGTTGGCCGCAACCGTCAGACCATTGCCTGTGGCATTGATCAAAAGTGAGAGCACAAAGTAGCAAAAAGCCTCAAAAATCGTAGGCTTTCGTAAGCCATCCTGTGTTTTTATCATGACTTTATTATACTATAATCCTAAGCGTTCTGCTGAAAAGTCCTAGCAGTTATCTTTTTCTCAGAATTATGTTAAAATGGAGGAATGAGTGATTTATTAACTATTATATGGGACGTGATCAGGACTTATTTTTTCAACTTTCTTGGCCTGATTGATATCTTGCTTTCGATTATTATCATTTTTCGTGAGCGCAAAAATACTGCCTCGACCTGGTCGTGGCTTTTTGTGGTCAATGTTTTACCGCTTTTTGGCTTTATTCTCTATATTCTCATCGGCCGTGGCATTTCGGATATTCGGATTTTTGATCTACAAACTCAGCTGAGACCAGGATTTGAGCGGGAAATAACGCACGCGAAAAAAGCGTTTTCAGAAAATAAATTTCTGACTAAAATCACGGATAATCACGTGATTGGGCAGTTATTACACATGCTTTTTATTTCTGAAGAGTCGATTGTGTCTATGAACACTGAAGTTACGCTATTTACAGATGGCAGGGAAAAGTTTGATGCACTGATTGCAGATATCGATCGTGCTCGCGAGAACGTGCACGTTGAGTACTATATTTTCCGCATGGATAATCTCGGACAAGAACTTTACCAAGCTTTGATTCGGGCACGTAAGCGTGGCGTTGAAGTCCGCGTCTTGGTTGACGCCTGGGGCTCAAACGGCACGAAATTGCGGCAATTTAAGGAATTGACTGACTTAGGTGGTCAGGTAGTTTATTTCTTTCCGCTGATCATGCCGATCATCAATCCACGGACCAACTATCGTCTGCACCGGAAAATTGTCGTCATTGATGGGAAAATCGGCTATACGGGTGGCTTTAACGTGGGCGATGAGTATGTGAGTGTGACCAAGAAATTTGGTTATTGGCGTGATAATCACTTGCGGGTGACGGGAGATGTTGTTTATTCGCTGCAAAACCGTTTTATCATGGACTGGAATAGTCAGCATAAGTACGAGATTACAGACTCGCTCAGCTATTTTCCTGAAACCGCTTCATCTGGGAATATCACGGCGCAGTTTGTGTCGAGTGGCCCTGATAGCAAGCGCGAGCAGATCAAGATGGCTTATCTCAAGATGATCAACGGTGCAGAGGACGAGATCATCATCCAGACGCCCTATTATATCCCGGATGACGCCATTCACGAGGCGCTGAAACTCGCCCTCATGAGTGGTGTCAAGGTCAAGATGCTGATACCAAACAAGCCTGACCACCCCTTTGTTTACTGGGCGACCTACTATTACAGTGCGAGTCTTGTCAAGTATGGCGCTGAGGTTTATACTTATGAAAATGGTTTCGTACACGCAAAGACGATTATCATTGATGGGAGCTTTGCATCTGTTGGCTCTGCCAATTTTGACTATCGCAGTTTCATGCTAGATTTTGAGGGGAACATGATTATCTATAACAAAGCCTTTTCTCAAAAACTGCGGGAGAATTTCATGATGGATCTGACGGTTAGTCAACAGCTGACATTGGCACGTTACGAAGAACGTTCGATTTTTATCAGATTTAAGGAAGGTATTGCACGTCTGATCGGCCCTATGCTGTAAAAACCGAACATTTGCGTGAGAAATCATGTAAAACTATGAAAACAGCTTGTCAGTTATCTGCAAGTTGTTTTATAATAGGCTATGGAAGTTGTGACGAGCAGAAGAATAATCTGTCACAATAGCGAGGTTGGCATGCCCAACTCGGTCGGTCTCTGCAAATACTAACCCTATTTGATTTGGAGAACAAACATTATGAACAACTTACCTGTATTTGACTACGAAGACATCCAGTTGGTGCCAAACAAGTGCATCATTGACAGCCGCAGTGAGGCTGATACGTCAGTCAAACTTGGCAATTATAGTTTTAAAATTCCCGTGGTTCCGGCAAACATGCAGACCATTATTGATGAAGATGTGGCTGAATTTTTGGCGAAAAATGGCTATTTTTATGTCATGCACCGATTTGACGAGGCAGGCCGAATTCCTTTCATCAAAAAAATGCAAGAAAAAGGTCTGATTGCGTCTATCTCAGTCGGTGTAAAGCCGTATGAATACGACTTTATTGACAGCCTAAAAGCTGAAAATGCCGTGCCTGAGTTTATCACCATTGACATCGCACATGGTCACTCAGACAGCGTCATTCGCATGATTCAGTATATCAAAAAAACGATTCCTGAAACCTTTGTTATAGCAGGAAATGTCGGGACACCTGAGGCCGTTCGTGAGCTTGAAAATGCGGGTGCCGATGCGACAAAAGTTGGTATTGGTCCAGGAAAAGTCTGCATTACTAAAGTCAAAACTGGTTTTGGCACAGGCGGTTGGCAACTTGCTGCATTGCGCTGGTGTGCCAAGGCTGCAAGAAAGCCAATCATCGCTGATGGCGGGATTCGCACGCACGGTGACATTGCTAAATCCATCCGTTTTGGCGCAACATTTGTCATGATCGGTTCACTATTTGCAGGTCACGAAGAAAGTCCTGGTGCAACCATCACAAAAGATGGCGAGCTCTACAAAGAATACTTTGGCTCAGCGTCTGAGTACCAAAAAGGTGAGAAGAAAAATGTCGAAGGCAAGAAGATTCTCGTGCCCCACAAAGGCAATCTGCAAGATACTTTGACTGAAATGCAACAAGATCTGCAAAGTTCGATTTCTTACGCCGGTGGGCGTGATATCGAAAGTCTGACTAAGGTCGATTATGTGATTGTCAAGAACTCGATTTGGAATGGTGATAGTAATCACTAAAACTTTTTCATCGCTGTCAAGTTTTTTTCTTGACAGATAAAAATAGTATGCTATAATAATAAAGTAAAGAAAAAAGAAAAGAGAAATATCATGTCTGTAAAAATTCGTTTGACTCGCATGGGTTCAAAGAAAAAACCTTACTACCGTATTAACGTTGCTGATTCACGTACACCACGTGATGGCCGTTTCATCGAAACTGTTGGGACATACAACCCACTTATCGCTGATGAAAACCAAGTAACATTGAAAGAAGATCGTATTCTTGAATGGCTTGGCAATGGCGCACAACCTTCTGACACAGTTAAAAACATCTTGTCAAAAGCTGGCGTTATGAAGAAATTCCACGAAGCTAAATACGCTTCAAAATAAGCAAATTTTATAAATTTGTGAGAAGAAGCGGCTGATTGGTCGCTTTTTTTGCTCAAAAATTTGTTCAAAAGAAAGAGAAAACTATGGATTTAGATGTGCAAGAATTGGTGCTGACCATTGTGAAACCTTTGACGACAGACCCTGATGCTGTCAAGATTGATGTTGTTGATGGTGAAGAGTTTACAGAGTTTCACCTCCATGTTGCTGACCAAGATATGGGTCGCATCATTGGCAAACAAGGCAGAATCATCCAAGCAATCCGAACAATTGTCTACTCTGTGCCAGTTTCTGGTCAGAAAGTACGGTTATTGGTTGATAAATGAAATGACAGATTAGTCATGTCAAAACGCTGAAATACGGCGTTTTTTTTGATATAATGGTAATATGGATTATTATAAAGTAGGAACGATTGTCAACACTCAGGGATTGCAGGGGGAAGTTCGTGTGATTTCGGTGACGGACTTTGCTGATGAGCGCTATCAAAAAAATGCTGAGTTGGCCCTTTTTGACAAGGCAGACAAGTTTGTCAGAACGCTGAAAGTCAAAACGCACCGAAAGCAAAAAAACTTAGATATTATCAAGTTTGACGGCCTTTATAGCATTAACGACGTTGAAAATTTTCGTGATTTTTCATTGAAAATCGCAGCTGAAAATCGTGCAGAACTTGAAAGCGACGACGAGTTTTACTATGACGATATCATTGGGCTTGACGTTTTTGAAAATGACGAAAAAATCGGCGTTGTTTCTGAGATTTTGCAGCCTGGTGCAAATGACGTCTGGGTCATCAAACGTCAAGGTAAAAAAGATTTGCTATTGCCTTTTATAGATGATGTGATTTTGTCTGTTAATGTGGCTGAAAATCGAGTTGACGTTGCTGTTTTAGAAGGTTTGGACGATTGAGATGCGCATTGATATATTGACATTGTTTCCAGAAATGTTTTCAGCATTAGAACACTCCATCGTTGGTCGTGCTCAAAAATCTGGCAAAATCGAGGTAAATTTTCATAATTTTCGTGATTTTGCAACTAACACACAAAAACACGTTGATGACATGCCTTATGGTGGTGGTCAGGGGATGCTACTCATGCCACAGCCGATTTTTGATACCATGGCGTCATTTCCACATGAGAATGCACGGGTGCTGATGATGGATCCAGCAGGTCGCACCTTTGATCAGAAATTTGCTGAAGAATTATCCCAGGAGTCGCAAGTGGTCTTTTTATGTGGTCACTATGAAGGTTTTGATGAGCGTATCAAAAGCCTTGTCACTGATGAGGTATCGCTTGGAGATTATGTTCTGACGGGAGGAGAAGTTGCGGCGTCTGTCATGATTGATGCGACCGTTCGGCTGATTCCAGATGTTTTGGGAAAAAAAGCAAGCCATGAAGATGACAGTTTCTCGTCAGGTCTGCTTGAGTATCCGCAATACACACGTCCTGAGGACTTTCGTGGGCTCAAAGTTCCGGATGTTCTGATGAGCGGGCATCATGAAAACATCCGCAAATGGCGCTTGCGTGAAAGTTTGGCGAAAACCTTACGATTACGTCCTGACCTGCTTGAAGCGTACGACTTTTCTGATGAAGAAAAAGCCATGCTTTCTGACTTAAAGGCGGCTGATCATGCGGTATAAAAATTATATTTGGGACTTTGACGGCACCTTGTTTGACACCTATCCAGCGATGATGATAGCGCTTAGGCAGACGATGAAGCAGCACAAGGTCAAACTTGATGCGGATTTTGACTTAGAGGATTTTGTCAAGCGGTACTCAATTCGCAAGTTTGCCTTGGACTATACATCTGGTGCTGATTTTCTAGCTGATTTTCATACTTTAGAGCATGAGCTGACGCAAGATGTGGCCTATTATCCAGCCATACCTGAGATTTTAAAAACAATCGTTGCAGGTGGTGGTAGGCATTTCATCCTCAGCCATCGTGACGATACAACCTACCGTCTTCTGGCTGATTTACTACCATTGTTCACGGAAATCGTGACGAGCGACAATGCTTTCGCCAGAAAGCCTAACCCTGAGGCAATCAACTATCTGGTCGCTAAATACGGTCTTGTGCCTGATGAGACGGTCATGATTGGCGATAGGCCGCTTGATGTTAAAGCCGGAAAAAACGCAGGAGTTCAAACAATTTTGTTTGACGACGCTGATTTATTTACTGAAAACGACGCCTTGGGCGCTGATTTACATATTAAAACATGGGAGAACTTTACTGATGAAAATTGAACGCGAAAAAGAATTTGTCCACCAATTCCACTATGATGCAAGAAACTTAGAGTGGGAAACTGAAAATGGCACACCTGAGACTAATCTCAATGTCCAGTTTCAGTTAGTTGATAATCTTGAAAATGCAAGCGAGGCAGACACGGCGATTAACGGTCTGTTGACATTTATGATTGTCCTTGAAAATCTCGTGATTTCAGGCTCTTTGAGTCAGATGAACTACATTCGTGGGCAAGTCATTGAGGATCGAAATGAACTAACGCAAGACGACATGCAGATGCTTGCCGCGCCTTTGTTTGATCTTCTAAAACGCTTGACTTATGAAGTCACAGAGATTGCCTTGGATGAGCCTGGCGTGAATTTGGAATTTTAAGCATGAAGACAGCTATTATCACAGACACGTCAGCTTTTTTGACTGATGATATTCGCGCAAAGGACAACGTTTTTGTGCTGGATATTCCTGTTTTCATTGACGGTGAGAGCTACATCGAAGGCCAAAATCTCACGACTGAGCAATTTTACAGCAAAATGGCAGCTGCGAGTGATCTGCCAAAAACCAGCCAACCTAGTGTGGCTGAGCTCTCAGATTTGCTAGAAACTTTACAAAAAGATGGCTATACCCATGTTGTCGGGCTATTTTTGACGGCTGGCATTTCAGGATTTTGGCAAAATATCCAGTATCTGACAAGCGAGTTTGACGGGCTTGAGGTTGCCTTTCCAGATACAAAAATCACGTCAGCACCGCTTGGCTACATGGTCGAGATGGCGTATAACATGACGAAAACCAACGCTGGTTTTGACTTCCTCGTGACAGAAATGCAGGAAATCATTGACAAAACAACAGCCTTTATCATCGTGGATGACTTGGACCACTTGGTCAAGGGCGGGCGCCTGTCAAATGGTGCCGCCATTATCGGTAATCTACTCAATATCAAGCCAATCTTACGCTTTGACAATGAGGGGAATATCGTCGTTTACGAGAAAATCAGAACCAGTAAAAAAGCGTTCAAACGCCTGTATAAAATACTTGCTGAGACGACAAAAGACGGCGACTATCAGGTTTATGTGATACATTCGAATATTCCTGAGAAAGCACGTGAGGTTGCTTATGAGCTTGAAGATAAAGGATTTGACGTTGCCATCGCAACATTTGGTGCTGTGATCGGCACACACTTAGGAGAAGGAGCACTCGGATTTGGTATCAGTCCGAAATTAAACTAATGACAAAAGTAATTATTGCAGGTTTCAAAGGTCGCATGGGCTCAACAGCCGTTGATATGGTTAAAAATGACAACACGCTAGAATTAGCAGCACTTGTCGATCCATTTGCAACTGAAAAAGAGATTGACGGCGTGCCTGTTTTCAATGACAAAGCTGATTTAGCTGGTTTTGCCGCAGATGTTTGGGTAGATTTCACCATGCCAAGCGTGGCTTATGACAATACAAAATTTGCCTTGGAAAATGGTTTTCGTCCTGTTGTCGGGACAACAGGTTTTACAGAAGCACAGATAACAGAATTGATTGCCTTATCTAAAAGCAAAGGACTGGGCGGATTGATTGCGCCGAATTTCGCAATTGGTGCGATTTTGCTCATGGAATTTTCACAAAAAGCAGCCAAATATTTCCCAGACGTGGAAATTATCGAGTTGCACCATGATAAGAAAAAAGATGCGCCGTCAGGTACTGCGGTCAAAACGGCAGAGCTGATCAAGGAAACGCGCACTTACAAAAAACAAGGTGCGGCTGACGAAGTTGAGACGATTGCTGGCGCACGTGGTGCTGAGTTTGACGGCATGCGGATCCATTCTGTACGCTTGCCTGGCCTTGTTGCACATCAGGAAGTGATTTTTGGGGCAAATGGAGAAGGCTTGACTTTGCGTCATGATTCTTATGATCGCGTGTCGTTTATGAGCGGCGTCAACATTGGCATCAAGCAAGTCATGACAATCACTGAACTGGTTTACGGGCTTGAGCACCTTTTATGAGACTAGAAAAAATGCCGGCGGAGTTTGTAGAAGCTCTGCCGATTTTGCAAAAAATCAGAAATGCTGGCTATGAGGCCTATTTTGTCGGGGGAAGTGTCCGTGATGTCTTGCTGGATCGTGAGATTCATGACGTTGATATCGCAACGAGCGCTTATCCTGCTGAAACCAAGCGAATTTTTGAGCACACGATTGATATTGGTATTGAGCACGGGACTGTTTTGGTACTTGAAAATGGTGGTGAATATGAGGTCACGACCTTTCGGACTGAGGACGTTTATGTCGACTATCGCAGGCCCAGCCATGTGAATTTCGTGCGGCAGTTGTCGGAGGACTTGCTGCGGCGAGATTTCACGATAAATGCCTTTGCACTCGCTGAAAATGGGGATGTCATTGACTTATATCACGGGCTTGATGATCTTGAAAATCGTATTTTGAGGGCTGTTGGCACACCACAAGACCGTTTTAACGAGGATGCACTTCGGATCATGCGTGGGTTACGTTTTGCTGCTGTGCTTGATTTTGAGCTGGCAAGTGAGACGTTTGTCGCCATGAAATCTCATGCCCATTTGCTTGAAAAAATCTCAATTGAACGAATTTTTATCGAACTTGATAAACTTTTGACAGCTGATTTTTGGCAAAAGGGTTTTCGTGATTTACTTGCGATTTCAGCAGCAGATTATCTGCCTGGTTTTTCTGATGCGCAGAAACTTGCCCAGTTGCTTAAACTGCCAGAAGGATTTGTCTTTACAAATTCAGTGCAGGCTTGGGGATATTTACTTCATTCTCTAGGCTATTCTGACGGGAAATTTTTGCTGAAAAAATGGAAAGTTTCAAAGGATTTTGCAGGTCAAGTCACGCACTTTCTGACGGCTTATCAGCATCGCAAAGCAGCTGCTTTTTCGTCAGAAGACCTTTATCATTTGGGACTATCAAGTTTGACTCTGGTTGAAGAACTGTTAGCCGCACAGGGTGCTGAGACTGATTTTGAGCGAATTTGTGCGCTTTCTGACGCTTTGCAAATCAGAGAACGAAAAGAAATTGTCATGACTGCTGGTCAGATTATGACGGCATTTGACATCAAACCTGGCCCAGAAATCGGCGAACTTTTTCATGAGATTGAGCTTGCCATTGTCAGAAACCAACTTGAAAATAGTGAGACCGCTATTTTAAACTATGTAAAGGATGTACGCAAATGACAGATTTTCGAGTGGAAAACCTGACGAAATCCGTCGGTGACAAGACTGTTTTTTCAAACCTGAATTTTCTGATTCATCCGCTGGATCGGATTGGTCTGATTGGGGTAAATGGGACGGGTAAGACGACCTTGCTTGATGTTATTTCAGGGACTGCTGGTTTTGACGGTGATAATTCACCATTTTTTGGGCGCAATGATTTTAAAATCGAATACCTGACGCAGGATCCATCTTTTGATGACGAGCTGTCAATCATGGATGCTGTCTTGTCTGACGAGTTGCCACAGATGCAGGCAATCAAGCGATATGAAGCGGCACTGTTTGATTTGACGCAAGATCCGACTAATGAAAAATTGCAAACTAAACTCAGCAAAATCGAAGAAGAAATGACTGCAATCGAAGCCTGGGAAGTAGAAAATCAGGTCAAAATTGTGCTGTCAAAACTGAAACTTCCTGATCTGACGGCGCAAATCAAGACCTTGTCGGGTGGTCAGAAACGCCGTGTCCAACTGGCACAGGCATTGCTAAATCCAGCAGATTTATTACTGCTTGATGAGCCGACCAACCATCTTGACGTTGACACGATTGCTTGGCTTGAAAACTATCTAAAAAATGCCCGTCAGACCGTCCTTTTTATCACGCATGATCGATATTTTTTGGACAATCTTGCCACACGCATTTTCGAGCTAGATAGCGGTCGCTTGATCGAATATCAGGGGAATTATCAAGATTATCTGCAGCAAAAAGCCGAAAATGATGAACGAGACGCCAGTCAACATCATAAAAATCAGCAATTGTATAAGCAAGAACTGGCCTGGATTCGCAAGTCACCGCAGGCCCGTGCTACCAAGCAACAAGCGAGAATTGACCGCTTTGAAGACATCAAAAAAGACGTCCAAAGTGTGACCACTAAAGACGATTTATCAATCAACGTCGCTACGTCACGCATTGGCAAAAAAGTCATCAATTTTGAGCAGGTTAATTTTGCATACAATCCTAAAAAAGTGATTTTACGAGATTTTGATTTACTGGTGCAAAACACAGATAGAATCGGTATTGTCGGCAATAACGGGACAGGGAAATCAACCCTGCTCAATCTCATCAATGGTGATTTAATACCTGATTCTGGGCGTGTTGACATTGGCGAAACAGTCAAAATCGGCTATTTTTCCCAACAAATCCGTGGACTTGATGACACAAAACGCGTGATCAATTTTCTCCAAGAAATTGCCGATAATGCCCAAACCTCAACAGGTGAGTCGATTAGCGTGGTGAATCTACTAGAACAGTTTCTTTTTCCACGAACAACGCACGGCACGCAGATTTCAAAACTTTCAGGTGGCGAAAAAAAACGCCTGTATTTGCTAAAAATTCTCCTTGAACAGCCAAATGTTTTGCTGCTTGACGAGCCGACAAATGACCTTGACATTGCAACCTTGACGGTTCTTGAGAACTTTATCCAGCACTATCAAGGCGTGGTCATCACCGTCAGCCATGACCGGTATTTTCTAGATAAAGTGGCTTCAAAGCTACTCGTTTTTGACAATGGTAGCGTCACAGAAATCCACAAACTTTACTCAAACTACTTAGCAGATAAGCTTGCTGATGAAAAAGCAAGTAGCGCGAAGCTATTACCAAAAGTAGAGACGCAACAGCATGTAGCGCCAAAAGAAAAAGCGCCCCGCATGACCTATGCTGAGCAGCAGGAGTGGGCGAAAATCGAAGATGAGATCATGGCGCTCGAAGAAACTATCGAAGCTATCACAGCTGAAATGACCGAAAATGGTAGCGACTTTGGCAAACTTGCGGGCTTACAAGCAGAGCTTGACGAGAAAAATGCTGACTTACTCGAAAAATATGAGCGCTATGACTACTTATCTGCCTTTTGAGCTAGTCTCTCGCAAAAAAATCAATGAAATGGTAAAATAATAGCATGAGAAAAGCAGATCAAATCTTTATTGATAACATTAACAAAATCATGACAGAAGGCGTCTGGAGTGAGAATGCCCGTCCAAAGTACAAGGATGGAAAAACCGCCAATTCCAAATATATCACAGGCTCATTTGCAGAGTATGATTTGAGTAAAGGTGAGTTTCCCATCACAACTTTGCGCCCGATTCCAATCAAATCAGCCATCAAAGAGCTCTTGTGGATCTACCAAGATCAGACAAGTGATTTATCCGTGCTTGAGGATAAGTATGGCGTCAAATACTGGAGTGACTGGGAGATTGGTGAAACGGGAAATATTGGGCAGCGCTATGGTGCGACGGTCAAAAAGCATGATATTATCGGTAAACTGCTAGATGGGTTTGAAAAAAATCCTTGGAATCGCAGAAATATCATCAACTTATGGCAATACGACGACTTTGAAGCGACAGAAGGTCTGTTGCCCTGTGCTTTTCAGTCAATGTTTGACGTCAGACGGGTTGGCGATATCATTTATCTTGACGCGACTCTGACGCAGCGCAGTAATGATATGCTGGTTGCTCACCACATCAATGCCATGCAATACGTGGCACTTCAGATGATGATCGCCAAACACTTTGGCTGGCAAGTCGGTAAATTTTTCTATTTTATCAACAACTTGCATATTTATGACAATCAATTTGACAATGCTCGTGAGCTTTTGAGTCGAGCTCCAAGCGATGTCAATCCGATTTTGAAGCTAAATGTCCCTGATGGTACTAATTTCTTTGACATCAAAGCTGAGGATTTTGAGTTGGTTGACTATGAACCTGTTAAGCCACAGTTGAAGTTTGATTTGGCTATATAAAAAGTTAGAAAATAAGCTTAGATGCTTATTTTTTTTCAAATTTTACAAAATATTGATATAACCACTAACACAAGCCATGTAAAATAGTGTATAATAAAGAAAACTAAAAATACTATATTGGGAAAAGGGTATTATTTATGAAACGAAAACGACTAAATCAATTTTTAGCTATTTTTGTTGGCTTTTTAGTAGTTGGTGCTGTGATTGGTGTGAGGCAAGTCGCAGCGGCCGGCAACCTTGTTTATAACGAGGAGAGTGAGTTGACCTTGGCTGATCCAGCAGGAAATACTAAGCCACTTGCAGGTGCAACGCTTTCAAATACTGCACAAGTTCAAGAACTTGATATTCCAGTCAAATCAGCCAATAAAACGAAAAAAACAGACTATGTTCCCGTGAATGTCTACGTTGTAGACAAGTCCGGTAAGATGACTACTTTGGTAGAGGCGATGAGTAATACAGTTGAACAGCTAGAAGGCTTTTCAGACGAGTTGATCCAGTCTTTAGGAAAACAAGCAATCTTACAAGGAGCATTAGGGACGAAAGTTATTAGCACGACTTATAATGGTTTTTCACAAACTAATTTTTATAAGTACTATATAAGGGGTGCAGTCAATATCGTGCTGTACTTAGGGTAAAATTTATGAAGACAAAACGTATTGGGAAATACCTTTTTGTGGTCCTTCTGTCAAGTGGCTTGATAAAAGCACCGATGATGCTAGAGTCAGTTCATGCGGAAGATACCATTGGTTGGACGGATATGGCTCCCTTGGAGTACATAGGACAGGGAGGAATTGTCGCCGGTCCAAAGGGGAATAATATACGTGTTAAATTTGTTTACTACTTTTATGTAGTAAACTCACCTAAATATACTCACTACGAAACAGACGATACTCTATTCTCTTATTATGATCCAGATACAGGGCAGCCACTATACTATATACTTCCTGCTAGTGGGAAAGGTCCAGTAGAGTTTACAACGGATTTCTACAGCTCGGAAGCTGCTAAAAAATCTCCCCATGTGACGCCATTACCAGAATTAACGCTTGCTTTCGAGGTCGAGGGGAGGGCAGCCGCCTATGCGGAGGCGTCCCTAACTTATACGGAGGGATTAGCTAAGTACACCCCAGAGGGTTATACATTTAGTTTGTCAGATCAAACAAGTGGTATATTAGGATTTGGAGTTTGGGAAGATGGTACAAAGGAGGTATGGGCGGTTTATGCGCTTCCAATTATCATAAGACCTATTGATCCGATAGAGTCTACGACACCAACTTCTTCAGAAGCGTCTACAGCAGTTTCAGAGCCAGAAACGACATCTGAGTCGTCTACTGACGCTGAAGAAACATCAACAAGTTCAGAGCCAGCAGAAGCACCAAGTGCTCCAACATCGAGCTCAGCCCCAGAAGAAACACCGGACACGACGACAGTACAACCGCCAGTTAAATCTGAAACTCCATCAACAAGTTCAGACCCAACGGAAGCACCAAGTGCTCCAACATCGAGCTCAGCCCCAGAAGAAACACCGGACACGACGACAGTACAACCGCCAGTTAAATCTGAAGAACCGTCAACAAGCTCAGAGTCAACGGAAGCACCAAGTGTTCCAACATCGAGCTCAGCCCCAGAAGAAACACCGGACACGACGACAGTACAACCGCCAGTTAAATCTGAAACTCCATCAACAAGTTCAGACCCAACGGAAGCACCAAGTGCTCCAACATCGAGCTCA
>NZ_BLLH01000005.1 GCF_011170065.1 Pseudolactococcus insecticola | reverse complement strand
AACGGGAACGGTTGCCGTGAAGTTGCCGTTTGGATCAACTGTAGTTGTGCCAATGACATTGCCATCTTTATCTTTGATAAGGATCGTGTCGCCCGGCGTGCCTTTGCCTGTGATTGTGACATTGCCACTGCTATCTGGGGTAGAGACTACCACATCAGATGGAGCACTTGGTTTAGTCGTATCACTTGGTACTGTTACCTTAGCAGGGGCAGATGGAACGCCGTTCTTGCCTGTTTCAGTAACTGTGAGTTCATCACCAGGATTTGCTGGAACGTCTACTGTGAAGTTACCATTTGGATCTACTGTAGTTGTGCCAATTGTATTACCATCTTTATCTTTGATTGTGATGGTGTCACCTGGTGTACCAGTACCCGTAATCGTCGTGTCACCTGCAGCATTTGGTACTGTCGCTGTAACATTATCAGGGACAGATGGAGCCGTTGGTCCGGACGGTACTACGACTTGCGTTGGTTTAGAATTATCACCGTTTTGGTCCGTTTCGATGACAGTTAATTTATCATTTGGTTTAGCAGGTACATCAACTGTGAAGTTGCCGTTTTTATCGACTGTACCAGTGCCGATGACATTACCATCTTTATCTTTGATTGTGATGGTATCGCCTGGTGTGCCTTTACCTGTGATTGTTGTATCACCTGCAGCATTTGGTACTGTCGCTGTAACATTGCCAGGGGCGGATGGAACCGTTGGCACTACAATCGGCGTTTTCGGGTTGTTATCTGGAACAAGTGGGTTGGTACCGTTGTCAACCTCGGCACCATCGTCAACGCCATCACCATCGGTATCAGGGTTGAATGGATCCGTGCCCAAAGCTTCTTCCTCACTGTTAGTCAGACCGTCGCTGTCGGGATCCCCGATGAGCCAGTCAGAGTCGGAATCTTCTGTTGAATCTGAAATTTCAGTAGAGTTGCTATCTTCTGTGGAATCGGAATCTTCGCTTGAATCGCTGTCTTCAGACGAATCTGAGTCTTCACTTGAATCGCTATCTTCTGTGGAATCACTATCTACACTTGAATCGCTATCTTCAGATGAATCGCTATCTACACTTGAATCGCTGTCTTCAGATGAATCGGAATCTTCTGTGGAATCGCTATCTTCTGATGAGTCGGAATCTTCTGTGGAATCACTATCTTCGGATGAATCACTATCTACACTTGAATCGCTGTCTTCAGATGAATCGGAATCTTCTGTGGAATCACTATCTTCTGATGAGTCGGAATCTTCTGTGGAATCGCTATCTTCGGATGAATCACTATCTACACTTGAATCGCTGTCTTCAGATGAATCGGAATCTTCTGTGGAATCACTATCTTCGGATGAATCTGAGTCTTCGGATGAATCGCTGTCTTCAGATGAATCTGAGTCTTCTGAGGAATCACTATCTTCGGATGAATCACTATCTACACTTGAATCGCTGTCTTCAGATGAATCGCTATCTTCTGTGGAATCACTGTCTTCACTTGAATCTGAGTCTTCACTTGAATCGCTATCTTCGGATGAGTCGGAATCTTCTGTGGAATCGCTGTCTTCAGATGAATCTGAGACTTCTGAGGAATCGCTGTCTTCAGATGAATCGGAATCCTCTGTGGAATCGCTGTCTTCGGATGAATCGGAATCTTCTGTGGAATCGCTGTCTTCAGATGAATCGGAATCTTCTGTGGAATCACTATCTTCGGATGAATCGGAATCTTCTGTGGAATCGCTGTCTTCGCTTGAGTCGGAATCTTCGCTTGAATCGCTATCTTCGCTTGAATCTGAGTCTTCACTTGAATCGCTATCTTCAGATGAGTCGGAATCTTCACTAGAATCGCTGTCTTCGCTTGAGTCGGAATCTTCTGTGGAATCACTATCTTCAGATGAGTCGGAATCTTCTGTGGAATCGCTGTCTTCAGATGAATCTGAATATTCTGTGGAGTCGCTGTCTTCAGATGAGTCGGAATCTTCTGTGGAATCACTATCTTCAGATGAATCGGAATCTTCTGTGGAATCGCTGTCTTCAGATGAATCTGAGTCTTCTGAGGAATCGCTGTCTTCGGAT
Organism: Pseudolactococcus insecticola; assembly: GCF_011170065.1. Classification (GTDB taxonomy): domain Bacteria; phylum Bacillota; class Bacilli; order Lactobacillales; family Streptococcaceae; genus Pseudolactococcus; species Pseudolactococcus insecticola. Next base: position 133,338 of record NZ_BLLH01000005.1, on the reverse strand, counting down.
GAATCGGAATCTTCGCTTGAATCGCTGTCTTCGCTTGAGTCGGAATCTTCTGTGGAATCACTATCTTCGGATGAATCGGAATCTTCTGTGGAATCGCTGTCTTCAGATGAATCTGAATCTTCTGTGGAATCGCTGTCTTCAGATGAATCTGAGTCTTCTGATGAGTCGCTGTCTTCGGATGAATCGGAATCTTCTAAGGAGTCGCTATCTTCAGCAGAGTCGGAATCTTCTGTAGAATCGCTGTCTTCGGATGAATCGGAATCTTCGCTTGAATCGCTGTCTTCGGATGAATCGGAATCCTCTGTGGAATCGCTATCTTCGGAAGAGTCGGAATCTTCTGTGGAGTCACTGTCTTCGGATGAATCTGAATCTTCTGTGGAATCGCTGTCTTCAGATGAGTCGGAATCTTCTGTGGAATCGCTGTCTTCGGATGAATCGGAATCTTCTGTGGAGTCACTGTCTTCGGATGAATCTGAATCTTCGCTTGAATCGCTATCTTCAGCAGAGTCGGAATCTTCTGTGGAGTCACTGTCTTCGGATGAATCTGAATCTTCTGTGGAATCGCTGTCTTCAGATGAATCTGAATCTTCGCTTGAATCGCTATCTTCAGCAGAGTCGGAATCTTCTGTGGAGTCACTGTCTTCGGATGAATCGGAATCTTCTGTGGAATCGCTGTCTTCAGATGAATCTGAATCTTCGCTTGAATCGCTATCTTCGGATGAATCGGAATCCTCTGAGGAATCGCTATCTTCGGATGAGTCTGAATCTTCAGCTGAATCGGAATCTTCTGTGGAATCACTATCTTCAGATGAATCGGAATCTTCTGTGGAATCGCTGTCTTCGGATGAGTCGGAATCTTCACTAGAATCGCTGTCTTCGGATGAATCTGAATCTTCGCTTGAATCGCTGCCTTCGGATGAATCGGAATCCTCTAAGGAATCACTATCTTCGGATGAATCGGAATCTTCTGTGGAATCACTATCTTCAGATGAATCGGAATCTTCTGTGGAATCGCTGTCTTCAGATGAATCTGAATCTTCACTTGAATCGCTATCTTCGCTTGAATCTGAGTCTTCACTTGAATCGCTATCTTCAGATGAGTCGGAATCTTCACTAGAATCGCTGTCTTCGCTTGAGTCGGAATCTTCTGTGGAATCACTATCTTCGGATGAATCTGAATCTTCTGTGGAATCGCTGTCTTCAGATGAATCGGAATCTTCGCTTGAATCACTGTCTTCAGATGAATCTGAGTCTTCGCTTGAATCGCTATCTTCGGATGAATCGGAATCTTCGCTTGAATCGCTGTCTTCAGCAGAGTCTGAGTCTTCTGTGGAATCGCTGTCTTCGGATGAGTCGGAATCTTCTGTGGAATCGCTGTCTTCAGATGAATCGGAATCTTCGCTTGAATCGCTATCTTCAGCAGAGTCGGAATCTTCTGTGGAGTCACTGTCTTCGGATGAATCTGAATCTTCTGTGGAATCGCTGTCTTCAGATGAATCGGAATCTTCGCTTGAATCGCTATCTTCAGCAGAGTCGGAATCTTCTGTGGAATCACTGTCTTCGGATGAATCGGAATCTTCTGTGGAATCGCTGTCTTCAGATGAATCTGAATCTTCGCTTGAATCGCTATCTTCAGCAGAGTCTGAATCCTCTGTGGAATCGCTATCTTCAGCAGAGTCGGAATCTTCAGCTGAATCTGAATCTTCTGTAGAATCGCTGTCTTCAGCAGAGTCTGAGTCTTCTGTGGAATCGCTGTCTTCAGATGAATCTGAGTCTTCTGTGGAATCGCTGTCTTCAGATGAATCTGAATCTTCTGTGGAATCGCTATCTTCTGATGAATCTGAGTCTTCGCTTGAATCGCTATCTTCAGCAGAGTCGGAATCTTCTGAGGAGTCGCTATCTTCAGCAGAGTCGGAATCTTCTGTAGAATCGCTGTCTTCTGATGAATCTGAATCTTCGCTTGAATCGCTATCTTCTGATGAATCGGAATCCTCTGTGGAATCGCTGTCTTCAGATGAGTCGGAATCTTCTGTGGAATCTGAATCTTCTGTGGAATCGCTGTCTTCAGATGAATCGGAATCTTCGCTTGAATCACTGTCTTCAGATGAATCTGAGTCTTCGCTTGAATCGCTATCTTCGGATGAATCGGAATCTTCGCTTGAATCGCTGTCTTCAGCAGAGTCTGAGTCTTCTGTGGAATCGCTGTCTTCGGATGAGTCGGAATCTTCTGTGGAATCGCTGTCTTCAGATGAATCGGAATCTTCGCTTGAATCGCTATCTTCAGCAGAGTCGGAATCTTCTGTGGAGTCACTGTCTTCGGATGAATCTGAATCTTCTGTGGAATCGCTGTCTTCAGATGAATCGGAATCTTCGCTTGAATCGCTATCTTCAGCAGAGTCGGAATCTTCTGTGGAATCACTGTCTTCGGATGAATCGGAATCTTCTGTGGAATCGCTGTCTTCAGATGAATCTGAATCTTCGCTTGAATCGCTATCTTCAGCAGAGTCTGAATCCTCTGTGGAATCGCTATCTTCAGCAGAGTCGGAATCTTCAGCTGAATCTGAATCTTCTGTAGAATCGCTGTCTTCAGCAGAGTCTGAGTCTTCTGTGGAATCGCTGTCTTCAGATGAATCTGAGTCTTCTGTGGAATCGCTGTCTTCAGATGAATCTGAATCTTCTGTGGAATCGCTATCTTCTGATGAATCTGAGTCTTCGCTTGAATCGCTATCTTCAGCAGAGTCGGAATCTTCTGAGGAGTCGCTATCTTCAGCAGAGTCGGAATCTTCTGTAGAATCGCTGTCTTCTGATGAATCTGAATCTTCGCTTGAATCGCTATCTTCTGATGAATCGGAATCCTCTGTGGAATCGCTGTCTTCAGATGAGTCGGAATCTTCTGTGGAATCTGAATCTTCTGTGGAATCGCTGTCTTCTGATGAATCTGAATCTTCTGTGGAATCGCTGTCTTCTGATGAATCTGAATCTTCTGTGGAATCGCTGTCTTCAGATGAATCTGAATCTTCGCTTGAATCGCTATCTTCTGATGAGTCGGAATCTTCTGCGGAATCGCTGTCTTCAGATGAATCTGAATCTTCTGTGGAATCGCTGTCTTCTGATGAATCTGAATCTTCGCTTGAATCGCTATCTTCTGATGAATCGGAATCCTCTGTGGAATCGCTATCTTCGGATGAGTCGGAATCTTCAGCTGAATCGGAATCTTCTGTGGAATCGCTGTCTTCTGATGAATCTGAGTCTTCTGATGAGTCGCTGTCTTCTGATGAATCGGAATCTTCTGTGGAGTCGCTATCTTCGGCAGAGTCGGAATCTTCTGTAGAATCGCTGTCTTCTGATGAATCGGAATCTTCGCTTGAATCGCTATCTTCTGATGAATCGGAATCCTCTGTGGAATCTGAATCTTCTGTGGAATCGCTGTCTTCAGATGAGTCTGAATCTTCGTTGGAATCGCTATCTTCGGCAGAGTCTGAATCTTCATCGGAATCGCTGTCTTCGCTTGAATCCGAATCTTCACTTGAGTCGCTGTCTTCGTTTGAATCCGAATCTTCACTTGAGTCGCTATCTTCGGCAGAGTCTGAATCTTCACTTGAGTCGCTATCTTCGCTTGAATCTGAGTCTTCACTTGAGTCGCTATCTTCGGCAGAGTCTGAATCTTCTGTGGAATCGCTATCTTCGTTTGAATCTGAATCTTCACTTGAGTCGCTATCTTCGGCAGAATCTGAATCTTCACTTGAGTCGCTGTCTTCGCTTGAATCCGAATCTTCACTTGAGTCGCTATCTTCGGCAGAGTCTGAATCTTCACTTGAGTCGCTGTCTTCAGATGAATCGGAATCTTCACTTGAGTCGCTGTCTTCAGATGAATCGGAATCTTCTGTGGAATCACTATCTTCGGATGAGTCTGAATCTTCACTTGAATCGCTATCTTCGGATGAGTCCGAATCTTCACTTGAATCGCTATCTTCGCTTGAATCTGAGTCTTCACTTGAGTCGCTATCTTCGTTTGAATCTGAATCTTCACTTGAGTCGCTATCTTCGCTTGAATCCGAATCTTCACTTGAGTCGCTGTCTTCGGCAGAATCTGAATCTTCACTTGAGTCGCTATCTTCGCTTGAATCCGAATCTTCACTTGAGTCGCTATCTTCGGCAGAATCCGAATCTTCAGCAGAATCACTAGACTCATCTGATTCTGAATCTTCTGTTGAATCTAGCGCAGTTGCTGATTCGCTATCCGCTGTTGAATCTGAATCTTCATCGGAATCACTGTCTTCAGCAGAGTCTGAATCTTCAGCAGAATCGCTATCTTCGGCTGAGTCTGAGTCTTCACTAGAATCGCTGTCTTCACTTGAATCCGAATCTTCACTTGAGTCGCTGTCTTCGTTTGAATCTGAATCTTCACTTGAGTCGCTATCTTCGGCAGAGTCTGAATCTTCACTTGAGTCGCTATCTTCGCTTGAATCACTATCTACACTTGAATCGCTGTCTTCATCTGAATCGGAATCTTCTGTGGAATCACTATCTTCGTTTGAATCTGAGTCTTCACTTGAGTCGCTGTCTTCAGATGAGTCTGAATCTTCGTTGGAATCGCTATCTTCGGCAGAGTCTGAATCTTCATCGGAATCGCTGTCTTCGCTTGAATCCGAATCTTCACTTGAGTCGCTGTCTTCGTTTGAATCCGAATCTTCACTTGAGTCGCTATCTTCGGCAGAGTCTGAATCTTCTGATGAATCGCTATCTTCGTTTGAATCTGAATCTTCTGATGAATCGCTATCTTCGGCAGAGTCTGAATCTTCGCTTGAATCGCTATCTTCAGCAGAGTCACTATCTTCTGTTGAATCTGAATCTTCGTTTGAATCGCTATCTTCGCTTGAATCTGAATCTTCATCGGAATCGCTGTCTTCGTTTGAATCTGAGTCTTCGCTTGAATCGCTGTCCTCGTTAGAGTCCGAATCTTCAGCAGAATCGCTAGCTTCCGTTGAGTCTGAATCTACTGATGAGTCACTATCTTCTGATGAGTCTGAGTCTTCCGATGAATCACTGTCTTCGGCAGAATCGCTATCTTCGGCAGAGTCTGAATCTTCACTAGAATCACTGGCTTCGTTTGAATCTGAATCTTCATCGGAATCACTGGCTTCGTTTGAATCTGAGTCTTCGCTTGAATCGCTGTCCTCGTTAGAGTCTGAATCTTCACTTGAATCGCTATCTTCAGTAGAGTCGGAATCTTCGGTAGAATCACTATCTTCGGATGAGTCTGAATCTTCACTAGAATCACTGGCTTCGTTTGAATCCGAATCTTCACTAGAGTCGCTATCTTCGGCAGAGTCTGAATCTTCTGATGAATCGCTATCTTCGGATGAGTCGGAATCTTCGCTTGAATCGCTAGCTTCTGATGAATCTGAATTTTCGCTTGAATCGCTATCTTCGCTTGAATCTGAATCTTCATCGGAATCGCTGGCTTCGTTTGAATCTGAGTCTTCGCTTGAATCGCTGGCTTCGTTCGATTCTGAATCTTCAACAGAATCGCTATCTTCGCTAGAGTCTGAATCTTCTGATGAGTCGCTATCTTCAGCGGAGTCTGAATCTTCACTTGAATCGCTGGCTTCGCTAGAGTCTGAATCTTCTGTGGAATCACTATCTTCGCTAGAGTCTGAATCTTCTGTGGAATCGCTGTCTTCAGATGAGTCTGAATCTTCACTTGAATCGCTGTCTTCAGATGAATCTGAATCTTCTGTGGAATCACTTAATTCATCTGAATCGGAATCTTCTGTGGAATCGCTGTCTTCAGATGAATCTGAGTCTTCACTTGAATCGCTGTCTTCGTTAGAGTCTGAGTCTTCTGTTGAGTCGCTATTTTCGCTAGAGTCTGAGTCTTCTGTTGAGTCACTATCTTCGCTAGAGTCTGAGTCTTCGTCAGAATCACTGTCTTCAGCGGAGTCGGAATCTTCACTTGAATCGCTATCTTCATTAGAGTCTGAGTCTTCACTAGAGTCACTATCTTCTGATGAATCGCTATCTTCAGCGGAGTCTGAGTCTTCATTTGAATCGCTATCTTCGTTAGAGTCCGAGTCTTCACTTGAGTCACTATCTTCGGATGAATCCGAATCTTCACTAGAATCACTGTCTTCAGCTGAATCTGAGTCTTCTGATGAATCGCTATTTTCAGATGAGTCTGAGTCTTCTGAGGAGTCGCTATCTTCTGATGAATCAGAATCCTCGTTAGAATCGCTATCTTCCGTTGAATCTGAATCTTCACTAGAATCGCTATCTTCATCGGAATCTGAATCTTCGCTTGAATCTGAGTCTTCAGTAGAGTCGCTGTCTTCTGATGAGTCCGAATCTTCTGTGGAATCGCTATCTTCCGTCGAATCTGAATCCTCACTAGATTCGCTATCTTCAGATGAGTCTGAATCTTCTGAGGAGTCGCTATCTTCAGATGAATCCGAGTCTTCTGATGAATCACTATCTTCCGTCGAATCTGAGTCTTCTGATGAATCACTGTCTTCGCTTGAATCCGAATCTTCAGCAGAATCGCTATCCTCAGTTGAGTCTGAATCCTCATCAGAATCACTATCCTCAGTCGAATCACTCATCTCATCAGAGTCACTATCAACATCAGAATCAAAATCTTCAGCAGAATCGCTGTCTTCAGTAGAATCACTATCCTCAGTCGAGTCAGAAATCTCATCAGACTCAGCAAGCGAGTCATGGTCTTGATCATATGTGATCGTACCGTCGTCAGCCACGATCGTGCCAACGCCGTTTGTTGCCTTGGCATTTTTCAGTGACACTGCCGTCATGACCGCAGCCGCTTTATCAGCAACCCAGCCTGTTTCATCGTTGGCCTCAACCGCGTTCATGGTAACATTGCCGTTAGCGTCTACCTCTGCACCATTGCTAGAAGTAGTACCATCAACAGTCTCACTATCAGGGTCAATCGTGTATGCAGCAACAGTCGGATGCGTATCAGCATCACCATCCACAGCATACAAACTCAAGTCAGCGCCGTCAGGAATCGCCTCTCCTGTCACCAGATCCTTGAAGTAAGTCTTCGTTACAGTCACTGTCTCAACTGTATCGGTATTTTTCGACGGATCATGCGGATAGACATGGTGCACTGTATAAGAAACCGTATAGGTCTCCGTAACTTCAGTCGTATCATGCACTAAAGTAACGGTATAATCCTGTGAATTACCATCAATATTATCAAATACTGTACCATCAGCAGGCATACCGTTCACCAATACCGCATACCCGCTAGCAAGCAAATTAGCAAGTTCAGTTTTGGCTGCCGACATATCCATAACACCATCAGTAACACCACTTAAATTAGTCGTGTTTAATGTGGTGCCAGTTGTATTATCAACAAATTTAACCGTACCAACTTGGGCATCGGCCACATAAGTCACTTGATTTGTTTGTGGCTCTGCATCAGTTGTGCTATTAAAATTAGCTGTGCTATCGATCACAATATTATCAACTGTTTGACTTGCCACGCCATCTACATAACTGGTATAACCATCAATCTGTGGCACTGGGTATGAATCAAAATAAATCGTATTATTACCGATTGGATCGCCATTTTCATCTGTTAAAGATAAACTTTGTGTACCGGTATCAACAACGCCATCACCATCTATATCCATAGGTGTAGTTGCGTACTGGTTAACCGTTTGGGTAGACCCGTCAGGATTGGTAATCGTGATGATTTGTTCTTGTTGGCTAGGCGCTAAAGTATAACTAATATTGGGTACAGAATTTACGTTAGTAGTGCCAGGTCCAGTGATAGTAAGGGTTTTGCCATCTGCTGAAATAGTTGCCTCTGCACCATTTCCATTGGTGTAATCACCATTAGCTTCAGCAATATCAGGACTTTCAAAATAAAAACCATCTGGTGCATCAACAGTAACTGGTGTAATCGTCGTCATCACATTAGTTGGAAAATTATCATAAGCAAAGGAATTGTTGCTACCACCCGGATAATAAATAGTATAGTTTCCTTGAACTGCCTTACCAGTCATCGTGATGTACACATTTTGAGGCGCGCCATCGGTTATTGAAGTACCATTATCAGTGCTATCAGCGATTACTTTGCCATTTAAGGCAGTTTGTATGCCTGTGGCATTTGTAACAGTGGTTGGCACACCATTAACGCTTATGGTGTAAGTGTAGTTACTAGTATTAAGCGTTAAAGTTGGTGTTGTAGTTGTAAAAGCCGTACCTGTTGTACCAGTGTAAGATTTTATGAGTGTTGGATTGCCAATAGTATCTATTGTGTACAAATTTAACGTTTGGCTACTTGCTACAGTGGTGAGTGTTACTGATTGAGCAACGCTATCCGCTGCATCATAAGTACCAGTGATTGTAGCTGTTTTGCCATCAGCAGAAATAGCTACGTTTAATAAGCCATCAGAAGAAACTGATGAACCGCTGAAATAATAACCAGGTTTTACAGTGATCACTGTTTCTGGCACCGTACCGTTTGACACACCTATCAATGGCGTTTCAGTGTTTGTATAGGCACCAGTTTCTGAGATGTTGATCGTTTGAGGGTTCGGCTGCACTGTCACTGTGATGGTATGGTTTTGACCATCATCAGGGACGACATAGGCTGTTGGCGTTGTGACTGTTGTGCCATTATCCTGGATAGACACCGTTGTGTAGCCAGCGGGGATCGTGAGATAACTCGTCAGATCAACCGTTGTGGCACCGATTAGCCCGACGATCGGCCCACCGCCAGGTAGAGTCGTATCGCCAGTACCATCACCATCGCTATCTGCTCGGTAAACAGTGCTTAGCAGTGCTTGCGCTGCAGTATACTTAACCGTGAATGTTTGCGGTGCGCTATCTGTGGTGCTTTGATTATTACTTGTTGCATCAAAGTTTGGATTTGCAGCTAGAGCATCAGCCATTGTGTCATAAGTAGTACCGTCGGGCCCCGTTACGGTATAGGTATAGCCAGCAACGGCTAAGTCGCTATCCGTCGGCAAACTTGGAAATGCTGCGCCAGTTGTGCCGTTATAGCTGACGTTATTGACTGTGCTACCATTTGGTTTTGTGGCATTAACGGTCACAGTTTGCGTATCTGGTGCAACTTCATAGATGATCTGTGCCGTATAGACACTACCATCAGCATTTGGTGTCGTATTATCAGCGGTGAAACTAGCCGGAATAGTCGTGTTGCCAACTGTACCGTAGTAAACATTACCCGTTAGATGGTAGCCAGCAGGGATTAGTCCTGCTCCTTGAAGGGCTGGTGTCATCCCGGCAGGATCAGCTTTTACGCCACTTGCAATACCCGTCATGTTAGTCGTTGGGTTGCCAATATAGCCTGAGTTATTTGCTGTGTCAACGACATTTAGCGTTGTATCCCCTTGTAAAACCGTTGATGATACAGTGGTGACAGGGTTACCTTGATAGGTAACTGTCATTGAGTTTGTACCCGTATTTTGAACGGTGACATCCGTGGCTGTTTTTAAAGTATAGCCTGCAGGGGGAGTTGGGGCGTTATATGAGTATTTATCACTTGTGGCATTTGGCGATAAACCAGTGATACCAATCGTATCACCAGCTTCAGCATCTATGGTAGAATCAGGCAAAACTGTATTACCTGCTTGGTCTACATAGTGAACAGTTACTGGATATGTTCCAACAGAGTAATCAAGTTCAGTAATCGTAGCTGTCAAAGTTTGTGCAGCTGATAACGCTGTCGTAGCGGTTGTGCTACCACCATTAGTACCAACAGAACCAATTATCGCAATACTCTCAACTTGAGGAATTGAATATGCTTGTGTAACAGTTACACCACCAGTGGTATATGAAAGAGTTCCGGTTACCGTACCATCCGAATTAACAACGCCATCTGAATTAGGTGTCCATGAAACTGTAAAAGCACCCGTTGAAAATGCTGCGCCGCTCGCATTGCTTCCGTAAGTAGCATCTAAAAGTTGTCCATCTGAATTAGTTTGACGGAAGAAAACTTTATTTGCAGCAAACTTTGATGATCCACCAGTTAAAAAGTCAGTAGTTTGTGCATAATATGCGCCACCAACAAAAGTTGAATTAGGAATACCAACCTGTCCACGACCACCAGCACTGTTGTTAAGGGTCGAGGCACTTGCGCCACTTCCAACATAATCACCGTTAGCAACCGCAATACTACCGCTACCCATTTGTGATGGTATCACGGGGGCAAGCATGAAACCAAGGGAACCTGTCGTATCAGTTCCTGATAATGTACCACTAAATGTGAATCCGTGAGAAAGATCCATTTGATTGGCAAAAGATGCAACACCACTGGCGTTAACAGTATTTACCAGAGTAAACCCATTTGTTCCATTCGACGTTGCTTGAGCAGTATTGATAAACTGAGAATTATCAGTAACTGTTTTAGCATGATCGCCATTTTCAGCATCTGTAACAGTGCTTATATCGCTTGCCACTGCCTGTGCCGCAACCTGTGTGACAGCACTTTGACTCATGACTGCGCCACCACCGATCAAGACAGCAAGTGCTGTACTCGTATAAAGCCAGTTTTTTCCTCGTTTCCAAGAGCGAAAATGCGTATTTTTTCGCTCAATTGTGTGATCAAACTGACTTGAAAAACGTTTTCTGTCGTGCTTTCCCATGTTTCACCTCTTACTTTAGTTGATTTTTTAAAATTCTTGAAACTATTCAATTAAATTTCCATATTATATTATATCAAAATATGAGAAAATAAACAAGTCAAATGCTTACAAAAAATGGGCAATTCGCAAAGGTGTATAAAAGACTTAACCATACTATTTGTAGCAGTTTATATTTGTTGTATCAGGCATTTCTTTGTCGGACTAAACACAAGAAAAAAAAACAATTTATTTGATAATTTCAGATAACAAAAATTGACTCACCTTATGGCAAGTCAATCTTGTTTTAAAAAATGATGTCAAATTCAGACTTTCGGGATAAATAAATTCCCCAAAGTCGCTGCCATGACGGCTTTAATCGAGTGCAGGCGATTTTCAGCTTCTTGGAAAACGACGGATTTTTCGGACTTAAAAATCTCGTCTGTTACCTCAAGTTCATCATAGCCATACTTATCATGGATTTCAGACATAGTTTTGGTGTCAAGGTCATGAAAGGCAGGTAAACAGTGCATAAAAATGCAGTTGTCATTACCCGTTTTGGCAAATAACTCGGCATTGACCTGATACGGCATGAGTGCCTCCAAGCGCTCATCATACTTGTCTTCCTCACCCATGCTGACCCAGACGTCTGTGTAGATGATGTCGGCGCCTTTTACAGCATCAAGATTACTTGTAATCGTGATCTTGCTACCTGTTTCAGCCGCTTTCTCGGCTGCAATCTGCTGAATCCCAGCTTCAGGCTGTAAGTCATCTGGTGCCAAAATCGTGATATTCACACCTAAAATAGCCGATGTCACCAAAAGTGAGTTTGCCATGTTGTTGCGCCCGTCGCCGATATAGACGAGATTTTTTCCGACATAGTCCCCAAAGATTTCCTTGATGGTCATAAAGTCAGCAAGCATTTGCGTCGGATGCCAAGTGTCGGTCAGCCCATTCCAGACAGGCACGCCTGACTCAGCTGCCAAGGTTTCAACGTCAGACTGTTTAAAGCCACGAAACTGGATGCCGTCAAACATGCTGCCAAGCACTTTTGCCGTGTCTGCCGTCGATTCTTTTTTGCCGAACTGCACGTCATTTGGCCCTAAAAACTCAGGATGCGCGCCCAAGTCATTTGCTGCCACGGTAAATGCCGACCGTGTCCGTGTCGATGTTTTTTCAAACAAGAGCGCGATATTTTTCCCAGCCAGATATTGATGCGGGATATTAGCTTTTTTCAGTGCTTTCAGATGAATGGCAAAGTCGATCAGATAAGCGAGTTCTGCCTGTGTGAAGTCGATTTCTTTGAGCAAGGATTTGCCTTGAAAAATGGTATTTGTCATCAAAATAGTCCTATCTTCTTTTAATCAAGTGATAGGACTATTTTACTGTATATTTATGCAAAAGTCAAGTGTTATTATACATGACTTTGTCCAATCACAAGTGCGAGTGACTGGTAAGGTTGCAATTGACCAGCTGTGATGTCTGCGTAGTTATTGACAAGTACTTCTGCCGTTTCAAACTCTGGTAGTAACTCAAAACCAGCAGGCTGATTTGAAAAATTGTTTAAGACTAACAGTTTTCTGCCATCAAGCTCGCGGATAAAGGCATAAATCTGCTCAGAATCCTGATAAGCTGCCTTGTATGTCCCGTCAGAGATCAGGCTATCTGTTTTACGCAGCTGGATCAATTTTTGGTAAAATTTGAAGATTTCACCGTCTTTATCAGCTGCCACCGTAATCTCTGCGTGGTTTCCCGCCCTAAGCCATGGCTTAGCAGTTGAAAAGCCAGCATTTGCCGTGGCATCCCACTGCATCGGCGTGCGCGAGTTATCACGGGATTTGGTCTGGATGATCTCAAAGGCTGCTTCTGGTGTGAGCCCGTTATCTAGCAGCATCTGATAGGCATTGACCGACTCAACATCAACATAGTCAGCCATGCTCGTAAAGTCTGGATCCACCATGCCTATCTCCTCGCCCATGTAGATATAAGGCGTCCCACGGCTCAGATGAATGCTCGCCGCAAGCATGGTCGCACCTTTTATGCGAAAGTTTTTGTGGTCGATAAAGCGATTGATTGCACGCGGCTGGTCGTGGTTATTCCAAAACAGGGCATTCCAGCCGCCACCGTCGCTCATCTTTTCGCCCCAAGTATGAAAGAGCCGCTTTAGCTCAGCAAAGTCAAAGTCTGTTTTCGTCCATTTTTGCCCGTCAATGTAGTCGACCTTGAGATGATGAAAGTTAAAAGTCATAGCAAGCTCATGGCGCTCAGGTCGGCTGTATAAGAGACAGTTTTCAATCGTGGTCGAGCTCATCTCGCCCACCGTCACGCTGTCGCTATCCTTCCCAAAACTTGCTTGGTTGAGCGCTTGCAGATAGTCATGCGTCAGAGGTCTATCCGTGTACTCAGCCTTTCCTTCATTTTCTGGGTTGTCTTTTAGCATCTCGTCTTTCCCGATCAGGTTGATCACGTCAAATCTAAAGCCATGCACGCCTTTTTCACGCCAGAAATTCACGACTTTATACATCTCATAGCGGACATTTTCATTGCGCCAGTTGAGATCAGCCTGCGTGACGTCAAAGAGATGCAGGTAGTATTTTCCCGTGTCACCAAATGGCGCCCAGGCATTGCCACCGAACTTGGACACCCAGTCGGTCGGCGTGTCTCGCAGGATGAAAAAGTCCTGGTAGTAGGCATCACCAGCAAGGGCTTTTTGAAACCAAGCGTGCTCAGTCGAGACATGGTTGAGCACCATGTCAAGCATGAGATCGATGCCGCGTTTTTTTGCTTCAGCAATCAGGCGTTCGAAGTCCGCCATGGTACCAAAATCAGGATTGATCGCCACATAGTCTGAAATATCGTAGCCATTGTCTTTTTGCGGACTTGGATAGATCGGGTTGAGCCAGATCATGTCAATGCCAAGCTCTGCCAGATAATCCAGCTTTTGGATGATGCCTTGTAAATCCCCAACGCCACTGCCTGTCGTGTCCAGATAGGACTTGGGATAAATCTGATAAATTACTTTATTTTTAAATGTCATCTTTCTTTCCTTTTGTCAGCCTTATAAACGCTTTGCAAACAGCAAAAAGGGCATGTATTAGCCCCTTTTAGCCATTCTTTGTTAGCGTTTTGTCGCAGTCACAACCACGTCACCAGCCTTGACAGCACGCGGAATATCGCCTTCTGTATCTGGTTGGTAGATGTCTTGGTTGGTCAAAATCACAGGTGTTTCGACAATCAAGCCCTGAGACTTGATAAAGTCAATATCAAAGTCAATCAATTTTTGACCCAGTTTGACCGTATCTCCCTGTTTGACATGAGCTGTGAAACCTTTGCCATCAAGCTTGACCGTATCCATGCCGATGTGCATGAGCACTTCAGCACCCTGATCCGAAATCAAACCAATCGCATGATTTGTCGGGAAAAGGGCGGACACAACACCGTCAAATGGTGCTACCAGTGTACCATCACTTGGCTCGATAATCACACCTTGGCCCATGAGGCCTTCGCCAAATACTGGATCTTTGGCTGCAGATAAGGGCTGAACTTGGCCATTGAGTGGACTTGCAATCGCCACCTGAGTGCCTGCTGCAATCGTTGTTTTCTTAATTTCTTCATTGCCTTCAAGTGTTGCCGTGTCAAAGACGTCTTGTACGCCTGAGCCAACACGGTCAATCTTGTTGAAAATACCTGCCTGACGGAAGAACATGGTCAAGATAAACGGCACAACAATGGCAATCAGCATTGGAATCGTGAATTTGAGCATATCAGTGCCGCGAATGGCAAGGATACCAGGAAGACCGCCGACACCAATTGAGTTTGCGCGAATCCCCATAATCGTAGATACCATACCTGCAACCCCTGAGCCAATCATGGCAGCAACAAATGGATAGACATATTTCAAGTTGATCCCGAACATGGCAGGCTCTGTCACACCAAGCCAAGCAGAAATCGTGGATGGTACTGAGATTTCTGCTTCTTTTTCGTTCTTTTTATGCAAGAAATAAATGGCGAGAACAGAGGCCCCTTGGGCGATATTTGATAGGTCGATCAACGGCCATAGATTTGTTGAGCCAAAGTCAGCAATCAGCTGTGAGTCGATGGCAAGTGTGGTATGGTGCAAGCCTGTGATAACAAGCGGTGCATACAAAATCCCGAAGATCCCACCAAACAACCATGACAGTGATGATGTTAAACCAGTATTGACGACAAATGAAATCCCTTGTCCGATTTTCCAACCGATCGGCCCGATGATTGCGTGCGCTGCAACAATCGTTGGTAGCAAGGCAAACAGTGGCACAAAGATCATAGAAACTGCTTCTGGGATATGTTTACGGAAAAACTTCTCTAAGTAAGCAAGCAGGAATCCTGCCGCCATGGCTGGAATCACCTGCGCTTGATAGCCGATCTTGTCCATGGTGAAGAAGCCAAAATCCCAAGTCCAGTTTTTGGCAATCTCAGCTGCCGATGTACTATTAACCGCATAGGCGTTAAGCAACTGCGGCGATACTAGCGTGATCCCAAGGACAATCCCTAGAATCTGAGTCGTGCCCATCTTACGTGTGACTGACCAGGCGATACCAACTGGTAAAAATTGGAAAATCGCTTCACCTGGCAACCAGAGAAATGAGTTGACACCACTCCAAAACTGCGAATTTTCAACAATCGTTGAGCCCCCGAACTGCACACCCTCAAGGATATTTCTAAACCCTAAAATCAGACCACCTACGATAATGGCAGGTAGCAAAGGTGTGAAAATCTCTGACAAAGTGCCAACTAAACGTTGAATTGGATTTTGATGAGATTTTGCTTGGGACTTAACAGCTTCTTTTGATACCCCTTCGATACCTGAAACAGCAGAAAAGTCATTGTAAAATGTCGGCACATCATTACCGATAATGACTTGAAACTGACCAGCATTTGTAAACATACCCTTCGTCGCAGGAATCTTCTCAATGCGGTCCTTATCAGCTTTGTCGTCATCATTTAAGACAAAGCGCATCCGTGTCGCACAGTGCGTGACTGCAGCGACATTCTCTTTACCACCAATAGCTTCTAGCAGCTCTTTGGCATCTTTTTCAAATTTTCCCATCTTTGGGCTCCTTTTAATGTAATCAAAAATTTTGCAAACTTGTACGTACAAGTTTCTTTTATAAATCTAGTATATCATAACTTAAAAATAATGCAAGCGTTTACATGAACTTTTTTTAAGAAATAAAAAAATCAAGTAACAAATACTTGATTTCAAAAATCTAACTTTTTGGGGGCACATCTTTTTCGTGATTTTTCCATTTTTTACGCGCTCACTCCCAAACTTGGTTAATCAACTTATCAATCGCATGGGCAACGCCGTTTTCAGTGTTTTTCAGGGTCTGATATTTGGCGATTTTTTTGACAGCTGGCTCGGCATTGGCCATGGCGATACTTGCGCCGACACGTTCTAGCATGCTGATGTCGTTAAAGTTATCACCGAGTGCTGCGACATCACTAAGCGAGATACCAAGCCTATCAGCCACTTTTTCGAGCGACTTTCCCTTTTGTGCATCAATATGGTTGATTTCGATGTTATTGCTGCCTGATGACGTCACGGCGAGTCCTGGTAGCTTGTCAAGTTCTTGTCTTGCTCTGGCGAGGTTTTTGTCCCCAATCTGCGCCATGGCGAAAATCTTTAAAACAGACAAATCGCCTGCAGCTTGTCTAGCAACTATTTCGTCAAAATTTTCTGCTGCCTTGATTGGTAGTGTCGCCATATGACTTTTGGCAATCACAAGCGCTTCGTCTTCTGTCAGATCAGGCGAGGTGCTTTTGAGCCAGTGGGCAACGCTTGCGAGGCGGTCAGCCTTATTTTCCGTGTAGCCACCTTTATCTGTGAACAGCTCAAAATAAATCTCATGCTGCCGTAAAATAGCCATCGCCGTTTTGAGTTTAACGGTGTCAAGTCCTACCGTAAAGGTGTTCTTCCCGTCTTTGTCAAATATCTGAGCACCATTTGACGTGATAATAGGGACATTGATACCCGCATCCTGAAGAATCGGGCGCGCCTCTTCGACTGATCTGCCAGTGGCTACAATCACAGTCATACCAGCGTTTTGCGCCTGTTTGATAGCTGTGATGTTTTCGGCTGACAGCTCCATTTCGTCGTTGAGCAGCGTGCCATCCATATCTGTTGCGATGAGTTTGATCATGTGACTTCCTTTTCTATGTAATCGGTTTCACTCCCTATTTTAACATATTTCTCAGTTATTTTTGGTAAAATGGTAGTATGAAAAAATACGAAGTGATTTTCCAATATTTAGAGCAGAAAATCCTTGCTGGCGAGTATGCGGCGGGTGATATATTACCCAGTGAAAATGAGCTGACAGCGCTTTTAGATACGTCAAGAGCGACGGTACGACGGGCGCTTGTCGAGCTTGAAAATCGTGGGATGATCCAGAAACAGCGGGGACGCGGCTCGATTGTCATCAAGTCTGACAAGCTTGACTTTCCCATCTCTGGCTTGACCAGCTATAAGGAGCTTGTGTCTGCGCTTCATTTTGAGAGTCTGACGGATGTAGTGCGTTTTGACAAGGTTGAGGTGGATCAGAAGCTTGCTGATCTGACCTTGCTTGAGCTTGGCAGCATGGCATGGTGCATCGTTCGTCGCAGACAGATTGATGGTAAATTTTTGGTGCTTGATACAGATTATATCAAGTTTGATGTCGCACCATTTCTGACGGCTGAGATTGCGCAGGACTCAATCTATCAGTATCTGGAGCATGACCTTAATATTGATATTTCTTTTGCCCAAAAAGAGATCACAATTGACTTTGTCAGTAGCTACGATGCTGAGCTCCTGGATCTCGAAGAACATGATCGGCACGTCGTCAGCGTCAAGAGTCATGTCTATCTCAATGATGCTAGCGTTTTTCAGTACACTGAAAGTCGCCATCAAGTTGATAAATTTCGATTTACTGAGTTTGCTAGGCGGCAGAGAAGATGACAATTTTTTAGAAGCGCTATATACAAAAAACTAGCAGACACAATGTCTACTAGTTTTTTTATATGTTCAAGCTAACTTACGTTCAGTCAATCCCAATCTCATCGCGAACAACAGCGACAATCGTGTCAACATACTCATCAACTTCTGCATCTGTCGGTGCTTCAGCCATGACGCGCAAGAGTGGTTCTGTCCCACTCGGACGAACGAGGATGCGACCATTGCCAGCCATTTTATCTTCCATCTTACTGATAATGTCAGCAATAGCAGGCACTTCCATAGCTTTTGATTTCATGCTGTTTTCGACACGGACATTGACCAACTTTTGCGGGTAGATCACGACCTGTGCTGCGAGTTCTGAGAGTTTTTTACCCGTTTCACGCATGACTTTGACAAGTAAAATTGCAGACGCCTGACCATCACCTGTCGTGTTATTATCAAGGAAGATGATATGGCCCGACTGCTCACCACCAAAGTTATAGCCGTTTTTCTTCATTTCTTCGACAACATAGCGATCGCCGACTGCCGTGATAACGCTGCCAAGCTCAGCAGTTTCTAAGGCCTTATGAAAGCCAAGATTTGACATAACAGTTGTAACGACTGTATTTTTTGCGAGTAAGCCTTTTTCTTGCAAATATTTTCCGACGATAAACATGATTTTATCACCGTCGACAATTGCACCTGTCTCATCAACTGCAATCAGGCGGTCGCCATCCCCGTCAAATGCAAGTCCCAAGTCTGATCCGTTTGCGACCACTTCTTTGGCCAGATTTTCAGGGTGGGTTGAACCAACACCGAGATTGATATTGAGCCCATCGGGGTTTTCGCCAATGACGTGCAGGTCAGCTGATAAGTCACTAAAAACAGTCCGCGCGCTGGTAAATGTTGCGCCATTTGCCGTGTCAAGCGTGATTTTGAAACCGTCGAAACTGCCGTCAGCTGTGCTTTCGAGAAATTCGTCGTACTTGCGAACGGCTTCGCTGTAGTCATGGAGAATACCCAGACCACCAGCCGACGGACGTGGGAGCGTGTCCTCAGCACTGTCTAAGAGCGCCTCAATCTCAAGCTCCTGGCTGTCTTCCAGCTTAAAGCCATCGCCACCGAAGAATTTGATGCCATTATCAAGCGCAGGATTGTGGCTGGCAGAAATCATGACACCAGCTGAAACACCATCTTTTTTGACTAGATAAGCGACACCAGGCGTTGCGATGACGCCAAGATCATAGACTTCTATCCCAACACTCAAAAGTCCAGAGATGAGCGACGTGCCAAGCATTTGTCCTGAGATACGTGTATCACGTGCAACGTAAACTTTTGGTGTATTGACTTCATGCTGTGATAGTACATAGCCACCGAAACGGCCCAGTTTGAAAGCCATTTCTGGTGTCAACTCGACATTTGCCTCACCGCGGACGCCATCTGTTCCGAAATATTTACCCATTTTTTTGATTCTCTTTCCTATTGTTTATTTTTTGACTGGCGTGACTGTCACTTCGATCAAGCTTGGTGATGTTGTGACATTGTTTGCCGAGAGTGGTACTTTAACCGTTGTTTCCTTAGTGATGTTGGTCACATCAATGTTAGCTGTGATACTTGAAATTTTAGAAATATATTTTTGCTCACCTGCGATATTTGCCGTTTTTTGTCCCAATGTAAAGGTGAAATCTTTGATTGATTTATCTTTTTGACCTGTGATTTTGCCGACGATTGGCACATTTTTATTTGGCAGGTCAACGTCGACTTTCATATTAACAGATGTGGGTGATATTTTAGCAGCAAGTACTTTGCCATCTTTATCTACCGCTTGCAGATAAACCTTGCCTGAGTAGTCATTGTCTAAGATAACGTCACTTGGCAAGATTGCCTGAACTTTGTCAATTTGTGTGATGATCGAAGCACCTGAGATGACTTTTGCACTTGGCTCATCAATGGTCACATTTTTAATCTTGTAGCCGTCTGGTAATTGCTTGTTTGACACAACAGGCTTGATATCATAGCGTTTGACTGCTTTTTTCTCGACGGTAACTGAGATATTCCCAGGATCCACCTGAGCATTGACACCTGCTGCGAGTTCAACGACCTTGACTGGTACTTCAACAGTTCCTTCCTTGACCTTGCTCAGATCAGCAACTAGGTGAAAACTGCGCGTATCCGGTGATTTTTCAGCGTTAAGTCTGACTAGATTGTAGGACGTCAGATAAACATTGGCACTGGCATCAAAGCCTGAGACAAAGTAGGCGTCCTTGTTGTATTTTAGCTCGATTGGCACGTCGTAAAGCGTTGTCGACTGTGTCTGTGCGCTCTCAGCGTTATTGCTCGACGTTTTGAGCTGCGTTGCATTGGCATTAAAAAACAGGACAATGGCAAAGAAGATACTGACTAGAATATAGACAAATTTTGATGAAAAGAAATCTTTATTTTTCATTTGATCCGCCTTTCTTGACCTGCTTATTATTATGTGATGTCTTGATTTTTTTTAGGAATTTATCACGGCGGTTTGGTGCTGCGGATTCGGAGAGATTTTTTATTAGAAAATCATGGAACTCACTTTTTGATAGATCAGGCATAAACTCACCATTATGGGTGATTGAAATCGCGCCTGTTTCTTCTGACACGATCAAGGTAATCGCGTCAGAAACCTCTGACACACCAATCGCGGCACGATGCCGCGTCCCAAATTCTTTGGAGATTTTACCATTTTCCGTAAGGGGGAGATAGGCTGATGTGACGACGATTTTGTCATTTTGTATGATAACGGCACCGTCATGAAGTGGGGTGTTGGGGATGAAGATATTAATCAAAAGCTCAGCGGTGATATCAGCGTCCAGCCGAATCCCAGTCGAGATGTACTCTTCCAGGGTCTGCGACTGCTCAATGACGATGAGTGCGCCGATTTTTCGCTCACTCATGTAGTCAAATGACTTCTCGTAAGCCTTGATATGACTAGATTTGCGCTGAGTATTATCACCATTCATGCCAAAACTAAAAACATTTGTCGTGCGCCCGAGACTCTCAAGTCCACGGCGAATTTCCGGCTGAAAGATGATAACAGCTGCAATAACGCCGTAAGTAATCACTTGGTTGAGTAGCCACTCAAACGTACCTAGCCCGAGCCAGCCACTAATCACCTTGAGCAGGATAAAAAGCAAAACGCCTCTCACCAAGGTCATGAGTTTGGTGCCCTGAACGCTGCGCAGGGCTTTATAAATCAGGAAAGTAATCAGGCCAATATCCACAAGCGCAATGAAAAGACGCCAAGGCGTGAGATTGATCTGAATTATTTCCTGCCAATATTGCAAATTAAAAATCTGATTGAAATCATTCATGTTCCTATTTTAACATTTTTTAGCGTTTTTAGCAGTCAAAACATCAAAACACCCCCTCGCTATTCGCGAAGGGGTGTCATGTCATACATTTGCTATTACATCGTCTTATCTTTTAGACTTTTTAGCTTTACGGTGGCGCTTTTGTTCAAGCAATGACCATACTGACAGAATACCGAATCCTGAGAAGAGACCGACTTTACTAGTGCTCTCACCGTTTTTAGGCAATGGCGTCTGATCTTCTTGAGGTACTGGTGCTGCAGTTACTACTTTTGCAACTAGCGGTGTTGACTGAGCCACTGGTTCAATAGCAGAATTAGTCTCCTTTTCTTGAGGTGATTTTGGTGCCTGAGGTGCTGGCGTTGGAATAGGTGCCGGGTCAGCTAACGCTAGTTCTGCTGCTTTTACAGCACTGTTAAGTGCTGACTGAGCTGTTTCGATGGCTGTTTTCGTGCTGTCGGGATCCGTCAGAACAGCTTGCAGAGCTTGTTCGGCTTGCGTGACTGCACTATTGTCACCGACATTGGCGGGCACGTTGGTCAAATCAGTTTGCGCTGATGTTTTTGCATCGGCTAAAGCTATTTTAGCGGTGCTGACTGCGTTGTCTAGTGCTGACTGAGCAGTTTCAATGTCTGTTTTCGTGCTGTCGGGATTGTTCAGAATATCTTGCAAAACTTGTTCAGCTTGCGTGACGGCGCTATTGTCTCTGACATTGACTGGTACATTGGTCAAATCAGTTTGCGCAGCTGTTTTCGCATCGGCTAGCGCGGTTTGAGCGGCGCTGACAGCGTTATCTAGTGCTGACTGAGCTGTTTCGATGGCCGTTTTCGTGCTGTCTGGATTGTTCAGAACGGCTTGCAGAGCTTGTTCAGCTTGTGTGACTGCACTGTCATCACTGACATTGGCTGGTACGTTGGTCAAATCAGTTTGAGCTGTCATTTTTGCGTCGGTTAGCGCTGACTCGGCTTGTGTGACAGCGTTGTCTAGTGCTGACTGAGCAGTTTCAATGGCTGTTTTCGTGCTGTCTGGATCTGTGATTTCATCTTCCAAACTTGCCTCTGCTGCTGCGACTTGGGTATTATCGCTAACATTTTCTGGTACGCTATCCAGGGCAGTTTGCGCTGACTCTCTTGTATCAGAAAGGGCTTTTTCTGCGGCTTCAACAGCAGATGTCAGCTCGTCAGATGCCGTTTCAATAGCTGTTACATCAGCATTTGGATCTGCCAGTGTCTCTTGCAATGCTTGATCACTTTCAATCACTGTTTGATCGTCAGAGATATTTTGCGTGACTTCTGCCGCATAGATGACTGTGAACACTTGATTGACCGCATCATCAGTATCAAAAACGTCATTCGCAGCTAAAGCTGCTGCTAGATTACTGTACCATTTGCCGTCAGGCGCTGATACCACATAGGTATAGCCCGCTCTTTTGAGCGTCGCATCTGTCACGCCTAGTGTGGTGATCTGGCTAGTAGAATCCCCCGTCACAGCCGTGTAGCTCGTTGTGCCAGCTGGGTCATTTACAGCCTTGACCTGCGCTGTCTGCGTGTTCGGCGTGTAAGTGATAACAAAGGTTTGCGCGGCCTTGTCAAGACTGGTCGGCGTCGTAACCACCGCTCTCAGGAACATAGCAAGCCTGCTTACCTGAGCAATCGGATTATCCGTATTGTCAAAGTTTAGAACTGCGGCCAATGCTTCAGCAAGTGTTGCATAGACTTTACCATTTGACGCACGCACTGTGTAGCTATAACCCGCACGCACAAGGTCGGCATCTGTCAATTCAACCGAGCTGCTAAGTGGCCGATCGGTCGCACCGTTATAAATCGCTGGGTCTGTGTTTAATGGATCTGCAACATACTCAAAGATGACCTGTTGCGGATCTGCCTGATACACCAAAATGACGTTTTGAACGTTGTTATCGTTGCTATCAAAGGCATCTACGATCTGACACTGCCCGACCATCAAGGTATAGCCTTGGATATATGGCGCATAGTCTTGATAGTTAAAGTCCTCAGCCGTCACCCCCGTAACCGTCTGACTCGTTTGTATAGTCGTTGTATTGCCATCCGCATCTGTGGTAACAAAGCTGATGACAATCTTTTGCGCATCGGCCTTGTAGACAAGCGTCACAGTCTGTGGCGACGTGTCCGTATCACCAGTGTAGGCGGTGGCATCATAGGTCGTGGTCGACATTCTACCGTCGCTTACCAGTGTGTAGCCTGCAATCACAGCGTTGGCATTTGTCGGTGTATAGTCGATCGTACTGTTTGCTTGCCCTGTCAATGTGACAGAACTTGCAATGACGTTGCCATTTTGATCAACGAAGTTGACGATAACCGTCTGTTTGAGATTAGCTAGACGATCTTGTGCTTGCGTGACCGCACTGTCTAGTGCTGACTGAGCAGTTTGAATATCTGTTTTCGTGCTGTCTGGATTGTTCAGAATATCTTGCAAAGCTTGTTCAGCTTGTGTGACTGCACTCTCATCACTGACATTGACTGGCACGCTGTTCAAATCAGTTTGCGCTGATGTTTTTGCACTGGCTAATGCGGTTTGAGCGGTGCTGACTGCGTTGTCTAGTGCTGTCTGAGCAGTTTCAATGTCTGTTTTCGTGCTGTCTGGATTGTTCAGAATATCTTGCAAAGCTTGTTCAGCTTGTGTGACTGCACTCTCATCACTGACATTGACTGGCACGCTGTTCAAATCAGCTTGTGCTGATGTTTTCTCATCGGATAATGCGGTTTGAGCGGCGCTGACTGCATTGTCTAGTGCTGACTGCGCGTTGTCAATGTCTGTTTTCGTGCTGTCTGGATTGTTCAGAACAGCTTGCAAAGCTTGTTCGGCTTGCGTGACTGCACTATTGTCACCGACATTGGCGGGCACGTTGGTCAAATCGGTTTGCGCTGACGTTTTTGCATCGGCTAGCGCGGTTTGAGCGGTGCTGACTGCGTTGTCTAATGCTGTCTGAGCGGTTTCAACATCTGTTTTCGTGCTGTCGGGATTTGTCAGAACATCTTGTAAAGCTTGTTCGGCTTGTGTGACTGCACTGTCGTCACTGACGTTGGCGGGTACGCTGGTCAAGTCTGTTTGCGCTGATGTTTTTGCATCGGCTAGCGCGGTTTGAGCGGTGCTGACTGCGTTGTCTAGTGCTGTCTGAGCGTTGTCAATGTCTGTTTTCGTACTGTTTGGATTGGTCAGAACATTTTGCAGAGCTTGTTCGGCTTGTGTGACAACACTATCATCACTGACATTGACTGGCACACTATTCAAATCAGTTTGCGCTGTCGTTTTTGCATCAGATAATGCGGTTTGAGCGGTGCTGACTGCGGTGTCCAAAGCTGTTTGGGCATTTTGCACCTCTGCGAGTGTGCTAGTCTGATCAGCTAAAACTTTGCTCAAGGCTGACTTAGCTGCCGTTACTGCACTATCATCACTGACATTTTCAGGAACATTGTCCAAGTCTGTTTGTGCTGATGTTTTTGCGTCTGCTAAAGCGTTGTTAGCTGCTGCGACTGCATTGTTTAACGCAGTCACGGCGGCGTTGATTTGTGCTGTGGTGGCCGTATTACCTGCTGCGGCGCTTACGGCTGCATCTAACGCTGCTTTGGCGGCGGAAACTGCGCTATCTACCGCGATACTTGGTGTGATCGCATTTTCAGCCGTAGTCGCACTGCTATTTGCTGTGTTCCGTGGACCTGTTGCATCGCTGACTGCTTGGGCCAATGCTGCTGTCGCACTTTCGATTGTGGCAGCGCTCGACGTGCTGTCACTGATTGCAGCATCTAGCGCTTGTTGCGCGGCAATTACGCTAGGTTCAGCTGCGTATGGTGCTGTCACAATTTGCCCAGCGGCGCTCACGGCATCGGCTCGTTGTGCTGTCGCAACGGCATCTTGCAAGGCTTGTGCAGCTTGGTTAATGGCGTCGCTCGTAGCACTCGCATGATTCGGATTCGTTGGATCTGCTGCTGCCGCAACCAGATCATCTAGGGTATTTTGCGCTGCAGCAACGGCTGGATCTGTTGCAATCGCTGACGTTATAGCACTGTCTGCTGCGCTAGCATTGGCATTTGCCGTATCACGCGTGGTATTTGCTGTATCAACAGCATTTTGCAGTGCTGTTGTCGCTTGCGTAATGGCATCTGCCGTCGCGCTATCATCGGCTAATAACGTGTTCAAGGCATTTTGCGCGGTAATAACAGCACTTTCATTGTCAACGGGTGATGTGACAACGGCTTCAGCAGTCGCGACCGCATCGCTTTTGGCGTTTGTTGCGGTGGTGATTGCATTCGTAAGTGCTGTTGTGGCATCTATCACGTCCTGCGTCGTGCCTGTATTGCCATTTGCTGCGGCAACGGCGGCATCTAGCGCATTTTGTGCGGCAACAACCGCTGGAATAGCTGAGACGTCATCTGTGATGCTGTTTTCAGCAGATGTTGCTGCGGCTAGTGCTGCGGTCCTTGGCGCTTGAGCAGCGTTCACCGCGTCTTCTAGTGCCTGCGTAGCTGTCGTAATCGCTGCTGCCGTCGCATCTGGATCTGCAAGTAGCGTATCAAGCGCATTTTGTGCACTTTCGACGTCTGCTTCCATGGCGTACGGGCTTGTGACAACGGCATTTGCATCATCAACCGCATCATCTTTTGCAGTATTGGCATTTGCCACGGCTGTTTTGAGCGCTGCAGTTGCTGCGGCAATGGCTGCTGTCGTCGCACTGGCGTGATCAGGATTACTTGGATCCGCTGCTGCGGTAACAAGATTTTGCAGCGTTGTGACAAGACTCGCCACGGTGGTTGCAATATCTGGTGTCACGCTGGCAAGTGCTGTGCTTGCATCTGTATTTGCCGCATCACGCGCCGTTTCAGCTGCCGAAATTGCCTGACTGAGCGCTGTCAGCGCTGCTGCCTGATCTGTTTCATTCGTGGCTGCTGTGTAGGTCGCTAAGGCCGTTTGAACTGCTGTTTCATTGTCCACGTCGCCCTCACTTGGTACCGTGAGCGCTGTATAGTGGTTGACCACAGCGGTGCTACCGTCACCGTTAATGGTTGTGGCACCTGTGGTGTTTGTCAGCGTGTAGCCTGAGATAAAGGTCGCATCATTGACAATGGCTGTATCTGTTGTGCCCGTCAGATCGAGCGTTGCCTTTAAGTCTGTTGACGTTGCATCATCTAAGTATTCGACTGTGTATGGCGTGTCAGTATTTGCCGTGTAAGTCACTGTAAACACCTGTGGCGATGGGTCTGTCCCATTTGTCACATCAGAGTCATCGTAGCTCGGATTGGCAGCAAGCGCCGCACTCAAACTCTCATAAACTTCATTATCTGGGCCTGTCACTGTGTAAGTATAGCCTGCACGCGCCAAGTCCGTGTCAGTCGTCTCAAATGCGATATTTGAATCCGATGGACCATTTTCCGTTTCAACGGTTGCGCTGTTTGTGGTCACGGGATCATTTGTCGTAATGATCTGTGCCACTTGCATCTGTGCGGTATAAACTACCGTAAAGACTTGGTTAGTTGCGTCATCCGTGTCAAATGTCGGATTGGCTGCAAGTGCGGCAGCAAGTGTCGCATAACTTGTCGCACCGTCTGGGCCTGTCACTGTGTAGGTATAGCCCGCGCGTGCTAAGTCTGTGTCAGTCACACCGAGTGATGTGATGTCACTGTCAGAGGCACCTGTCACAGCCGTATAGGTTTTATCGCCTGACGGATCGTTTGTCGTTGTCACAACTGCTGACTGCGTATCCGCCGTATAAGTCACGGTAATGACCTGTGCAGCAGCGTCTGTGTCAGTTGTGGTAACAACGTCACGAAGTCGTGGATTGCTTAACTGCATTGACTGAGTTTGTGCGATTGGATTATCTGTATTGTCACATGTTTTGATGCCACTGAGCGCGGCCGCAAGCGTCGCATAGACTTTGCCGTCAGAACCCATAATCGTATAACTATAGCCCGCTCGCGCAAGATCAGCGTCCGTCAAGGTCACAACTTCTGTGATGGCTTGATCTGTCACACCATTATAGGTTTGAGAGGCTGTATTTTCCGGATCAGAGACATAGTTTAAAATGACTTGTTGCGGGTCAGCCTGATAGACCAATGTCACAGTCTGATCTGTCGCATCATCTGTATCAAAACTTGACACCGTCGTACTTGCTGCAGGCATGAGCGTGTAGCCAGAAATTGCCTGCGCGTATGTCGTATAGTCAAAACTGCCATTTGATACGCCAGTTACGGCTTGACTTGGCTGCAAGGTCGCATTGCTACCAGACACGACATAGTTGATATTGATGGTCTGCTGGTCAGCCGTGTAGATCAAGACAACATTTTGTGGTGCTGTGTCTGTCGTGGTGTAGGCCGTTGCGTCATAGTTCGTCGTCGTCTGTCTGCCGTCAGAACTCAGTGTATAACCTGCAAACACTGTCGTCAGACTGGTATAGTCGATCACAGCATTTGAGTTACCAGTTAGCGTTATCGTATCAGCAAGGGTCTGACCATTGCTGTCCACAAAACTGACGTTGACTGTCTGAATCAATGCCGTATAAATATAAGTCACACTAGAGCTGCCTGACGCATCAACCAACATGTCACTGTCAGACGTCGTGCCCTTGCCAAAGTAAGTATAGCCAGCAATCGCAAAGTTATCCTCAGCAATCACAACACCTGTCGCATAACTGTCACCTGTACTGTCATTTTTTGTCGACTGAACTGGCGCTGCGATGGTATTGCCATCCTGATCCAGATAGTAATAAGTCACTGTCCCAGGATTTGCCGTGTAGACGTAGATGACCGTGTTTGTACCAGCCGTAAAGACAGGACTTGCGACATTTGTTGAGCTTGCTGCCGTATAGCTGTACCCCGCGATCGTAACCGCACCACTCGTTGTGATACTGCCATCTGTATAGCCCTGACTACTTGTCAGAGTACCGCTCGGTGCAAGTGGCGAGATGTCATTGCCATTACTATCTTGGTAGGCAATGGTGGCTGTTTGGGCCACAGGGATATAGTAAAATGTATAGCTAGGCGTTATAAGCGTACCGTCAGCATTGACCGTCCAAGTGACCGTATAGCTTGTGGCACCTGAAATGGTATAGCCTGCGGGTGCTGTCACAGCATTTTGCGTGCTGCCTGATTGATTGGTCACACCGTTAAGTGTTGTTGCCGTGGTGACATTGCCTGTTTTACCTTGGCCACTGACCTGCTGATAGACGTAGTTTATGGTGATAGTCTGTGCATTTGCCGTGTAGACATAGGTCACAAGGTCGGTACCCGCTGTAAATGTCGTTGGACCTGAAACACTCGTATAAGTATAGCCTGCAATCGCAACTGTACCACTCGTTGTAATCGTATCATCCGTCACACCACTCGCACTCAGCAAGGTACCTGATGGTAGGTAAGCACTCAGATCGTTACCATCGCTATCCTGGTAGCTGATCGTTGCTGTGTCTGCGTTTGGCGTGTAGTAGAAATAATAGTCTGTGACATTCAGATTGCCGTCACTGTTGATAGCCCAAGAAATCGTTTGTGTCCCTGTCACAAGTGTGTAGCCTGCGGGTGCCGTGACGCCGGATTCTGTTGTTGTTTCTGTAGCATTTGACGTTGCAGAAACGGTAATCGCCGTTGCGACATCTGTCCCATCTTTACTGCCACCTTGATAAATATAGTGAACTGTCACAGTCTGCGTGTTTGCCGTGTAGTAGTAGATGATCGTGTCTGGATTTGCAGGCGTGCCTGTGCCAGAGTAGAGATAGTTTCCGCCACTGTCTTCCGACAAGCTAGTCGAAACGTCATTAAATGTATAGCCCGGAATCGTGACCGCACCACTCGTTTCAATCACTGTCCCAGTGTCACCAACAGGACCTGTGATAATCGGTTTTTCACCCGTCGCGACAAGTCCTGAGATGTCATTGTTATTCTCATCTAGGTACTTGATCGCAGCTGTATTGGTTTCTGGTGCATAGTAGAAATAGTAATCCGTTTTCGTGAGTGTGCCGTCTGCGTTGATCGTCCAGTTCACCGTTTGCGTCTGACTGCCGACAAGAACAAATCCAGTCGGTGCTGCGATCGCATTTGCCGTACCAGCTGTTGCGTTCGTCGTGCTGGTCAAAGTAGTAGGCGCTGAAACGTCGCTACCATTTGGATAAGTGGTATTGTCTGCACTCGTTTGATAAACGTAGTGAATCGTCGCAGTCTGAGCATTTGCCGTGTAGATATAGATGATCGTGTTTGTGCCATCAGCATAGGTGCTAGGCCCCGTCACACTGGTGTAGGTATAGCCTGCAATCGTAACTACACCACTTGTTGTAATGGTATCATCTGTATAACCATTTGCGCTTAAAATCGTATTCGCCGGTAACAGACTGCTGAGATTATTGCCATTACTATCTTGGTAGATAATGGTCGCACTTTGTGCATTTGCCGTATAAATGAAGGTATAGTCTGACGTGACCAAAGTTCCGTCAGCATTGACTGCCCAGCTGACAGACTGAGTCTGGCTACCTTGTAAGGTATAGCCTGCGGGTGCTGCGACTGCTGTGATCGTTGTAGCTGCGTCATTCGTCTGACCAGTAACTGTGGTATCTGCTGAGACCGCACCAGTTACTGTGCCTGATCCATTTTCCATGACATAGTGCACCGTTACACTTTGCGCATTTGCTGCGTAAATATACGTCAGCACGTCATTTGCCCCACTGTAAACCGTGGCACCTGACACAGACTGATAGGTATAGCCTGCGATTGTAATAGCACCTGGCGTTGCAATCGTGCCGTCTGTATAGCCTTGCGGCGTGAGATTTGTGCCGGCAGGCAGATAACTTGCTAAGCTATTGCCAGCAGCATCTTGGTAGATAATCGTTGCTGTATCAGCATTTGGTGCATAGTAGAAGGTATAGCTCGTCGTCACAAGATTACCGTCAGAACCCACTGTCCAATTGACTACTTGGGTGTTACTGACCTGTACAGTATAGCCTGCTGGTGCTGTAACAGCTGTTGTCACTTGACTTGGATCATTTGTCTGACCGGTCAGCGTGATTGCTGTCGCAACGTTTCCTGTTTTGCCTTGAGCGTTAATCTGTTTATAAACGTAGTTGACCGTGACTGTCTGTGCATTTGCCGTATAGCTGACTGTAAATAGCTGTGGACTTGCATCCGTCAGAGATGTGCCGTTATTGGTCGCATCAAACGTGTTATTTGCCGCAAGCGCTGCTGCAAGTGTCGCATAAGCTGTGGTATCGCCTGTCACACTGACAGTATAGCTATAACCTGCACGTGCAAGTGTGCTATCTGTTGTCCCGTCAAATGTGATGGCGCCACCTGTCACACCTGCCGTACTTGCAACTGTCTGTGCACCGTTTGGATCTGTGCTATCTGTGACAATCGTCGCTGTCTGTGCACTTGCCTTATAAGTGATGGTAAATGTCTGAACTGACGCGTCTGTCGTGCTACCTGCTGGATTGTCCGTGTTATCAAAGACCTCACCAGACAGGGCAGCCGCAAGCGTGGCATAAGACATGCCGTCAGGACCTGTCACTGTATAGGTATAGCCCGCGCGTGCAAGGCCGCTGTCTGTTGTTGTGAAGGTCAGATTTCCTGCTGTTGTGCCGTTGACAGTCTCGAGCGTTGTATTGCCGTTTGAGTCGACTAAGACTGCTTGCTGGAAGTCTGCCGTGTAGGTCACTGTGTAGACTTGCGGTACAAGGTCACCTTCACCAACATTGTCAAGCGCAGCTGTACCGTTATTGTTTGATGTCGCATCATAAGTGCCTGAGATGGCAGTCACCGTGGCACCCGTCGGATCCGTGATCACATAGGTATAGCCTGGACGCGCAAGGCCACTTGTATCATAACTATACGTATCGCCTGTTCTGCCGTCAATGTAGACTGTCGCCGTATTTTGCGGGTCGCTCATAAACTTGACTTGCACACTTTGTGCATCAGCTGCCAAGTAAACGATGTAGGTCGTGTCTGAGATCTGATAAGTCAGACGTTTCGCCATCGTGGCACCGTTTAGATTGTCATTGTCCCCAGTGACAGCACTCGTTGCAGTCAACCGATCAAAAGTATAGCCTGCTGGCATGGTCACGCTTGACGGATCATAACTCAGAACTGTGCCAATGGTCCCTGTATTGACAGACGCCGAAAGACCTGGACCCGCGGTCTGTGTGAACGTGATATTCCCCGCCGCATCAATGGTTTCAAGGTAATATTCAATCGTAATCGTCGATGTATCTGGCGCATAAGTCACGCTATAAGTCGTGTCTGTCCCGTCAGAAACGAAAGACGTAGGCAGCGTGTCTGACGTATAGCTGTTGCCGTTGTTGTCCGTGACCGTCCAAGTGTAGCCAAGGACGTCAGGCACGTCAACCGTATAGTCATCACCGTAAGCCTCAGCAAGTTGTACCGAGCTTGACAAAGTAGGCGCGGTGAAGGCTGTGGTGTCTGTGCTAGTTGAACTTGCGACATTTGTTGTCGTGTCACTTGCATAGCCGTAGTTGATCAGAACGCCTGATATGCGCGGTGCATAGGAAATGGTAAAGGTCTGCACCTGCCCATCTGTTTCGCTCGTGCCGTTTGTCGTGGCGTCATACGTAAAGGTAAACTGGTTCCCTGTGATGTTATATGTCGCGCCACTGCTGTCTGTGACGGTTGCCACATACCCGTTGACTGCGGGCACATTGACCACCTGGAGCCCTGCCGTATAGCCGCTATAGGTCGCTGTGCTATCAGACGTGCTTGCGTCCGTATAAGTCGTTGTGACCAGCGCCGTTTGGGCATCTGCTGTGTATTGATAGACTTCTGACGCCACAAAGTTTGGATTATCATCCGTGCCAATGTTGGTAGTCTGTGCAAATGTCCAAGTGCTTTTAGGAAGAGCACCGTTGTTTGAGTTGCCATCACCATCATTGTCCCAGAAGGCATTGACCACATGATAACCTGCGCTCAAAAAGTTTACTGAAAGCAGACTTGCTGTGATGTCTGTCGTTGTCTCACCAAAGGCATCAAAATTGTATCCTGACCCTTCGCTTTGACTGAGCAGTTGCTGTGGACTTGAGATTGGATTGCCACTGCTGTCAACTTGCTGGATATAGTAATAAACCGTTGCTTGTAGTGACTGGTAAGTCACGTTAAAAGTGA
This sequence comes from Pseudolactococcus insecticola, assembly GCF_011170065.1. Taxonomy (GTDB): domain Bacteria; phylum Bacillota; class Bacilli; order Lactobacillales; family Streptococcaceae; genus Pseudolactococcus; species Pseudolactococcus insecticola. Next base: position 101,312 of record NZ_BLLH01000005.1, on the reverse strand, counting down.
TATCTGTCGCTGCAAACTTTCCAGCTGGAATCGTTGTCATAGCGACAAAACCATTGCCATCGTTCAAGTCGACATAGCTGACATAGCCTGTCACCTGTCCCACAGCGATCGCGTCATAACTGCCGTCTGTGACATAGCCAACGCCGCTACTGTTTTGCGTGATGGTCACGTCTGACGGATAATCAACAGCAGGACTCGTCGTATCTGCTGGATAGTCAACGGTGATCTGACGCGGATTTGCCGTATAGGTCACACTGACCGACTGCGGGGTCGAGTCAACGCTCGACGTGCCGTTTGATGTCGTGTCAGTCGCAAGAGCTGGGATAGACGTGCCAGCTGTTGTCACACCGCCGACTGTATAATAGCTGGTATAGCCTGTGATTTGCGGTATACTTACTGCTGCAAAATCCACAGTCGTGATGGAATTTTGCGTTTTTTGTGCGGTCGTCAGGCTGCTTGACAGGTCATGACCACTCGGAAATGTATAGCTGATATTTAAAGTTTGCACGTCAGCGGTAATTTCTGCCGTATATTGCTGATTTGTACTATCATCATTGTCATATGTCCCGGTAAACGTTGAATTATACGACGGATTGACAAAATGATAGCCAGCCGGCAATGATGACGTCACGTTCAAAGAATAAGTGCCACCGGTCACGCCTGTTTGTGTCACCATTGCTGGTGGAGCAATGGTACCGTTGTCAACGACGAATACAACCTGAACCGTTTGCGGATCAGCTTGATAAACAATTGTCATCGTATTCGTGCCTGTCAGATCAGACACCACTGTGACGTCGTTCGCGCTTTTAATCGTGTATCCGGTAATCGTCGGTGCCGTATAGGAATAGCTGTCCGTCGCATAATTGGGCGAGACATTGGTGATTCCCAGCGTGTCGCCGGCATTTGCGACAATAGTTGTTGCTGTTTTTATAACATTGCCGTTTTGATCGACATAGTTGACTGTGGTCGTACCAGTTGCTAGGGTCAGCTCAAAATCCGTGATCGTGACACCCATTTGTGAATACATAGACCCATCAGCCGCGCCAAGCCCCACTGACATGACAGTCGTAGGTAGCGTGAAAGTCTGCGTGTAGGTAGAGCCGCTAAACGTCACGGTCAATGTCCCTGTGCCGTCACCATTGTAGGCGTAACTTGCGACAGCTGGGGTGTTGATCTGTGGATTAGTTGAGCTCGTCCAAGTCGCTGTTGTAGTTCCAACAGTTGCTGTGACATCAGTTCCTTGCGTGCCGCCAGGCCAGTTTTGAATCGAAGTAATCGCTTGTTGTTGATCGGTTGTTTGATTGGCAGCGACTAGATTACCGCTTGCGTCAGTATGTCTGAAACCAACAACTTGGTTACCGTTCGACCCATTGCTTCCGCCTAAAAGGCCAGTTGAGCCACCCGTAGGATTCACACCTAACGATGAGTCACCATTAGTTGCGCCGTTATTCCAGAAGTCAATCCCCCATGAGTAGGTGTTGGCAAGTCCTTGGATACCCAATCCGCCACCCGTTGCGCCAGTTGAGAGTTGACTAGGCAAAACAGGCGATAAAATCAAGCCAACGAAATCACCTGCGCCTTGTGCGGCCTGCGCTGATAAAACACCACCAGTGCCACCCGTATTCAGCTTCGTTAAGTCAATATCGAACTTCAAAGTCCAGTTATTCGTCATATCGATTTGCTGGTTAAAGGCGATTGACCCACTTTGACTCGTGCTGGTTCCTGGTGTCAATGTCGTAAATGTCGCACTTTGCCCACCATATGAGCCTGTCGCATTAGACGCCGAACCTGATGTCGTAAAGTTTGCTGTAACTTGCGTTTGACCAACCGTGAGCGAGTGGTTGCCATTTTCAGCATCAGTCACCGTGTCAATCGTACTTGCAACCGCCGGATCGACGATATTACGAAAAGCGCTGGTCAACCCTTGTGCGCTGATAGCGGTCAATGCGGTATTGTAATCTGTGCTGTTTGCGGCATTGATGATCAAGTCGCCGTAGCTTGACAGACTTGCCGTCGTGTTAGCTGGCAGAATAAGTTTTTGATAGGCCTCCTGAGCTGCTGTAACCTTTTCAGTGACAAAGCCGATATTGTCCTCAAGCAGCATCTTCTCTGCCAAGGCGATTTCTTGTGCCATGTCAGAGAGGATTTGATCGGTCAGACTGACAAAGTTGTTGGCCTGGGCTGTCGTCAGACTACCGGATTTTAAGGTCGCGATATTTTGCTTGATGGCAGAGAGTTCTTGTGTCTGATGGACTTGGAGCGCTAAGATTGCCGCGTTTCTGACGATGCTATCTCCGTCGTCTGCGTCTGCAACCGCATTGGACTGGTCCAAAATCTCGTCGATGCTATCCTTGTAATCTTGCGCTGCGCCCTGCGTTTGTGCTGCCCACTCGGTTGTGTAGATTGATACTATTTCTGGCGTTGGTGTTTCGACTATTTTTTGTGTTTCTGGTAATGGTGCTGATGTCGTGGCTGGTGCTGTTTGTTTTGCGAGAGAATCCTGTTGCGCTGTGACTTCTGACGTGTCTGATATTTGACTGTTTTCAGCTGGATTTGTTGCGATGGTATCGTCAGAAAGCGTTTCAACTTTCGACTTCTCAAAATCGACCGTGATAAGCTCGTCAGAAGTCGCTGTACTAGCTGCAATCTGGCTGACTGCTTGACCATTGACCGTCATAACGTAGCCAGCCCGTGCATACTTGCTCAAGTCAACTGTGGCAAACGCTGTTCCCTCGTCAGCTGTTTGACTTAGTGTCTGGTTGCTACCATCAGGCATCATCAGCTGAATCGTCTGCGTAAACGCCAATAAGACCGCGGGCAGTTCTGCCGCAGTCGGAGTGTCAGTCATTTGTGTTTGTTCATGTGTTACTACTGCCTGCTCTTTTTCAGGAACGGTATCTGATGGCGGCATTATTTCAGGCGGGGTAACTGGTGCTATTTGGCTATCTGACGTGTTTTGTGTTGGTGTATTTGTTTCGTCAGATTTATCCGCCTGATTTGTCTCATAATGCGGCATTGGCACAACTTTTTCAATCTCATCCGCTCGAACAAAATCACGCGCCAAAACCATCGGCCCGCCCGCTAACGCCGCAATCACTGAACTCGCATAGACCCAATTTTTCCCACTTTTCCAAGTCCGAAAATGCGTCCGTCTGCGTTCAAGTCTTGCCCTTTTCAATAATTGATATTGTCTGTTTTTCATCCCTTTACCTCTATTTTCAACTAATTTGTTTATTATAATTATATCATTTAGACTATTTTGTTAAAAATAAAATAAGAGATTTCGAGACGCAAAAAAAGCCTGAGCCGTTTTTGCTCAGGACTTTTTAAAGTGATTTTTTGATTTAATCTTTTGTCTTATTTCTTTTCTTAACGAGCGACAAGCCACCCAAAATTGCAAGTCCAAATTCTGCAAAAAGTGACTGACGTTGAGCATCTTCGCCAGTTTTCGGCAAGGTTCTGTCAGTTGCATTTTTTTGACTGCTGGCTGCTTGTTCTGACAAATCGGATTGTGCCGCAGCAAGTACAGACGCTTGCTGCATGCTTGTGCTTATAGCTGGATTTGACATAGTCGATACCGTTGATGACGCTAGTGTACTTGATATTACTGTGGCACTTACGATGCTAGACACGCTTGAGCCAACTGATGACAGTTGCAAACTTGACACCACGTGACTTGATGGCAAACTCATTGACGACACTGAAGACGACGAAGCGTTTGAACTCAAGACAACTGACCCAGATGCAACATAGTTTGACGACGTAATCAGGGATGATGATGCCGAATTTGAAGCAACTGATGACGACATTGCACTTGATGTCACTGACGAAATGCTCACTGCACTACTAGACTCACTTGAACCAACTGACGACGATGTGCTCATGGCACTAGACAAAATGGACGAACTTGGATTAGCTGATCCTGCTTGCGAACTTGCTGCATTCGAAATTATTGATGACGAAAGTGAACTTGATGTGACTGAGTTGCTCACGGCATTAGACACACTTGAGGCAGCTGATGATGGTTGCGAACTTGTTTCTGTATGATGTGATGACGAGCCCATTGACGACACTGAAGACGATGAAGCAACAGTGCTAGACGTCACAAACGATGATGAGACTGCAGAAGAACTTGACGCGCTTGAACTCACGACGCTTGAACTTACTGTGTTTGAACCTGCAACGCTTGAACTTACAGTACTTGAACCTGCAGCACTTGAACTTACAGTACTTGAACCTGCAGCACTTGAACTTACAGTACTTGAACCTGCAGCACTTGAACTTGCAACACTTGAACTTACTGTACTTGAACCTACAGTACTTGAACCTACAGTGCTTGAACCTACAGTGCTTGAACCTACAGTGCTTGAACTTACGGTGCTTGAACCTGACGAGCTAGTTGCACTCGTGCTAGGTGGCAGTTCCTTGCCATAAACAACGGTGTAAACCAAATCAGCCGCATTATCAAAATCAACTGTCTGCACTTGACTTGCTTGAGCAGGCGATACTTTTATATAGTAACCTGCGATATTAGGTGTAGCTTGACCTGCAAGTGTAGCAGTTTTTGGTGCAAATGACAGCGTCTCAAGACCTGTAACCAAATCCAGCTGACTTTGTTTCGTCAGAACACTGCTCGTTGCAACAAAGTCTGGCGCAAGTTGCTTGCCCTCGTCAGACACATAATGAACGGTCTTTTTGACAACGCGCGTGACTTTAGTCGTCTCAAGGCGATGCTTCAGATGCACCGTAAACTGCTGAGCTGCGGCATCATCATGATCAAACTTACCAGCAACAAAGTCATTTGATACGAGATCATAGCCTTGCTTAACAAGGGTAGCTATTACTCTGGTAACATCTGCTTGACTGATGTTAAAAGGATCACCAGAATAACCCGCTAAATCTAGTGTTTTTACAACATTATCTGCTGCATCATCATCGATAAACTTGACCGCACCAGTCACTTGATAACGTGCCAGCATGATGCGATAATCTCCACCAACAATCGTGTGTTGCGTATCTTGCGACGCCACAAACTCTTTGAATGCAATATCTGAGTCTGTTACCACGTCGCCAATATGCGAGATAGTATCAGATTTATCCGTCAGATTTGCCGCAAACTGATAGTCAGGTAGGAGATAATAACCCGCAGGTACCACAACCTTGTCTGCGATAAGATCTGAAAGCGAGTAAGTGTCGCCTAGTACACCGTCTTGTGCGAACTGGCTCAACTTAACAAAATCACCCGTATCGTCAGTATAGCCAACCGTCCAATGATCCGAAAGATCACGCGTCAAAACAAGCGTATCAGTCACGACAACAGGAAACTTATCGATGTCAGGAATAGTCGTTGAAAGGCTAATTTTATAAGCATTTTCAGCTATAAACTGCTGACTAAAATCATCCGTCAGAACACTGAAATTGCCATAAACGGCATTATTTTTCAGAACATCAACAACCACTGTCATCGTCTTCACGCGGGCAAAATCCGCTGCGCTCTTTGGATCAACAATGACCTGCCCATCTGCATCCTGATAAATCAGGCTCGTCACGTTTTTCGGCACGATTGTCGTCCCGTCACTCGGGTCAATGCTTGTAAACACTGGGGCTGCTGTCAGCGTCAAACCAGCAGGTAGCGTAATGACAGATCGACCAGCTATAACATCTGTACTTTGCGTATTTGACAGCACCATGCGTACGCCACTTGTCACGCGAGCAGGGTCTTGCTCAGTATTACCTAAATTGATCGTCGTGTCATGCGTGTAAGCGCCTGATGCCTTGTCTTCAATAAGCAAATTTGGTCTAAAAATCTCAGCACCTGCTGCACGGACACGCTCTTGTCCTAATGACACGCTCAATAAGTCAGATGTCCCCAAACCCTCATAAGTCGTTGGTATTGCCTGATCCTTACTTGGTGTCACAGGCAACTTATCATCACCCAACCACTGAATATACTGAAAATTTGGCGTGCCAAAAGTAAGCACACTGCCAATCACCGCACTAGGTAAAATTTGGTAAGTCACAGGCAGAACAAAGTCGACCTCTGGCACTGTACCCTTGCTGTCATAGCCGTCTGTTGCCCCATTTTCTGACAAGATTTTCGTCAGAATGTCTGAGCCATCATCTGTCTTAATGGTCAACTTGTAGACACCTGCTGATTGCGTATCATAAGTCGCAGTCATCCCAGTACCTGCCAGCTGATTTTGTACGTCCGTCAGGGTCTGATCAATCAGAACACGCATATTCGTCGGTGTCGTCACATAATATGATAGACTGTCAGAACTACCTTTTCGATCAGAAAGCAGCTTGATATTGGTATCAACGACCAAATGATTGTAAAGTTTATAGGTATTTGACGCAGCTGAAGTATCAACGTCAGCATCTTTTATCGTGCTCAGGTCAGTACCAGCTTGATCCCAAGAAACGACAGATTTGACCACGATCTCAGGCGATTTTGCCTGATAATTTCCGATAATGGTCCGATCAAATCCTGCGGCGGTATTACCACTATCATCTGTTGCCGCTTTTAAAACCGTATGCCAAGTCATCACGACTTTTTCAGGCACTTGATCAGGTGACGTCGTCGCAGGAATATCAATGATGACAGGTAATCCTAGAAGTTCATCTGCCTTACCACTGCTTTTTTCACTCAACTTTGCGATGTTGATTTTGATGTCAACGATGGCATTGTCCTTGATAAAGTCATTGACAGCTTGCCCTGCGACTGTATACTTACCATTTTCTACCGTGACTTTTGACACTGTGCCACTTGTGCTTTTAAGCTCAATGGTAGCACCAGTTCCTGCAGCGGTCATGATATTTTTCAAGACATTATCAACATCTTGGATGGCACTAATCGTACCAGCCTTAACAGATAGCTCCGCATAGCCTGTCCGATTGGTATTTTGCAGTTGTTTATTGCTGTCATAGCTGAAACTGTCTACATTAAAGCTAAAGGTCGTAGGCATTTCTTGTGGATTGTGATAAGCCGACTGATCAAGCGTGACTGTGCTCGTATTTGTCGTTGCATCCCCAACAATTTTTTGCTTTTGACCATTGGCCTGCCAAGCTGTAACTGGACTATACGAATAGATCAGCGAGTCGGAAAGTGGCGTTAGCCGTGCAATGACGCCTGAAATCACCTGATCAGCAGTATATGGAAAGCCATCATAGGTAACAGACTCCAGCTTGAAACCAGGGATTGGCAACATTGGAATCGTAAACTCTTCGCCCATGACTTTTGGTACACCAATCACAGCCCCACCTTGCTTGCCACCTTCAAGGTAATGCGTGGCAAAGTATTGAGACACGGCAGTGTTACCACTGTTACCATCGCCTGCTGCTTTTGTGATGCCTGCTGCGCCTCCTACAGAGTCTTCTGCACCAGGTGACTCTGTCCAGATATTAAAGATCTGCGTGTCATTGTCAATACTATCAAATTTATTTCCTGCCGCAGCCTCGTCAAGTCCCATATATTTTGAGCCTTTGAGACGTGATGATCCCCACAGTTTACCTGGATTATCCAAGGTGTTGACAATGTAGCTGCCGTTGATTGTATTTGCGGTCACATAAGCATTGTCAATCACAGTCGCACTGGTATTTGCAGTAAACGGTACTGTTGAGACAGCGTCCCCAGAAATCCCGCTTGTTGAGCCTATCGTCGTGCTGGTAGCCGTATCTAGATTATTTAACACAACATCGACATCTGCACCTTTTTTGTATTTAACGTAACCAATTCGCCATTGCCCACTTGGTGATGTGCCAAAGGGCAACTCGATATTTGGCATATCATCATACCCTAGCACCACAGCATCTTTTGCTGCAGCATTTGCCCAGATATAGTAGGCATTATAGTTAGTGTCCTTGTTCCAGCCACCGACTAGCTTCTTAACGTCAACAACAGACTTATCCTGGTTATCTTTGTAGCTAATCTCGCCCGTCGTAATGTTCGTATAGCGGACGACTGTCGTCCCAATCATCGTCCAGCCACCTGTTGTCGCACCAAATAAAGCATCTGCATTTGGCAAAACACGCTCAATCGCATCATTTTTATCTTCTGCGACGACTTCACGAACGCTGATCTTAGCGGCGTAGCTGTCTGATTTTTGATATTGGCTGTCGACTTGGCTTGCAGTTTGACCATTGACCTGGAGGATAATCTTGTCAAGTGGATCTGCTGTCAATCCTTGAACATAGCTGCTATCAGGCATGGCAAAACGCATCGAGATACTGGTAAATAAAGCACCGTTCAGAATGTCCAACGTCACTTTTTTATAGGCTTTGCCATCAAGTGTCACAGGCGTGACGCTTGTCGTGTAAGTGGAGGTGCCCGCATCAACGTCGTCTGTCGTGATGTCAAAATTATCTGGGATTAGCACACTGACCGTGTCACCCGTTACAACTGAGCCTTCAAGATTGACTTGATGCGTGTCTGTGGCATTATCTTGATTGCTAACAATAGGGTCTGTTTTCCCGTCGACCGTCATTTTTACTTTTTCAGTTTGCGCAGGAAGTTTTGCTGCAATGCTGACGGTTAGGCCATTTGCCTTGGCATAGCTTGATACTGCTGTGAGAAAAGCGCTCGTTGGCGCGACGTCGCTAGGCAGACTGATACTGAGCTGCGTACCAGATACTGTAATCGTAGCACCGTTTGAGACTGATGCAAGAGCTGCTACGGCACTTGCTGTAGTAGCTGCAGGCGCTTGTTTTGTCGCAGGTGACGGTTGGACTGGGGCTGTTGTTTCGGTGCTAGCGTTACTTGATGGTGCAGCAGGTGCTGCTGTTGCTACCGGTGTCTCAGGTGATGTCGTCGCATCCGTTGTTGCTGTATCTGCAATCGCTGTTTCTGGGGCAATGTTGGAAGTTGTTGCTGAGTCGTCTTCTGTTTTTGACGGCGTACTTTCAGGATTTGCACTATCGGTTGATACGTTATTCCCTGATTTTTCTGATGAATTGTGCACTATATCCGTTGTGGTTTCAGCTGGCTTTTCTGCTGTTTGAGTCTCTGACGTATCAGCATTGGCATGCGTTGTTGATACCATCTGACCACCAGCCAAAACCGTCAAAACTGTACTCGCATAGAGCCAGCTTTTTCCAGATTTCCACATTCTAAATTGCGTCCGTTTCACAGTTTCATCATGTTTAAATGCCATATTTTTCCTTTTCCCCATCCCTAAACAACAAATCTATATACTATTTTCTTTTATTATAACAGTTTCTAACCATTTTTCAATGTTTTCACGCTTATTCTCAGGTTATTTATCATTTTTTTCTGAAAGGACGTCAAAAAGTCATGACATTTGTAATCATCATGACTTTTCAATTATCTCCTCACAGTTTATCACCATTTTGACATTGCTTGTCAGATAGACAATTTTGTGATTTTTTCGAGCGTTATTGAAGTCTTTCGTCGTCAGAACGCTTCCTTTGGCCGCGTTGTTGAGTTCATTCGTTGTCAGAACGCTTACGTTGGGCGCGTTATTGAGTTCATTCGTTGTCAGAACGCTTACGTTGGGCGCGTTCTGCACGTCTAGCTGCTCTGCGGGCTTCTGCTTCTGGGTCTTTTTCGCGTTTTGGGCGTTCTGTTTTGGCTGTCGCTGTGACGGCTACTTCTTCGCCTTTTGCTTTGGCTTCTTTGACTAGGAATTTGTCCAAGTCGCCTGACATACGAGCATAACGGACAAATTTGCGACGGGCATCGGCTGTTGTTTTATCAAACAGGGCGTCAGCTGCCTCAGGTTTCACGCGTTTCAGGCTTGCAAAACGGACTTGTTGCGTCATGAAGTCTGTCATTTTATCAAAATCAGGCTTTTTGAAATCCAACTGCATCGGATTTTTCCCCGCATCTTCCAAGTTTGGATTATAGCGGTAAAGTTGCCAGTAGCCAGATTCAACTGCTTCTTTAGCTTCTTGCAATGTTTTTGACATGCCACCACGCAAACCGTGTGAGATACATGGTGTGTAGGCGATGATGATAGACGGACCGTTGTGCCGTTCTGCTTCTTCAAATGCTTTGATTGTTTGCATTTTATTGGCACCACTTGCGATTTGTGCCACGTAAACATTGCCATAGGTCATAGCCATAAAGCCGAGATCTTTCTTAGCTGCGGCTTTCCCTGCGGCTGAGAATTTTTCGATGGCTGAACGTGGTGTACCTTTGGATACTTGACCGCCTGTGTTGGCATAGACTTCATTATCCATGACTAAGATATTGACATCTGCACCACTTGCGATGACGTGGTCAATCCCGCCAAATCCGATGTCGTAAGCCCAACCGTCACCACCAATCATCCATTGTGTTGGTTTGACAAGCTGGTCTTGACGCGCACGAATGCTGTCAAATGCGCCCCCAAGCTCAGGCAAAATAGCCTTGAGCTTTTCAGCGCGTTGACGTGTGCCATCCGACTCGTCTTTGTGGTCGATCCAGTCTGTCATCAAGCCTGCTGCTTCTGATGAGACTTGATTGTCTGCCATCAGAGCTGACAAGTCTTTTGCCAGTTTATTGCGGCGCGCTTGCGACGCTAGCCACATACCATAGCCAAATTCAGCATTGTCCTCTAAGAGCGAGTTTGACCAAGCAGGGCCTTGGCCTGCGTCATTTGTCGTGTAAGGGCTAACAGGTGCAGCGCCGCCCCAGATAGACGAGCAGCCTGTCGCGTTTGCAATCATCATGCGATCGCCAAACATTTGCGTGAGTAACTTGACATAGGGCGTTTCGCCACAGCCGGCACAAGCGCCTGAAAACTCAAGCAATGGTGCGTTGAACTGTGAGCCGATAACTGTATTTTCACGTGCTGGGTTAGCTTTTGTTTTGAGCGTCATAGAAAATGCCCAGTTTGCAGCTTCAGCGCGCACTTCTTCGTAAGGTTTCATGGTCAACGCCTTGCCTTTTGCAGGACAAGCTTCGACACAGAGCCCACAGCCAGTACAGTCTTCGACTGATACTTGGATACGGTACATGAGCCCATCAGCACCACGGTAGTCTTTGACCAGATAACCTTCTGGCGCTTCATTGACTTCGTCTTCGTCTAGCAAGAACGGGCGGATGGCAGCATGCGGGCAGACAAAACTACATTCGTTACACATGGTACATTTGTCAACGTCCCAGATTGGGACTTCAAGGGCAACGCCACGTTTTTCGTAGGCTGTTGTGCCAAGTGGCATGCGCCCGTCTGTCATATCATTTGCGACCAAGTCACCAACTGATAGGTTATCACCTTCTTGTGAGTTGACGTTATTGACGATTTGGAAGACGTACTTATTGACCTTTCCGTCGTCGACTTTGACAGGTTCTGGTTCTTTGGCACTTGCCCAGTCTGCAGGCACGTCAACCTTGTGCAGTCCGTCAACTGCGAGATCCATGGCTTGCCAGTTTTGCTCCACGATTTTCATCGACTTGCGTGCGTAGCTGTCATGTGCATCTTGTTTGAGAATGCTGAAGACCTCATCAAATGGCATGATGTTAGAAAGCTTGAAAAAGCCTACTTGCATGGCGGTATTGATTCGTCTGCCAAGACCTGCTTGACCTGCGATTTCAACGGCATTCATGGTATAAAACTGGATGTCATTTTCAGCGATATAGCGCTTGACACGGCTTGGCAAATGGTGGCTGAGCTGTTCATCCGTCCAGACGGTATTGAGCAAGAAAGTGCCACCTTTTTTAAGGCCTTTTAGCACATCATACTGGTGCACGTAGCTTGCCGTCGAGAGACTGACAAAGTCCGCATGCTGAATCATGTAAGTCGACTTGATTGGTGTATCGCCAAAACGCAAGTGGCTAACCGTCAGACCGCCAGATTTTTTAGAGTCGTAGGCAAAGGCACCTTGGACGTACTTATCTGTGTGGTTACCGATGATTTTAATGGCTGATTTATTGGCGCCAACCGTCCCATCAGAACCAAATCCCCAGAACTTGGCTTGGAAAGTCGAGCTAGGTGTCAAGTCAAGTGACGCCCCAGCATCAAGCGAGAGATTTGTCACGTCATCTTCGATACCAATGGTAAACTGTTTTTTAGCCGCCGGTTTGACAAGCTCATCAAAGACCGCGACGATCTGATTTGGCGTCGTGTCTTTTGAACCAATCCCATAGCGACCGCCAATGACGCGGTAGTTGGCACTCTGATCAAACAGGGCAGATTTAACATCCAAATAAAGTGGTTCGCCATCAGCACCTGGCTCTTTTGTCCTGTCTAGGACAGCGATATTTGTCGCTGTTCTTGGCAGTTTTTCAAGGAAATTTTCTGTTGGAAACGGGCGATACAAGTGAATGTTTAAAAAACCAACTTTGCGGCCTTGCGCATTGAGATAGTCGACAGTCTGCTCGATTGTTTCACCGACTGAGCCGATTGACACGATCACTTCTGTCGCATCAGGCGCACCGTAGTAGTTGACGAGATCATAGTCAGTGCCACGTAGATCATTGATTTTCGCCATGTATTTTTGAACGATAGCAGGCACTTTCTCGTAGTAGCTATTGGTCGTTTCACGTTGTTGAAAATGGATGTCAGGGTTCTGATTGGTCCCAGAAACTGTTGGATGATCAGGATTCATCGCTCTGTCACGGAACTCTTGGAGCTTATCTTGATTGATCATCTGACCCAGATCATCATAGTCCAAAACCTCGATTTTTTGTAGCTCATGCGACGTTCTAAAGCCGTCAAAAAAGCTCATAAATGGCACTGATGCCTCAATAGTTGCAAGATGTGCCACGGCTGACAAGTCCATGACTTCTTGCACTGATGACTCAGCAAGCATGGCATAGCCCGTCGCACGGGCACTCATGACGTCAGATTGGTCACCAAAGATATTTAGCGCATTGGTTGAAACTGCACGCGCTGCCACATGGATCACACTAGGCAAGAGTTCACCTGCGATTTTATACATATTCGGCAACATCAAAAGCAGTCCTTGTGACGCAGTATAAGTCGTCGCTAGCGCACCTGCTTTGAGCGCACCATGAATGGCGCCTGCTGCTCCCGCTTCAGACTGCATTTCGCTGATTGAGACGACCTCGCCCCAGATGTTTTTGCGCCCTGCCGCCTGCCACTCATCGGTGTACTCGGCCATTGGGCTTGACGGGGTGATGGGATAGATCGACGATACTTCCGTAAACGCATAGGCCACGTGAGCCGCAGCCATATTTCCGTCCATTGTTTTGCGCATATTTACCTCTTTCTTTTGATATGCTGGTGGTTATATATACGTAATGCTTACTTTGACTAAGTTATACTCTTTTATTTTAACATTTTTTTGGGCAATAATTCAGCAATTCAAGATTCATTTTGATGATTTTGGGTATAGAAAAAAGCTATGTAAAACAGGTTTGACATAACTTTTTTGATTTGCTTAAATTTTTAGTTTTTCTTTAAGATAATGTCCAGTATAGGATGCAGCAACATCAGCAACTGCTTCTGGTGTCCCTTCAGCTAAGATTGTCCCACCACCGATACCACCTTCTGGACCAAGGTCAATGATATGGTCAGCTGTCTTAATCACGTCAAGATTGTGCTCAATGACGACAATCGTATTACCCTGAACAACCAAGCGATTCAAGACGCCGATCAAGGTCGCAATGTCCTCAGTATGAAGACCAGTCGTCGGTTCATCCAAGATATAAAACGACTTCCCGGTTGAGCGTTTTTGCAGTTCACTTGCTAGTTTCATCCGCTGCGCCTCACCACCTGAAAGCGTTGTCGCAGGCTGACCAAGCGTCACATAGCCCAGACCAACATCAACAATCGTCTGCAACTTCCGCTCGATTTTAGGAATATGCTTAAAGAAAGCAACCGCGTCAGACACCCGCATATCGAGAATCTCAGAAATATTTTTTTCTTTATAATGTACTTCCAGTGTCTCAGAGTTATAGCGTCTGCCATGACAGACTTCGCATGGCACGTAGACATCTGGCAAAAAGTGCATCTCGATTTTGATAATGCCATCGCCAGAGCAGGCTTCACAGCGCCCGCCCTTGACATTAAACGAAAAACGTCCTTTTTTGTAGCCACGAATCTTAGCTTCATTGGTATTGGCAAATAAATCACGAATATCGTCAAAAACTGATGTGTATGTCGCAGGATTCGAGCGCGGCGTACGTCCGATTGGACTTTGATCAATGTCAATCAGGCGCTCAATTTTTTCATAGCCTGAGATTGATTTGTATTTTCCTGGTTTTTCACTGTTTTTATTAAGCTTTTGTGCCAGCGCCTTTTTCAAAATACTATTGACCAGCGTTGATTTTCCTGAACCTGAAACACCTGTCACAGCTGTCATGACGCCCATAGGAAAGTCGACATCCAGATTTTGTAGATTGTTTGCTTGCGCTCCTTTGACACTGACGACATTTTTTTTGTCGATTTTACGGCGTTCTGACGGAACGGGAATGGCTTTTTTGCCTGACAAATATTGCCCTGTAATCGACTTTTTATTTTTTGCGACCTGCTTAGGTGTGCCAGCAGCGATAATCTCACCACCCAAATCACCTGCGCCAGGCCCCACGTCGATCAGATAGTCTGCCGCCATCATGGTATCTTCATCATGTTCCACGACAATCAAGGTATTACCCAGATCACGCATGCGCTTTAGTGAGTCAATCAGGCGGTCATTGTCACGCTGATGCAGACCAATCGACGGCTCGTCTAAGATATACAGCACGCCAGACAAGTTAGAGCCAATCTGCGTCGCAAGGCGAATCCGCTGACTTTCCCCGCCTGACAGGGTCCCAGAATTCCGCGACAAAGTCAGATAGTCAAGTCCTACATTTTTCAGGAAAGATAGCCTGTCGCCCACTTCTTTGACGATTGGTTTTGCAATCATTTCTTCGTTTTCTGACAAAACAAGCGCATGGATCAAATCCAGATGCTCACCAATTGGCAGATTTGACAAGTCAGCAATGTCATAGCCGTTTTCACCGTCAATTTTAACAGAAAGCGCCTGTTCATTGAGACGCTTGCCGTGACAAGTCTGACAAGCAAGTTCATTCATATAGCTACGCATCTGCGTTTTTGTGCTATCAGATCCTGTTTCGTAGCGTCTAAAGATATTGGGCACAACGCCGACAAATGCCATGTCCAGGTCACGCAGACCAAAATCCCCCTCATGATAAAAATGAAAAAGTCGTTCCCCTGACCCGTAAAAAATCAAAGTTTTTTCATCCTCTGAGAGTTGCTCAAAAGGGGTATCCAAATCAACATCAAACGCCGCCATTGCCTGCTCTAAAACGGCAGGATAGTAGGTTGACGTCCCAGAATACCAAGGCACGACGGCACCTTCACGAATGGTTTTCGTAGCGTCCGGCACAACCAAGTCTAGGTCAACCTCAAGGCGCATGCCAAGGCCGTCACAGTCAGGACAGGCACCCTGAGGCGCATTGAAAGAAAACAGACGCGGCTCAAGCTCGGGCACAGAAAAACCACAGACAGGACAGGCATAGTATTCGCTAAACAAGAGCTCACTACCGTCCATAGTGTCGATTTTGACATAGCCATCACCCTGGCGCAGTGCCGCTTCTACCGAATCGAACAGGCGACCACGAATGCCGTCTTTCAGCACAATCCGGTCAATCACGATGTCAATGTCATGCTTTTTATTTTTATCCAGCTCAGGCGCCTCAGTGACGTCGTAAACCTCGCCGTCAACACGTACGCGCACATAGCCGTCTTTTTGGATTTTCTCAAAAATCTTTTTATGCTGGCCTTTTTTGGCTCGCACAATAGGTGCTAAAATCTGAAGCCGTTGCTTTTCAGGCATGGTGAGCACACTGTCGACAATCTCCTCGACAGACTGGGCAGTGATTTTGCCATGACCGTTGATACAGTAAGGCGTGCCGATGCGGGCGTAAAGCAGACGCAGATAGTCATGAATTTCAGTCACCGTGCCAACTGTTGACCGCGGATTTTTAGATGTCGTCTTCTGGTCAATCGAAATCGCAGGTGATAAGCCGTCAATGCTATCTACATCAGGCTTGTCCATATTGCCCAAAAACTGACGGGCATAGGCTGACAGCGATTCTACATAGCGACGTTGCCCTTCAGCATAGAGGGTATCAAAGGCGAGCGATGACTTGCCTGAACCCGAGAGACCTGTTACTACGACCAGCTTATCACGGGGAATCGTCACATCGATATTTTTAAGGTTGTGGGCGCGAGCGCCGTGAATCACAATATTTTCTTGTGCCAAATTAAACTCTTTTCTACTTGTCAATAATACTTCCTATTATACCATTTTCATCACTTTTTGTGATAGAATTAAAATCAACCGATTTGCGGTTGATTTGCAGTTATTGTGAGTTCGTGTCTATTATTTTAGGAGTGTTTTTATGTCGATTTTTGCGAAACTGCGCTGGTTTTTCAGTGCCAATAAAAAAATGTATCTGACAGGGATTTTCTTTTTGATTCTGACGGATATCATGGAGATTTTACTGCCATTTGTCCTTGGAAAATCAACGGATTTACTGGTTTCTGGTGATCTGACGGTACGGCTGTTGCTGATTATGATTGCTGTCTTTTTGGGCTTGACCATTTTGACAAATATCGGGCGTTATCTCTGGCAAGTTACCATCATCAGAGGGGCTGCACTGCTTGAACGGAGCATGCGTCAGAAGCTCTACAACCATTATCTGATGATGGACGCGCCATTTTATCAGAAACATCGCACGGGCGAGTTGATGGCGCTTGCGTCAAATGACATTTCAGCTATTCAGCGTGTAGCAGGCGGCGGGATTCTGATGGCCGTTGACTCATCTGTCGTCATGATTTTGTCAGTCTTGTCCATGGTGTTTAACTCTAGTATCCAGCTGACAATGATGGCAGTTATCCCTTTACCAATCCTTGCCATCATTGTCATGAAACTGCTGCCCATGATCCATGCACGCTTTACTAAGATTCAGGAGGCGGTCGACGAGATTTCAAACAAGACGCAAGAAAGTCTAAAAGGGATCAAAGCAATCAAGTCCTTAGGACAGGCAGATGCCGACATTTTGTCTTTTGAGAAGACCGTCCAAAAAAATATCACAGCAAATGACCACATGATGAAAATCGATGCACTTTTTGATCCCGTTGCGACGATTATCATGACCATTTCTTACATCGCTCTGATCATCATCGGTGGTCGCTATGTGCTAAACGATCAGATGAGTCTAGGAAATCTCATCGCTTTTTCTGGCTATCTTGGTCTACTCGTCTGGCCCATGTTTGCGATTGGGCAGGTCTTTAACGTCCTTGAGCGTGGCAATGCGAGCTATGATCGCGTCATGGCTGTACTTGATGAAACGTCACATCTTGAAACCTCAGGTATTGAAACTGTGCCTGCTGGCGATCTTGCTATCAACGTCAAACTTTTTTCCTATCCTGATGACCCTGAAAAAGTCAGCCTCAAGGCCATCAAGCTCACTGTCAATGCCGGTCAATCACTCGGCATCGTGGGCCCTGTCGGCAGTGGTAAGACCACACTCATCAAGCTATTGATGCGGCAGTTTGACCACTATGACGGCGAGATTAGCATGGGTGGCAAGTCTATTCGCAGTTATTCACTAGGCGCCTATCGCAAGGCTTTGGGCTATGTGCCTCAGGAAAATTTTCTGTTTTCAGACACGATTGCTAAAAATATCGCTTTTGCACGGCCAAATGCCTCATCTGATGAGATTACACTAGCCGCCGAAAAAGCTGACCTGCACAAGGATATCCTTGCCATGCCTGACGGCTATGAGACGCAGGTCGGTGAGCAGGGAATTTCTTTGTCTGGCGGTCAACGGCAACGCCTTGCGATAGCACGTGCCATCCTTGTCAATCCCGAACTTTTGATTTTAGATGATGCGCTGTCTGCTGTTGATGCAAAAACGGAGCAGGCAATTCTTGCGACCTTACGCCATGAACGCCGTCAGAAAACCACGATTATCCTTGCGCACCGCATGTCGTCAGTCGCTTCTTCTAGCAGTCAGATTATGGTCATGAAAGATGGCGAAATTGACGAGATTGGCAGCCACGACACATTGATCAGCAAAGATGGCTGGTATGCGCAGATGTATCACGAACAAGGAGGGCACGACAATGGCTGAAAATACAACATCCCAGTCCGTTTGGTCGCAAAGTTTATCGGTTAAGACGCAATTCGGACTTGGCGTCTGGCTCATGCGTCAGACCCGTGGTCAACTCGCCTATTTTATCGGCAGTCTCATCGCCATCATCGCACAAAGCGTTCTGATGACACTGACAACAAAGATTTTTGCTAACTTTCTAAATACTAAGTTGTCTGATCAGATGACGACAACCACGCGAAATCTCGTGATTTTCGCAGCCATTTACAGCAGCTGGCGGATTTTGCAGTCGATCTTTTCATATCTCTATACTTTTTTACTCGGTCGTGGTGCTATACGCGCACAGGCCGATATTCGCATGCAGATTTTCACCAAGCTTCATAGCCTTGGCATGCGCTTTTTCGACCAAGTTCCCGCGGGATCCCTTGTCACGCGCACCGTCAACGACACCTCGACTTTCTGGGACTTCTACTTCTTTATTTTCTCGCTATTTAGCGCACTTTCTTTGATTGTCGGGTCATTTGTCGGACTGTTTCTCAGCAATGTCTACGTGTCATCGTGGCTGCTTTTGATTTTCCCGATTATTATCGTCATCCTCTTTGTTTATCAACGTTTTTCATCGTCGATTTTTAGGGGCATGCGAGCCAAACTTTCTGAACTCAATGCTAAGATAGCAGAGTCAATCTCTGGCATTTCTGTCATCCAAGACTTCAATCAGGAAGCACGTTTTTCTGACGACTTCTCCCGTGAAAATGACAACTATTTTCACGCCCGCTACCGCATGATTCGTGCCGATGCGCTGATTGATATTTCGCGTGATCTTACTGGCGGACTCGCACTCGCACTTGCCATGGCACTCCTTGGACAGTTATCACTTAACAACGCCATTGCCGCAGGGACCATCTACGCCGTTATCAACTACATCTCAGCTATTTTTGAGCCCTTGCGCAATATCACAAATCAAATGAGTGTCTTGCAAGAAGCCACAGTTTCCGCCTACCGCGTCAAAAATCTATTGTCAGAAGACGAATACGATCCCCGTCAGAACGCAAATGCCACTGGTAAAATCACCCGCGGCAAAATCGAGTTTCGCAATGTCAGCTTTTCTTATGACGGCGAAAATCAGATTCTCAAAAATATTTCTTTTGTTGCTGAGCCTGGTCAGACGATAGCTTTTGTCGGGCACACTGGATCTGGTAAGTCTTCGACCATTAACGCGCTCATGCGGTTTTACGAGTTTGACAGCGGTCAGATTTTGATTGACGACATTGACATCCGCGACATTGATCCAAAGTCACTTCGTGAGCAAATGGGCTTGGTGCTCCAGGAGCCGTTCTTGTTTTACGGCGATCTCGCTTTCAATATCCGTATGTATGACGATAGTTTATCAGATACTGCCGTTGCAACTGCTGCAAGGCTTGTCGGTGCAGATAAGTTCATTGACAAGCTGTCTAACGGCTATCAGACCCTTGTCAATGAAAATGGTGCAGGCTTTTCAGCAGGTGAAAAACAGCTGATCAGTTTTGCCCGTACGATTGCACACGATCCTAAGATTTTGATACTCGATGAGGCAACCAGCCATATCGACACGGCGTCTGAGAGTCTCATCCAAGAGTCGCTTCTTAAAATCCAGGAAAATAGGACGACGATTGCGATTGCGCATAGACTCTCAACCATCAAGCATGCCAATCTCATCCTAGTTCTAGACAAAGGTCAGATTGTCGAGCAAGGCACTCATGCTGAGCTCATTTCAAAAGGCGGCTACTACGCCGAGCTGATTGCGCTACAAAATAAAGCCTAAAAAATAAGACACGTACGATTTTAGTCGTATGTGTCTTATTTTTTAGGCTGATGCTGGGTTCATACCGAATGGTGGCATACCAAATGGTCCTGGACCAGGCTTTGTATCGTCTGGCGCTTTTATATCGTCAGCAGTTGTGTCAACTTTTTCAGTGCTTTCCGGTTCAGCACTTGTCTGCTCTAAATGCTCATTCAGCTCTGTCTGTCTGTCTGTCTGTCTGTCTGTCTGTCTGTCTGTCTGTCTGTCTGTCTGTCTGTCCCATTATAGTCCTCTTTCATGTTTGTCAATCCCTTATTTGTTAATTTTTTTCAAGATAATATCAATGAGCTCGTGTGATTTCAGGACATTTTCTTGTTTTAAGTTTTGCATACTTGCTTTGCGATGACTTGCCTCAAAACCTGCTACTTCGTCGAGTGTCTGCTTAACCATTGACTCAAAGCCGCGTTTGTAAAGTGTCGTGTCCCAGTCAGAAAATGACACCTGCACTGTGCTCGTAGCCGTCTCAATCTCCTCATCTGTCAGACCACGTAAAGTATGTGTTGCCGACGGCGTTTCAACCGTTATGGTCTCAGTATTTGCGCCTGATTTGGCATTAAGCTTTGCAATGCCAATCGTTTTCGGCGTTTCAATGACGACGACAATCTGTTGCAATTGCCCAGCAGCATCCGTTTTAGCAACGACTTGCACATTATCTGACAACTCAGCTACATCAGCCAAATCATCCAGTAAAAAAAACAAGGTGTCCAAAGGATGAATGAATAGATCATAAAGCTCGTAAGTCAGCGGCAAATCCGCATTGACACGGTTTTTCGTGACCGTGATCAAACTTTTATCTGACAACGTTTTCAACTCAGACACCCGTGGGGCAAACCGACGGTTAAAACCGCTGATAAATAACAGTTTTTTCTCTTTTGCTAGGGCAAGCAATGCTTGTGTCTCAGATAGATGCTCAGAAATCGGCTTGTCCATAAAGACAGGCACGCCATGTGTCAAAAAGTCTTTGGCAAGCGTAAAATGCGCCTGAGTCGCAGCATGAATAAAAACCAAATCCGCATCATAAAGCCGTTGCAAATCAGTCACCGCACCCGAAAAGCCATACTGCGTTTGCAAAGCACGAGCCTTAGCCAAATCACGCGAATAAATCACAAACTCGTGCTGATCCTGTAGACTTGCATAGGTCGGAAAATAGGCCTTTTGTGCAATATTTCCTGCCCCAATAATGCCAACTTTCATCTGATTACTTTCCTAAATAGGCGATGACTTCAACTTCAACGAAGACGTCCTTAGGCAAACGTGCCACTTCAACAGCGCTGCGTGCTGGAAATGCTGCACCAAAAGCCTTGGCATATTCGTCGTTAAATGGCACAAAATTTGCCATGTCGCTCAAAAAGCAGGTTGTTTTGACAACTTGATCAAACGTTGCATCTGCTGCTGCCAAAATTGCGCCAACATTTTTCATAACCTGAGCCGTTTGCTCTGTAATCGTCGTCCCGACAATCTCTCCAGTTTCAGGGTTCAAAGGAATTTGTCCAGATGCAAACAAAAAATCTCCCACGATTTTTCCCTGTACGTAAGGACCAATAGCGCCTGGTGCTTTATCTGTTGCAATTGTTTTGATTGTCATTTTTATTTATCTCCTATTTTCTCACTTTTCATGATGATAGATACAGGTCAATTATACCAAATTTCCAGACAATTTGGTTGCCTTCGCCATAAAAAATTATTATAACGGTTATTTCAGACACAAAAACCCTACTGCCTGTGCAATAAGGGTTTATCTCTAAAATATAGCATCAAGGTTTCAACCGGTGCAGCATACGTGGGAATGGAATGGCTTCACGGATATGCTTAGTTCCTGCGACAAATGTCACCATACGTTCCAAACCAAGTCCAAATCCTGCATGCGGCACTGATCCGTAGCGACGCAAGTCCAGATACCAGTCATAGTCGGCTGGATCAAGACCATTTTCAGTAATTTTGTTAAGCAGTTTATCGTAGTCTGTTTCACGCTCAGATCCGCCGATAATCTCGCCATAGCCCTCAGGTGCCAGCAAGTCAGCAGATAAAACACGTTCTTCATTGCCAGGGACGGGTTTCATGTAGAAAGCCTTAAAACTAGCGGGGTAGTTGACGACAAATGTTGGCAAGCCAAAATAGTTCGAAATCCAAGTTTCATGCGGTGAACCAAAGTCATCACCGTGCTCGATGGGGTCGTAGTCAGTATCTGCGTCATCCAGATGTGCTTGTAACAGATCAATGGCATCATCATAAGACACACGTTTGAACGGTTCTGCAACGTATTTTTTGAGCAATTCCGCATCACGTTCTAAGACATCAAGCGCTGAGCTTGCGCGGTCAAGCACGCCTAGAATCAAGGATTTGACATAGGCTTCTTGCAAGTCAAGCGACTCGTCATGCGTAACAAACGGATACTCAGCATCCATCATCCAAAACTCTGTCAAATGGCGGCGTGTTTTTGATTTTTCCGCACGGAAAACTGGCCCAAAGTCAAAGACACGACCAAGCGCCATCGCACCAGCCTCAAGATAGAGCTGACCAGACTGGCTCAAAAAGGCAGGATTACCAAAATAGTCCGTCTCAAACAAGTCTGTCGTGTTTTCCGCAGCATTCCCCGTCAAAATCGGACTATCAAACTTGATAAAGCCGTTTTTGTCGAAAAATTCATAGCTCGCATAGATAATGGCGTTACGAATCTGCATGATTGCCATCTGCTTGCGACTGCGCAGCCAGAGATGACGGTTATCCATGAGAAAATCAGTCCCGTGATCCTTGGGTGTGATAGGATAGTCGATAGACTCGCCGATAATTTCGATGTCCGTCACATCAAGCTCATAGCCAAACTTGCTACGGTCATCTGCTTTAACAATTCCTGTGACTTTCACTGACGTTTCTTGCGCCAAATGCTTGATCAGTTCAAACTTTTCAAGGCCTTTTTCTTCACCAAATTTTTCGATGAAATTGGGCTTGAAGGCAACTGCTTGAAAGAAGGCTGTACCATCTCGCAATTGTAAAAAGGCAATTTTACCTTTACCTGATTTATTGGCAACCCAGGCACCGATGGTAATTACTTCACCCAAATGATCTTTGACGTCAATAATTGAAATATAGTTGCTCATTTTTGAATACTCCTAAAATTTTTACTTAGCTTTATTTTCCGCATTAACTTCAACGACAGCATAGTAAGCACCGTCTGGATCTGAAAAGTTGAAAACGCGTCCCATACCTGGTGCATCTACAATCTCACCAGCTGCATTACCGGTAGCTAAAACCTTGTCATAAAGGCCGTCCAGATCACTTGTTTGAAATAAAATAGACGGGACGTTATCGACCACTTCTGGTGACACTTGGCGGATAAAAGCTTTGTCATAGAGCATAAATGTCACTTGGCTAGTGTCGTCAGACTTGATCTGTGCTGAGTTTTCGTCGATGACTTCTGACGAAAAACCAAGCGCTGTCCAGAAAGCCACAGCTGCCTTGACATCGTTGACATAAAGCATGAGGGTCAGTGCTGCATTGATCAAAGTTTAGTCCTCCATATAAGTTTTCAGGCGCGCAACCGCGTCTTTTAAAGTTGTCATATCTGTTGCATAGCTCAAACGCAGATTTTCAGGCGCACCGAACCCTGCTCCCGTCACCAGCGCAACGCCCGTTTTTTCCAAAATGTCATCTGCAAATGCCGTCACGTCTGTAAAGCCTTTCATCGCCATGGCTTTGGCAACTTTTGGGAAGAGATAGAAAGCACCTTGCGGCTTGATTGTTTCAAAACCTGGGATGTCATTCACCAGTGGAAAAATCGTGTTGAGCCGTGTTTCAAAAGCCTCCCGCATGCTTTCAATCGCCGACTGATCGCCAACTAGCGCTTCAATCGCTGCATACTGTGCAACTGCTGATGGATTTGACGTGGTTTGGCTGACAATCTTACTCATGGCTGAGATAATCTCTGGGTCACCAACTGCAAAGCCAATCCGCCATCCCGTCATGGCATAGGTTTTTGAGACGCCGTTAATCACGACGGTCTGCTTGCGGATGGCGTCAGACAGGCTAGAAATCGGCGTAAAGGCATTGCCATTGTAAACCAAGCGACCATAAATATCATCTGCTAAGATCAAAATATCATGCGAAACTGCCCAGTTGCCGAGCGCTTCAAGCTCGCTTTTTGTGTAAATCATGCCTGTCGGGTTGGACGGTGAATTAAGCAACAAGACTTTTGTCTTATCCGTCACAACAGCATCAAGTCCTGCTACTGTGACTTTGAAATCATCTTCTTGGCGACCTGTCGCAAAAACTGGCACACCGCCAAACATCTTGACTTGATCGGCATAGCTCACCCAGTAAGGCGTTGGAATGATGACCTCATCTGCCGGATTGAGCACACTTGCAAAAAAGGCATATAAGGCAAACTTGGCGCCTGACGTGATCACGACTTCGCTGCGTGACAGGCCGTAGCCGTAGTAAGTTTCAAAATAGCTCCCCACAGCATCTTTTAGCTCTGGCAGACCATTTGCCTGCGTATAAAAGCTCGCCTTACCAGAATCAATCGCCGTCTTTGCAGCCTTTGCAATATTTTCTGGCGTCGTAAAATCAGGCTCGCCAATTGTCAGCATGAGAATATCACGTCCCTGCGCTTTGAGTTCTTTAGCACGTGCTGATGCAGCTAAGGTCACGGATTCTTCTAAGTTATTGACAAGATTTGATAAGGTCATCTGGTTTCTCCCATTCGTTTACTAGACAAAATACTGTCTTAATTATACCAAATTTTCCGCATTCTTCCCAGTTGTGATCAAAAAAACTTTCTTTGATGACTGAAACAGGAAAACACACCACTTTTAACAAATGATGTGTTTTTGTCTATCTAAGTTTTTCGCCCGTCGCAAAGTCATAAAGCGTCATATCCGACTTTTGCCAGGCTGGCTTGCCTTGATAAAGCGTGAGCTTGGCTGTCTTTTCGTTCAGCTTACTTTTATTGCTAGAAAGCTTGACCGTTGTGATCTCCCCGCCTTTTTGGGGCATGAGGACGCCAACTTTTTGACTTGCCGCGTCCACACCAACCAGGCTATAGGTCGTGCTATCTGCTGTTGTGATATTGAAATTTTCGACTGTTTTTAAGATGTTTTTTGACTTGACAAGCTGGATGGCATCGCGCTTTGCCTCGACATAAGGGGCCGTCAGCTGCCCTATGAAGATAAAAATACCAACCAAAAATGCCAATACAATCAGCAAAGCACCAATCCAAATCTGGCTCGTTCTTGTCATACGATGATTAAGCATGTTCTGTCCCTTTCCTTATGCTAAATTATATCAGAAAATCCTTACTTTGTTGTAAAATGGTGTCAAATTTTGCGAAATCAAGGCGACTTGACTTGCGTAGGTTTTTGACCATTTTTTTGGCGTAGGTTTTACCCGCCAAGCGTTTATCAAGGATGATGACTGTTGATTTTTGACTGGCTCTGCGATTGACCCGACCAAGAGCTTGTTTAAGCTGCAAGGTGGCAAGCGGCACCGAAAAGTCATAAAAAGGATTTTTAAAGCGCTTGGCGTATTTTCTGATGAGAATATCATCAGGCACCGTAAATGGCAGGCGTGTAATCAGCACAAGCATCTCATCTTGTCGCTCAAAATCAACACCCTCCCAAAATTGCTTACTGCCTAGTAATATGCCGTGTTGCTGCGCATCAAATTTCTTTTTAATGCGACTAGCATCTCCATTGCCGTCAGGCTGCAAAAAATCAATCTGCAACTCTGACAAGTAATTAGCAGTCAAATTCAGGCTATCAAGGCTTGTAAATAAGACTAATAAAGGCTTTTTTAGCACACGTAATTCCTGAATCTTCTGCCCGATAAACTGTGCATAGTCACCAGGTGATAATCGTGTCAAATCTGGCGCGTCCGTTGCGACAAACACTTGCTGGTTGTCTGCGATATTAGCTGTTATCGTATCAAATGTATAGTCGCTAAATCCCAACAGCTCAGGGAAAATGGCAGATTTTTCAGACATAGACAGTGTCGCACCAATCAAAAATGTTTTTGTCGTCTCAGGAATCATGGCAGAAAAGTTCAGAAAATCCTCAGGACTTGACGTCAGAACATGGTTTTGTATCCAAACAAAGTCTGACGGTTTGTCAAGCACGCGCGTGATTTCAGTCAGACCAAGTTCCTCAGCATCTAACCGGATTTTTGCAACATCAAGCTGTCGCCGCGAAAGCTGATGCGTCAGGCTCTCCAGCAGGCGCTTTGTTAATTGTGACTTATGCTGATTGACCTTGACAAGTTCGTCTAGTAGTTTGACAGACTTTTGCTGTGCATTTTCTAGGACCGAAAACAGGTATTGCGCTTCATCGACAACCAGCACTTTATTGTCAAAAAAGGCTGTCTGATCCGCAATTCGCTCTGTCAGATAGGCATGGTTGACTACGATGACTTGCGCATTTTTTGCGGCACTTTGTGCCAGCTGATAAAACTCTTGCTCGGCGTGAAGCTGACCTTGCGCGACATTTCCAGTATGAGCGATGGCTTTGAGGTAGCTCTGACTGGTCATGGTTAGACTAAGCTCATCAAGCTCGCCCGTTGTTGTCTCCGTCAGCCAGACTAGAACTTTCATCTTGAAAATCTCAAAATTTTTGCCCTCGTCACGCTTATATAATAGCTTGCTAAATTTTTCCAACGAAATATAGTTTGCCGTGCCCAATAATTTTGCAAAATTTACGCCAAATCTTGACTTAAAAACAGGCGCTAAGTCAATCATCATCTGATCTTGCAGAACTTTTGTGGGCACTGAGACGATGACTTTTTTGCCCTGACCAAGCAAGGTCAGCAGATAGGCATAGGTCTTGCCGATGCCGGTCGGCGCCTCAATAAATGACGCACTTTCATCAGACAATCGTGTTCTGATGAGATCAGCAAACTGCTCTTGTTTTGGCCTGTGTGCCAGTTTTAACGTTTTTAGGTTCTGACGGAAATTTTTCTTGACCTGATTTTTATTTTCAGAAAAAACAGGTTTTAGTGTTGCGATATTGTTGACCTTGACCATGTCAGAATGCTTGCGGTGTGCGTCAGGTAGGCTATCTGTGATCACGCGCTTGGTCTCATAGATCAAGTTATCTGCGTGATTTTCAATCTCAGCAAGCACATTTTTAGGTAAACTTTTTATCTTTTCTTGTAGTTTGATCAGTAATTTTGCTGTCGCATAGGCATCAGACAGCGCTTCATGCGGTCTATCATGCTCTAGATTTAGCACACGTGATAAGGTTTCTAGGCCATATTTTTCAAGTGTTGGAAAGAAGATTCGTGCAAGCTCAACCGTATCAACACGTGGCATGTCAAGTGTGCGACCGTATTGTGAAAAAGTACGTGCCAATAAATTATAGTCAAACTTGACATTATGCGCAACAAAAATGCTATCACGCAAAATCGCTGCGACGTCATCTAGCACTTGCCTCATATCAGGCGCCCGCTTAACTTGCGCTGTCGTGATACCTGTCAACATGGTGATGTGATATTCTAACGTTTCATGTGGATTGACATCCGTCTGATAGGTCTGTGTGATCTCACCATTTTCAACCACCGCAATCCCAATCTGAATAATTTTACTTGTGTGGCTGGCGCTTGTCGCCTCCAAATCCACAACGGCATATTTGGTCATACTTGTTCGATTCTATTTTATAAGTTAAATCTATTATAGCATACAATGTTTTTTGATATAATAAAGGGCATAAGAAAGGTCTTGTTTTCTTATCAAAACTGACTTTAGAAAGCTCTTTTAGAAAGTGACGTCCCTATGAATATCCAAAAAATCACAAATCCTATCGCCTACGAAAACACTTATTTTCTGACTAATGATACAGCCACGCTCATCATTGACCCAGGAAATGACAGCGACAAAATCCTTGCGGTCATCCGTGAGATTGGAAAACCAGTCGCTGCGATCCTACTTACGCACACTCACTACGATCATATCATGGGCGTTGAGGCCGTGCGTGCTGAGACTGGTGCGCCTGTCTACGTGAGTGCCCTTGAGGCCGACTGGCTCTACACGCCTGTACTCAACCTTTCAGGCCTACCGCATCACAAAGATGACCTGCCCGATGTCATGGTCAATGCTGCCGAACACACCTTTGAGACGGGTAAAACTTATGACCTCTCAGGCTTTGTTTTCACTGTCCTTGCAACGCCTGGTCACTCGCAAGGTGGTGTTTCCTTCGTTTTTGAAACTGAACACAAGGTCTTCACAGGTGACGCCCTCTTTTCAGGAACCATTGGTCGAACTGACCTCAATACCGGTGATGTCGAGATTTTGAAAAACTCGATTATCACGCAGCTTTTCCCACTTGACAACGACTATCAAGTTTTTCCAGGTCACGGTCCGCAGACAACTATTGGCGCTGAAAAGCATTTTAACCCATTTTTTCAGTAATCTTAACCAAATTTCTTCATAAAATTCAGTGCTTTCTAAGTTCTGGATTTTTTTCTTAGCTAACTGTATTCTAATCGTAATCTAAGAAATCGCCTTTTTTAAGCATTTTCGTGATATACTTGTACCAGAACCTTTACAAGACACCTAACGTATTCGTTCCAAGAATGGAGACACATGAATACTATTGGTTTTTTAAAAAGTCACAAGGAACATGAACATCGGATTGCGATATTGCCGCACGAACTGACTCAGATTCGCTTTCCTGAGCAGATCTATCTAGAAGAAAACTACGGTCGACATCTCGGGATTTCAGACGAAAGCTATACTTTACTTGGTGCACACGTGACAAGCCGCACTGAAGTGCTCAAACAAGACATACTTTGCGAGCCAAAGATTGGTGACTCAGATATTTTAGACAAGCTAACGGCTAAGCAGACGATTTTCGGCTGGATTCACGCCACGCAAAGCCTTGACATTACAGACCTGCTTGTCAAAAGTCATGCACGCGTCATTGCCTGGGAAAAGATGTACGAGGACAATCAGCATACTTTTTGGCGCAATAACGAACTGGCAGGTGAAGCCGCCATTCTCCACGCCTATCTGCTGACCGGGCAAATGCCCTATGATACGAAAGTCGCCCTCATCGGCCGTGGTAGCGTCGCTTTTGGTGCCACCCGTGTTTTGCAAGGCCTGGGCGCTGACATAACGGTCATCCGGCGCAATCAAGAAGAGCTTTTAACAAAGACCCTAGGCGATTACGACGTCATTGTCAATGCGAGTCTCTGGGACATCACGCGTGATGATTTTCTGATTTGTAAAGAAGATTTGGCACGGATGAATCCTGGTGCGCTGATTATCGACATCTCAGCAGATGCCACGGGGGGCGGTATCGAGACATCTCACATCACGGATTTTGCCAATCCGACTTATCAGGTCGAGCAAATCACACATTACGTGGTCGATCATACGCCTAGTCTCCTCTATCGAACAGCCTCAAAGAGCATCTCAAAAGCGATACTACCCTATCTGGATGACCTGATCTTGGGTAAGGAAAATACCGTTTTACATGAGGCCACGATTATCGATAAAGGACTTGTCATTGATCCTGAGATTTTGGCATTTCAGCAATTGTGATTTGTGACAAGGACATTTAACATAAAAAAGCTGCCCCCAACAGGTCAGCTTTTTGCTTGATAATTTTCGTCAAATGTATCAGTTTCGATATAAATGTAAGTTTTATAGCCGGCTAATTTGGTACG
This sequence comes from Pseudolactococcus insecticola, assembly GCF_011170065.1. Taxonomy (GTDB): domain Bacteria; phylum Bacillota; class Bacilli; order Lactobacillales; family Streptococcaceae; genus Pseudolactococcus; species Pseudolactococcus insecticola. The sequence continues at coordinate 71,796 of NZ_BLLH01000005.1, read as the reverse complement.
GATTTGACTTTCAATGTCATTGATCAGATCAAATGTTTTTGCGTCAAAATCGTCTGCGACGTCGATTTTCGCTGCAACCAAAATATCGGTTGGCCCTAGATGAACTGTTTTTAAATCAATCAATTTGTCCACTTCTGGTCTTGAAAAACTTGACTTAATTTTTGCCAGGTCTGCTTTTGTGGCTGATTCGCCGACAAGTAGGCTGTAGAACTCCTTGGCTAGAAAAATCGCTGCAGCCATGAGTAATAGCCCAATCAAAAGGCCTGAAAATGCGTCCCAAAAAGCATTTCCCGTCACGTGTGATAGCACCGTGCCCGCAAGGGCCAAAAGAAGGCCAACAACCGCACAAGAGTCCTCAGTAAAGATGATCAAAACCTCGCTGTGACGGCTTTCGCGCAGAAACTTAAATAACGGCTGTTGCTCAACATTTAGCTCGGCAATTTCCTTGAAAGCAACTCGCAAACTCGTACTTTCAACGACTAGACCAAAGATCAAAATCGCAATGACAAGCCATGTGTTTGAAATCTCGTGAGCGGGATGCGTGAGCTTTTCAACGGCCTCAATCACACCAAGTGCCCCACCACCAAAAAAGAGCATCATGGCGACAATTGTCGAGAAAAAATACTTGGCACGCGCCTCGCCAAAGGGATGCAACTCACTTGTCTCGGCCTTCGCACGCTTGTCACCAAATAAAAGCAAAATCTGATTGCCACAGTCGACCACGGAGTGAATGCTTTCGTTCATCATGGCAGATGATCCACTTATGGCAAAGCCGATAAATTTGCTGATGGCAACAAGCACATTAGCGCCTAGTGCCGCAATGACACTGCCCATGCCACTTGAGTTTTCTGTTTCTGTTGACATAAAATTTAAATTCCTCTGATATTTTTTGATAAGGCCATTTTACCGTAAATCCAATTTTATCTCAACCAAACATCATGATAGCGTGAAATCTTTGATATTTCTAACCTTCATAGATTTCATAAACCTCTACATTTTATTGTAATTCATTTCAGCAGTTAATTTTCTGCCGTCTGCTGCATTACCAGATTTGACCTGCTCATAGAGGTACTTTAAAATCTGGTACACGATAACGTGATAATCATCTTTTTGCCATTAGTTTATCTCCTCGATTGATAAGATGTCTGGTACTGGAATTGGTTGTAATTCATTGAACCATAAATCTTCATTTTCCAATAGAATCGTATGCACGTCAACATCTTCCATATCTTCATAGCTGTCAAAAAAACCTATAAATACCGTTCCGTCTTTCATCAGAACTTTAATATCTTTTTGCCTAAAAGGCGTAACTTTTTTTACATCCATTATCGTTTATCCTCTCTTAGTTTTTTAGGTGTTAAGTGACTGCCTGTCTTTCTAAACGACACAGTTACAAATTTAGTTTTAATTTCTTCTCCAGTTTCAGGGTCTATGAATATCGCAATATAATCTTCAGCTTCATAAGTTACAGGCCTTAAGCCATTGAATCCCTTAGGTAATCGCAGTTATTCCACAATTTCTTGCGATTGCTTATTATCAATCAATAGTTTACTTGGTAATGCTTTACCATCATATCCTTTTTTGATGCCTTATTTTATCTCCTCGATTGATTGGATTTCTGGTACTGGAATTTCTTTCAACCAGTCACCCCATAATTCTTGATTTTCTAGTTGAATTGTATCAACTTCAACATCTTCACTATCTGCGTAATCTTCAAAGAAACCAGTATATTCTTTGCCATCTTTCATTAAAATATTAATGTTTTTCCGCCTATAATGCGTGGCTTTTTTAATATCCATTATCGTCTATCCTCTCTTAGGTCTTTAGGTGTTAAGTGACTGCCAGTTTTTCTGAATGCAGCTTTAACCGATTTAGTTTTAATTTTTTCCCCTGTTTTTGGGTCAATATATATCGCAATATAATCATTCAATTCGTGATTCACAACACCTTTGCCACTGAATCCTTTAGGGAATCGCATTTGTTCTACAATTTTTGTGCTTCCTCATTATCAATCAATAGCTTACTAGGCAAAGCTTTTCCGTCATATCCTTGTTTTATCAAGTCTTTTTGATAATTGATAACCTTATCTTTCCATTGCTGCGTACCAACAATATGACGATTATTCATATCAGGATTGATGTTCACTTTTTTCTTAAGCTCATCACTCAAATCCTCATAACTGATAGTATTATTATACCATTTCTTATGCTTGGCTATCTTAGTCGCCTGACTGGTATCTGTCACGACTTCACCAGTCGCAAGCGCAGACTTCATTTTGACTCATCATTTTTTTGATTTTGGTTAGTAAATAGGCCAATGACGGTAACAAATTATGGATTTTTTTGATATAATTAGACTTAGAATATGATACAAGGACGAACATTCATGACAAATTTCAAGACAATTTTAGATAAAAACGGCAACTTGCCCAACATGATTTTTTCAAGTAATGAGGGTGCTGGCGAAGCAAAATCAGGTATTGAGTTTGCACAGGTCCAGCGTAATCAGCTCTTTGAGCAGGCGGGTATCCCTTTTCAGCTCACTTTTAACCATTTTGATCCGATCCTCCATTTTGTCACGCGCCAAGCGCAGATGGCTTTTAAGGATGAAAATATCAACAATCTATTTGACTGGTATGGCGGGGACCGCCTGTATGACGGAGAACTCGGTAGCCTCAGTGTTGACGACCTATCGTTCGGACAGTTTTTTGGACAAGAAATTACAAATGTCGACGAAGACCGCGCGAATCGTGTTTATAATCTCAAAGTCGGTGATTTTTTGGTGGCACGTGTACATTACCATGATGGCAAACACTTTGGCACAGCCAATCGTAAACCTGTCGCCTTTGTCGAAAACTTTGACCATTTTGCCAATCTGACGACCGTTGACACCTATGATTTGCGTGGTTTCAAGTCTCTGACACAAATCTATTCAGGTGATAATAAAATCGCGTCAGAACAGTTTTTTAGCTCGACTGGTCGCGTGACAATCGAGCACTTTTTCATGGAAGACTATGAAAATATCACAGAAATGGGCGCAAACGGCGCAGGAACAGCTGCAAATGAGATTATAGGTGAGCTCAAAGACGCTAACGGACAGACCTACGCCAACCGTCTAAGTGCTGGCTGGAAACTTAACTACGAAAACGGGCCATCCGTCATGTTTGATACCATGACTGAGCTCACAGCACAGTGGATGGACGACGTTAACAGTTATTATTACACAGAAAATGCCGATAATATCTGGATTCTTGACCGTCTCAATGACCATCAAGAAAAAATCACAGACGGTTTTTCAAAACCAGCCAAAACCATTTATTTCTTGCACAATGGGCATACTGGCCTGTCAGATATGGCAGATCCCGAGGCGAATAACGGCGTGCTCAATAATAATTTCCGTTATGGGCTGAGTGCGGGACAAAAGACGCATTTTGTCGGAAACTACGAGTTTTTCGATGCTGTTGTGAGTGCGACGCCTGAGCAAACACGGGATGTCATTGCTCGTTTTAAACCTGAAAAAGCGCATTTTGCAACGATTCCTGTTGGGGTTTTGACACCTAGCCAACTGAGCGCTCCCCTCGTGCCAATGGCCGCGCGCAACCCTAATTCAGTCATCACCATTTCCCGCGTTGTCATGGACAAGCGCATTGAAGCTGCTGTTGCTGCTGTTGCTTATGCTCGCACACATGGCGCGCCTGACGCTGTACTTGATTCTTACGGCTCACTTGACATGGGTGATAACGCCATTACGCCGCGTCAGATCAAGTATGTCGTGGATAAAACAGGCATCAATGCTGACTTTGACAATGAGTACTTATTTGATAAACTGCCAAAAGAAGTTCAAGCTCAGTACGATGACAAGGGTATCTGGACTGGACCGTCAGATGTGCCACGCCCAGGATTTGTCCTGCACGGCTACCTCAATGATCCAAAAATTATCCAAGAAGTCGAACAACGCAGCCAGTTATTTACTGTGACTAGCCACATGGAAGGCTTCAACCTAGCTGTGACTGAGGCCATTTCCCAAGGTGTCGTGCCGCTGACTTACCACGAGCGCTATCTCTCGACAGGCGCTATCGTCACAGATTTTCCAGAGATGCGAGATGTGGTCGAGCTGCCTTACGCAAAGCCAATCTATGACTATGGTAATCTGCTCGTTTCAAAAGAAGATCTAGCGCAAAATGAACAGGCTTGGGCTGCTATGGGGCAAGCTATCGTTGACTTATTTAGTGACTCGGATAAGTTGCAACGCTATTCTGAGCAGGCTCAGACATTTGCACAGACACACTTCTCACCACAAGCAGTGCTTGCCGACTGGGAATCACTGATTTTATCATTTGATGCTGATACTCAAAAAGGAGACGCCTAATGGCACAGACAACGACGTATATCACATTAGCTGATCTGACTTTCAATCAAAATGCAGATGAGCTGACGGCGATTTTGCAGTATAAACGCCTGAAAACTGCAGGTGCTAAGGTCAAGCTGGTCACTAAAAATTTCAATAACAGCCTGACTGCCATCCTCAAACACTACGACTTAACAGATGCTGACGTGCTCAATATGTACAGATATTATACCGATACTGACCTCGTGCCTGACCAGCATCAGAACCTTGAAAATTCGCCATTTGTCGACCGCTCACGCTATCAGATCAATGGTGCTAAGGACGGTTTGCAGTACATGCTTGAGCATGGTCGTGCAGTCGCAAAAATCACGCCAATTCCATTTGACAAAGATATGACGATTAACGAGATCCAGTGGAAATTGCGGACCAACTCCATGGCCGTATCAGATATTTACGACTACCGCGGCTACAAGGCGAGCACGGCTTACTTTAACTTACCAAGTCACAGCCCAGGCCGCCAGCTTAATCACCTGACGCATTATGATAGAAATGCCGTGCCACGCATTGAGGTTTTCATCATGAATGCCCACGATGACCATGGTACGCGCCTGGACGACCAGTTTTTACCGACGTCTTACGTCATCAGAACGATGGATGGCAAGACACTGCATTTTGATAATGAATTTCAGATGTTCCGTCAATTTATGAGCGATCTCGTCAGAAATGGTGATGAAATTTACAACCACACGATTGAACTCAACTCTGCCATCAACCACACCATGGATGATCATCTGCCAAGTGAAAAAATCCTGCGTCATCTCGTCGTGAATACCGTTGTTCAGACTGCACCGCAAGATCTGACGCAAGCCCCTTATGGTGCGGCATTGCTTGATGACACAGCAAACTTTGATGACTTTATCGTCTCAAGTAAAAGTCAGTTTGATTTTTACAAGGCTGCCTTTTCAGCGGATCGCCATGTTGTTTACGAACCTGATCTTGCTGACGTCTCAGTAAAACTTGAGACAACTCACAATGACAGTTTCTACACCCTCATTGACCAAGTCCTTGATCTGCCACGAGTTGAAGCCTTGTCCAAACTCGTCATTGACGTCAAAAAGGACTATCCTGATCTCAAATGCTTTATTTTGTCGCCTATCGTGACGCCTGAAGCAAAAGATTTTATTGACACCTTCAACAAGGAAAATGGCCGTGCACTCGGATTTGACGCACAAGAGCCGATTTTCCTAACCATGTCGCCTTTTGCTGATGTCAATGGTGTCAGTGCTGAAACATTTGTGCTCACGCATGCGAGCGCCCTAGTCACATTTGATCCGCTAAACGCCTTCACACCTTGGCTACAAGTCGCAAATGCCCATCAATTGCCGATTTTGATTATGGACCAATCCCAAGTCCTGCTAGAACGTAGCGACCTCTTACAAGGTAATAAATTACAGCTGGATTTAAGCTCAGCCAACTAAAAAAACGTTTCTTGATTTCAATCAAGAAACGTTTTTTTATGATATTAAGTCAGTTTTCAAACGCCTGTTTGCGCAGAACGTCCAAACGCCGTTCACGTTTTTTCGTCAGATCACGCGCAGCTCCACGTGGAATGATTTCCTCATAAGTCACTTGACTCGTCGCACGTGCAGCGCTATTCCCATCAAAATACGTCAAATAATCCATCACCTCGCGAACAATCGCTGTTGGCGTTGACGCACCTGCTGTGACAGCAATCACAGCATCATCAGACATCGCTGTCAGCCAGGCAGGGTCAATCTCTGACACATCTGCCACACGATGCGCTGGCACACGAGCTTGATCGCGCGAGACCTCAGCTAGTCGGTTGGTGTTGTTAGAGCGAGGATCTCCCACGACGATTGTCAGATCACAGCCAACAGCTTGCTCAGCCACAGCAATCTGGCGCTCATTTGTCGCTTGGCAAATGTCACTATGCTCAATCACCTGTGGAAATTTGCTTCTGACAGTAGCCATGATATCTGCCACATCCCACATGCTCATGGTCGTCTGATTGGTCATGAAAATCTTACCAGAAAGCGATAAATCAGCAACGTCAGAAACTTTTGTTAATAAATGAATCCGCTCTGGATCAATGCCCACGACGCCTTCAGGCTCTGGATGACCTTTTTTCCCGATATAGATAATCTCATAACCATCCGCCAATCTTTTTTTGACGATTTCATGCGTGATCAAGACATCTGGACACGACGCATCGACTACCGTCAGACCTTTTTGAGTGGCTCGCGTTCTGACCGCATCAGAAATCCCATGCGCCGTAAAAATCACAGTCCCATGGTCAATCTGCTCTAAAATCGCCAAACGATTTTCACCATCAATAGTCTTAACGCCGATTTTTTCAAAACTTTCGGTGACATGATGGTTATGCACGATCATGCCCAAAATGTAGATAGGCCGTGGCAAATCTGGGCTCTTCGCCACATTTTTTGCGATAACCATCGCATCAATAACACCATAACAATAGCCCATCGGCGTGATATGTTTAATCTTCATAAATTTTTTTAATACCCGATTTCATGATTTGATAACACCGCACTACCTGTTCGGCGCTATACTTATATTATAAACTATTTACTAACTATTTTGGAGGACAGCTACATGTCAAAAATTTACGAAAACATTACAGATCTTATCGGCGCAACACCTATCGTCAAACTTCGCAACGTTGATGCGGATTCAGCAGACGTCTACGTCAAGCTTGAAGCCTTCAACCCTGGTGGCTCAGTCAAAGACCGTATCGCACTCAACATGATCCGTGCGGCTGAAGCTGATGGTTCACTCAAACCTGGTGGGACAATCGTTGAACCTACTTCTGGTAATACGGGAATTGGTCTTGCTTTTGTTGGCGCTGCACTTGGTTACAAAGTCGTCATCGTCCTACCTGAAACTTTCTCAATCGAACGTCGTCGCCTCATCCAAGCTTACGGTGCTGAACTTGTTTTGACACCAGCTGCTGGCGGCATGGGGGCTGCCATTGCCAAAGCAAAAGAACTCGCTGAAGAAAACGGCTACTTCTTGCCTCTTCAGTTTGAAAATCCGGCTAACCCACGCATTCACGAAGAAACAACGGGTCCTGAAATCATAGCTGCCTTTGGCGAAAATGGTCTTGATGCCTTTGTAGCCGGTGCTGGTACTGGTGGTACGATCTCTGGTGTATCACACGTCCTTAAAAAAGCCAATCCAAACATTGACATCGTCGTCGTCGAAGCTGACGAATCTGCTGTTTTGTCTGGTGAAAAACCTGGCCCACACAAAATCCAAGGCATCTCTGCTGGTTTCGTCCCAGGCACGCTTGACACAAAATCTTATGATGAAATCTTGCGCGTTTCTTCTGAAAATGCCATCGCAACTGGTCGCGCTATCGGCGGTCAGGAAGGCTTCCTACTCGGCGTTTCAGGTGGTGCTGCAGTCTACGCAGCAAAAGAAGTCGCTAAAAAACTCGGCAAAGGTAAAAAAGTATTAGCACTCGCACCAGATAACGGCGAACGCTACCTCTCTACTTTCCTTTACGACTTCGGCGAATAATTGCCAACTTGATTTAATTACTCCTTATTTCAAATATAGAAAAACCGCCTTGATTGGCGGTTTTTTTAATAGTGAATTTTTCATGTAAAAACTGGTAAGCAATATGGTTGCTTACCAGTTTTTGAGACAATCATTTTACTTATGCTTGACGTTTTCGTCTGATAACGTAGCCTAGAGACAGTGATAGCAAAGTAAGAACACCTGAAAATAATGTTTCGTTCTCAATTTCTTCCCCTGTTGCTGGGAGGTTGCTTTGTTGATCCGGTGCTAGTTTATTTGTGTTACTTTTTGAGTCTGAGTAAGTTGTTGCCCTGGGGTTAATGTCATAAGTCGGTGTCAACTTGACAGACGACAAATCTTTTTGTGAAGCTACTTGTTGGCTAACGAATGCCGAGCCATTAGTAAAATCTACATCCTCTGATTTTGAGACCGATGCTGAACTTGTTTCAGCAAGTTTTTCTGAAGATGATGATACTGACTGTGATTCTGGTTTCGAAGTAGATTTCGTGGTTTCTGGATTTGGTGCTGCTTCAGTTGTTGATTCTGCAAGCTCTGAACTTGGCACTTGTGCACTTGGTGCTTCTGCTGTTGATTTTTCAGGTTCAGTGGCAGTGGCATCTGACGTTGGTGTTGTTGATGTTCCTGGATTTGGTGCTACTTCAGTTGTTGATTCTGAAAGTTCTGAACTTGGCGCCTGTGTACTTGATTCTTCTGCTGTTGATTTTTCAGGTTCAGTGGCAGTGACAGCTGACGTCAGTGTTGTTGAGGTTTCTGGATTTGGTGCTACTTCAGTTGTTGATTCTGAAAGTTCTGAACTTGGCGCCTGTGTACTTGGTGCTTCTGCTGTTGATTTTTCAGGTTCAGTGGCAGTGACAGCTGACGTCAGTGTTGTTGAGGTTTCTGGATTTGGTGCTACTTCAGTTGCTGGTTCTGCAAGTTCTAAACTTGGCACTTGTGTACTTGGTGCTTCTGCTGTTGATTTTTCAGGTTCAGTGGCAGTGGCATCTGACGTCGGTGTTGTTGAAGTTTCTGGATTTGGTGCTAATTCAGTTGCTGGTTCTGCAAGTTCTGAACTTGGCGCTTGTGTACTTGATTCTGCTGCTGTTGATTTTTCAGGTTCAGTGGCAGTGGCATCTGACGTCGGTGTTGTTGAAGTTTCTGGATTTGGCGCTACTTCAGTTGTTGATTCTGCAAGTTCTGAACTTGGCGCTTGTGTGCTTGATGCTTCTGCTGTTGATTTTTCAGATTCAGAGAATTCTGAACTTGGCACTACACCATTTGGGTCTTCACTTGACATACTTTTCTCAGGTTCAGCGGAGGTTTGTTCTACTGCCGGTTCCAAAGATTCTGCTAGTTCCGGACTTGTCGTTGTTGAAGCCTGTTCATCGATAGGCTGATCCGTCGTTGTGTCCGGTACTTTTTCTTGTTCAGATTCTGATTTTTCGGTCACTTGCTCTGGATTTGTAACCGATTCATCTGGTTGGGCCGTCGTTGTTACTTCTGACGCAGGCTCAGAAGCATCTGGTTCTGTCACCGATTCACTGGGTTTCTCAGGATCTGGATCTGAAGTTGCCTGTTCGCCTTGTTCATCTGAACTTGATGCTGTTGTTTCAGGCTCTTGCGATACAGTATCATTTGATGGCTCAGAGGGTGTGGTAGTTGTTTCAGTGTCTTTGGTATAGGTCACTGTTGTCCCGACATTTGGCGTTGAAACCGTTGTGACGTTTTGATCCGATTCTGATTTATCAGCTGTGTAACCACTGAGTTCTGGTGAGTTTACTATCTTAAAGCTAATCATACCAGTCTCAGAATCTACTGCCACATCTGCATTGTCAGACGTATAAGTCGGTGCCGCCGCACCATTATATAAACTCATATCGGCATCTGCCGGTATAACCGTCTGCGTCACGAGATCAATCGCATAGTGATAAGCTATAGTTGCAGTCGTCGTGACAGCATCAGGCGCAGACGCGTCCCCATCTGCCACCACATAATCTACCGTGTAAGACGCATCTACCGTGTCCTCAGCAGTAGTTGTATCATGCTTTAAACCAATCGTGAAAGCTTGATTCTTATCATCATCATGATCATAAGAAGCATCAGCCACTTGATTTTCAGATATACTATAACCACTCGTCAAATAGGTCTGCAACTGGTCAGAAATATCTGATGTTAAAACAGCACTATCACTATTACCAGTCGTATCTATTGTCCCTAAGACTTGGCCTGTGGTCTCATCTAAAAATGTTACTGTCGCAGCCTGCGTATGCGGCTGGTAAGTCACATTATGGACTTGAGGCACACTGTCAGCACCAGAGCCATTGTTGGTTTTATCAGCCATCTCAGCTGCTAGCACGTTACCAGGCACCCCATCAACAAGCATCGTATAGCCAGAAATTTGAAAACCAGATAAGTCAATCGCGTCAAATCCAGCATCAGTCACTGTGTATTGACTGCCAGTCGTCGTTGTCCCATCAATATTATGAATATTAATAATTTGCTGTTGCGTGCCTGGGGCAAGTAACAGTATCAAGCCTGAGCTTGTACTCGCATCATTTCCAAAAGCATTGACAACTGCCTGAAACTGCGTCCGATCTGGGCTGATAGCTGCCTGCACGCCATCACCATTATCTTGAATCCCGATAATCGCAATGTAATAACCGGGCATCGTGCCAGAAATACTTCCAATCCGGGACCCACTTGTACCAGGAAGACCAGTAATGAAATCACCAATCGTCCCTGAATCTTGCAAGCCTGGTGTGTCAGTAAACATCGGTACTACGATGCTATTCCAAACGTCAGAACCAAACGGTACTATCCCTGTCAAGTATTGGTAGTTTTTATCAGCATTTAGCTGCAAGAGCATGATATTTAACTGCTGTGTGACAGGTGTAGCCGTGTCATCTGCATGGACCCGACTCACACCAAGCTCCCAACTAACCACTAGCAAAGTTGACAATACAGCTAAAAATTTTTTTGCTTTTTTCTTTTTCATAACTTTCCCTTTTTCTGAAAACAACTACACTTCTTTCATTAAGTATACAATATTTTTCCGAATTTGTCCTGTAAATCATATCATTATCACAATGATATGCAATTTTTACAATTTTTTTACAAAATATGCAATATAACCAAAAAATCAAGTCCGCAAACTTGATTTCAAATCGTTCAATTTGAGGACAACCACCTCAAAAAGTCACATAAAATTCTGCGGTTCTGAGTCAATCATCACTCGAAGCTCCTTGTTTTCACGCAATTGTGTCAAGTCCAGTACGTCATTTAAGGCATCTGCCAAGTGGTCCTCAAAGCGATATTTGATAAGCAGCTGATAGTGATAAAGATTGTGCGTCCTTGCGATTGGCTTTGCGATTGGCCCCAAAACACGGGCTTTGTCCGTCAGATGTGCCTGTAACAAACTCAAAATCTCATAAGATTTTTTGACCGTAATCTCCTCATTTTTGTGGGAAATGACCAGCTGAACCGTAAAATAATAAGGCGGATAGGCAAGCTTACGGCGAAAAGCCATTTCAGTCTGATAAAACTGTTCATAGTCATGCGTCTGCGCAAGTTTTATCGCATAATGATCCGGATTAAAGGTCTGAATCAGAACCTCACCAGATTTTTCGGCACGACCTGCGCGACCTGCCACCTGCGTCAGAAGCTGAAAAGTTCGTTCTGACGCACGAAAATCAGGTAAATTCAGCGCCGTATCCGCATTGATAACACCAACCAAAGTGACATTTGGAAAATCTAGTCCCTTTGCAATCATCTGCGTGCCAAGTAATATATCTGCTTGTCCAGCCCCAAAACTCGAAAGTATTCGCTCATGTGCCCCTTTTTTCTTGGTCGTGTCAACGTCCATCCGCAAAATACGCGCCTCAGGCATGAGCTCCTGCAGCTCTTCTTCTACCTTTTGCGTACCGCTACCATAGTAGCGAATTTTGTTGCTCTGACAGTTTGGGCAGGTATAGGGAATCCCTTGCGTATGTCCGCAATAATGGCAGTTGAGCGTTTTGGTGTCCATGTGCAAGGTCAGAGAGATGTCGCAGTTGGGACACTCTGGTACAAAACCGCAGTCCCTACACATGATAAATGACGAATAGCCCCGCCGATTGAGCATGAGGACGACTTGCTCTTTTTTGCTGACTTTTTCAGCGATTTTATCTAGCATAACTTGTGAAAATGACGCTGACTTATCATTGAGATGTTTTCTCATGTCAAGTAGGCGTACTTCGGGTATCTGTGCAGCTTGATTGGCACGCTGTGTCAAGCGTAAGAGCTGATAAACACCTTGTTGTGCACGTGCACGCGTTTCAAGACTTGGTGTCGCAGATCCCAAAACAAGCGCCGCACCATGATACTGCGCCCGTAACAGCGCAATGTCGCGCGCATGATAACGCGGGTTGCTATCTTGCTTATAGCTCGTTTCATGTTCTTCATCGATGATGATGGCCCCGATATTGGCAAGCGGTACAAAAATCGCCGAACGTGCGCCAACAACGACTTTGGCTTTCCCTGCTGCAATTTTGCGCCATTCGTCATATTTTTCACCGTCAGATAGACCCGAGTGCATGATGGCGACATTTTCCCCGAAACGGGCGATAAAACGGCTCGTCATCATGGGGGTCAGAGAGATTTCTGGCACTAGCATGATGGCTGTCTTTCCTGCATCAATTACATGGGCAATGACCTGCAGATAGACCTCGGTCTTGCCTGATCCCGTCACGCCTTCCAGTAAAAACGGCTTGTCTTGCGAGGTGATGATAGCTTCATAGGCCGCTTTTTGCTCAGCATTAAGCGTTTTTTGTGTGTCAGTCTCGATATTTTCAAAGTAGTCTTGCGACCTTGAGACCTCAACGTCAGACAGTGTCAGCACGCCATTTCCGATGAAAAACTTGACCACATCTCGTGAAAATAGAGCGACTAGCTCCGTATTGTCCCAGACTTTTCCTTCAGGCTCATGCTGGAGAAAAGTTTGCATGGCAAGCTTTTTTTTAGCACGTGCTGAGATTGTTAACGCTAATAACTGAGCGTGATTAGTCAAACTCACGACTTTTTTAGTCTTGATGGTTTCTTTTGACTGCGCCACATAGCGTACTGACACCTTGCCTTCACGCTGCAACTTCATCATGGTTGCTTGCATGACTTCATCTAGACTTGAAAAATGAATCTCATCTGCATTTTCAAAATAATCACTTGCTACCTGTGGGTCAAGCGCCGTCAGAACCTTGTCATAGGATGAATTCAGCAGATTTGGCAACATGGCTTTCAAGATTGAAATTTTATAGGCAAAAACGGTTTCCCGCATTTTATCTGCCAAAGCCAGCTGCTCAGCATTCAAAACTGGCTCAAAATCTAGAACTTCTGCAATGACTTTCAAGTCTTGCAGACGATTTCCTTGATTTTCAACCAGCTCCTGCGACTCAAAGCCCACAATAAAGCCTTGCATCAAACGATTACCACGGCCAAATGGCACATGAACCCGCATACCAATAGCAACCAGAGTTTCAAGCGCCTCAGGTACCACATACGAAAAAGGTTTGTCTGTCTGCATGCTAGGCACATCTACAATGATTTTTGCGATTTTCATACGACTCCTTTTTAGTTTTAAAATAAAAAACCGCCGAAGCAATTTAGTGTGTTACTCAGCTTCAGCTTCAATTTCAGTCACAGGTTCAGTAACTTCGAGAGCTTCATCAGTTTCGGCAATCGTTTGCGCAACGTCTTCAGCTGGCTTTTCTTTACCTTTACTTTGCTTAGCCTCTTCTTCAGCTTGTTCTTTTGCGATTTGCTCTTTGATGCGGCGTTCTTCTTCGATTTTGCGCAGACGCTCTAACTCACGTTTTTCGTGTAGTGCCGTCCGTTTTGCTGCAGGTGCTGGGTGAATACTTACTGTACCTTCTGCCAATTCTTCCAAAGCTTGAAGCGTCGGTTTGACAGATGAAAAGTCTTTTGTTGCAAACTCACCATCACGTAATTCATGGGCACGTTTTGCTTCAAGGACAACAAGTGAGTATTTTGAATCGACTTTATCAAGTAGCACGTCGATAGACGGTTTTAACATCATAATTTCTTACCTCTTTTATTTAACAGTTTGTGTTGCAGTTTCAAGCATGGCATGATAGCGACCAATCACTCGGTCCACACGAAAATGCTCAGCTTCTACGATTTTTTTGACACGTTCAACAGCAAGTGGCACCTCATCATTGACCACCGCATAATCGTACTCACTCATGAGTTTAATCTCTTCACGCGCCTTTGCCATGCGTTCGTTGATGACTTCTAAGCTATCTGTACCACGACCACTCAGACGATCACGCAATTCATCCAGATCAGGTGGCGTCAGGAAAATAAAGACACCATCAGGCACTTTTTCCTTGACCTGTAAAGCACCCTGAACTTCGATTTCAAGAAAAACGTCTTTTCCTTCGTCCAATGTTTTGTTGACATATTCAAGTGGTGTGCCGTAGTAGTTACCGACATATTCGGCATACTCTAACATCTGACCAGCCTTGATTTTTGCCTCAAAATCCTCACGCGTGCTGAAAAAATAATCTTTTCCATCCACTTCACCAGGACGTTGTGCTCGTGTCGTCATTGACACAGAATATTCAAATTGGTGCTGGCTTGACTCAAAAATAGCAGCCCTTACCGTTCCTTTACCGACCCCAGAAGGTCCAGAAAAAACAATCAATAACCCACGCTCTGGCATGCTCACACTCTTTCTAGTTTAGTTGTTATCCTATTTTACCATAAAATCAACCATTTGAAAAGGTATATTTCACCTCCGTTTTACGATAAAAAGAAGAAAACACTAACTTCAGGAGGGTACCCGAAATTAGCGTTTTCTCTCTGAGCTAATTATAGAAACTAGCACATTATTTGGCATAATCGACCGCACGTGTTTCACGGATGACTGTGACTTTGATATTACCTGGATAGTCCATGTCGTTTTCAATCTTTTCTTTGATGTCGTGAGCAAGTACCGTCATCTTGTCGTCAGACAAGGCACTTGGATTGACCATAACACGAATCTCGCGACCAGCTTGCAAGGCAAATGATGTCTCAACGCCATCAAAACTATTTGATATTTCTTCCAAGTTTTGCAGGCGTTTGATGTAATTTTCGATAGATTCACGACGCGCACCTGGACGGGCAGCTGAAAGAGCATCTGCTGCTGCAACCAGGATTGAGATGTTATTTGTCGGCTCTGTATCACCGTGGTGACTTGCGATTGCGTTAATCACAACAGGATTTTCCTTGTATTTCTTAGCAAGTTCTGTCCCGATTTCAACGTGACTGCCTTCAATCTCATGGTCCAGCGCCTTACCAATATCGTGCAGGAATCCAGCACGTTTAGCCAAGGTCACATTTTCACCCATCTCACCTGCCAAATTACCTGCCAGATTGGCCACTTCAATCGAGTGGTTGAGTACATTTTGCCCATAAGATGTCCGAAAATGTAAGCGGCCCATAATCTTCATCAGATCCGGATGCAGGGTGTGCGCACCAACCTCAAAGGCAGCCTGCTCACCATACTCACGAATGCGACGATCTAAATCTTTACGATTTTTCTCAACCAGCTCTTCGATGCGAGCTGGATGAATTCTGCCGTCCTGAACCAATTGTTCCAAAGTCAGGCGGGCAATCTCGCGACGAATCGGATCAAACCCTGATAAAATCACTGCCTCAGGCGTATCATCAATAATTACGTCAATCCCTGTCAACGCTTCAAAAGTACGGATATTACGACCTTCACGACCGATAATCCGTCCTTTCATACTGTCATCTGGTAGCGCAACAACGCTAACCGTCTGCTCACTGACAAAGTCGCCAGACACACGTTGCATAGCTAGTGTGATAATGCTTTTAGCCTTTTTATCAGCCTCAGCAGTCGCTTTTTCTTCGCTAGCACGAATCATCTGTGCCAGCTCTTTTGAAAGTGTGTCCTTAGTATGACCAAGGACGATTTCTTGTGCTTCGTCTTGACTAAGACTTGCGATACGTGCCAATTCAGCCGCTTTTTCTGATTCAATTTGCGACAAGGCATCTTCGCGCTTGTTGAGCGTGTTAGTTTTGTTTGATAGATTTTCTTCTTTTGAATCCAGAGA
Organism: Pseudolactococcus insecticola; assembly: GCF_011170065.1. Classification (GTDB taxonomy): domain Bacteria; phylum Bacillota; class Bacilli; order Lactobacillales; family Streptococcaceae; genus Pseudolactococcus; species Pseudolactococcus insecticola. Next base: position 55,777 of record NZ_BLLH01000005.1, on the reverse strand, counting down.
TTGTTCTTTGCGTGTCAATGTATCATCCTTGCGATCCAGGATTTCTTCACGTTGTTTCAGACGTTTCTCTGTTTCTTTTAACTCAGTTCGAGTTTCTGCAAATTCATTTTCTATCGACTCACGACGTTTTTGGCTTTCTTCTTTTAGCTCTAAAATCTTTTCTTTTTTAAGATTTTCAGCTTCTTTTTTAAGATTGTCAGCCTCGACTTTTGCTTGTTTCGTGAGGTCATTCGCCTTGATTTCTGCATGTTCAATCAAACTCTGGCTATCTGCCTGAGCACTTTTCAACTGAGCATTGCGCAAAACAAAGCCAATTCCTAATCCAATCAACAAGGCAATGATGATGCCAGCAATTAATGCTCCAATCATTGTTTACCTCATTTTTTCTAAGTTTATCAGATCTATTGACCTAATAAAAAATCATATGTATCAACATACGATTTTATTATAACATAAAATGACTTATTTCACAAAAGGGCGCTCAAAACATCTACTTTATCCAATTTTTCCCATGGCAAGCTGACGTCTGTGCGACCAAAGTGACCATAGGCAGCTGTCTGACGGTAAATCGGACGTTTGAGATCAAGCATTTTGATAATGCCTGCTGGACGCAAGTCAAAGTTGTCACGGATTGCTGTAATCAGGCGTTCTGACGAGATTTTGCCAGTGCCAAATGTATCCACGTGAATGGAGATCGGCTGTGCCACACCAATCGCATAGCTCAGCTGAATCTCAGCTTTTTCAGCGAGACCAGCCGCAACGATATTTTTAGCGATATAACGCGCAGCATAACTTGCTGAACGGTCAACTTTCGTTGCATCCTTACCAGAGAAGGCGCCACCACCGTGATGCGCGTAGCCACCGTAAGTGTCAACGATGATTTTACGACCAGTCAGGCCAGAGTCCCCTTGCGGCCCGCCAATTACAAAGCGACCTGTTGGATTGATGAAGTATTTTGTATCGTCATCTAAGAGATTGGCTGGAATAACAGCCTTGATCACTTTATTGATGACATCTGCGTGAATTTCTTCGTTAGTTGCTTCTGGTGCATGTTGCGTTGAAATGACAACCGCATCAATGCGTTTTGCGTTACCGGCTTCATCGTATTCAACGGTAACTTGACTTTTCGCATCTGGACGCAAGTATGACAACTCACCAGATTTACGCAAATCAGCCAATTTTTTCACGAGTTGATGAGACAAAGCAATCGCAAGTGGCATGTATTCTGGTGTTTCTTTACTTGCAAAACCAAACATGATTCCTTGGTCGCCTGCACCAATCAAATCGAGCGCATCTTGATCATTTTCGCCGCGAACTTCGATGGCTTCATTGACACCTTGTGCAATATCTGGTGATTGTTCAACGATTGACGGATGTACGCCAACAGTTTTATAGTCAAAGCCAAACTGGGCATCTGTATAGCCGATTTCCTTGATTGTCTGTCTGACAATGGCATCAATATTGACATAAGCGGTTGTTGAGATTTCGCCAAACACATGGACAGAACCTGTGTAGACAGCTGTTTCTGCTGCCACGTGAGCATCTGGATCCTGTGCTAAGATGGCATCCAAAATGGCATCTGAGATTTGATCAGCGATCTTATCTGGATGGCCTTCTGATACGCTCTCGCTGGTAAAAAGATTTTTTTCTGACATAGCTACTCCTTATGATAAATTAAAACATAGTTAAGCGACATGAGTCTGTCGCACGAGTTTAGGGGCTGCTACATGCAAAGAGGCGTGTGTTTACCAAGAACACCTGCCAGTTGTATCAACTTTTCCCCTACCTTTTACGGTATTTTTGGTTACAGGAAACGACTTGAAATCTCTTTCAAATCACCTTCGAAAAGTAACACTTTTATTTTACCACTATCTGAATTTTTTTGCCATGAATTAAGATGAAATCCGTGATATGATATAGCTATGGCGAATTTAGTGTCACGCCATTTTTATTAAAAAATTTTGAGAATGGAAACTGATAACATGATTGATAAACAGCAAATCTTAGCACATAACCCTTGGCTTTCTGATGTCGCCTATCTTGAAAATTCGAGTTCGACGCAACAAGATGCCCAGGCTGACTTATCTGACAAGAAACTCTATGTTGCTGACACACAAACTGGGGCACGTGGCCGATTTGGTAGAGCTTACTTTGCCGTCAAAGGCTCAGGCATTTACATGTCCCTAGCGCTCAAGGCTGATGATACGCCAGAAAACTTCACGATTCTGACGGCTGCAGCCATTGTCACCGCCATCGAAAACTTAACCACAAAAAAACCACAGATTAAGTGGGTCAATGATATTTATCTGGATCATAAGAAAATCTGTGGCATTTTAGTCGAGCGTTTCTTGGCGAGTGGCTACATTATCATCGGCGTCGGACTAAACTTTCACATCACAGAATTTCCGATTGAGCTTCGTGATAAAGCAGGCTCGCTCTTTAGCGATACGCCTACAATCACGCGCGGTGATCTCATCGCTGAGATCTGGTCGCAGTTTGAAAAGCTGCGCCGTTCTGACGACTTTTTAGACATTTACAAAGCCCATTCTTTTGTCCTTGGCAAGACTGTTGAGTTTGAAGAACACGGTCGGACAATCATCGGTACAGCGACTGATCTGACGGAAAATGGTGAGCTCATTGTCAATTCTGACGGGCTTGTCAAAGTCCTGTCATCAGGTGAAATTTCACTCAAAAAATGGTTCTGACATCTCGTCAGAACCATTTTTATTATCCTTTTTCAATCTTTCGTAACCAGCGATCAGCCTTATAAGCAAGCATAAGTTTTCTTATGAGCAAAACACCCCAAAATCCTGTCAAGAACAAATGTCCCGACAAAATCGCATCTGCAAAGAACCACGCATAAAACACTGTACCCAGCATAAAGACATAAAATTGTTGTTTAATCATATACTTCTAGTTTAGCAGAATTTCAGAAAAATTCAATTTTGCCGATTATGCTAGCATTATTTGGCGTTATCTGCTTCATAGATATAAGCACGCGTCATAGGCATATCATGCATTGATGGTCCTTTACTCATCAAAAATTGGATGACGTCAATATTACCTGATTCAAAACTTGCGGCACAGGCCTGCAAGTACATGTCCCACATGCGGTAAAAACGCTCACCCATTGAGTCAATGACATCAGCTTTGACCGCATGAAAGTTATCTGTCCAGATTTCAAGCGTTTTTTGATAGTGACGGCGTAGCGGCTCAATATCATCAAACTGCAAAGGCAGATCCATAACAATCTCAACAAGCTCAGCCAAATGCGGAATATACCCGCCTGGGAAGATATATTTATTAATCCACGGATCCACACCAGCCCCGATATGTTGACCCGTGATGCCATGAATCAGCGCCGTACCGTTCGGATTTAGCCGATCTGAGACATTTTGAAAATACTCAGACAAGTTTTCCTTACCTACGTGTTCAAACATCCCAACGCTCGTAATGTGGTCATAAGTTTGCGTCACGTCCCTATAATCACGCAGATAAACTTCAACTTGATTTTCAAGACCTTCTTCAACGATACGCTTACTAACAAAGTCATATTGTTCTTGAGAGAGTGTCACGCCACGCGATTTGAGGCCATACTCTTTTGCCGCTGTGATGATCAATGTTCCCCAGCCACAGCCGATATCAAGCAGAGACTCGCCACGTTTCGCGTGCAATTTATTTAAGATATGACGTACTTTGTTGTACTGCGCTTCTTCTAATGTATCATCTTCCGTCTTAAAGTAGGCGCACGAGTAAGTCATCGTCGGGTCAAGCCATTTTTCATAAAAATCATTACCAATATCATAGTGACTTTGCACATCTTCTTGCGACGCTTCTTTTGTATGTTTTTGCTTGGGCACAAACTTGGCAAATTTTGAGCCGTTAAAAAAGCTATCTTTTGACTGGTAAGCTGAGACGATTACTTCCTGCAAACTGCCGTCAATGTCGACGATGCCGTCCATATAAGCTTCACCCAACGTCAATGTCGGATTTTTCATCATGCTTGTCATGGGAATCATTTCATTAAACTTGATTGTGGCGACAGGCGCACCCTCACCATATGTGACTGTATCACCATCCCAAAAAGTAATCGTGACAGGTTTTGAAAACATTTTGTTAAATATTTTCTTGTAAGCAAATTTATCAAATACCATTTCTTATTATAGCTCCTATCTATAGTAGATATCTAAGTTTATTATACGCCTTTTTATCTAAATCACAAGAATTTTAGACGTTGAGTCAAAATCCTTGCACTATTTTCCAAAATGTTATATCATGAACTCATAACAAAAGTTTACAAACGTAAACGAAGGAAAAATGATGACAACTACTCACTTTACAAGGAGATTAAAAATGGCTAATGAAACAACTTTTGACATTAAAGAAGGCTTTGAACTTGGCGGAATTCACCACGTTACAGCAATCAGCTCAAGCGCGCAACATATCTATGACTTTTTCACAAATATCCTAGGCTTGCGTCTTGCAAAACTCACAGTCAACCAAGATGACTATGAAACTTACCACCTTTACTTTACAGACGAAGATGGTAATGCGGGTACTGACATGACGTTCTTTGACTTCCCAGGTATTCCTAAAGGCACTAAAGGTACTAACAATATCGACCGCGCATCATTTCGCGTACCGTCTGACGAATCACTGACTTACTGGCTTGATCGTTTTGACCGCGCCGAAGTCATCCATGGTGAAGTCGCAGAACGCTTTGGTAAAAAATTCTTCGAGTTTGAAGATTTCGACGGGCAACAATATCAAATCATCTCTGACCAAAACAATGTCGGTGTTGCTGCTGGTAAACCTTGGCAATTATCAAATGTCCCTGACGAACATGGTATTGTAGGTCTTGGCCCAGTTTTTGTTAAAATCTCAAACTTTGAACACATTGACCTCGTTTTGCAAAAAGTCCTTGGCTTCCGTCGCACGGGTGATGACGGTGCCTTCCACCAATATGAACTTGCTGAAGGTGGCAACGGTGCAACATTGATTATTCAAGATGATCCAAACGAAGGCGTTGCTTGGCAAGGTTTTGGTAACATTCACCATTTGGCACTTCGTGTGAAAGATCCTGATAGCTTGCGTTATTGGATTGATCGCATCAAATCTTTCCGTTTCCCTGACTCAGGTTTAGTAGACCGTTTCTACTTTTCAAGCGAATATTTCCAAGTCGCACAAGGCGTTTTGTTTGAACTTGCGACAGACACACCGGGAGTAGGCGCACTTGACATGGCAAAATCTGGTGCTGGCAAAGTCGATTCTTATGAAGAAGCTTTGATTACAAGTGGTTTCTGGATTGATGAAACAAAAGACGAAGCTGGTCTTGATCTTAGCTTGCCACCACATCTCTTCCCTGGTGATGAAGCTGTCAAAGCAGCAACTGCTGCACGTCTTCGCCCACTTGATACGTCAGATGCCCATGATAAACGTGATGATAACGATCTTTGGACAATCTCACGCATCTTGGAACACAATCCTGTCAACAAAACAGCTGAATAATTTTTTAAACGTCGTCTGTCTATCTGATCTGACGGCGTTTTTTTAGGAAGAAGGTATTCATGAAAAGTTTTACTACCGCTGAACTCAACCGCGTCAATCCTTATCTCGCCTATAAGCTGCTCTCTGGCAGTGTCATTCCGCGTCCTATCGCTTGGGTGACAACCCAGTCAGCTGATGGCACCGTAAATGCTGCACCCTTTAGCTTTTTCAACGTCGTCTCAAGTAATCCGCCTCTTGTCAGCATTTCCATGATGGGGCAAAAAGATTCTGTCGCAAACATCTTGGACAATGGCGAAGCTGTGATTCATTTTGTCAATCCTGACAATGTCGAGCAGATGAACATGACGGCAGCAAGCCTACCAAGCCAAATGAGCGAAACGCAGACATTTGACATCGCAACTGAGCCTTCAAAAACGGTCAAGGTGCCAAGCATCACAAATGCACCTATCAAGTTTGAGGCGAAACTCTTTAAACATGTACCAGTCGAATCTAACGGCTATATCGTGAGCAATCTGATGATCCTTGAAGTCACAAACTTCGCCTTTGCGGACAACGTCTTTGACGAAACGAAATTTTACGTCAAACCAGAAGAGCTTAAACCAATTGCCCGCCTCGCAGGTAATACCTATGCTGAACTTGGAGACTTGTTTGATATTCAACGTCCGCAGTAAGACAAAATAGACTAATTAAAAAATAGACTTTTAAAAGTCTATTTTTTATTGTCTTCACGCATTTTCTGTGCTGATTTCAGATTCTTCTAGCCAGTGTTCCAATAATTCCGCAAAATTTTCGTACATGATATGCTTAGTCTGAGCAATTTCTGCACGGTGAAATTCTTGATTTCCGATGAAAATTTCAGCTATTTTTGCCTGATTATGACCAAGCTGCTTGAGTTTGTAGATCATTTGTTCTTTGTTCATTTGAGATTCTCCTTTGTTTTCAAATGTATGTAAGCGTTTTCTTAATTCTATTATAACATAAAAACGCCTTTTCAGACGTTTAAAGTAATTTTTTTAAATCTGCTGCGATACTTTCTGGCTTTTTAGCTGAGCCATAGCGTTTCACGACATTCCCATCTCGGTCAACCAGAAATTTTGTGAAATTCCACTTGATGTCGTTGGTCAGGGTACCGTGTTGCTCTGATTTCAAAAAATCATACAATGGCAAGGCGTTTTCACCATTGACATCGACCTTAGCAAACTGCGGAAAAGTGGTATGATAGCGCATCTCACAGAAATCTGCAATCTCCTCAGCCGTACCCGGTGCTTGACCGCCAAATTGATTTGATGGAAAATCGAGAATGGTAAAGCCCTGCGCCTGATAGGTGTCATACAGGTCCTGCAGTCCTTTGTATTGCGGCGTAAAACCACAGCCCGTCGCCGTATTTACGATGAGCAGCACCTGGTCTTTATAGTCAGCAAGCGAGATCAAATCGCCCTTGTTAGTTGTTACTTCGTAGTCATATAGTGTCATGGCTTTATTATAACAAAAAAATCTGGTAAGTCCAGATTTTGAGATTCGAGTTTACTCTATTTTACTTAACAAAGTCGACCAGTTTTGACAGTCGGTCAATAATAATACTACCGATAATCAGTGAGACAAACTCTCCTAGTCCCGTTGTCAGCCATGTGATGAAAAATGGCGTGTCATACATGATTTTCAACTCTGCTGCAATGGTGAACATTGAAACTGCAAAGAAGATAGAAAAGTAGAAAAATCCGAGATTTAACACGCCTGGAATCAGGTATTTGCCCTTGAAACGATCAAATAATAGCACACCTAGCGTGACAAATAACAATGTAGACAAACCGCCTACGAAAACATCAACGATGCCGTAGGTTAAAAGGTTTGAAATCATACAACCGATTGTAACAGCTATGATATAACGTTTGTTATAAAAAGCCAAAAAGTTGAACATTTCTGATAGACGAAACTGAATCGCACCACTTGAAATGGCGTTAAGCCCTGGTGCCATTGTCACAGCAACATATAGCGCCGCCACAATGGCAATCTTTACGATGTCAGTAATCGTGATTTTGTTAGACATAAAAAAAAGCTCCTTTATCGCATTTTGCGAGTGTAATATGCTCAAGCAAAGGTGAGTAAGTCTTGAGGATCTGCGCCAAAATGGCATCAGACAAAGATTAGTATATCATAAATCTGCCGTTTTTGGTATACTGATTTTATGAAACATACACGATTTCAGCTGAAAAAAGTACAAAAAGAAATTCTGCGCTATCTGATTGTTGGCGCTACGACCACGCTTATTTATCTGCTGGTGCGTTTGATTGTCTTTGCAATCTTTGAAAATGGCAGCCTGTCTGCTGTGATTGCAAATGTTGTCGCGATATTGTTTGCCTTTGTCGCAAACGATGTCTGGGTTTTTCCACAGGAAAACCAGGATCGTCTCAAACGTTTTGTCAAATTTTTGCTAGCACGCCTTGCAACATTTGCGCTTGATGTTGGTTTATCTTTTTGTTTTGTGGACAAATATCCTGAGATTTTAGGACAATTGTTCCAGATTAACAAAAGTCAGATTAACTTGATCGTAACGCTAGTCTCACAGGTGCTGATTATCATCTTAAACTATGTCTTTGCGAAGTTATTTGTTTTTACGAAAAAAGCCAGTTAATGCTGATTATGAGCAGCATTAATTGGCTTTTTTATTCACATTTTTGATGATTGCGACAATTTCGCCACGTCGTGTTTTAATGTCACCTAGCGAGCGTTTGAGATAGACGGCGTTTAGAATAGCGCCGAAAATCAGGACTTTTGCGATAAAAATAAACCAGACCATGAGCGCAAAAATCACCAAACTACCGACAATCTTAAAATCTTGCAGGCTTTCTGTCGTACGGCCGATGTATTTTCCTAAAATATTAGTCAAAAACACCAGAACAAAGGTTGAAAATGCTGTCCCAGGTAAGACATATTTGATATTTTGGATTTTGACATTTGGCATGATAAAATACAGCAATGCAAGGGCACAAAATACCGTAATCGCAATGGCTGGCACCGTCATATTGTGCAAGGTGGCGTACAAATGCGAGTCAAACTTGACGTGCTTGTAAATCCTATCAAGTACGGTTTGCCCAAATGTTGATAACAAAACAGCCACAAACAAAAACAGTAAAATGGCAAAACTAGCAATCACTGAAAAAAATTGACTGACGAAAAAATCTCTGTGATGACTGACCTCATAAGCCTTATTCATAGCCATCTGCAGGCTCGTCATTGCCTTAGAAAATGTCCAAAATCCCGTCAGAACGGAGATGGAAAGCAAGCCCGTACTCGGCTTTGCTAAAATACTCTCAACAATCCCAGCTACCGTTTCATAAAGCTGTTCAGGCAGATTATTTTCTAAAAAGTCTAAAATCACCGACGTATCTAAATGCAAGAACGGCAAGACATTTGCCATAATCATGAGCAACGGAAAAAGTGACAGCAAAAGATAGTAAGCCACTGCAATGCTCGACAAGTTCATCTCAGCAGATTTATAAAAGGTCATAAAATAATTGAGCCGCTTAGACGAAGTGAGCTTTGCAAATAGGGTCTTCATAGGCGCTTAATAAGTGCCCTCTTCGCCCTGACTTGTCAAAATCACAGGACCGTCTTTTGTGATGACAAATTGGTGCTCATATTGACAAGACAGACTGCCGTCAAGCGTCGTATAGCCTCGTTCATTGCTCGGATGGTCAATCTCCCAATCACCCGTGTTAATCATAGGCTCAATTGTAAGCACCATGCCTTCTCGCAAGCGCAATCCTTTGCCTTTTGTGCCATAATGCGGCACAAGCGGATCCTCGTGCATGGTCGGACCAACACCGTGCCCTACCAAATCACGCACCACGCCATAGCCAAAACTTTCGGCATATTCCTGGATGGCTGCGCCAATGTCACCGATTCGATTGCCAACTTGTGCTTGTGCAATACCGCGGTAGAGGGATTCTTTGGTCACGTCCATGAGCTGCTTGACCTCGTCAGAAACCTCACCCACAGCATAAGCCCAGCAAGAATCTGCAACGCCACCAGTAAAGCTATCAGCAATCGCCTTCATCGCCATACCGTCGTCAAAGTTGGCTTTTGACATATCAATGCCACCACCCGTGCCAATCACCATGTCAACCTTGATCAGATCACCTTTTTTGAGAATGTGACCCTTGCGCGGAAAACTGTGCGCCACTTCATCATTGAGGCAGCAACAAGTCGCATAAGGATAAGGATCAACATTTCCCTCGTCAACACCAATCTGCAAAGGAATGGCATTTTTTTCCTTACAAACCTGACGTACATAACGCTCGATTTCCCACATGTCAATACCCGGTTTGATAATGTCGCGCAGCCCGATATGAATACCCGCAAGCACATCTGATGCGTCTTGCATCATCTCAATTTCACGGGGTGATTTTAATGTAATCATGATTTCTCGATTCTATTTTTACTTAGCTCTATTCTAACATATTTTTGTTGCTTAAAAAATCTCGACTTGATTGAGATTAAAAATCACCACTTCATCAGCCAGATTCGTCAGTCTAACAAAGCGTGTTCTGACGGGACCAATGGCGACAGACTTGACAAAAGCATAGCCTGATTGATTGCGTCGGGTGGGGATTTTTTCAAAGTCAATATCATGCAGCTCAGCAATTGTCACAAAGCTGTCACCGTCTGACGAGATAGCAATCCCAAGATTCACCGTGCGCTCAAAAAAGCCTTCGCGATGATAAAGTTTTATCTCAGAAATATCAGTCATCTCAAGTAGATCGACCTGCCACCACGGCTTTTCTTCCCAACGACTCGCAAAGCCACCAAAACGATATTTATCAACGTCAAGATTGCCATCGACTGCCGCTTCAGCAAAGCTGAAATTGTCATCTTTATAACTAAATGACGTGCTTGACAAAGCAGGCTTATGAAGAGCGAGATTTTTCGGATCCAACTGACCGTCATAGGTCAACCCATGCTGCCTAGCAAGCTCAGAAAAGGCCATCGCATCCAGATGATCCACGTAAATATTTCTGATGATCGCATTATAGACACTTGCATTACTGTTGTCCAGATGACTCAGCATCATACTGCGAAAAACCTGCGTGCCATAGCCAAACTGCCAGCTATCTGCCTTTAAAAACCAGCCAAACTCAGCGGCGTATTTGCTAAAAATGCTTGCCTGTGTGACTGCAGGATGCACCAGCTGATTGCCCTGCCAGATTGCTGGATCAAGCAACGAATATGCCGGACGATAGTCCAGACGACTGGTATCAACCGTTTCAAGGGTATTAATATCAAGCATTTTGAGGTCGTGCTTTAGAATCATGCTACCTAAAAAGATCTCATCTACCGGCCACTGATGATCAGAGCCGTCAGAACGTTCAAGCATGTCCTTACGCTCTGACAAAAGCAAATCGGCTATTTGCTGCGTTGCACCCCAAAGCCAGACATGCGCCTGCGCATAAGGCTGACTTAGCACATCACCTTGCGCAGTCCGTGCATTCCAGTGATTTTTTTTTACGGGATAAAACTTACTCGTTACGACCTGCCCACCTTGGTCAAAAAAGTGCGTGATTTGTGAAAAAATCTCTGGTCCTCGAACCAGCGTATCATTTTCTAGGATGATATAGACAGGCGCCACAATCGCGTGCTGCAGAGGTTGCATGGCATAGTCGCCATTACGCCAAAGCGACTGACCACGAGGAATGTCTGGCAGGCCAAAAAGCGACAGGTCAGACGTATGTGAGACCTTTTCAAAATTTTCAGGTGTCTTGAGCCGCGCTTTCGTCTCATCGGCCAAGATGACAATCTCCCAGTGCGTTTGATCAATCGTTTCGACCAAACTTTCAAATATTTTTTCAATCGCCTCAGACCAGACATGTGTTCTAAATGCAACAACATATTTCTCAGTTCTTCTCATACTCATTATTATATCAAAAAAAGAGCGCATTACTTGATTTTCTCGCCAAATTTGGTATAATTTTCTTAATCTTAAAATTTAATTGGAGAAAATTATGGCTTTAGCTAAGATCGTATACGCCAGTATGACTGGCAACACTGAAGAAATCGCTGACATCGTAGCTGAAAAGCTCGAGTCACTAGGACTTGACGTTGATATTGACGAATGTACCACCGTTGATGCTGCTGACTTTGAGGATGCTGACATCGCTATCGTTGCGACTTATACCTATGGTGATGGTGAACTTCCTGATGAAATCGTTGATTTTTATGACGACTTGCAAGACTTGGATCTCTCAGGTAAAATCTACGGTGTTGTAGGTTCTGGCGATACATTCTACGATGAGTTTTGTAAATCTGTTGATGATTTTGACGCAGCATTTGCTAAAACATCTGCTGAAAAAGGTGCCGAAAATGTCAAGGTTGACCTTGCCGCCGAAGAAGACGACATCATCAAACTTGAAGCATTTGCCGAAGCACTTGCGAGTCAAGCTGACTAATCAAAAGAACTTCTGACGACTCATATCGTCAGAAGTTCTTTTGTTGATTTTTCATGTTTATCAAAGCACATTATCCGTCAAACCAAGCTGCGTGATCCGGAGCGCTTCCATGAGTGCACGTTTGGTAAAGAATCCCGTGCTAACTGCTTCTTGATACGGTTTTAGCGCATCCAGCATTTTTTGATAGTCCTCAGCTGTCATGGCATCCAAAATCGCATCAATCTGGTTAAGATCATCCAAGACCAGGCCGATATTTTTTTCTCTCACAAAGTCCGCATGCGCTGAGTTTGACGCCACAATAACAGGAATGCCACCCGCAAGATATTGCGAGAGTTTCAGCGGATTATTATACTGACCATAGGTCCCATTGCCTTTGAAAAAGGCATTATCAAGGTTATCCGTCGCATAGTTTATCACGCCAAAACCACCGTCAAACATGAATGGAATTTCGTCATTTGGCATCTCACCATGGAAAATCAGATTTTCCTGATGCAAGACCTCGTCTGACAAGGGTTCAGACTTCGGCCCCATACCGCCAATCAGCGCCATTTTTGTCTTTGCCTTGTATTGTGAAAAGTCAGACTTGTCCAAACGCCCGACGAAAAATAGTTTTTTCTGGAAAGTTTTCTCACGCAAAGGCCCGTCATACCGAGAATCCGACAAATCCCATGACAAAATCGGCTTTGTCACACCACCTTGCGTCTTGAGGCGTTGCGCCATTTTCGGATTGGCACAAATCACCAGATCAAACTCATTGAGTGCTTTGAGGGACCAATCCTGCGTATAATCACGATCACGATCATCATGCAGCCAAGATAAAATATCCCAAACTAGCGCAATCACCTTAGCACCAGACTTTCTGCGAACCTTGGCAAGAAAACGCTGCTCAAACTTGAGATCAATCTGCCACATCGGGTACTGATAAACGATTGTATCACCAGGCCGAACTGCCGCCAAAATACCATCCAGCCGCGCATTTAGAGCATCTGGCGACTCCTCTTTACCGTTATATCTGAAATAATTGATCTGTGAAAAGCCAATTTCCTTAGCGGACTGCGCCGCATCATGATTGGCAATAAAACCAGACGCCGTTTTTTCTTTGTTTGCTGCGCCATTGAGACGCGTAATCCAATTTGTCATCTTTAAATCTCCTGATATTATTATAACATATTTAGATAAAGTGGTGACTTGCAACTTTATTGTGAAATCAAAAAATGGTACTAATTGATGAATTCTAGCGCTTTATGCTCAACTGATAAAACTCAGCTCAGACATCGCCTTTGTTACAGACTCCGACACCATAGCATCAACTTCATCCTGAGTGAAGGTCACAGCCGTGTTTTCTATTCTTTTTGCTGCTGCATTGCAAGATTTTAGATGATCATACAGATATTTTTTTAATCTGATATACGGTAAATGGTAATCATCTTTTGCCATTAGTTTATCTCCTCGATCAATTTGATGTCACTAATTTTAACTGTCAATTGCTCATAATCTTCCCCGACTTCTACATCAATCATGATTTCTTTGTCATCAAAAACTTCAAGTATCGTTCCAACTGTGCCATCTTTCATAGTCACAATATTAAACTCTTTTAATTTAGTCGTTTTATTTGCCTTTTATTTTCCACCACCTCGATTGATAGTATATCTGGTACTGGAATTGATTGTAATTCATTGAACCATAATTCTTTATTTTGTAAAAGAATCGTATCGACATCTACATCTTCATCGTCCTCATAGTCAATAAACCTACCTACAAATATTTTGTTTTTATTAGTTACAACCTTAATTGTTTTCCGTCTAAACGGTGTGACTTTTTTAACGTCCATTATTGCTTATTACTTTCTTCAATTGATTTGATTTCTGATACAGAGATAGGTTTTAGTGAGTTGTATCATTTATCTTCATTTCTTAAAAGAACAATATCCTCATCATCATTTTCTTCCCAGTCGTCTGCGTAGTCTGTAAAATATCCTTCGAAAACTTCTGTATCAGTTGTGATTTTCACCCATTTATACAGAAATTTGCTTACATTTTTCACGTCCATTATTTGATCTCCTCGATTGATTGGATATCTGGTACTGGTATTGGTTGTAATTCATTGAACCACAAATCTTCATTTTCCAGTAGAATCGTATCGACATCTACATCTTCATCATCTTCATAGTCATCAAAAAAACCTATAAATACCGTTCCGTCTTTCATCAGAACTTTAATATCTTTTTGCCTAAAAGGCGTAACTTTTTTTACATCCATTATCGTTTATCCTTTATCCTTTTTGGTTTTTTTAGGCGTTAAGTGACTGCCTGTCTTTCTAAACGACACAGTTACAAATTTAGTTTTAATTTCTTCTCCAGTTTCAGGGTCTATGAATATCGCAATATAATCTTCAGCTTCATAAGTTACAGGCCTTAAGCCATCGAATCCTTTAGGCAACCGCATTTGTTCTACAATTTTTTGCGCTTCCTCATTATCAATCAATAACTTACTAGGCAATGCTTTCCCATCATATCCTTGTAAAATCTGTCCATCAATAAATATTACTTTTACGTTTTTCCCAAGATATTTTCGCAAATTCATCGTTTTTTCTTCTTAGTGAATTCTTTACCCATTACTCAGTTACCTCAATTGATTTTATTTCTGATATTGGAATCAGTTCAACTTCGCCAGTAATATCCGTTTTAGGGGTTTCTAAGACAACATACCAAATCAAGTCAGTTCCTTCTTCATTGTCATCTAAATCAGATTGAACATAGAAACCTCGGATTACGTTAGTTTTAGTTGTAATCTCAACGTTTTTACGAACGTATTTTTTTATTTCCTTATATTCCATGTTCTTTTAACCTCTTTTCTAGGGTCAAACGGCGTTAAATGACTTGAATATCAACTACATCTTCAAAATCATAATCTATATCAAAATAATCTTTTGTGTATCTACCCTTAAAGTCACCGAAAGGAGTTTTGACAATTACAGTTTTATTTTTGAATTTCACTATTTCATCTATACTCATCTCATATAATCCTTTCTTGGATTAAGTGACTGTCTGTCATTCTGATCATAATATTCGATTACCTTGATAGATCTAACTTCCGATTTCAAAAAACTGACTAAACCATCTCATGAACTTGACTTTATTTCCAAGATAATCTCGTAATTCCATTTTATTGCCTCTCTTTTTTATAAATCTTCGTCTATCTTGTTTAAATAATAGATTTTATTTTATCCAGTTTAGTCTTTATCTCGTTTCTGAATTGTTCATCATCTTTATCAGCATAAGTATCTACGAAATATACAAACTCCGTCTGAAGATAGTCATTTAATTCAGCATTTTCTTTTTCTAGATCGTCATTTTTCTCGAAAAGTATTTTTTCAATATCCAATACCCAATCAGAAAAATGAGGGTGTGTTAATTCGACACCTTTATCAATCACATTCAAAACTTCTTCAGTTGCTGTCATACACTAGGCCACTCCTCGATTGATAAGATGTCTGGTACTGGTATTGGTTTTAACTGATTGAACCATAGTTCTTCAGTTTCCAATAGAATCGTATCGACATCTACATCTTCATCGTCCTCATAGTCATAAAAAACGCCTAAATATTCATTGCCGTCTTTCATCAAAATTTTAATATTTTTACGCCTAAAAGGTGTAACTTTTTTTACGTCCATTATTTTATCTCCTCGATAGATTGAATGTCTGGTACTGGGATTGGTTGCAATTCATTGAACCATAGTTCTTTATTTTGTAAAAGAACCATATCGACATCTACATCTTCTTCTTCTTCAAAATCAATAAACCTACCTACAAAAATTTTATTGCTAGTTGTTTTTATTTTTACATCTTTATATAAAAAATTTGCTACTTTTTTAATATCCATTATTATTTATTCCTCTCTTATCTGATTCAGTCATTAGCTAAGTCTATTATATCAGATATAGCCGTTTCATTTTTAAACTAGCACAGGCAATTAATAACATCGCAGACAGTTTTTTCAAACAACATTAATTTTCGGAATAACAAAAGAACTCTCACAAAAAAGAGTTCTTCTCACATTAATGGAGCCGGTGGGAGTCGAACCCACGTCCAAATGCCTTGCTATATCAGCGTCTACAATCATAGGAACTGTCTAAATTTAACAAACGGGCGAGACAATCCTCGAACAAAGCCCGCTTGCGAGTCTCTAAATCTCTTATCAAGCGGCGAAACAACGCTTGAGCGTATCCTACTAGATTAGGCCATCAAGTCACCGTAGGCGAGCGAAGATCAGGCACACAGGCTGGGGTTTAGGCAGCTACTGCGTAAGTTTGTGTATTTTTAGCAGTTATATTTATCTGCGGCGGTTTATGGTGGCGCCGCACCAATCGCAGCTCATACGCGACAACACCTGTCGAATCCAGAACGACCCCGTGTTTTCAAAGGTAGCAAGCCCCTTGAACCCTTATTATATCATCAAATGTCGACTTCTACAAGTTTTTTATCACGGAGGGCCATGGTAAGCTTACCGCTGAACTGTTCTGTCAAGTCTTGCATCAGCTGTGAGACCTGATCTGTGTCTACAAAAACAGTCATCTGCACCTCTGACGTAAAAACTGAGTCTGATATGACAAGACCAGACGTCGCAATAAACCGGGAAACATTATCAAAAAGTGGATAAGCCATCGTCAGATCAAGCTGCGTCTGCTCAACGATTCTGACGAGTTCAGCCGCGTCAATCGCATGGTTACAAGCACCCGCATAAGCCCGAATCAACCCACCCGCACCAAGCTTAATCCCACCAAAATAACGCGTCACAACCGCAACAACATCCGTCAGCTCACGCTTTTTCAAAATCTCAAGCATGGGTATCCCAGCCGTACCAGACGGCTCACCATCATCTGACGACCGCTGAATTTCCTGCTTATCGCCAATCGCAAATGCCGAGACATTATGATTAGCCTTGTAATGCTCTTTTTTGACCGCAGCAATGAATTCACGCGCTTCTTCTTCAGTCGTCACACGTTTTAGTTGGCAAATAAAGCGTGATTTTTTGATCGTTTCTTCGGTGCTGATATCATTTTTTATCCGTATTGTCATAAATTTATTGTAACATTTTCCAAAAAAATACGTATATAAAAGTATGGAAAACTTATACGGCCGTCTCATAACCGAGATCGAATTTACCCGATATTATCCCGCACCGACCAGCCTTGACACAGCATCACTGGTTAAAATAAACGGTATGACCCTACAAGGTCCGCACGCCGTTTGCAATCGCTGTGGCACGGCTTCCTTGCTATCTGACGTCAAACTAGAGCTGCCTGGTGTCTACTTTTGCCCAGAATGTCTGCCACTTGGTCGTGTGCGCTCTGACGAATTTCTCTATCACCTGCCACAGCAAGATTTTCCCAAACAAGAGCCACTCATCTGGCAAGGCCGTCTGACGCCCTACCAGTCAGAAATCTCATCAGAACTGGTGCGCGCCGTGAGAGAGAAATCTCAGATATTGGTCCACGCTGTGACGGGTGCTGGTAAGACTGAGATGATCTACGCTGCGGTCGCAAGCACGATTGCAGCAGGTGGTGCGGTTGGTATCGCAACACCCAGAACCGACGTCGCTCGAGAGCTTTTCACGCGCTTATCCAAAGATTTTTCACTTGATATTTCCCTACTTCACGCCGATTCTGAGCCTTATTTTGCAACCCCGCTTGTCATTTCAACCACCCATCAGCTGCTGCGCTTTCGTGAGGCTTTTGATCTACTGATTATTGACGAGGTGGACGCCTTTCCTTTTGCTGACAATGACGCGCTTTATTTTGCGGCTGAACACGCGAGAAAGCCTGTCTCAACCCTGATTTATCTCACAGCCACTTCGACCGACAAACTTGATTTCCTCATCCAGACAGGTACGCTTAAAAAACGTGAGCTCGCAAGACGTTTTCATGGCAATCCGCTTGTCGTCCCAAAATCCATCTATGATAGTCGCGATAAAAAACTCATCCTTCACATCAAAAAACAGCGAAAAACTGGCTTTCCGCTCCTGATTTTTGCACCCGTTATTTCATTGGGTCAATCGTTCTCAGAAAATCTAGCCAGACTATTTCCTGATGAAAAGATAGGCTTTGTTGCCTCAACCGCAGAAAACCGTGCTGACATCATCGACCAGTTCAGAAAAGGAAGTTTGACGATTTTAGTCTCGACAACGATATTAGAGCGCGGTGTGACATTTCCAAAAGTTGACGTTTTTGTGCAAAATTCTCACCACAAACTGTTTACAAAGTCAAGCCTGATCCAGATTGCGGGACGCGCGGGCAGAAGTCCTGAACGCCCAACGGGGCTTGTTTACTTTTTTCATGATGGTCTGACGCGGCAGATGACACGCGCCATTTCAGAAATTCGCCACATGAATCAACTAGGAGGTTTCTGATGACACACTGCTTGCTTTGTCAAAATACGATTATCCCAAAAATTCGTTTTTCAGATATTTTTCTGTCACGACCAACTCAGGAAACTGTCTGTCAAACTTGTTTTGATCAGTTTGAACTGATCTCAGAAAAACATTGTCAGATCTGTTATAAGCCTGGTACGCTGGGGATTTGTAGCGACTGTCTAAAGCGTTCTGATGATGATCAAACGCGTCACACAGCCATTTTTCACTACAACGACTTTGCAAAGGCCTACTTTCAAAGCTATAAATTCAATGGTGATTTCAGACTGCGGACAGCGTTCAATCGCACACTCAAGACAAGTCTCAAAAACAAGATCATCGTGCCCATTCCTGTTTCGCCACAGCGTTTTCAGAGCCGTGGTTTCAATCAACTCACAGGCTTTCTAAGCGCTGCAGATCTGCCCTATCTCGATCTGCTTGACAAGTCAGATACCCAGCACCAATCTCATAAAACGCGCGATGAACGCCTCTCGTCTGAGAATCCCTTCACACTCAAAAATCCTGCAGACATGGCCCAGAAAAAACTCGTAATTTTCGATGACATCTACACGACTGGCACCACGCTGCGCCATGCTACAAACATACTAAAAAACGCAGGCTACGCCCACGTTTCGACATTTTCTCTATTTCGTTAAAAGATTAAATCCCAGATTTTTGGCAAGAAAATGACGCAGCCAACGATGACCGCATAGCCAGAGATGAACAAGACTGCACCTGCAGCCATATCCTTGGCATTTTTTGCCAACATGGAAAAGTGATAGTCGCTTGCCAAATCAACGACGTTTTCAATCGCTGAATTGATAATCTCAGCAAAAATCACCAGAAAAATCGCAAGTAGCAAGAACAGCCACTCAACCTTATCAATCCGAAAGATTATACCAAATAAAATCGCAAGCGTTGCTGAAACCGCGTGTTTGCGAAGATTTCGCTCCTCATGAAAAGCCGTCACAATCCCTGTCAGCGCAAACTCAAGCGAGGCATAGACTGTCCGATTTTTCCATTTTTTCTCTGAATTTTTATCTCGTAAGGCCATAAGCAGTCAAAATTTCTTCCTGTAATGCAAACATGATTTTTTCATCTTCAGGCACCATGTGGTCATAGCCATTGATATGTAAGAAACCATGAACCGCTAAAAATCCCATCTCGCGTGCATAGCTATGCCCGTAGTTTTCAGCCTGCTCCTGCGCTTTCTCAATCGAGATATACAGCTCTCCGATATAGCTATCAAGCTCGTCAAGCTCAGATTGAAGTTCCTCAGGCATCTCAAAATCATCTCCAAAAGCGATTTCTTCTGGCTCATACTCCAGACTCACCACATCTGTTGGCGCATCTTTACCACGATACTCACGGTTTATCTCCTGAATCTCATCATTTAAGACATAGGTAATAGCCATTTCTTTTTGCTCAGGCAGGTGAATAAAATCCGCCGCAAAATTCAACAGTTTGATGGTATCTTGCTGGAGTGCATCAGACACCTGACCTGTTTTATCTGTCATTTCGATATACATATTTTGTCGATTCCTCTCACGTCACGCCTGATTTTCAGGACTCATCAGACAGTTTTTCAGTCTCAGCTTCAGACTCATAAGCCCTGATAATCTCCGCAACAACCGGATGACGGACGACGTCCTTAGCTGAAAAGTAAACAAACGCCACTTGCTTTATCTTGCCAAGTTTATCTTTGGCATCAATCAAGCCTGACTTTGTCCGATTTGGCAGGTCAATCTGGCTAATATCACCATTGATAACCATTTTCGAGTTAAAGCCAAGCCGCGTCAGAAACATCTTCATCTGCATGCTTGTCGTATTTTGCGCCTCATCTAAAATCACAAACGCATCATCCAAAGTCCGACCACGCATATAAGCTAGCGGCGCTATTTCTATCGTCCCGCGCTCAAGCATGCGCTCAACTGTCACTTTCCCAAGGATATTATACAGCGCATCATAGATCGGACGCAGATATGGATCTACTTTTTCCTGCAAATCGCCAGGTAAAAAACCAAGATTTTCACCTGCCTCAACAGCAGGCCTCGTCACAACGATCCGCTTGACCTGACCTCGCCGCAGCGCAGTCGTCGCAAGCACCACCGCTAGATAAGTCTTACCAGTCCCAGCAGGGCCGATGCCAAATGTAATATCGTGGTGATTGATTGCCTCAACATAGACCTTCTGACCAATGGTCTTCACCCGAATCGGCTTGCCCGTACTATCTTTTGTGATCTCCTCTTCGTAGAGCGCGACAAATTTATTGATTTCACCATTTCGTGCCATGGTTAGAGCCGTTACGACATCGGGTGTATTGACAGATTGACCACGACTGACGAGTACCAGCAAAGCTTCTAAAGTCAGCCGTGTCAGCTCATTTTTCTCATCCGAGTCTGACACGATCTGCACGATTTCACTGCGAAAGTGAATCGTCACATCAAGCGCTTCCTCCAGATATTTCAAATGCTTCTCTTGCGCACCAAAAAGTGCTGCCCCATCATCAGGATGATTTAATTTTATCTCAACTGAGTTCAAATAGCACTGTCTTCTTTCTTGTTTTCTTGTTGGTTATCAGTTGCTTTAACTGCGTCAGAATCAGCCTGCTTATTTTGCTCAGCAGCCAACTTTTCACGTGCCAAACGCAGTTTGCGATTGGGATTATACCGATCAAATAAAGCTTCAATTTTTTCAGGCGGCCATGCATCTGCCGAGGCAACAAAATTACCATCAGCATCACGGTTACCAATAATTTTAAACTCTCCCATGACACCTCCTTTATCAACTGTTCTATCTGCTATTTTCAGGCTAGTCAGTTTGTCGCTAAAATAGCTAAATCTAGTCTACAAACTCAAACTCAAAGCTGCCAATTCGGACAATATCACCGTCTTTGGCACCGCGCGCGCGAAGATCTTCATCGATGCCCATCCCACGCAATTGGCGGGCGAACTTAAAGACAGACTCGTCATGATCAAAGTTTGTCATGGTAAAGAGTTTTTCAAGTTTCTCACCCGACAAGATCCATGACGCGTCATCATCACGGGAAATCTCGTAGTCACGAGCTCCCTCATCAAAGCCATAGTAGGCTTCTTTATCGCCATCAGCGAACTCAGATTCATCATAAAGTGGAAATTCTGGTGTATCACTCAAGAGTTCAGCTGTCGCTTCAAGCAAGTTTTGTAGGCCTTGACGTGAAATACCAGAAACAGGAAATACCTGTGGTTTTGCTTCAAACTCGTCGTAATTGGCAAAGAGTTTCGCCTTAAACTCTGCCAAGTTTTCTTCAGCATCTGGCATATCCATCTTGTTTGCTACGATGATTTGCGGTCGCTCCATGAGGCGCAGATTATACCCCTCAAGCTCATCATTTATCGCCACATAGTCATCATACGGGTCGCGTCCCTCCATGCCACTCATGTCAATGACGTGCAGCAAGACACGCGTCCGCTCAATATGACGCAAAAATTGCGTTCCAAGACCAATCCCCTGACTAGCCCCTTCAATCAATCCTGGCATATCAGCAACAACAAAGCTTTCGCCGTCACCAACACGCACCATGCCAATGTTTGGCACAAGCGTTGTAAAATGATATGCGCCGATTTTTGGACGTGCATTTGAGATCACACTCAACAAAGTCGATTTCCCAACTGATGGAAATCCAACCAGACCAACATCTGCTAACACCCGAAGTTCCAGTAGCAGCGTCCGTTCCTCACCTGGTTCCCCATTTTCAGCAATTTCTGGTGCAGGGTTTCGTGCCGTTGCAAAACGGATATTGCCACGACCACCGCGACCGCCGTGCGCAACCGTGAACGTCTGGCCTGGTGCAAGTAAATCCACCAAAATCTTATCTGTTTCAAACTCTTTAACCGTCGTGCCCTGCGGTACCTTAACAATCAAATCCTCAGAACCACGGCCGTGCATGCCTTTATTCATGCCCTTTTCACCTGGTCTTGCCTTAAAATGGCGGTTATAACGAAAGTCCATGAGCGTGCGCAAGCCTTCGTCGACAACGAAAATCACATCACCACCCCGACCGCCATCGCCACCTGCAGGCCCGCCATCTGGCACATATTTTTCACGACGGAAAGAGACGGCACCATCGCCACCTTTACCAGCCTTGACTTCAATTCGCGCCGTATCTAAAAACATTGACATTACTCACCTATTATTTTCTGTATTTTGTCTGTAGTTATCTCTATTATAACAAAAAACGCGAGCTTTCGCGCGCGTTTCATTTTTTTAATTTTCAGCTTTATAAACCTTAGCCTCGGCATCATTAGCCCAGACAAAATGGCCTTTTTTGATTTCTTGAAAACTCGGCTTGTCGATCGCATAGTCATGCACCGAGTCATCATAGACGATCAGCTCTTTTTCACGCTCAAGTGCGGGATCAGGAATCGGCACAGCAGATAATAGAGACTTTGTATAAGGGTGAATCGGGTTGTTAAACAATTCTTCGGTTTCAGCCATCTCGACTATATCTCCATGATAAATCACGGCAATTCGGTCACTGATGAAATGCACCACTGATAAGTCATGCGCAATAAAGAGATAGGTCAGACCTTTTTCTTCTTGTAAACGCTGCAAAAGATTAAGCACTTGCGCACGAATCGACACATCAAGCGCCGAAATCGGCTCATCAGCAATCACAAGACGTGGCTCCATAACAAGCGCACGAGCAATCCCAATACGCTGACGTTGCCCCCCTGAAAACTCATGCGGATAGCGTGACAAATGCTCTGGCAAAAGTCCGACTTCTTTTAGCATTGACTCAACTTTTTCCTTGCGCTCAGCCTCATCTTCATAGAGATGAAAGTTACGCAGACCTTCAGAGATGACGTAGTCAACGGTTGCACGCTCATTGAGCGACGCTGCTGGATCTTGGAAAATCATCTGGATGTCCTTGATCAGTGCTTCGCTTTCAGACTTAGATAGCTTGGTGTTGATTTTTTTGCCATCAAAGATGATCTCACCTGACTCGATGTGGTTGAGTCCCATGACGGCACGGCCAATGGTCGTTTTGCCTGAGCCAGACTCACCTACCAAGGCAAATGTTTCACCTTTGTAAATATCAAAGTTGGCATTTTTAACCGCAATATTTTTATTTTTACCTTCACCAAATGAGATAGAGAGGTCTTTAATTTCTAATAGTTTTTCAGCCATTTTCAATCCTTCTTCCCATAAAGTTCAACCATCTTGCTATGAATATCTCGGATGCCATCAGGTTTTTCAAGCTTAGGTGCACGCTCATCTAATAACCACGTTTTTGCCCAATGTGTCTCAGATACTTCAAACTTAGGTGGTTCTTGTTCAAAATCAATCGCCATCGGCTGCGGATTTCTTGGTGCAAAGGCATCGCCTTTAATCTCAGAGTAGAGCGATGGTGGTGTGCCTTGGATCGAATACAGTTTTTCGCTCGTCGCAAGTTGTGGCAGACTTGATAAAAGTGCCCAAGTATAAGGATGACGACTATCATAAAAGATTTCTTCAACCGTACCGTACTCGACAATTTCACCTGAATACATGACGGCGACCTTATCTGCAATAGACGCCACAACGCCAAGGTCATGTGTGATGAAAATCATAGCAAAGCCATACTCTTTTTTGAGTTCTTTTAGCAAGCTAATAATCTGTGCCTGAATGGTCACGTCAAGCGCCGTTGTCGGCTCATCAGCGATCAAAATTTTAGGCCTTGAAGCAAGTGCAATCGCAATCACGATCCGCTGACGCATGCCCCCAGAATACTGGAAAGGATATTCATCATAGCGCTTATCAGCTTCAGGAATGCCAACACGATCCATGAGGTCAATGGCAATTGCCTTTGCTTCTTCTTTTGATTTCTTTTGATGCTTGATAATGGTTTCAGAGATTTGACTACCGATTGTTTTGATCGGATTGAGCGAGGTCATGGGATCTTGAAAAACAGTCGAAATCTCGCCACCACGAATTTTTTCCCAATCTGCATTGGTCTTAAAATCTGTCAACTTGATGTCGCCATAAGTCGCTTCACCTGTTGCAACTGAGCCATTTGACTCCAGCATGCCTGTGAAAACCTTAGTAAAAACAGACTTACCAGAGCCCGACTCGCCAACTAGTGCAAGCGTCTCACCTTCATGCAAATCAACGGAGACATTGCGAATCGCACGCAAGGTCCTTTGACGCACTTGAAACGCAACACTAATATCCTTTGCAGAAAGGATTACTTTTTTATTTGTCATGATAAGCCCTTTCTACTGGTGAGTCCGTGGATCACTTGCATCGGCAAGTGTTTGACCAACGAGATAAAGTGAAATGGTAACTAAGCCAAGCACAGCAACAGGAATCCAAAACAGATAAGCATCACTTGTGATATTATCTGTATACTGTGCAATCAAGCGTCCTAGAGACGGTGTATCCGGTGACAAACCAATGCCAAGATAGCTCAGAAAGACCTCATACGAGATAAATCCTGGCAGCGTTCCGCTCATCGAAGTGACAATAACTGAAATGAGATAAGGCAAGATATTTCTGCCAATCATCGTATACGTTTTTGTGCCTAATGTCCGTGAAGCGATGTTGTACTCACGATCACGGTACATCATGACTTGGACACGAATGAAGTAAGCTGTTCCCACCCAAGATGTGATACTCATAGCTAAAAGCAAGTTCCAGAAACCTTGACCAAATGCGTATGAAAAGACGAGCAGGATCAGGATCATAGGGACGTTGCTGACGACATTGTAGACTTCAATCATGACTTTATCAACACGTTTTGATAAGCCCCAGATGGCGCCAACAATGACGCCAATCACAGTTGTGATGACTGTGGCTAGTACGGCAATCGAAATGGACGTCTTAGCACCCGCCCAGACCGCATCAAACAGTGACTGACCTGTCGCATCTGTCCCAAACCAATATTTAAGATTCGGGTGGATATAACGCAGACTAAAATCATCTATTTTACCCGCATTGATAACGGAGTAATCAGAAAATAGCGGCTGAATAAAGCTCAGCAAAAGTAATACAGCTAGTAAAATCAGCATACTTACGGCTAATTTTGATGAGAAGAACTTCCGGCTCACACTCTTCCAGTAGGAATACGTTGGTGTCGAAATTTTCTCAGACTCATCTGTATAAGGTGCAACAAAACGAAATAGATTTTTATCTGACATTTTATTTGCCTCCTTTACTTGTTGAGAGCTGAATACGTGGATCAATGACTTGCATCAGCAAATCTCCAAGTAATACCGAAAGAACGGATAACGTTGTAAAGATAAAGGTTATCCCGATAACCATTGGATTGTTGTGAGCTGCAATCGCGTCAGGCAACATTTTACCCATACCAGGGACTAAGAAAATAGTTTCTGTCATTGTCGCGCCTGCAATCGCTAAGATAATAGAGCCTGGAATCCCATTTGAGATAGGAATCATGGCATTTTTAAAAATGTGATTTCTTGAAATTTCGTTTTCTGACAAACCTTTTGCCCGCGCAAACTTGACATAATCTGACGACTGTTGGTCAATCATATAACGTCGTATCCACATGACCGTTCCAGGCACCTGTAACAGTGCAAGGATGATCGTTGGCAAGATATACGACTTGATACTTGACGCACCAAAAGTCGTAAACGAATCAGGAATACCGATCGCACCCCCAATGAAGCGGTCAAAATAAATGACAGCAAGACTTGGCAAAGCGATAAACAAAGTCACAATCAATAGACCAAACCGATCAATAAACTGACCCGCATGCCTACTCAAAAAGATCGCAATTGGAATAGACAACGCATAAGACAAGATAACGCCTACCACACCAATGATAAATGAGTTCATCAGCATAGACGGATCTTGGTATTCATTTTGAACATTTGTATAGTCATCGCTAAACAGACGTTTCATCTGAGCACTTTGCTTTTTAGGCGTTTGATAGACCGCCGTGTGAATATCGATTGACGTATTAAAGATTTTGCCGTTTGGTAATGTGACCTTATGCGTCAAGTTTTGACCCTGACCACTTGTGATGACATCTGTAACAGATCTACCACTAAACGTTGGATAGGACTGACCGAGATTTAAAGTGACAATTTTCTGATGGATGAATGGAAATGTCTTGTCAAAATAAATAAGGTATTTATGCTCGGTCCCCGATCCGATCAGTGCGGGGCCGTTTCCTTTGTCCCATGTCAACTTGATATAGCGTTTTAAGTCTGGATTTGCCTTATCGTGTATTTTCCATGGGTAGTCAATCTGGATGAGATGACGGTAAAAATTACCGACACGCTCCCAGATTGGGATTTCTCTGACCGCATAAAATGTTTTTTTGTTAGGCAACTGCTTAACTTCCCAGTTACCAGACTGTTTTTTCAGCCACTGATTGGCAGCTTTTTTATTTTCAGGTGTATTTGTACCGTCAAAATCAGGATCAATCTTTTTCACTTTTTGTGTGAATTCGCCCTGATCAAGAAAGCTGATGTAGCCTTGACGTTCAAAAACGTTATTTTCATAAACTACACGTTTATCAGGAATACCAACAACTGTATTGTACTGCGAATCGCTAGTGAAAATCTGCCTGCGAGGAATCAAACTGAAGATTAGCGCATAGATAATCGTTGTCACAATCACAATGGACACAACAGCGCGTAGCGCTCTAAATAAGATATACTTTTTCATTTATTATCAAACCATTTCCATAAATACAAAAGTGAGACTGGATATTTCCAGTCCCATTCTTGTAGAAATATGCCAAATTTTTATTCAGCGTCCTTAGATTTCTCTTCAACTTTTGCTTCCCAAGCTTTTTTAGCTTTTGCATAGTCTGCAGCTGTTTCAGCTTTATCTTGGAGTTTCAGGTATTTGAACGAATTGTCTGTTGCGCCAATACCGTTTGAGTTGATTTTTGTAAATGGTGTGATGCGTTGTACTGATGGTGAAGCGCCATCTGATTGGTAAGGGATGGCAATCGCGTTATCAATCAACCATGCTTCTGCTTTGGCATAGGCAGTGTAGCGAGCATCATTATCATTCGTAATAGCAGCTGCTTTATCCAAGAGTTCTTGGTATTCGCTGATGTTGATTTCATCTTTCACTGCTTTACCAGTATCTTCACCCTGAACACTTACGGTAGGTTCAAGACCAAGTTTGTTGAAGACATCACCAGACTCAGGTGAGAAGATATTTAGATAAGTTGATGGGTCAGCATAGTCTGGTCCCCAGCCACCGCCACCGAGATCGTAGTCCGCTTCAGCAGCCGTTTTGAATGAGAATGTTGCTTTTGTATAGGCATCCATTGACAGCTTAATGATGTTCAGTTTCACTTCGCCACCAAAGGCTTCTTGGATTGAGTTGGCTTTTGAAGTTTCAGCAGCGATTGTAATCGTTGATGTTTCTAAAACTGGATCATCAAGTGTGATTGGTTGTTCTTTTGAAACCTCAACACCTTCAGCTTTGAGCGCCGCTTTTGCTTTGGCAAAAGCGGCTTTTGCAGCGTCAAGGTTGTAAGTGCCATTTGCACCTTGCTTAACTGAAACATTTTTCCATACTGGATCGATTGCTTCCAAGTCTGTTTGAACAGTATCTCCGTAGTCTTTACCGTCAATCTTCACAAAGTCATACGGTACTAGCGTGTTACGGATAGCTTTTTCAGCACCCGCTTCACCAACTGCTTGTGCCAGGTATTTTTGTTTATCTAGTGCAAAACTAATCGCTTGACGGAAGTCTTTGTTCAAGAGTGCTTTTTTAGTTGCTGCTTTATCAGCATCTGTCTTATGCCCTGTATTTGTATAGTTCTGACGATTTAGGTTAAAGTTATTGTAGTAAGTTGTTGAGCCTTGATCAGACCAGATGATATTTGACTGGTCAACTTTTTTATAGTAAGGCATTGTTGGGAAAAGGCGTGCTGCCACATATTTACCAGATTCAAATCCTTTATACAAGTCTTCTGGTTTTTTACCATCATAGTAAGACAGTTTGACGTCTTTAATATGAACGTTCTTTTTATCCCAGTAGCTGTCATTGGCTTTGTATTCGATAGATGATTTATTATCGTATTTAGTTGCGATAAACGCACCGTTATACAAGATACCATCTGTTGAAACTTTACCAAAGTCCTTGCCTTTTTCTTTTAAGAATTCAGCATTGATTGGGTACAAGATACCATAAGTCGCTTTTGAGTTCCAGAATGATTCAGGTTGATTGAGCGTGTATGTCAAAGTACCTGCTTTATCGTCAGCTTTGATGCCAACTTTAGAGAAGTCTTTGTCTTTACCGCTTACATAGTCTGACAGCCCTGTGATAGAGTCAGCTACGAGATAAAGTGTTTCTGACTGAGTATCTGCGGCATGTTTGAGCCCTGTCACCCAGTCTGACGGTTTAACATTTGCGTAGTCATTACCGTCAGAATCTACCCATTTGACGCCTTTACGGATTTGGTAAGTATATGTTTTGCCATCATCAGAGACTTTCCATGATGTTGCTAAAGCAGGGACGATCTGACGGTATTGGTCATAGCTGACAAGACCATCAACAAAGTTAGCGGTATTTTGTGTTGTGTAGGCTTGACCTGAAAATGTATAATCCAATGTTTCTGGATCTTGAACATAATAATAGTTGTAGGTCGAGTCTTTGGCAGAACTGCTAGACTCTGATTTATTCCCACAAGCAGCAAGGCTTATAGCACCAATCGCTGCGACTGCGGTGAGACCGATACTGATTACTTTAGATTTTTTCATATATTTTCTCCTATTCGAAAGAAATTTATTTTGGTCGACTTGTTAAAAATTTGTTTACTTCACTAGTTTACTTAAATTAAACTTAAATGTCAAGAGTTCTCACATCGTTTCCCCATTGTTTTTTTTAATCTTGTCTTTAACATTTTTTAATCACAGAAAAAAAACAGGTTCCTGCCTGCTTTTTCTGTCAATAGTTTGTTATTGTCCTTCGGGTGTAGCCGTTGTATCTGCTGTGTCTGCGCCATCGCTAGTTGTCGTCGTTGCCGCATCATCTGACTGTTCTGTCGTTGTATCAGTGCTGTCATCTGATGACTCACCGTCTTTTTTAGCTTTTGCTGCTTCTTTTGATGAGGCTGCAGCGGATTTCGACTCTGACTCTTTTTCGGCCTCATCATCTAAGTCTTTCTGATAAGCGGCTTTTGATTTGGCATAGATACCCGCTTCCATATCGACCACGCTAGGCTCACTTAAACTTTTTGCCACGCTGGTATAGTAGGGCATTTTTTCAGACATCTGGCTGAGCGGCACGCGCACCTGATTGCCATCTTTCATCTCGATTGAGATGAAATCTTTGGTCACATCTGTCGGCGACTTGCTAGCACTCACGATTTCAGACTTGATAGCGGGTTTCAGTGACTCGTAAGCCCGTACAAAAGTCGCGACTTCTTTTGCTGAAAAGTCGTTTAAGACGGGCAAGGCTGCTAGTTTCGCCGCATCCACCTTTTCATCAGAAAGTACCCGTCCGTTTGATAGGACGATTTGATAGTTGCTACCCACCTTGAGATAGGCGCTGTTGCTATACTCCGTTATTTTTGCAGTAAAATGGTTAGGCAGACCAAGGGCAATCGTCGCTGTTTTGATGCGAGGAAAGGCTTTGACGATCTGAGCCGAGATTTGGGGCTCTTTTTTTACGATTGACCAGACCGTGTCATTTGTTTTGATACCTGTGGCATTCGCAACCTGTTTAGACGTCTCATGAGCATTTCCCTCCGCCGTAAAACTACCGATTTTACTCAAAGACGAAGCCTCATAAAGACTTCCCAGAAAAATAAGGCCCGCAACCGTCAGAAATGGCCAGATCTTGCCAAATACATCAGAAACGGCATTGCGTTCAGCTGCTGTCTTGTCTGATGAGCTACCAACCTTAAATCGCTCAAAAAAAGGTTTACTTTTCTGCGCTACCTCAGGCGTTTTGATGGGTTCAGCATCGTATTTTTCGATGACAGAGGCCGTCTTTTCTGGCTTCTTCTGCCTACTTTCTCGCTGTTTTTTAGCAGACTCCGCTGCTTTTTTCTTCTCAAAAGCAGCGTGCTGTTTCTGCCAAGGCGTCAGCTCTTCTGACGGATTTTCCTTATCAGCCATTTGCGTCCCCTTTTGATGGTGTCTTTACAGTAATCTCTTTTACAACTTTGTAAAGTCTGACACTTGCATCTGGTGTCCCTTCGCGCAGGGCGTTATCAGCCATTTCACGATATTTTTTGTCATCTAAGAGCAGGCTGTCGATGGCTGATATGATGGCGTTGCCTGTCAGCTGATCATTTTTGATCATGAGCGAGGCTCCCGCTTTTTGCAGTGCTTCTGCATTTTTTGTTTGATGATCCGCCGTCACATAGGGGCTTGGCACCAAAATTGATGGCAAACCAAGCGCCGTAATTTCTGCTAAAGTCGTTGCGCCAGCCCGTGACAAAATCAAGTCCGCATCGTTTAAAACTTCAACCATATTTTTGATATAAGGCACGATTTTGATGTTATCTGCTTGATTGTACTTGGCAAATGTCTCTGAAAATTCATCGTCGTTGAAATAAATCTCACCCGATGCATAGAGAATTTGATACGTTTTTTTTGCCAGCTCTGGCAGCGCTTCAACAACAGCTGTATTGATTTTTAGTGCACCGCGACTTCCACCAAAGATGACAACCGTTTTTTTGTTTGCCACTAAGTCATATTGACTCAAAACATTACCCGTTTCAACAAGGTCTGCCACTTCCTGCGCTCGCGGATTACCTGTAAAGACCGTTTTTGCGCTAGGAAAGAACGCCCCAGCCTCCTGAAATGCTAACGCCACGCGCGTCACATAACGGCTGAGAAACTTGTTTGTCACACCAGGTATCGAGTTTTGCTCGTGGATGATTGTAGGGATTTTCAATCCGGCAGCCGCATAGACCACAGGCCCTGCCACATAACCACCCGTACCAATCACAACGTCAGGCGCAAATGACTTGATGATTTTTTTCGCGTCTTTTACGGACTTCAGAAACTTGTAGACCGTTTTGACATTGTCAGGCGACAAAGAACGCTTGAAGCCTTGCACATCAACCGTCTCTAGGCGAATGCCATTATCCGGAACGATTTTCGCCTCCAAGCCCTTTTCAGTGCCAATGTAGAGCACCTCAACATCTGGCTCAACTGTTCTAAGATAGTGGATAAAACTTAGCGCAGGATAGATGTGACCGCCCGTCCCGCCACCAGTTACGATGATTTTCATGTTAGTTTTCTTTCAAATTTTCAAAAGCTGCGATAAATAAATCGCCGCGTTGCTCAAAGGTCTTGTACTGATCCCAGCTCGCATTGGCAGGGCTCAAAAGCACCACATCACTAGCGTCCGCCTTCTCAAATGCAAGTGCAGCTGCTGTGGCAACATCCTTACTTGCAAATACTGAAATGCCAAGTTTTTCAGCCAAGTCTTTTAGCTTAGGTGCCGTTTCACCAAAAACAATCATCCCTTTAAGTCCTTCAACGTCAGGCGCAAGCTCATCAAAGCCATTGCCACGATCCAGACCTCCCGCAAGCAGCCATAGATGCGTGTTATCAAAGCCTGATAAGGCTTTTTGCGTGGCAAGGATATTTGTTGCCTTGCTATCGTTATAAAACTTGATGCTAGACTTTTCACCCAGATATTGCAGGCGATGTTTAACCCCTGAAAATGTCGTCAGAACGCTTATAATTGCTTGATTTGAGATGTCAGAGAGTTTGGCAACACAAATCGCAGCCAAGGCATTTTCAACATTGTGATCGCCAGGCAGCGACAAATCCGCCACTGCCATGATTTTTTCATCAGCAAAATAAATCTGACCGTCAGAAACATAGGCGCCATTTGCTATTTTTTCTGTCGTTGAAAAACCGATCACTGTGGCTTGCGTTTGGTCCGCCTTCTGACGCAGTTTTTCCTGGTTAAAATTCAACACCAAAAAGTCATCAGCCGTCATGTTTTCTTGAATTCGCCATTTGGCAGCCTCATAGTTTTCCTGAGAACCGTGGTAGTCCAAGTGCGCTGAAAATAAATTTGTAATCACAGCGATTGTCGGATGAAAAGCCTGAATGCCCATGAGTTGGAAACTTGACAGCTCCATGATCAATGTTTCATCAGCAGTTGACTTTGATGCAACATCTGACGCAGGAAAACCGATATTCCCTGATAATTTAGCTGTTTTATGAGCCGCATTAAAAATATCAGCAATCAGCGTCGTCGTCGTTGTCTTGCCATTTGTCCCTGTAATCCCAACAATCGGCGATTCAGAAATCAAATAAGCCAGTTCAACCTCAGTAATAACGGGAATTTTTCGAGCAATCGCACGCGCCACCATTGGATTTTCATATGGGATCCCTGGATTTTTGACCATGAGTGCAAAATCTTCGTCCAGCAACTCAAGCGGATGACTACCTGTGATGACTTTAATGCCTTCTGTCAGCAGATCTTGGGCTGCAGGATTTTCATCAAATGGCTTACCGTCGTTTACCGTGACGATCGCACCTAGCTGATTGAGCACGCGCGCAGCAGACTCTCCTGATTTGGCAAGGCCAAGGACCAGTACTTTTTTGTTTTCAAACTCTTTATACGTCTTCACAAAGCTACCTCTAACTTATCTTTTTCACGCTCTATCTATATCTTCTAATTCTACCGTTTTTAGGCAGATTTTTCAAGAATCAGTTTAGTTTAGGCAAAAGAAAAAAGTATTTGATTTTTAAAAATCAAACACTTTTTCATCTGTGAGCATTTTTTTAAATTGCGTCGCTATCTTCTTCGCCTGTGCGAATCCGAATGACATTCTCAACCGGCAAGATAAAAATCTTGCCGTCTCCCACTTCACCAGTCTGCGCCGTTTCGCGGATAATCTCAACCAGTTTTGAAACGCGTTCTTCTACTGTGACAATCTCGATTTTAATCTTAGCAAGCAAAGTCGTGTTCAGCTTTTGCCCCCGAACATACTCAGCAAACCCTTTTTGATTACCATAACCCAAAACTTGCGACACGGTCATGCCTTTTGCCAAGTCATTTTTGACCAAGGCATCTTTCAAATCTTCTAACTTATCTGTGCGAATAATCGCTTCTACTTTTTTCATCGTCATCCTCCTTCTTATCAATTCTAACTATTAGCTATCGAGCCCCATAAATGTTGGGTAGGCTGTTTCATCGTGTTCGCTATCATCCAGTCCGACAGCTTCCGCACGGTCACTAACGCGAATTTCAGTGAATAATGAGATGATTTTAATAATCACAAACGTCACCACAGCACTAAATACGATTGTAAAGAGAATCGCTTCTATCTGTGCTAGGAAAAGTTTTCCTGAACCATAAACCAGACCAGAATACCCTTTTTCAAGCGCAAGTGCTGGTGTTGTGAAAAGTCCTGTCATGATACCGCCAAAGATACCGCCAATACCATGTGCCCCAAATGCATCCAGCGCATCATCATAACCGAGTTTGTGTTTGACAACTGAGATAAAGTAATAAGAAATCGGCGAAACCAAAGCACCAATCAAAATAGATGACCCAAGCGAGACAAATCCTGCACCTGGCGTGATGGCAACTAGACCCACAACGAGACCAGTAGATGCGCCAACAACCGTTGGCTTACCAATCGTGATTTTTTCTACCAACATCCATGACAACATCGCTGCTGCTGCTGCTGTATTTGTCGTCATCAAGGCATGAACAGCAAGACCGTTGGCACCAAGAGCTGAGCCAGCATTGAAACCAAACCAGCCAAACCACAAAAGACCAGCACCCAGGACAACAAACGGGATGTTATGCGGACGATACTCAAGACGGGCATAGTCTCGACGACGTCCGAGCATAATAGCTAACACGAGCGCACTAATACCTGATGAGATATGGACGACATTACCACCAGCAAAGTCGATAGAGTGGATTTGCGCTAAGAAACCACCGCCCCAAACCATATGTGCAAGTGGATAGTAGACCAAGATTAACCACACGGCCATGAAGATGACAAGAGGCGTAAAGCGCATACGACCGACAACTGAACCTGTCAAAAGCGCTACCGTGATGATAGAAAACATCATCTGGAAACCACCAAACAGGCCATCAGGAATCTCAAGTCCATGTAAGGTATTTTTCGACATGCTTACACCATCAAAAAACATATGATGAAAATCACCGATAAAGGTTCCATCGCCTGAAAACGAGAGTGTATAACCAATTGCCACCCAAAGTAGAGAGGCCAAGCCTAGTGGCACCAAAACCATCATCATCGTATTCAAAACGTTTTTCCGGCGTTCCAAACCACCGTAGAAAAAGGCAAGCGCTGGGGTCATAAGCCAAACCAGAGCCGCACAGATGAGAATAAATGCGATACTTCCTGCGTTCATAAAAAATCTCCTATTTGTTTATCTGAGCAATCGCTCGTGTATTTGTGTTAGAAATTCTAACATCATTCTATGTTACATATTCTAACATAGATTAACTGACTTGTAAATAGCAAATATTCAAAAAATTCAATTATATTTTGGTATAAAAAAAGAAACGCCGCTGTTACAACGTTTCTAGTTCATCAGTTAGGTTTGGTTTAGGGATGCTGATGACAAAAGCTGACCCTTTACCGATTTTCGACGTGACATCTACCTGTCCGTGATAAAGTTCTGCGATATTTGAGATGATTGACAGACCAAGACCAGTCCCACCAATTTCCCGATTCCTTGCCTTATCAGCTCGGAAAAAGCGCTCAAAGACATGACTCAGATCGTCAGCGTTAATCCCAAGGCCATGGTCAGAAACAGTCGTGATAATATTATCTGCGTCTTCAGTCAGCGTGACTTTGATATATTTTTCTGCATCTCCTGAATATTTGACAGCATTGTCCATAAGGACTGTCAACGCCTGCTCGTAGTGGTTTTTATAAATCTGTGCATGTGCCTCAAAATCCACGTGGCGTTCAAACTCAATCACAAAATCTTGATGAATCATGCGGAAATTATCCACCATGTCCTCAACACTATCGACAACGCGTGTTTGCTTGTTTTTATAGTCGTCAGTTTGCTTGAGCCGGGTCATGTTGAGCATATCCTGAATCATGGCTGACATTTTTTGCACTTCGTAGTGAGCCGCCTCAAGTGAGTCGACAAGCTGCTCGGGGTCGTCCTTCCCCCAGCGCCGCAAGAGATTGATATGCCCATCAAGCACCGCAAGTGGCGTTCTAAGCTCATGGCTGACATCAGAGACGAATCTTTCCTGACCACTGATATAATCATGCGTTTTCGCCATCATGGCGTTATAGACGTCGGCAAGCTCCTCAATCTCATCACCAGAGTCAATTTCAACTTCTTCATAGCGACCAGACGGTGAATTGACAATTTTTTTCATGGCACTGTGCAATTTTGCGAGCGGCTTCAAAAAATGATCCGACACAAAGTAGCCAATGATATTCGCTAAAATCATAGCAATAATTTCAAGTCCAATCAGCAAAAACAGGAGCTTGTTTCGCACATTATAGTAATATTTCAAGTCGTTAAACGACTGAAGATAGCCTACCACTTTTCCTGTTTTGGCAGATTTGATTTCTCGTGTTACAATATAACCTGTTGTCTGACCAAGCGTAATCACCATGGGCTTCGTCGACTTAGTCGCAGATAGGGGCAAGGACGTTGTCTTTGTCGTAAAAATCATGTTGCCTTTGATGTCATAAATCTGGAAAGTTCTACGATAAATACCTGGAATCCCGATATTTTCAGCAGACTTCACGTCATTGCCATCTTCATCATAGGCGTTTGCAAGGACATTTGGTTCTTTATAGTTGAGGTATTTGTAGATGTTATCTGCCGTGAGTGGGACTTCAGTATTATCAAGGTTTTTAGTGACCTGATTGACCACCATGACGAGATTATCTTTTTCTTCTTTTAAGAAAAAGTAGACAGACGTCTGAAAAGAAATCGCTGCAAAAGTCGTAAAAATCACGAAACAAAACAACATATTAGCAAATGACCATTTGAGCATGATGCTGCGTTTTCTGGGTTTGCTTTTACCGTCTGTTTTCGCTGAGTTGTCTGCGTCTTCCGTATTTTTCGCGTCTTTCTGATTTTCCTCATCAGAGTTGAGGTTAGCCATGAGCATCTCCTGTATCTTTATGTAGATAGAACAGCCCTAAAAAATATATTTTCAGGGCTGTTGCTATGATATTACTTTTCTATGTGAGACTAGTTGTTTTCACGCAACATGTAACCAAGACCACGGACAGTTTGGATATAAGAATCCTTGCCTTTCTGATCCAGTTTGTTACGCAGGTAGCGAATATAGACATCGACAACGTTTGTTTCAGTACCTTCTTCGTAGCCCCAGACGTTTTGAACGAGTTGTTCACGTGTCACCACGTCGTTGACATTTTTCATGAGCATTGTAAGCAAGTCATACTCACGTTTTGTCAGATCAATCACTTCTTCGCCACGTTGGACTTGGCGATTTTTCTTGTTAATGATCAAATCACGGAATGTTGACCCGTCATTTTTCTTGCGGCGTTGTAATTCGCGATCTTGACGACGGAAGTTGGCACGAAGACGCGCCAGCAACTCTTCAATCGCAAAAGGTTTTGTGATATAGTCATCTGCACCAATGTCAAGTCCTGCGACTTTATCCATGGTACTATCACGTGCTGTCATGATGGTAATAGGTGTTTGTTTTTCATTGCGCAAGCGACGTGCCACTTCAAAGCCATCAAGCTCTGGCAACATCAAGTCTAACAAGACCATGTCCCACTCTTGTGAGATGGCAGCATCAAGACCACTACGGCCGTCATGACGAACTTCAACTGAATAACCTTCATGCTCAAGCTCAAGCGATACGAAGCGTGCTAGCTGTTTTTCATCTTCAATAATCAGAATTTTTTTAGACATTAGATCTCCTTATTTTTTTGTCAAGTTCAATGCTTACTGCTCAGTGTACCACGAATAATGGAATGTACCTGGTTTATCTTTACGATTGTAAGTATGCGCACCGAAGTAGTCACGTTGCGCTTGGATCAGGTTTGCAGGTAAGTTTTCTGAGCGATAGCTGTCAAAATATGCAATGGCACTTGAGAAAGTTGGCACTGGCACACCTGCTTTGACTGCGAGTGCGACAACGTCACGGACAGCGCTTTGATATTTAGCGGTGATGTCGATAAAGTATTCGTCAAGTAAGAGATTTGCAAGGTCTTCATCACGACCATAAGCATCAGTGATTTTTTGCAAGAAACGTGCACGGATGATACAACCAGCACGCCAGATGGCCGCAATATCACCAAATGGTAACTGCCAGTCGTTTTCTTTTGAGGCAACACGCAACTGTGCAAAGCCTTGTGCATAGGACATGATTTTTGAGAAGTAGAGTGCTTGGCGGATTTTTTCAATGAGCTCTGCTTTGTCACCGTCAAATGTAATGGCTTCTGGCGCTGGCAAGACTTTACTTGCGTTGACACGTTCGTCTTTGTAGGCTGAGATATAACGTGCGAAAACTGACTCTGTAATCAATGGCAGTGGCACACCGAAGTCGAGTGCTGATTGACTCGTCCATTTACCAGTACCTTTGTTGCCTGCCGCGTCCAAGATATAGTCAACAACTGGGCCGTCTTGACCTTCGTCATCTGCATGTCCCAAAATATCAGCTGTGATTTCAATCAGGTAGCTGTCAAGCTCACCTTTGTTCCATTCTGTAAAGACAGATTGCATTTCAGTAGCTGAAAGACCGAGTAATTTTTGCATGAGGTCGTAAGACTCCGCAATCAACTGCATATCACCGTATTCGATACCGTTATGCACCATTTTCACATAATGACCTGCACCACTTGGCCCAATGTATGTCACGCATGGTTTGCCGTCTTCAGGCGCCTTGGCAGAGATTTCTTCAAGGACGTCTTTAACGAGTTCGTAGGCTTCTTTTTGACCTCCAGGCATGATAGATGGGCCTTCAAGTGCGCCTTTTTCGCCGCCAGAAACACCCGTACCGATAAAGTTGATGCCTGAGTCAGCAAGCTCAGCATTGCGGCGTTCTGTGTCTTTGTAGAAGGTGTTTCCGCCATCAATCAAGATGTCGCCTTTGTCCAAATGTGGCAAAAGATTTTGAATCGTTGCATCCGTTCCTGGACCTGCTTGGACCATGAGCATGATTCGACGTGGTTTTTCGATTGAGTTGACAAATGATTCGATGTCATAGCTTGGGACAAAGTTTTTATCAGGGTGTGAGTTGACGACGTCTTCTGTTTTTTCTTTTGAACGGTTGAAAATCGCAACTGTGTAGCCACGAGATTCGATATTTAAAGCCAGATTACGACCCATTACGGCCATTCCGACCACACCAAAGTTTGCTTGTGCCATGTTTTTCTCTCCTATTAGGTAGCTGCCACTTTTTAGTTTGCGCAGCCTACAACTTTATACTTTATAATAAATACATTATAATATAATTTTAATTAAATTTCAAGTCAAAATAACGATAAATCTAAAATTTTAATTTTGATTTTAGCACCGATTTCAGCGCCGTCAGTCAAATAGCCCGTCAAGCTGTGAAAATGGCGATTTTGCAACTTTTGTCTCTTCGTCAGACTCCGCTTGCAACTTGGCATAGTCTTCTTCTGTCAAAACTTGCCAGGTGTCACCTTTTGGCATTTCTGACGCATTTTCTTCGTCTTTTGTCAGAACCTTCATTGGCAGTTCGAGTAAGATATTATCAGCAACTGACTCGTCAAGGTCAATCACATCTTTTTCCAAAATAAACAACATATCCGCATCCAGATCCGCCTTGTTGTCATCAAGATAAGCTTGCGTTGTAAATAATTCTGATACGGCAAGTGACATGGGTACCTCGACCGGCGTCAAACTCCGACTTGACGGCAAAGTCAGGGTGTAGTCAGCTGTATAGTTCAACACGTAGATTTCTTTATCAGCGTCCACGCGGCCATTGACCAAAACCTCAGATACGGCAAGAATCTCAGGCTCACGCGTGATCAGTTCTTTTGCCAAATCTAGATGCGTTTCTGCAAACTCAACTGACTTTTTCTTCGTTAATTCTTGTAAAGACCACTTCATAGTTGTAATTCTCCTTGTTAATATTGTATAATAATCTGTAAAATAATGATATAGAAACGGCAAAAAAATGAGCATAATTTCATTAACAGATGTTGATTTCACACGAAATGGTAACCAAATCCTCAAACATATCAACTGGCAGGTCGACAAAAACGAGCATTGGGCGATTTTAGGGCTGAACGGCTCTGGCAAATCTAGTTTACTCAAACTCATCATGGCTGAAAACTGGAAAACGTCAGGCGAAATTACCGTCCTTGGCACACGTTTTGGCCATGACCAGATCCCTGAACTCCGTGCCAAAATCGGCATTGTTGGTTCCTTTATTGCTGAGCGTTTCAGGCCTAGTATCATGGCTGAAAATCTCGTTCTGACGGGCCGCTACAACTCGTCAATGCTCTACCGTGAATTTTCTGAGGCGGATCTCGATGTCGCACGAGATCTGATGGTACAAATCGGTGCTGATAAGCTGATTGGGCGCATTTATGGGACACTGTCTCAGGGCGAAAAACAGTTATTATTGATTGCCCGCAGTCTGATGACAAATCCCGACATTCTGATCTTGGACGAAGCGACAAATGGCCTTGATTTATTTGCTAAAGAACGCTTACTTGAAAAACTGCACCAGATTACACAGCTCAAAAATGGTCCGACACTACTATATATCACGCATCATCCTGATGAAATCACAGCAGATTTTCAAAAAATTCTGCTCTTGCGCCAAGGCGAGATTGTAGATTCTGGTGAGACTCAGAAAATCTTGACCACTGAAACGCTCAGTAGCTTTTACCAGATGCCTGTTGACGTCGAAATTGTCAATGGCAAATACTTTGCCATCCCAAAATAAGATAGAAAAAACGCAAATCTCATAATGAAATTTGCGTTTTATTTTGCACGATTATGTGCCTGAATGACACGCAAAGCGGCTTTGCGAATCTTGATAGATGGACTTTTCAGACGGCGATAGGCCGTTGATAAATCTTGTTTTGCCATGATTTTACTCCTTAATATCTGCTAACTATTAAAATTATTCACCAGCTTGCTTTTTTGACGCCTGGAATTTGACCCAGATAGGCCAGTCTGCGAAAATTAATCCTGCTCATGCCAAACTTGCGCATATAGGCATGCGGACGGCCGTCGATTTCGTCGCGATTTTTCAAGCGATTTGGGTTACTGTTGATTGGCAGGCGACGTAGCGCTTCCAAGTCTCCTTTTGCTTTTAATTCTTGACGTAGGTCAGCATATTTTGCAACCAAAGCTTTTTGTTGTTCGTATTTTGCGATTTTTGATTTTTTTGCCATTTCTTCTCATTTCTAATGTTTACATTTGTAAACTCATTTTATCAAAAAGTTATCCAAACAGCAAAAAAAGCGTCTTGCGAACGCTTTTCTAGTTTTATAACTTATCTTTTTATTTGTTAAATGACTCTGTCAACTGTGGCACGACTTGTTTCTTACGTGAGACAGCACCAGCCAAGAAAGCGTGGTTATTTTTCAGCTCAAAGTCAAATGCTGCTTCAATCTTGCCGATATTTTGACCCAAAGCCAAGATTTCAGAGTTTGAGTTGACAATATCTGTAATCATGAAGACAAAGTCTGAGTAGCCATGCGTTGCATTTGCTGCTGTAATGGCTGTTTCAATCTCGTCTTGACGTGTCAAAACTTCCGCAATATCAACTGTATTAACCTGCGCTACACGGACATCATTACCATTTAGCTCAAATGTTTTGGCATCAATATCAATCAACTCAGCTGCTGATTTTGTTGACAAGTTTGTACCGGCTTTGAGCATGGCAAGACCATATGTTTCAAGATCAACACCAGCGATTTCTGCCAACTCTTCAGCAACTTTGAAGTCTGTCGGATGCGTCGTTGGTGATTTTAGGAGCAACGTATCTGAGATCAAGCCTGACAGCAACAAACCTGCTGTTGCTTTTGGCACATCGCGTCCTTCGGCTTTGAACTGGCGGTAGACGATAGAAGAGGCTGAGCCAACTGGTTCAAGCGTCATAAACAAAGGCGCTTCCGTTTCGAAATTTGCCACACGATGATGGTCAACAACGCCCATAATCGTCACATCACGGATGTCTGAGATAGATTGTTGGAACTCATTGTGGTCAGTCAAGATGACGGTGTCAGCGCCTTCAGCCTTGGCAGATGTGACCACACGTGGCGCTGTCACGCCAAAATAATCAAGCGCATAAGCAGTTTCTTCATTGACCTCGCCAAGTGCGACAACTTCTGCGTCTAAGCCACGCAACCGTGACAATTCAGCAAAAGCATAAGATGATCCGATGGCATCCGTATCAGGATTTTGGTGACCGAAAACTAGAATTTTAGACAATTTTTTTACCTCGATTTTTTATTTGATAGCTCTATTTTACCAGATTTAGCTGATTTTTTCAGCTATTTTAGTCATATTTTCCTTGATTGGCACGGGAGACTTTTCTGAGACGGCCTTTTATCTTCTCAGTTTGCAGCGCTTTCAGGACCTGCTTCCCCTTACCGTTCAAAATCTCGACAAAAGTCGACACATCGATAATCGAGATGATACCGATGTCATCACCTGTAACACCTGGGATACTTGTGATAGCGCCCACCACATCTCCCGCGCGCAGCTTCGTTTTTTTGCCCGCATTGATATGAAGTTTCATGATGTCCGACTTGAAAACAGCACTTTTCGCCTGCTTTTTCTCAAGCTCTCTTTTTTGTTTGGCGGTAAATGACGGCAAGCGTTTGTCAAGTAAACTATCACTTGGTAGCACGTGTTCAGTGATTGTCACATCGTTTTTTTGCTGCGCCTTTTCGATTGCTGCAAAATCACTTCTTTGCGCCGAGCTCACAAGTGAAATCGCGCGCCCAGTCTTTTCAAATCGCGCAGTCCGTCCGATTCGATGCGTGTAGCTCTCAGGATTATCTGGCAAGTCATAGTTAAAAACTGCTGCAATATCAGCCACATCTATCCCACGCGCCGCGACATCTGTCGCAATCAAATAACGAAAATAATTGTGCTTAAAATCATTGATCACGCGCGTTCGGTCACGCTGTTCCATGCCGCCATGTAAGGTCTCAACTGTAACATCTCGTGCGTCCAGATAGTCTGCAATCGCATCAACTGCCGCACGGGTATTTGCAAATATAATCGCTGAATCTGGATTTTCAAGGACTAAAAGCTGGTATAAATTTTTGAGTTTTGCCGTCTTTTCGACCAAATAAAACACTTGATCAATCCGTGTACTAACCGCATTTTGCGCTGCAACCTCAATGGTAATCGGATCTGTGACATAAAAATCTTTGACGTCAAGAACAGCTTGTGGCAAGGTCGCCGAAAAAAGTGCCACTTGACGCGCCTGCGACAAGTGCTCAAAAATATCATCAACTTGCGACATAAAGCCCATGCTGAGCATCTCATCGACCTCGTCCAAAACCACAAACTTGATTTTCGTCAGATCAATCGTCCCCTGTTCAATGTGGTCCAGAAGTCTGCCAGGCGTTGCAACGACGACATGGGTGCGGGTTTTGAGATTGCGCGCCTGTGCTTGAAAAGGGGTATGTCCGATCAAAGTCTCGACCTTGATCCGTTTAAAGCGCCCGATGTTAAAAATCTCTTCGCTGATTTGCAACGCAAGCTCCCGTGTCGGTGCAAGAACAATCGCCTGCGGTGCACGCTCTTCCCAGATGATGTTTTCAACTAAGGGAATGGCAAACGACGCCGTTTTGCCGCTACCTGTTTGAGATTTGACAAGTAAATCCTGACCCGTCACAAAC
Source organism: Pseudolactococcus insecticola (assembly GCF_011170065.1). Classification (GTDB taxonomy): domain Bacteria; phylum Bacillota; class Bacilli; order Lactobacillales; family Streptococcaceae; genus Pseudolactococcus; species Pseudolactococcus insecticola. Next base: position 12,652 of record NZ_BLLH01000005.1, on the reverse strand, counting down.
TGCGTGATCACCGCCTCCTGTACCTGCGTAGGCTGCGTATAGCCAAGTGCCGTCAAAGCTTTTTGCGTTTCGGGGCTGATATTGAGGGTTTCAAATGTTGTATTTGGCATGATTCTCTATTCTTTTTGTGATTTGTGTTGGCTGTTTACCTGAGTATACCATAAAATAGCTGCCTTTTTGGAATATACCATAGTAGGCAGGCACGTCTGCTCACCACGTTTTTATTTTCAAGATGATTTAAAACCCCACACCTACTCTTGACTAAAATTTTCATTGATCAAAAGCCAATGAATTCGCGCAAATATATCACCTCGACTTGGTTGGTACATGAGCTGAATCCTATCATCATTTTGAAAATTATTTTTAACATAGTCCGTGATTGCATGCGGCGTTCCTTCAGTTCCTATGATGACAATATCATGCGATTTGATTGCTGAGAAGATTTCTTTTTCATATTTTTCATAGGGATCCATCAAGGCCACACTTTTCATGAATGGCGTAAGTTCTTCCAAATAACGCTTACCATTTTTAGCTGTGATTAGTAAGACAGACACTGTTTTAGCAATTTTTGCGACATCTCCTGACAAAAATCGCTCAGGTTGATTTCCTATCCCTGTATCTTGTCTTTTAGTTAATTTCTTCCGATAGATGTTTCGAGATTTTTTACGGCGTTCTGACAGACTTGCCATCAAAAAGACTAGCTCAGCTACTTTTTCACCTCCGTCAGAACTCACTTTGACCTTGACCGTATCACCATCTTTTAACCTTTCAAAAAAAGGGACATTGGGATTGACCGGCATTGGGAAACTGTTTCTTTGCTGCACATCATGGAACTCCCAACCATTATCCGTTTCATGTGCATAGCCATATTGATAGTTTGAATCTTGCGTTAATTTTCGAATCCTACGATCATATCTGACGAGTAAATCATTGATGGTATCGAATTGGCTAATATCATCAGTTTTTAAGCGATTCTCCAGATGTTTAAGTAACTCCGAAACTGAGAAATCTCCTAGATTAATACGTTGTATCTGTTCTTCAACATGCGCCTTTTCAGCCTGATGCTTATCTTGTAGTTTGTGGTTCAGTTTTCTGATTTCTTTATCACGTTTTAAGATTTTCCTGTTCAGACTCCCAATTTGAACATTTCGCTTTTCAATCTCCTGTTCAAGTATTCCTTCGACTCGCTCCAATCTCAAGAATTCTTTATGCTGATAACTTGATTCATCTCGATAGTATTGAAATTTTTCAATTGCCTGATCAAACTCTGCTGCGCTGAGTCCGAGTGCAGTCAGTAATTTGTCAACCTGATCACGGTGTATTTTGTTTTGCCTTTCTAATTTTTTATAGTCTTCTATCTGATTTGTCAGACGTATGTTTAAGTCAGATACCGACTTAGCCAAAATTACTTTTTCCGCTTTCGCCTGCTCTGTTTTCTCGTTTGCTTTTACAAGCGCTGTTTGACTTAATTTTAAACTTTTTTCTAATTCGGTTAGGCGTTTTTGATATTTTTGTTGCAAACGTTGCGTATTTTGACTTTTTTTGTTTATCGTATTGGTTGCAGGCTGGTCGGTTATTTTTTGGCGTTTTTTCGCTTGCTCAATCATCGCTTGCTTCTTTTGTTTAAGCGATTCTTGTTGCGTTTTGAAATCTTGTCCTGATTGATACTTTGTGTTGACCATCGCTTGCTCCTCTCGCCTTTCTTTGGCTTGTTACTATTTTTAGCAACATTATACCAAAAAAAGCGCTCACGCGCCCGTTCTCACCTATTTTCAAAAGCCAAGCTGGGTTTTGCATTCAAGTCTAGTCCTGCAAAATTGTCGCGGTTGTATTCGCAGACGCTTGCATAGGCAATCATGCCAGCGTTATCGCCGCACAACCGCAAAGGCGGGATGACGACTGGAATATCTGTTATTTCAGCTGCCAAGCGTTCGCGCAGGCCTTGATTGGCCGCAACGCCACCCGCAACAACCAGCATCTTCACCGGAAATGTTGCGAGCGCTGTTTTGGTTTTGGCAATGAGTACATCTAAGACCGCAGCCTGAAAACTTGCCGCTAAGTTAGATTTATCAAGCGTTTCACCTTTTTGATCGGCATTGTGTGCGAGATTGATCACGGCAGACTTGAGCCCCGAAAAACTGAACTCAAGGGCAGGGTCATCATGTTTCATCATGGCACGCGGCAAGTTGAACACATCCTTGCCAGCATGCGCAAGAGCATCTATCTCTTTTCCGGCGGGATAGGTCAGATTCATGATGCGACCGACCTTGTCATAGGCCTCGCCAACCGCATCATCACGCGTTTCACCGATGATTTTATAGTCGCCTTTTTCAGCCATATAGACTAGCTCAGTGTGTCCGCCACTGACTAACAGTGCGAGCAGCGGAAACTCGAGCTCACGCACTTGTCGTGCTGCCCAGAGATGACCTGCCATATGGTTGACTGGGATAATCGGCAGGTCATGCGCCCAGGCAAAGGCTTTTGCTGCTGCAACGCCGACAAGTAGTGCGCCGACGAGTCCCGGCCCTTCCGTCACGGCAACCGCTGTCAGATCTGACACTGTAATGCCAGCACTCTCTATGGCGTCATTGATACAAGCCGTGATAACCTCCACATGATGACGGCTTGCAACCTCAGGTACAACGCCACCGAAACGCTTATGACTCTCGATTTGGCTTGCGATGATGTTGCTCAAAAGCATGTCATCATTTTTAAGCACAGCGACGCTTGTCTCGTCACAGGATGTCTCAAAAGCCAGTATATATCTATCTTTCATTTAATTTTCTCTCCTCATCAGAATCGCGTCTTCTGACGGATTTTGATAATAATCTTTACGCTGATAATAGGCGACAAAACCACATTTTTCGTATAATTTTTGTGCGGCTAGGTTTGACGCACGGACTTCTAGGAAAATCGTGCCGTCAGATGTTGCTAGTTGCTGCATCAAGCGGCTCGCGATACCTTGGCCTTGAAAACCCGTCAGAACAGCGATATTGGTGATTTCCGTCTCGTCCATGACGGTCGATGTGGCAAGAAAGCCAACTAATTTGCCGTCAGAATCCGAAAAAGCCAGATAATAAGCCGTCGTTTCAAGCAGCATATCTGCAAAAGTCTGCTCAAATGTCCAGGGAGAGGTCTCATAAACCGCCGTCAGAATCGCATGGATATCCAACGCATAGTCCCTGTAACAGTCCGTCAGAAAGTTTGTTTTACGAATCTTAATCATGGCTGTCCTACTTTTTTTCCGCTATTTTTATTTTCTTGTTTCTTGCAGTTGTTTGACCATCCATAGGCCATCAAGCTTGTTATCATAATATTGGGGCAGGATTTCCGTGGTCGCAAATCCTAGTTTTCGATACATGGCTTGGGCGGGGAGATTGTCCCGCTTGACCTCAAGGGTTAATGTTGCAACACCCAGCTGACGCATGAGCTCTGCCATCGTTTTAACCAGGGTCGATCCGATACCTTGTTTTTGGAAATTTGACGAAACAGCCAGATTTGACAAATGAACAGACTGATGTTCAGGCGATACACGGGCACCAACAAAACCAACGATTTTTCCTGCAGACTCAGCTGTTAAGAAAGTCGCGTGCTCATTGATGGTAATCTCATGCTCAAAATGCGAGAAGGTCCAGGGCGTATCCCCCGCGTAGACATCGCGCTCAATCGCAAGAAAACTCACAATATCCTCTCGCTCTGAAATCCGATAACGTGTACTGTCAATCACCATGTCCACATCCACATCGTCAAAAGTCTGATATTTGCGAAAGTCAGTGAGTTCAAATTTTTTGAATATATCGTGTATCAGCTGCTTCATCATGCGTCTCCAACCATTTTTCTTCTGCTTCCACTTTTTTCAGATACTCTGGCACAAAGTTGTCAATGTCGACTGGCGCAAGCTTTTCGCCCAAAATCGCAATCTGATAGGCGTTTGGCAATCTACGCTCAGGATTTTCTAGCACTTTTGCCTGTGGCAGTTCTGTTGCGATCAAGTCACGGAAATTGTCAATCTCGCCTGTAAATAGCACCTGTGGCGCATCTTTCAGCGTTAGCATAAGCGTCTCAAATGCCGTATGGCAATCTTTTGCCGTATTGACACCATTTTCATAAACGCCAGCGTAGACGTTCATCCGTCTGGCATCGATGATTGGGACTACCTTGCCTGCTGCTTCCACATTTGCCGCTATTGCAGCAAGGCTTGAGACGCCGACAAGCTCAATATTTAGCGTGCTTGCGAGCGTTTTTGCCGTCGTCACAGCAATTCGCAGGCCTGTGTAGCTGCCTGGACCCTGAGCCACTGCGATACGATCTAGTTGCGCAGGCACTAGTCCTGCATTTTTCATGAGAAAATCAATGGCTGGCATCAAGGTAATACTGTGATTTTTTTTTATATTGAGGTCAATCTTGCCAAGCAAGTCAGCGCCATCAGTCAAGGCGACCGACAAGGCTTGACTTGACGTATCGAAAGCTAGTATTTTCATATGTTCTGGTCCTAATTTTTTAGTTGCTTTTTTGTCACTTTTCAGTTTCTATGAGACGCTAAAAGCAGTTGCCTGAATTTGCGTCTACTTACATTTTATGATAAAATAGAGTTAATTGCAATAATGCGACCTATTTTATAGGTGCACCTGTAAAAATTATACAAATAAATGGAGAATAACATGCTTTTCAAAGTCTTTTATCAAGAAACAAAAAAACGTAACCCAAAACGTGAAACAACACAATCCCTCTTTTTAGAGATTGATGATGCGAGCGACGCCCGAGACGGCGTTATCAAAGTACGCGATATTATCCGTGAAAATACAGCTTATCATGTTGAATTTATCGATGCTATCAGCGGTGAACAAGAAAAATACGAACGTGAGTTTGAAGGATTTACGATCACAACTTTTTAATCAGCCTATACTGCTTGTGACGACACATCACAAGCTTTTTCATCATACACAGAAAAATATAAGAAAAGAGACCTATGACTGAAACTAACAGTTACACAAATTTACAGATAAAGCCTGACGAAGTCGCGGTTTTCGCCATTGGCGGACTGGGCGAAATCGGTAAAAATACCTATGGTGTCGAGTATCAAGACGAAATTATCATCGTGGACGCCGGCATCAAATTTCCAGAAGACGACCTGCTTGGCGTCGACTACGTTATTCCTGATTATAGTTATATCGTTGAAAACGTCGATCGTATCAAGGGGGTTTTCATCACCCATGGTCACGAAGATCACATCGGCGGTATTCCATTTTTACTCAAGCAAGCAAATGTGCCAATCTATGCTGGTCCACTGTCACTTGCCTTGATCCGTGGCAAGCTTGAAGAACATGGGCTTTTGCGAGATGCACAGCTTTTTGAGATTCATCCAGAAGATGAAATCAAGTTTAAACATCTGAGCCTGTCATTCTTTCGTACGACACACTCGATTCCTGAGCCAATTGCTATGGTGATTGATACGCCGCAAGGAAAGATTGTCGCAACAGGTGACTTCAAGTTTGACTTTACGCCGGTCGGTGAGCCTGCTGACTTGCATCGTATGGCGGCACTTGGAACTGATGGCGTGTTGCTCCTTCTTTCTGACTCTACAAATGCTGAGATTCCAACCTTTTCGCATTCTGAAAAAGTTGTCGGCGCATCTATCCAAAAAATATTTGAACGCATTGACGGTCGGATTATCTTTGCCTCATTTGCTTCAAATATTTTCCGCCTGCAACAGGCCGTTGAAGCTGCTGTCAAGACAAATCGTAAGGTGGTCGTATTTGGCCGATCAATGGAAAAAGCCATTGTCAACGGAATCGAACTAGGCTATATCAAAGCACCTACTGGTACTTTCATCGAACCTGGCGAGGTCAATCAATACCAACCGCACGAACTTTTAATCATGTGTACGGGTTCCCAAGGTGAGCCGATGGCTGCGCTTTCACGGATTGCAAACGGCATGCACCGCTTTGTTACCTTGCAAATGGGCGACACGGTGGTCTTCTCTTCTAACGCCATCCCTGGTAATACGCACGGTGTCAATCAGCTGATCAACCGCATCTCTGAAGCCGGCGCAAAAGTCATCTATGGCAAGATAAACAATATTCATACCTCAGGTCACGGTGGTCAACAAGAGCAAAAACTCATGCTCCGCCTGATCAAGCCGAAGTATTTCATGCCTGTCCACGGTGAGTACCGTATGCTAAAAATCCATGCGGGTCTTGCGCAAGATACAGGTGTGCCAAAGGAAAACTGTTTCATCTTTGAAAATGGTGACGTCCTTGCGCTAACTGCTGACTCAGCCCGTCCTGCGGGTCATTTCAACGCACAAGATACCTATGTCGATGGTAATGGTATCGGAGATATTGGCAATGCTGTTTTGCGAGATCGCCATGAATTGTCAGAAGACGGTGTCGTCCTTGCTGTTGCAACCGTTGACTTCAAAAGCAAGATGATTCTTGCAGGCCCCGACATGCTTAGCCGTGGCTTTATCTACATGCGTGAGTCTGGTGACTTGATTCGCTCTGGTCAGCGCGTCTTATTCAATGCCATTCGCAAAGCCATGAACGATGAAAATGCCAACGAAGCAAGCATTGCACGCGCCATGACTGACGCCATCAAACCTTTCTTTTACCGTGAATTAGAACGTGAACCCATTGTCATTCCTATGGTTTTGACGCCTGATAAAAAATAATAAAAAACGATGCCTCGTTCATGGACTAGGCATCGTTTTTTTCTGCTAATAATTTTGATTTATTGGCTTTCAAGTCGTAGTAATCTTGCTTTTCAAGCTCAACTTTGACTTCATTTGCGAAAGTAGTATTTTTGTGGAAAGAATACTTGATCATATAGTCATCGTCTGCCTTGATTCTAAAGGCAATCTTGAAGAGGTTGAAGAGGACAAAAGCAACAATGATCACAAGCAAGGTCAATCCGATAATCGACATCACACGGCTTTCAGCATGAAAAAGACCGCCGAGTGGATTTTTTGCCAGAATTTTTTTGAAGGTTTCCTTTCCTAGAATCCCGTTGAACATCCCTAGGAACATGAGTCCGAAGTTACCTATGATAATCGCAACTCCAGCCGCAAATATAGCAAATTTGATGATTGATGTAATCAGATATTTCGTCAGATAGGCACTCATGGACTTGCCTTCTTCACGGATGAAATGAATTTTTTTGCTGAGCTTGGCACGATTGAAAACTTCTTTTTTCGCGCTCAGTACTTTTTGATTCATTGTACCGTCAAGTCTTGCAATCCGCTCATCAAGCGCCAAAGTTGGTAGTTTTGCCTTGACGACAGCACCAAATTCTTTTCCCAGATCTTTTCTATCGTCGTTAGACATGAAACTGGCCTCAAAAGCATAATTTGCCAGCTGACGAAAATCAGATTCGTTGAAATTATACCATTTGGCAAGTTTTTCGTATTCATCATTGAGCGTGGTACCTGATACCGTGCGATTATCAGTGTTGACAGTCACCCTGACACCCGCATCAAACAGTTTTTTGAAGGGATAGTTTTCCAAACTGTCGATTGCTTTGGTCTGAAAATTTGATGTTGGTGCCATTTCTAGCGTGATTTTTTTCTCAGCAAGTTCAGCCCACGTTTCAGGCCTATCTTTGATCGCAACGCCGTGGCCAATGCGTGTAGCACCTGCTGCGACAGCATCTATGACATTTTGTGCGCAGCCACATTCGCCAGCGTGCAATGTCAATGGAATCTTGTTCTCACGCACTTTTTCAAGGACTGGTGCAAATTTGTCAGGAAAACCATCAAGTTCCTCGCCTGCCAAATCGAACCCTGCCAAGTGTGTCAGATCGCCATTTTCAAAGAGCTCGACAATTTTCATGACGTCAGAAACCGACTCGTTGCGCATGCCTGATAAGATGACGTTTGACTTGACACCGTAGCGTTTTTGGCCAGCTTCTAGACCACGCACAACGGCTTTAACTGTCTCAGGTAAGCTCAATCCACCTGCTGTGTGGAGACTAGGCGCAAACCTAACCTCAATATAGCGTATTTGCTCGCTGATTACCTGCTCAATCACGTCAAATGCCGCAAGCGCAAGCGCTTCTTCTGTCTGCAACATGGGCAGAACATAGTCAAATGGCGCTAGATAGCTCATCAAATCAGCCGCATCTTCAGGTGCCTGGACTTTTTTGCGCAAATCTGCGTCAAGTTTTGGCACTTTGATGTCGGCTCGTTTTGCCAAGGCACGAATCGTTTTCAGGGAAATCGACCCGTCCAGATGACAATGTAACTCAATTTTTGGTAGTTTTTCTATTTCAACTCTTGAAATTCTCATTTATTTTTCCTATTATGTGATATTTTCGCTATTTTTTCTGACCTTGCCCAGTCAGATAGTTAATCTGGTAGCCAGGCTGGATGTTGAAAACATAGACATTCAAATCATAGGCCTTGCCACCATCCTCGATAGACTTCGCCATCATGTGCACACCGCGCGGCAAGCGCTCATTACCATTGTAAATAGGCGTCACCTGGTAGCGCACGTGCAGTTTTTTATAGTAAAGCACGTCAGAAATCTGACCTTCAAAGTCATTCATACCAGGCGAGTTCATAGCGCGCGTTCCTGTCACCAGATTTTCCTTGCTCCCCGCATCCCCTGTAAACATCCAAGCAATCAAGTGGCTGCGATTGTAAAGTGTGACCAGCTCATTGTCAAAATAAATATCTTGATTGTTCGAGTGGCCTTGATAGCGCCAGCCAATCGGATCATTTGGGATACGCGGACGGCTAATATTTTTGACTTTCATATACTGGGTGTAACTCAGACGGGCGTTTGCAACTTGTGCGCGACCTAGTTTGTCAAGTGCTGAAAAAGTCACCCAGTAATCCTTATCCTGCGACTGCTTGAGTTCGGCGTCAGAAAAGGTTGACTTGCCACCATTGACCTGTGTATAATAGTCGTCTGAGCCGTCCCACTTGAGCTTGAGCAGGTCTTCTTGCGTGGTATTGCTACCTGAAACTGTCTGCGATACGGTGCTGGTTACCGTTTGGCGTGCTGGTTGCGCTAGGTTGTTCTGATAGACGTAGTAGCCACCTATAGCTAGGACAACTACCACGCTTGCAATGATTTTTTGAGTCGTGCTGAGCCGCTTAAATAGCTGAATCAACTTTTTTTCGTCTGACGCTTTCACTGGTTATTAGTCTCATTTTCTAACTGTAATCGCCCGCCGCATTTGCCACAGCGGTATTTTTTCGTATCAATTTTTCTGCGACGTGGGTAGGTTTGACCACATTGCTGACAGTGGTAGATTAGATATCTTGTCGCACTATCTTCTAAAGCCGGGGCAAATCGTAATCCGCCAACTTCTTTGAGCAATTTTTTGAAATCTTGATCCCGATGTTTGTAGCCACGCCCAGCACGATAGAGGTGATAATGCACCAACTCATGTTGGACAATCTGACGGAAAATATCCTCTGAAAACTGATCATACATTTTTTCATTAAAGTCCAGATGTAAATCTTTTGGAAAAAATCTGCCACCCGTTGAGCGCAGTCTGCCGTTGAACTTAGCTGCATGTTCAAAAGGCAGTCCAAAATCTGTCTGCGATACCCACCTGACAAAGTCTAGGAGTTCATCATCTTTTCTTGTCATCAGTTTCTGGTAATTCCTTAGGCTCGACCATGGACAGACCAACCTTACTGCCGCGGCTTTGATCAATCTGATAGACCCAGACAGTCACGATCTGGCCGACTGAAACGACGCTTGATGGTGCTTTGACGAATTTTTTTGACATGCGTGAGACGTGTACTAACCCATCTTCTTTGATGCCAATGTCAACAAATGCACCGAAATCGACAACATTTCTGACGACGCCTTCAAGTTTCTGACCAACCCGGAGATCTTTGACCGACAGCACGTCAGAACGCAAAATCGGTGCATCAAAATCATCCCGCAAGTCACGCCCAGGCTTAAGCAGGTCTGACAAGATGTCTTTTAGCGTCTCTTTGCCGACATTGAGCGTTTCTGACAAAGTATCTAGGTCAGCTTTTTCAAGCTTGGCACGCGCCGCATCATCAAGCTCACTGATGTCAAGCGTCTTAAAAAGTTTGTCAACGACCTTGTAAGACTCTGGGTGAACTCCCGTATTATCCAAGATATTCTCACTATTTGGAATCCGCAAGAAGCCTGCAGCCTGCTCGAAAGCCTTGGCGCCAAGACGTGGTACTTTGTTAATTTCCTTGCGCGAGCTGATGACGCCATTTTCCTCACGATAGGTCACGATATTTTTGGCAATCGTTGCATTCAACCCTGCGACATGCGACAAGAGACTGGCACTCGCCGTGTTGACATTGACGCCGACCTGGTTGACCACGGTTTCAACGACGAAATCCAAGTTATCTGTCAGCTTCTTTTCTGACACATCGTGCTGATATTGACCGACCCCAATCGCTTTAGGCTCGATTTTGACAAGCTCAGCCAACGGATCCTGGAGCCTGCGGGCAATAGAAATCGCAGAACGCTTTTCAACCGTCAGATCAGGGAACTCTTCTCTGGCAAGCGGACTTGCAGAATAGACTGACGCACCGCTTTCTGAAACGATGACATATTTTGCAGCGAGCTGATTGTCCTTGATGACGTCAGCTACAAACTGCTCACTTTCACGTGACGCTGTGCCATTGCCAATCGCAATCATCTCAACTTGGTAGTCTGTAATCAGCTTTGCAAGTTCGACTTTTGCTGCTTCTATCTGCCGTGCGTTTGCTGGCTTGACCGGATAGATGACTGTTGTCATCAGCATTTTCCCGGTTTTATCGACAATGGCGATCTTAGCTCCCGTCCGAAATGCCGGGTCAAATCCCAAGACGACTTTACCTTTTAGAGGTGCAACTAGGAGCAAATTACGTAGATTTTTGCCAAATGTTTCGATGGCACCATCTTCAGCACGTTCTTTAAGTTCAGCGCGGACATTTCGCTCCATAGCGGGTACGATTTTCGACTTGAGCGCCTCAGTAATTGCCGTTTTCAAATAGGGATTCGTTTTTGCATTGTATCTGCTCTCAAACATGAGCGTCATCTTGTCAATATTGTGCTCAAACTTGACTGACAAAATCCCTAGTTTTTCCCCACGATTGACTGCAAGCACGCGATAGTTCGGCATTTCTGAAACTTTATCTGAAAAGTCATAGTAGATCTGAAAGGTATTTTTCTCATCAAGACTGCCATCTTTTTCAGCGGTTACAAGGCGTGAGTTAGCTTTGATCTCGCTTAAAACCCAGGCACGCATCTTGATATCCTCAGAAATGGCTTCTGACAAAATATCAAGTGCTCCCGCAATTGCATCATCAGCGCTTGGCACCTCTTCGTTTATAAAATCCTTAGCTTTTTCAGCCACCGGACCATTTTGCATGATGACTTTAGCCAGATCAAACAGCCCTCGCTCTTTTGCGATCATGGCTTTGGTGCGACGTTTTGTCTTGTAGGGCAGGTAAAGCTCTTCGACTTCGGAGAGCTTTTCAGCTGCTGTGATGGTCTGTTTGAGTTCGTCAGAAAGCTTACCAAGCTCCTCGATTTTCGTGAGAACTGCAGTCTTACGCTCGTCAAGTTTGACCGCCTTATCACGTTCATCCACGATATTTTTGATCTGTACTTCATCAAGATTGCCCGTTGCTTCCTTACGATAGCGTGCGATGAAGGGAATCGTGTTGCCCTCATCTGTCAGCGTCAGAACGCTCGCCACTTGCTTAGGGGAAATGGTCAGCAAATCTGATATTTTTTTAAGTTGTTCATTATTTTCCATGTTCTTATTATACCAAAAAACCGCTGGTTTAGCGGTTTTGATCGAGGCAAATTACCAAAAACACCCCTCGCCATCAGGCAAGAGGTGTTTTTAACTATGAACACTAAACTGTATAATTATGGCTTACCTTAATTATGTTTAAGTTCAGTTTCTTCTTCTTTCTTCTTGCGACGTTTCCCTGCAAGAATAAGCGCGTTCATACCAAGCAACATTGCGAGACCCGCTTCTGCTGCCGAATTAGAATCAGCTTCACCCGTATTTGGCAATACCTTACCACCATAACTTGGTGTTGGGGCAGGACTAGATACTGGGGTTTCTGATGGAGCCGTTTTTGGAATAACCGGTGTTGGTGTTGGTGCTGGCACTGGCGTTGGTGCTGGCACTGGCGCCGGTGCTGATCCTGGTCCGTATGGTGTTGGATCTTGATCATTTGGAATACCATCGCCGTCAATATCTGGGTCTTGGTCATTTGGAATGCCATCGCCGTCAATATCAGGATCAATTGGTTCACCTGGATCCCACTTACCATTACCGTTGTTATCTACCCAGTTTGGTATGCCATCGCTATCAATGTCCGATGTCTGATCCATACCAACTGGTAAATCGCTATCTTCGGTTGAATCTGAATCTTCTGTCGAATCGCTGTCTTCCGTTGAATCTGAATCTTCTGTCGAATCGCTGTCTTCCGTTGAATCGGAATCTTCTGTCGAATCACTATCTTCGGTTGAATCTGAATCTTCTGTCGAATCGCTGTCTTCAGATGAATCTGAGTCTTCGGATGAGTCGCTATCTTCGGATGAATCTGAGTCTTCTGTCGAATCGCTATCCTCAGTCGAATCACTCACCTCAGTAGAGTCTCTACCAGCATTGGAGTCTGAGTCATACGTTGAATCACTGTCTTCTGAGGAAT
>NZ_BLLH01000004.1 GCF_011170065.1 Pseudolactococcus insecticola | reverse complement strand
AAAGTTCGGAAGTATCTTAAAAGCATTGTAAAAAATGTTGCGGGGTAGTTAAAAGGGTAGTTAAATCGTGTTTTTGAGTCAACAAACCGCTTAAAATAAGGGGTCAAGCGGGTTTTAAACTTCATTTTTCTACCGTATTATTTTCGATGACTTACATCATTTTTTTCGCACGGCGTAGCACTAATAATTTTTGCATCCCTAATGACAGCGCCATAAACACCATTAATGAGGGCGTTGCAACATCGTCCAAATATGGAATATTGAAGTGCCCCATGAGCAATGTGTACCCAACGTGCAAGGCTATCGTGACTGCCCAAAGCGCGAGTGATTTCGCACCGCCTTGGCGCCAAACTTTCCCATTTTCAATGGTTACTGTATAAACTGGAACGCGGACAAATGCCATTACAATGGCAATCAACCAACCACCGATGATGGCGCCATCAAGCACTGGATTATTGAGATACAAGTTCGCACCAACACCAGTCACCTTAGCGACACCTGCGAGTTCAATAACTCCAATGATTAATAAAATTAATTGCGCTTTCCATTCGTTTTCGACTTCGATTTTGCGGATTTGACGCGAAAGAATAAAGCCAATTGTGAACAATGCGATGATGACGTTTACCACCAAGATGTTACCTCTTTCTTTAATTAACATGTTTTTATTTAATTGATAACATCATTATAAAACAAAAAATTTGGTTTTACAAGCCAATCACGATGAGTTACGAAAAGTGCGATGCATAATATATCGCTATCACAAAATCGATAACGTCAATTTTGACAATTGACAATTCTTACGAATAGTTACAAATTCTTAGACCCATCCTATACAGAGTGTTCGACAAGCAGCAACATAACCTGACTTTTCCTTAACTGATGGTATATAGATGCAACCTGCAAAATGTCACGTGCAATCAATTAGGTAATTAAAAGGTCGAATTCAAATTTGAGAATTCGACCTTTTAATGTTTCATTTAAACAATATTCCAATATACAAATGGGATTACTTTATTTACGCTTCTTGATGACTACTACAGTCACTATTGCGATAATAATCACTGCACCAGCAGCAGCGGCAATTTTGATTTCTTTTGCCTTGGTAGCTTTGGCCTTGGCGGCTTTATCAGCTTTAGCAACTTGTGCCTTCAATTGTTTCAAAGTACCTTGGTAAACAATCTTACCCTTCTTACCACTTGATAAGCGCCAAGTCTTCCCATCAAATGAAGGAATGAATCCCTTCTTCCATAATTTAGCAATCGCTTCATAAGGATACTTAGATGAATTAGTAGTTGACCACTTAGTAGTGTTCGTGAACCAGATTCCTAAGAACTCTTTTTCACCAACTGAACTACCAACTTTATCTTCGGTTGCTTTATCAAGTGTGATTCCCAAAGCTGTAATCCTCGAACGGCAGTTGGTCCAGGACATTGTCCGTAAACGACGCCAAACTCGTCATTTAAGTATTGTGCAGCGTCATTCCAGATACTATCACCAGCCCAAACTGAGTTTTTCGTAGCAAACTTAGAATCTGCATTCGCTGGGTTAGCTTTGTATGTTGCCCATTGTTCCAGCAACTTAATATCGCTAGCTGTTGGTTTTTGTGCTTTAGACGGCAACGTCTTGAAGTAATTCAAGAAACCTTTCAAATCAAAGTTATATGCAACTTTTTTCCAAGCCTTAAACGACTTATTCACCTTAGTTGTTAATGCACTTGTCCACCAGCTAGGTTTTGAACCAGTAAATGTCATCTTCCACTTAGATGCTGGGAAAAGATATGGATATTTTTTCTCAGTTGTGGTCTTAGGAACTGGGACCATGTGCACGGCAACTAGATTCTTACCGGTTTTAACCTTGAACTTTGCTTCCAAACCAGAAACCGTATCGATCCCTGCTTGGTAGTATGTCTTACCAGTCGAAGAAACTAAAACAGTCATGGCTTTAGCATCATCAGTGTCGATGTCTGTGGCCTTCAGTGAGTATGCAATTGAACCATCTTGTACATTGTGTAAACGGTATGTTGTTCCATCATAAGAAACGACAAAACCGTCATTAATCAATGTCATGATATCTTGGTATGCATAAGTCGTATTTGAAGAACTTGTTGACGAGCTGCTACTTGATGATGAACTAGTTGGACCACCTTGGTTACCAGCGAATAAAGCAGCAAAATAACTACCAAAGTAAGCTGCATATTAACCTTGTTGCATTGCGCCAACGTTCTTCTTACCACTCGTTTCAGTAACTACGGAAGCAACATTTGCTTTATTCATTAATGGTTGCCAAAATTTGGCCTGTAAGTAATCACACATTTGGTTGGCAACAGTTTCACCGACCTTGGCAGTGACAGTTTGCATAACTTGGTTACGTGGATTCCCGCCTTGCTTAATCCATTCTTTAAACGCAGCAATATCTGTTGCTGTTGGTGTGTGTGGTGTAATCGTGCTTGGATCAGTTGGTTTAAGAAACTTAGTTAAATCCAACGCAGGATATGCTTTTTTCCACTCAGCCATTTGTGCCTCGGTGATTGTCACCGTTTTAACGGTGGCATTAGGAGGGGTGTCATTATCTGCAGGCTTGTCATCCTTTTCATCTTTGGCACTACTACTAGTAGATTGACTAGTTTTTGCAAACACTTGAGTGATTGGTGTACACAAGGCAAGGCTCCCTGCAAATAACAATATTCCAGCTAGTTTAAGTAGCTTCTTTTTCTTAATCATTGATTATCCCCTTTGTTAAATAATTATAGAATGGGAAGATTAAATCGAATTGAAATTATAGGCATTATTGGGTATCTAAAGCTCGACGATGTCGATAATTTCATCAAAAAAGTTAATTTTACAATTTGTGCTGAGAAGAAAAAGAATAAGGAATTGACAGAAAAGTAATCTGTTAAAGTTAGCTGAAGCGCGCAAGCGCTTTTTTGCCACCCAAAAAATGGTATAATAATATAAAGAAGAAGTAGTCATCAGTCGTGAAAGGAGCATTATAGCGTGAGTAAAATCATTGAGTTAAGCGATAATCTAGCCAATAAAATCGCAGCAGGGGAAGTGATTGAGCGACCTGCAAGTGTCGTTAAGGAATTGCTCGAAAATGCGATTGACGCTAAAGCAAGCCAGATCACAGTCAAGATTGAGGAGGCTGGACTTAAAACTATCGAAATCATTGACAACGGTGAGGGAATTGCGCCAGAAGATGTGGCACTTGCGCTCAAACGTCATGCAACCAGTAAAATCAAGGATGTCGATGAACTTTTTAGGATCAGAACGCTGGGCTTTCGTGGTGAGGCGCTGCCATCAATTGCGAGTGTGAGCGAGCTCACGATTAACACGGCAAGGTCGCAAACAGCTGATGTAAGTGGCACACACCTTGTCGCAAAAGGTGGCGACATTACCCAAAATGAACCCGCACCAAAGCGTGTCGGGACGCAAGTCAAGGTTGAGAATCTTTTTTACAACACACCGGCTAGGCTCAAGTATATCAAGAGTTTGCAGGCGGAGCTTGCGCATATCACAGACATTATCAACCGCCTGAGCTTAGCGCATCCTGAAGTTGCTTTCACCTTGGTCAATGACGGCCGAGACATGATGAAAACGGCAGGAACGGGTGATTTGCAGCAGGCAATTGCTGGTGTTTATGGCATCAGTACGGCTAAAAAAATGGTCGAGATTTCAAGCGCTGATCTGGACTTTGACGTGACAGGATATGTGAGCCTGCCTGAGCTGACACGGGCAAATCGTAACTACATCACGGTGCTACTCAACGGTCGCTACATCAAAAATTTTCTGATTAACCGCGCTATTGTTGACGGTTACGGCTCAAAACTCATGGTCGGGCGCTTTCCAATCGCTGTGATAGACATCAAAATCGATCCGTTTTTAGCAGATGTCAATGTTCACCCGACTAAGCAAGAGGTGCGCATTTCTAAAGAAGGTGAGCTGATGAACCTCATCAAAACAGCTATCAGAGCAGCACTTTCTGATGAAGTTTTGATACCAGACGCCCTTGAAAACTTAGTCAAACACAGTGGTGCAGTGACACCACAACCAACTAAGAAGACCGTGTCAGAACCTAAATCGGAACAAGGAAATCTGCCCTTGCAAAGTAAGCAACTCTACTACGATAAGGCAAAGCAAGATTTTTATGTCAAGGAACAGGCAACATTTGATACGAGCCAGCCCGCGTCGGAAGTAGTCGTAGAAGGTTTTGACGAAAAATCTGACGATGAAAATAGCACAGCGTCAAGCGTTCTGACGACATTATTTGCCGAGACTGAGCCAGTCAAAAAAGCGGCAACCTTTCCAGAACTTGAGTTTCTGGCACAGATGCACGGGACTTATCTTTTGTGTCAGGCACCTGATGGGCTCTATATTGTCGATCAGCATGCGGCGCAGGAACGTGTCAAATATGAGTATTATCGAGATAAGGTTGGGCAAGTCAGCTATGCACAACAACAGCTTTTGGCGCCGATTATCATCAGTCTACCACAAAACGATTTTCTGACGGTCAATGAGAAAAAAGAACAGTTAGAAGAAGCAGGCGTTTTTTTAGATGTTTACGGCGAGCACCAGTTTGTACTGCGTGAGCATCCGATTTGGATGCGAGATAATGAGATTGAGTCTGCGACTTATGAGCTGATAGATCTCTTACTCAGCGGTAACGAGGTTTCGGTCAAAAAATACCGAGAAGATTTGGCGATTATGATTGCTTGCAAAAGCTCGATTAAGGCCAATATGTCTATTGATGCGGCAAGTGCGCGTGATTTGTTAGCGCAGCTTGCCACCTGCGAAAATCCCTACAATTGTCCGCATGGTAGACCTGCCATTGTCAGTTTTTCAAACACGGATATGGAAAAAATGTTTCGTCGTATTCAGCAAGGCCATAAAGGTGGCTGGAACACGCAGTTTTGAGAAAAATAGAAAGAAAATATGAAAGAACAACTTCAAGACTTGGTCAATCAAGGGCAAGACTTTACGCTAGACGGGGCTGACTTCATCAAAGTCGGTATTTCCTACAAAAAAGGTGAACTTCGTGCCTATCAAATCATCCCGTTTACCGCGCTTTCAGGGATTACGGCGGTTATCTAAATGTACGATTATCTAACAGGAAAACTGGTCCAAATCACCCCAACTTACCTGGTGCTTGACGTTGCAGGGATAGGCTATCAGCTCCATGTGGCAAATCCCTATGCTTTTTCGGCGCAGGTTGGCTTTGATGCCGTGAAAATCTATGTGCATCAGGTCATTCGTGAAGACGCACACACGCTCTATGGCTTTACAGATGTTCATGAAAAAGCGCTGTTTTTACAGCTGATTTCAGTGTCGGGCATTGGTCCCAAGTCAGCACTTGCCATCATCGCAGCCGATGACAATGACGGCTTGGTTGCAGCCATTGACAACGGAGACATCAAGTATCTGACCAAGTTTCCAGGTGTCGGTAAAAAAACGGCGAGCCAAATGGTGCTGGATCTTGAAGGTAAGTTTGAAAATGTCGCAGCTGACGTAGCGAGTGCGAAAACAGCCGCAAGAACTGAACTTGATGACGCCCTAGAAGCGCTGAGCGCCCTAGGCTACAAGGCGTCAGAACTCAAAAAAATCCAGAAAAAACTAGAAATCGAAAGCGACACCACAGAAGGCTATATCAAAACAGCCTTGAAGTTGATGATGAAATAATACGAAAAAGTCTTTATTTGCCGAAGATACCGGTAAAATAAGGCTTTTTTTATCGCCAAAAATCTCGGATATGGTTATCATGAAAAAATAAAATGGGGTAAAATTAAAGTATAGAGAAGATAGATAGAAGGTGATGGCGGTGTTCAATAAATATCTACTGGCTGACGGAGCCACAAGTACCGCTGAATTTACAATCAAAAATCCAGCACCCAAACCAATTGCTAAAGGCATTTTGGGGCATTTTGGGGAGGTATCAGGCTTCTTCGTCTCATTTGTGGGTATGGCGCTGATTTTAACAGCCATATTTATCTTGATTATCAAACTAAGGGAAAGGAGAAATGGTGAACATATGGACTAAACGACTGATAGGTATGGTCATGATGGTCGGATTTGTTTTATCTGGTAGCTCTATCGCGCATGCGATGACAGGGACGACGGGTATCACGATCACGCCCGGCATCATGGTCACAAAAGTGAGTTCTACGAGTTTTGGCAGCTGGACGACTAATAATCTGGGCGATTATATCTATAATACCTCTGCTGTCACGATTGACATATTTGACGGGCGTGACACGGGTAGTGGCGACTGGACGCTCTCTGTCAGAAGTGATCCGCTGATTGGCACGAATGGGCAGATCTGTAATCTCAGCGATGCCAAAGTCAACGGTGCTCGTATGAACATTACCGCATCGACAGACGGCAAAACATTTCTCCCAGTTTCGCCAACGAAAAATGGTAGCTACTCGTCAGTAGCAACTGAAAATAGCTGGACGCCGATCCTTTCGGTAGACGGCACAGCAACTGGTAATACGCAGTATAAAGTCGCTCTAGCGCCACATACATTTGGGCTTGAGCTCTGTCATGACTTGCGTCCTGCCGACTATACACTCACGATCCACTGGCTTGTCACAGACGGCCTCACTTAAAAGAAAGCGAAGGACATGATTATGAAAAAGAAATTGATATTAGGTGCAGTAGGGACAATCGCAGCGGTAACGCTATTTGCTGGCGTTGTGAATGCAGATACAACTGATCCTGCCCCTTTGATAGGTGAATCTTCTATCGTAATTAACGCAGGTGCTATTACACTGGATACAGTGCCAAGTTTGACGTTTGAAGATCAGGACATCACAGAAGATGGATTTATTAGTGACGGAGAAGCGAGTGATGTATTTACAATCACTGACTTGCGTGGTGGCGATACGGGCTGGATCTTGAACGCAGTTGCGTCAGAATTGACATTGACAACAGGTGCCTATGATTTACCTGTATCAGATTTGACAATTACACCTGCAGAAGGTGGTATAGAGGATTCTGACGTGACAGGTATAAGTGGAAATATTTATCAAACTGAAGGCACGATACTGAAAGCTGGTCCGGATACAAATGGCAAACAAGAAATTGACGTTGACTCATCTTCATTGTCAGCAGGCGAAGCTCTAAAAGCTGGTACTTACGAAGGTACAATCACCTATACTTTGGGAGATGAGATCACCGAATAGATAGCACGCAGCCACATAGTGACAAAAGGAAGACTTCGGTTTTCCACTACATACACAACAAAAGGGGGCGAAAAATAATAATGAAGAAAGCACTACTTCTATGTGTTGCAGTGATTGGTTTTATCATTGCTGCGCCGAGACTTGTTCGAGCTGAGGACGTGGGCTATACCGTCAGAACAGCTCAGTCAGAACTGCAGGTAGACACGTCAAAATCTTACTTTGACTTACGTGCTAAGGCCAATCAAGCCTTTGATCTGACGATTGAAATCGATAATACTTCTGACACATCAGGAGATTTTACGGTCGCTGTGACAAACGGCATGACAAGCGATAATGGTAGCATTTCTTACGGTATCAGCACGCAAAAACTAGATGCTGCGATGACCATGCCCTTTACCAGTTTTGCAAAGGTCGAAACGCCAAAAGTAACGGTGCCCGCCAAGTCTAAAAAACAGGTGACAATCAAGGTCAAAATGCCTGCAACGACATTTGACGGTATGATTTTAGGGGCGATTTATATCGAAAAACCTGTCGCTGCCAATGCAAAAAAAAGCGGCTACACCAATCAATACGCCTATGCAAAGGCTGTTGTCATCAAAGAAACAGATAAGACAGTCCATCCTGATCTGAAGATGCCTGAGGTGCTCGTTCGCAAGCGTAATAATCAAGTTGAGATTTCGGCCACACTTGAAAATCCAGCCTGGATTAACATCAAAAAAATGTCGCTAAAAGCTGAGATTATCAGTAAAAAAACAGGGAAAGTTGTCGTGACTAAGACTTTTTCCGACTATGCGGTGGCACCTACGACGCATTTTGCGCTAAATCTCTTGTACGATGCGACAAAATTTCCGACGGGCAGTTATCTTTTCAGGGTAAAGGCAACTCAGACTGAGACGATGCAACATGAGTGGACGCTTGAGAAGTCATTTGACATTGACGCTACAGCTATCTCAAAGAAATTTGCCGATAAGCAAGGCTTTTCAATCACGGATAAAAACGATAAAGTAGGTTTGTATATCTTACTTGGTGCTTTGACAGCACTGGTGTTAGGCTTATTTATCTTTATCATAATCCTGCTGAAACGCCGTAAGAAAGAAGATGATGACGAAAATGACGATAAGAAAGCAAACATCACATCTTAATCAACTGTTAGTTGTTTTCGCCACTATTTTGACCGCAATCCTTGCAGGAATCGGCATTGGCGAGAAAAAAGTAGCAGCCTACACCATGACGGACGACGGGTATGCCCTTGTAACAAATGGCAATGACTTTAACCAAGCTGTCACGACAGACAAGAAACCCTATGTGCGTGCTGCCAATGATCTCTACTATGGCGGCGCTACCACGGTAAATGCCAACTTGACACTTGACATGGCAGGGTATACATTTTATGAGTCATCGACGACGTCAGCGCCGCTTTATGTCACAGGTGCCTACTCGATTACGGTCATGAACATGAACCAAGTCATCAAAACAGCGGGCGTGACAACAGGAGCTGAAAACTGTAAGGCTGCTGACGGCATCACGTCAACAACCGGTTACGCTCACGGTTACTATGGCTTTATCTGGGTGGCATCGGGTAATGCAGTTGTCACCTACCAAAACTGTATCTGGCAGTTTGCAGCAACAGTTACAAACACGCAGCCGTTTTACTCAGTAGGGCCGAACGCATTTCAGTTTAGTGGGACGAATACCTTTACCTGTGGGACTGACCAGGAATTGCAAGAAGGTGATGGCTTTACGATTCTTGACGGGACGACGTCATTTATCGAGCAAGCTGGGCTAGGCACTTACAACTCTTGTGACGACACCGGTGCAAGCTGGAATCTCACGGTCAATGCGGGAGCCACACTGAACTGGACGAGTAATCGCACGGGTTTTCTCATGTACACGACGTCTCCTGTCACCTGGACAATCAACGGTAATCTAAACCTGACCAATACGGCCGCGGCCTGTAATGATCTCTGGTATGGTTCATCAAGCACGGCAACAATCACAGTAGGCAGTAGCGGTAGTTTAAACGTCAATACGTATGCACCTTTGTTTGATACGGACATTAGCACGGTAACTTTTTCAGCAGCAAGTGGTAGTTACATCGATATTCGTAACAACCTTGCGACGGGGCAGTTAGTATCTGGTGTAGTCGCAACGTCAGATACGTTTAGCATCACAAATCCGAGCTATGCTCGATTTGCGGCAGGTGCTGGTGCCGTATTTGGCACGAGTACGAACTTCAAGATGACGGCAACAAATGCTCACAGGCTAAATGTTTACAGTGATATGGCGCAAGCTAGTAACACCTTAAGTAAGCGTGGCGTCGCAACTGGTGTCTTCTCAAATGACTATGTGACTTTGTTTGATACTGCAACGCCGTCGACCTATACTACGACAGATATGTCTGCCATAAAAGCAGGTAAAGTCATCGAGTTTTCCGCAGCAAAAGGCTTAAGTATCACGACTTTACCCACAGCATTGACCTGGCAAGCTAGCCTGAACGACATCAACGCACTGGCAAGTAATGGTGAGACAATCACGATCGCAAGAACGGCTGGCAATATCATGCCAATCGCCATTTACGACGATCGTGACATTGGTGCCTATGGCTGGAGTTTATCCGTCGCATCAAATTCATTGGTTCCTCTCGTCTACAATGGCAACGTCATTGATGCGACAGGGCAAACACTTTTTGACAGCAGCTCAGCCTTACTCACACAAACTGGCGATGCCCTGTTCCAAACAACATTTGCAGAAAATGCTGGCATCCAAGCCCAAGTGAGTAATAAAATGAAAGCAGGAACATTTACCGGAACCCTTACTTGGACGATAAATGACACCATCAGCTAAGGCAAGCGGCTGTCGCTTAAAAATCAGCAAAAAAGCTGGTTTTTTTGGTATAATCGAGATATGAACACAGAAGATGAGAACAAACTTACATCAGGGGAGCTAGCGGATGCGGCAGAGTTTTCTGACGAGCGGACACTGAGACCACAATATCTGAGCCAATACATCGGTCAGGACAAGATAAAAGAGCAGCTGGATATTTTCATCAAGGCGGCAAAAATGCGGGAAGAATCGCTTGATCATGTGCTGCTTTTTGGCCCGCCAGGACTTGGTAAGACGACCATGGCTTTTGTCATCGCAAATGAGCTTGGTGTCAATATCAAGCAAACATCAGGGCCTGCAATTGAAAAGGCGGGAGATCTTGTTGCGATTTTGAATGAGCTTGAGGCGGGGGATGTTCTGTTTATTGACGAGATACACAGGCTGCCGATGAGTGTTGAGGAGGTGCTTTATAGCGCCATGGAAGATTTTTACATCGATATCATGATTGGTGGGGCTGAGAGTTCTCGCAGCGTGCATTTGGAGTTGCCGCCGTTTACTTTGATTGGTGCGACAACACGTGCTGGTATGCTATCAAATCCCCTTCGGGCACGCTTTGGTATCAATGCTCACATGGCTTACTATGAACTGCGTGATCTGACGGAGATTGTCATCCGAACAGCTGATATTTTTGAGGTTGAAATCACTGGAGATGGGGCGCACGAGATTGCTCGCCGTAGTCGTGGGACGCCGCGTATCGCCAATCGCTTGCTCAAGCGTGTGCGAGATTATGCGCAGATCAAGGGCACGGGCACGGTAACAGATGAGATCACACGTCAGGCGCTGACTATGTTAGATGTTGACGCATCAGGCCTTGACTACATTGACCAAAAAATCATCAGAACCATGATCGAGATGTACGGCGGTGGGCCTGTCGGTCTGGGCACGCTTGCGGTCAATATCTCTGAGGAACGTGAGACGCTTGAGGATATGTACGAGCCGTATCTGATTCAGTCGGGATTTTTGATTCGGACGCGTCAGGGGCGCAAGGTCACACAAAAAGCCTACACGCATTTTGGCTATGCTTATCCGGAAAATGAAAATGGAGGCTGAAAATGGCATTTAATATCTTAGATCTAGCAGAATTTGAAAAACTGGACATTCCAAATCTTTCGATTTTGGACGTCCGACCACGTGAGCAATATGAGAGTTTTCATATTCCAAACGCTGTTAATTTGCCGATAGATGACGTTGAGGACGGGAAATTTGACCTAGATTCTGACACACACTACTATGTCATCTGTCGCACTACAAACAAGGCCTATCGTGCGAGTAATATCTTTGACGAAGCGGGTCTTGACATTGAGATGGTTGCGCCAGGCATGATTGATTATCAGGGTGAAATTGTGCGACATAATGGTGATTATTAGCAAATAAACTAGACTGACCGCTGATTTTACGGTCAGTTTTTTGTCTGAATGGTGTGATATGGTGCTCTCATTCCGATGTTACCAAATCTGACATTACCGGTTGACTTTACAGTGAATTCTCTATATAATTGGAATTATAGGCAGTAGATTTAGGACAAAGGAGAAATTTAGTGAAAGAACGTGAACTACGGCGCTCCATGGCGGTTTTTCCGATTGGCGCCGTTATGAAATTAACCGATCTCACAGCGCGTCAGATCCGCTATTATGAAGATCAGGATTTGATTTTTCCAGCTCGAAATGACGGCAACCGACGCATGTATTCGCTCAATGACATGGATGTTTTGCTTGAAATCAAGGATTATTTGACGGACGGACTCAACATTGCAGGCATTAAAAAAGTTTACGAAAAAAGTAAAGAAGAGCTTGCCAATGTCAAAAATAAGTCCATTTCTGACGATGAAGTTCGTCGTATTTTGGAGCGAGAAATCATACAGCAGTCACGCTTTAACAAGCCAAACACGAATCTCAGATAAAACAAGAAGGTAGAAAACAACATGACAATCACAGCTACAGATATTCGCCGCGAAGTCAAAGAAAAAAATGTCACATTTTTGCGTCTCATGTTCACAGATATTTTGGGAACGCTAAAAAATGTGGAAGTGCCTGCTACTGAAGAGCAACTGGATAAAATACTTAGTAACAAGATGATGTTTGATGGCTCCTCTATCGAAGGATTTGTGCGCATTAACGAGTCGGATATGTTTCTTTATCCGGACTTGGACACGTGGATTGTTTTTCCATGGGGCGATGAAAATGGCAAGGTCGCGGGCTTGATTTGTGACATCTATAATCCTGATGGGACGCCATTTGCAGGGGATCCACGTGGCAATCTTAAACGTGCTCTGGCACACATGGAATCTGTCGGATTCAAATCGTTTAACCTTGGCCCTGAACCTGAGTTTTTCCTTTTCAAGCTTGATGAATCAGGCAATCCGACGCTTGAAGTCAACGATCAAGGTGGCTATTTTGACATTGCGCCAACAGACTCAGCTGACAATACGCGCCGTGAGATTGTAAACGTTCTGACGGATCTTGGCTTTGAGGTTGAAGCCAGTCACCACGAGGTTGCAATCGGCCAGCACGAGATTGACTTTAAATATACCAATGTCCTTGAGGCTTGCGATAACATCCAGATTTTCAAGTTAGTGGTCAAGACAATAGCGCGGGCCCACGGGCTTTATGCGACCTTTATGGCTAAGCCGAAATTTGGCATCAATGGCTCAGGTATGCACTGCAATATGTCGCTTTTTGATAAAAACGGTGAAAATGCTTTTTACGATCCAAAAGGTGATCTAGAACTATCTGCGACTGCCTACCATTTTCTTGGTGGTATTTTGGAGCATGCTTATAACTTTACAGCGATTACCAACCCGACTGTCAACTCTTATAAACGTCTAGTCCCAGGCTATGAAGCGCCAGTTTATGTGGCGTGGGCCGGGCGTAATCGCTCACCTTTGGTGCGTGTGCCTGCCTCTCGCGGCATGGGGACGCGCCTTGAGCTGCGTGCGGTTGATCCAACGGCAAATCCTTACTTGGCCCTTGCCGTTCTGCTCGAATGTGGACTTGATGGTATCGCGCGCAAGATTGAGGCGCCTGCACCGGTTGAAAATAACATCTATGCGATGAGTGAAGATGAGCGCCGTGCGGTCGGTATCACGGATTTACCGTCTACTTTGCACAATGCGGTCAAGGCTTTGCGTGAAGATGAGGTGGTCAAGGCAGCTCTGGGTAGGCATATCTATACGAATTTTGTCGAAACTAAAAAAATAGAATGGGCGTCCTACGCACAATTTGTCACACAGTGGGAAATCGACAACTATCTGTATCTTTACTAATGTCAGAACAGACACTGATGCCATTTTGGGATTAGTGTTTTTTGAAAATCCGAACGTTAATAAAGAATTTTCAAAAAATTACAAATATTATTGCAAAGCGTCGGAAAAAAATGTATAATAAATAGTGTTAGAAGTTATAACATAAATTAAACTGAAAAAACGTCAGGAGACTTTTAAAATGGAGAAAGTAAATATTCCAGAGATTTTTGCTGAGGATGTTTTCACGGATGCGGTGATGCAACAGCGTTTGCCTAAAAGCGTCTACAAACAATTCAAAAAATCGACCGAAGAAGGTGTTGAACTCGATCTTGCGACAGCAGATGTGATTGCAAACGAGATTCGTGAGTGGGCAATTGCAAAAGGTGCCACTCACTTTGCGCATTTATTCCAACCATTGACTGGGATTACGGCTGAAAAACAAGATTCATTTATCACAGCACCAAAAGCTGATGGTAGCGTTTTGACAGCCTTTTCAGGTAAAGAGTTGATCAAGGGCGAACCTGATGGCTCATCCTTCCCTTCAGGCGGTTTGCGTGCGACTTTTGAAGCACGTGGCTATACCGTTTGGGACACAACTTCTCCAGTATTTGTCCGCCATGATGCGGCAGGTACAACACTCTTGATTCCAACAGCGTTTTACTCATACAATGGTGAAGCATTGGACCAAAAAGCGCCATTGTTGCGCTCAATGCAAGTCATCTCTGATGCGTCAGTTCGCCTTGTCAACTTGTTTGGTAAAAATGCCAAATCTGTTGTGCCATCTGTCGGTCCTGAACAAGAATATTTCTTGGTTGATGAACAAAAATTCTTGCAACGTAAAGATTTGATCTACACGGGTCGCACACTTTTTGGTGCTGCTGCACCTAAAGGCCAAGAACTCGATGACCATTACTTTGGTACCATTCGCCAACGTGTCGCTGGTTTCATGAAAGATGTCAACGAAGAGCTTTGGAAGGTCGGCGTTACGTCTAAAACGCAACATAACGAGGTTGCGCCAGCACAACACGAAATTGCGCCAATCTACGCTAACGCAAACGTTGCGGTTGACCAAAACCAAGTTGTCATGCAAACCCTTAAACGTGTTGCCTGCGCACATGGTATGAAAGCTTTGCTCCATGAAAAACCTTTCGCTGGTGTCAATGGTTCTGGTAAACACAATAACTGGTCACTTGTGACTGACTACGGCGAAAACTTGCTTGAACCAGGCTCAACACCACATGAAAACAAACAGTTCTTGCTCGTTCTTGCAAGTATTATCAAAGCGGTTGATAAATACGCTGGTTTGCTTCGTGAGTCGGCAGCCGACCCAGGTAACGACCACCGTCTTGGTGCCAACGAAGCTCCACCTGCAATCATCTCTATCTTCCTTGGGTCTCAACTTGAGGACATCATCGATCAGTACGTGGCGAAAGGCTCTGCCAACACGTCTATTGAAGGTGGCGTCTTGACAACGGGTTCAACTGCGCTCAAAGATATCTCTAAAGATGCAACTGACCGTAACCGGACATCACCGTTTGCCTTCACAGGTAACAAGTTTGAGTTCCGTATGGTTGGTTCACGTGACTCGATTGCTTCGCCAAATATCGTGCTTAACACGATTGTTGCAGAAGCATTTGACGAAGCGTCAGAACGTCTTGAAAAGGCAGCTGACTTTGACAAAGAAGTTGACAGCTTGATTGCTGAATACGCAAAAGCACACAAACGCGTTATCTTTAACGGCGATGGCTATTCTGACGAATGGGTTGCCGAAGCAGAACGTCGTGGTTTGCCAAATCTTAAATCAATCGTTGATGCAACTGAAGTCTTGGCGTCAGAAGACGTAATCAATTTGTTTGATAAATACGGCGTTTTGACACCTGCTGAGCTTAAAGCACGTGAAGAAGTTAAATATGAAAATTACGGTAAAGTGATCAATATTGAAGCGCTTACGATGATTGACATGGCAACTAAACAAATCATTCCAGCTGTTATCAAGTATACAAAAGCCCTTGCAGATACTGTTGTTGCAGTCAAATCCGCTGGCGCTGATGCTAGTGTTCAAGCTGAAATCTTGTCAGAAGTGTCTGAACTTTTGAAAGAAGCTAAGACTGCTCTTGCAGCACTTAAGACAGTTACAGCTCAAGCAACTGAAAAAGAAGAAGGTGTTGTTCAAGCACGTTTCTACAACGAAGTTGTGTTTGTAGCGATGGATGCGCTTCGTGCACCAGTTGACAAGTTAGAAATGATTGTTGATAAAGAAGCATGGCCAATGCCGTCTTATGGCGATTTGATGTTTGAAGTTTAATCGTTAAATTATTAAAAATCAGTCTTCGGGCTGATTTTTCTGTTTTCAGATAAAATCCCTTGACATTAGTTAGGTACCGTAGTAAACTGAAACTAGGTCAAATAAGTTAGGTACCAAATTTATTTGACTTATCAGTTGAAAACGTACAGGAGGACAGAAAATGTCAGAAGAAACAGAAGCGTTATTTAGTAAAGTCAAGATTTTAGGTGGCATGACACGGCACTTTGCCTATGAAGGTCGCGGTGCTCGCAACGGTCAAACGGCGACAACGCAGCAAAAAGTCATCAATATATTGAGTAAGGAAGATGGCATCACGCAAGGTTTTCTAGCAGAGTTGCTGGATATTAAGCCATCAAGTCTGGCTGAAATTATCAAAAAGTTGGAAAATAAAGGTCTGATTCGCAGAGAATCTGACGATAATGACAAGCGT
This sequence comes from Pseudolactococcus insecticola, assembly GCF_011170065.1. Taxonomy (GTDB): domain Bacteria; phylum Bacillota; class Bacilli; order Lactobacillales; family Streptococcaceae; genus Pseudolactococcus; species Pseudolactococcus insecticola. The sequence goes on along the minus strand of NZ_BLLH01000004.1, from coordinate 126,060 downwards.
ATCAAATTAGTTTATCTGACGGCTGCCGGGCGTGACCAAGTGACACAAAGCCAAAATCTATCAGAGAATTTCTTTGCTGGTCTGTCAGAATCAGACCGCGCGACCTTTGAAGGTTTGATTGACAAACTCATTGCTGGATGGCCAGAAGAGTTTAAAAATCGGGCACGTGGCATGCGTGATCCAATGGCGCGCATGAGTGAATTTCAAGATTTTCGCGAGCAGATGCTGGGTCAAGACTGGATGAATATGAGCAAAGGTGATATTCGCAAGTTCAAACGTCAGTTTCAGACGGAAATGCGCAGACATCACAGGGATTGGAATAGTGTTAGAAATCAGGCGGGTGAATTTGGTGATTTTGCTGCTCGCGGTGGATTTGACCGCATGATGGCAGCACGTTTCGGTGAGCATAGTCCGTGGGAATTTGGCACAGATGAGAGTGCTAGTAAATCTAATCAGGCTCCTGACAATGCGAGCGATGATAGTGAGTGGGATGGCTTTTAAATAGAAAAAACACTTTGATTTTGTAAAATCAAAGTGTTTTTTGACCGCCGTAAATGGACTGGTTGAAATTCAGCGTATAACTGGCTAGGACAACGATAAGTAGATAGGGCATAAGGTTATAACCGAAAATCTCGCAGCCAATCATAATCGGAGCAAAAAAAGTATTGGTGGCTGAGGCAAAAACTGCTGCGTAGCCAAGTGCAGCTGCGAATTCTGGTGGCAAGCCGAGCAAAATTGCACCTGCAGCGCCAAGACTCGCCCCGATGGCAAAGAGTGGCGTTACTTCGCCGCCTTGAAATCCGAGTGACAGTGTCAAGACGGTCAGCAGTAGCTTGAGCAGAAAGTCCCAAGCGAAAATCTGCCCGCCATTGCCCAAGGCAAACGCTATCAAGTTAGTGCCGAGTCCTGAATATCTGCCGTTTCCAAAACATGTCATGAGGATGGATAAAACGGCGCCGCCTGCGGCAATCCGCACGTAAGGGTTTGGCAACAGTGAAGCAAGCTGTGCTTTGCTATATTTTAAAAGCCAAGAAAATGTAAAGCCACAAAGCCCGAAGGCTACGCCTAAAACAAGCAATTTAATCGTCAAGCGGGTATCAAAATCAGGTAGCTTGACGCCATGATTCGCAAGTGAAAAGCTAAATTTTTCAAGCCCTAAGTGCTGCGCGGAAAATGCTGCAATACTACTTGCTATCAGAGCAGGCAGCAGGGCACGATAATAGATCCGTCCTGCAACGAGAGCCTCGACAGCAAAAAGTGCTGCCGCAAAAGGCGTTTGGAAAAGTCCACCAAAACCCGCAGACATCCCAATCATGATCAGAATATGGCGATTTTTAACCTCAACGCGGTCACCTAAAAAATTAGCGAAAGTCGCACCTATCTGAACGGCGACACCTTCACGCCCAGCAGATCCACCAAATAAATGCGTCAGCCAAGTCGTCAGAACAGACAATGGAATCAGACGTTTGGGGATGACCTCGTCAGACTCGTGTCCAACGCTAAAGACAAGCCCCATGCCACGACTCGCTATCTTGCCAAAACGGTCATATAAAAATACGATAAGAAGGCCTGCAAGCGCAAGAAAAGGGATCAGATAGTCAAAATGTGCCGTTCTAAAATCACTAAAAAAAATCAGGACACGCCCGAAAATCGCATCAAGACCACCCACGACGGGACCGATTATCACAGCAAGCAGACAATAAATCAGCAGTTCCTGATAGAAAAAAGGCGATTTTTTCTGACTTTTAGTCATTTAGCATCTTTTCTTGGTAGGCACGTGAATTTTTCAGCACATCTTTAAAGGTATTTACGACTGTTTCAGTAAAGTCGGGATTCGCAACACGGTTAGAAACGCGTGCTAGGATGGCGAGTTCACGCGTATTATCAAGTACTCTCGTCCCTGTCATTTGCTTAAAAGCGGCAACTTGTGCGACTAAAGCCATGCGTGACTCTAGCAAATTGACAAGTTCTAAGTCAATTTGGTCAATATCTGAGCGAATGTCATCAAGGTTCATTTTTATCTCCAAAATTTGATATAATAGTTATATTATATCAAATTATCAGGTGAAAAAATATGACTAAACAAGAAAATTATGACCTTGCATTATTGCAACTGGATGCATTGATTGGTGACGGATCAGGAAATGCCCTGTCAAATCTATCAAATGCTGCAGCACTTTTATCAGGGAGCCTACCAGAGCAAGTTTTTGCAGGCTTTTATCTCTATGACGGCGAAAAGTTGGTCTTGGGACCTTTTCAAGGTGGCGTGTCTTGCGTCAATATTGCTTTAGGAAAAGGTGTTTGTGGGGAATCGGCAGAAAAACGTGAGACTTTGGTTGTAGGTGATGTTCGGACGCATAAAAACTACATCGCCTGCGACTCAGCTGCACGATCAGAAATCGTGGTGCCGCTTGTCAAAGATGGTGATTTACTTGGTGTGCTCGATCTTGATGCGAACACCACAGATTTTTACGGCCCGTCAGAACAGGATTTTCTAGAAAAATTTGTGGCGGTTCTGATTGACAAAACAGACTGGCGTTTCGCTCAGTTTGACCAGCATATTAGCGAAAATGAGGCAGAAAAATGAGCTATCAAGCCCTTTATCGCAAGTATCGCAGTCAGCGTTTTGATGAAATGGTCGGCCAAGAAGTCGTTGCCACAACGCTAAAAAATGCGATCACAAGCAACCAGATTTCTCATGCCTACCTTTTTTCAGGACCACGTGGCACGGGAAAAACGTCGGCAGCAAAGATTTTCGCCAAAGCTATTAACTGCCCCAATCAAGTGGACGGCGAACCTTGTAATGTCTGTGAGATTTGTACGGCCGTGACGAATGGCTCGCTCGAAGACGTGATTGAGCTCGATGCGGCATCAAACAACGGTGTTGATGAAATCCGAGAAATCCGTGATAAATCAACCTATGCCCCGTCGCGTGCGACCTACAAAGTCTATATCATTGATGAAGTACACATGCTGACAACAGGTGCGTTTAACGCGCTTTTGAAAACGCTTGAAGAGCCTACGGAAAATGTCGTTTTCGTGCTTGCAACGACCGAAATTCAAAAAATTCCTGCGACGATTTTGTCTCGCGTGCAGCGATTTGCTTTTCGCGCTATTACGAGTGTTGACATTGCACGGCATCTGACGGATGTGCTTACAGCTGAAAATGTCAGCTACGACGCAGCAGCCGTTGAGTTGATTGCCAATGCTGCAGATGGCGGTATGCGCGATGCCCTCTCGACGCTTGATCAGGCGCTGAGCTTTGCGCAGGATGGCCTGACGCTTGACGTTGCTCTCCTTGTGACGGGTGCCATCTCAAGTCAGGCGCTTGACGCTTATATTACAGCCATTTCCGAGCAAAAGGTAGAGGAGGCACTCACTCAGCTAGACACCATATTTGCAGACGGCAAAAACATGATCCGCTTTACAGAAGACCTCATGAGCCACTTTCGTGACATGCTCATGCAGCCAGCATCTGAGTCAGAGCCAGCTTCAGGCGCTTCGCTTGATGTGAGCAAAGCCCAGATTTTCACCTGGATTGATATAGCAACGGAAACCTTGCAAACACTGAAACAGACAACGCAGGAAAAGATAGCAGCTGACGTGATGACCATGAGATTGTCAGAAACGGTAATTCAAGATAGTACCGACTATTCAGCTGTAATTGCTGATCTGCAGGCACAGGTTGCTGCTTTGACGAGTAAACTTGAGTCTGGTGAGTTTCAAACGACGCAAGCAGCACAGTCAGCATTGCCAGAAAAAACAAGCAAAAAAGCCGTCTCAAAATCAGGCAGTTACTTCAGTAAAGACTTTGTTTTTAAGGCGCTGAGTGAGGCGACAAATGAGGCGCGAACGGCTATTCAGAACGCTTGGGAAGAAGTTATCAACTCCTTTGACAGCGGCTTTGGCAAGTCAATGCTGCAAAATACATCGGCTGTTGCGGCGTCAGAACGCTTTGTTGTCGTGACCTTCAAAAGCGAGTTTACCGCCCAAAAAGCCATGCAAAATCAAGACTTGCAAGTTCAATTTGGCAACTTCATGTCTAATATTGTGCATTTTGCACCAGAAATCATCGCACTGACCAATGACGACTGGCTAGCCGTCAGAACAGAATACGCACAGAGTCACAAAAAAACAGGGTCTGACGAGATGAAAAAGCCGGCAGAACCTGCGACAAATGATGCAGTAGACGCTGCCCAAGCCTTATTTGGGGATGCGGTCGAAGTCATCGAAGATTGATCAACCATCTAAAAAATTGTCTGAAATGGCATTTTTTTAATGCCCATCTGTTTCAATCAAGCCTTATTTTTGGTATGATTATAAACAGACCTTATAGGACAAAATGAAAGGGACAACATGTCACAAAAAAATACAGAATTAAAACGGGAAGTTGGCTTTTTAGGTGCACTTTCGTCAGTTGTAGGCACCGTTATCGGGGCGGGTGTCTTTTTCAAAATCGCAGCCATGGCATCACGTACTGGCTCTGCCAATCTAGTGATTTTGGCCTGGGTGCTTGCAGCTATTTTTACAGTTGCAGGTGGCTTGACCGTGGCTGAACTAGGTACCTTATTTCCAGAAACGGGCGGTGGCGTCAAATATCTAGAGCACGCTTTTGGTAAGCTCTGGGGCTTTCTTTTTGGCTGGGTACAGACGCTGATTTATTATCCAGCTAACATCGCAGGCCTTGCTATCATTTGGGCGACGCAGTTTAACAACCTGTTTGGGATAAAATCCGACGCCACGCACAATGTCCCTGTTGCCATTCTCGTTTTTGCAACGATTTTAATAATCAACTCACTCGGTACCAAGTTTGCAAGTCGCGCACATTCGCTGCTAACGGTGATTAAGCTGATTCCGATCGCGCTGATTGTCATTTTTGGCTTGCTGAGTAAGTCAGAGGTCCAGTTTCATCTCCTGCCACTTGAGGCGGGAGATGGCATCAACCCTGTTTTAGGTGTTGGGTCAGCTATCGTCGCCGCCATGTTCGCTTTTGACGGTTGGATTGGCATCGGCAATATCGCAGGCGAACTCAAGAAGCCCAAGCGCGACTTGCCTTTATCGCTGTCTGCAGGTCTCATGACCATCGCAGTTGTCTATCTGCTAGTCTCGCTCGTGATGTTGCGTCACATGCCCATTCACGAGATTATGGGCAATAATAACACCGCAAGTGAAGTGGCGCAGATGATTTTTGGGAAAATTGGTGGCAAGTTTGTCACGGTTGGTATCTTGATTTCAGTCTACGGCGCCTTAAATGGGTACAGTTTTACAGCCATCCGTGTGCCATATGCTCTAGCAGCAGAAGGAAATCTGCCATTTTCAAACTATTTTTCAAAGCTAAATAAAAACGCCATTCCGATGCGTGCAGGCGGTATCATTGTCATCATGGCTGTTCTTTTGATGCTAGTCAACCTCGTTTCATCGCAAGCTTTCAATATCCTGAGTGACCTTGCTGTGTTTTCATCCTGGGCATTTTACGGTCTGCTGTTTATCGCCGTTTTCAGGCTGAGAAAAACGCGACCGGATGCCGAACGCAGTTATAAAGTCATCGGCTATCCTATCACACCACTCATTGCTATCGCAGGTGCAGTGTACATCCTTTATAGTAATCTGACCAATCCACTTACGACCATATCATCGCTCGTAAGTGTACTTGTGACGCTGATTGGCATTCCTGTATTTTATCGCATTCAAAGCCGTAAAAAATAGTTCTGACGTTAAGTTCGTCAGAACTATTTTTTATTATTGCAGCTAATTCTAGCCTAGTCTTTTAAAAAGCGTGTCAAAAATTCTTTTGTGCGTTCTTCTTTTGGTGTCACAAAGATTTCCTCAGGTGTGCCACTTTCAGCGACGACACCCTTGTCCATGAAAATGACACGATCAGACACTTCGCGCGCAAAGGCCATCTCGTGCGTCACGATGACCATAGTCAGACCGCTTCCAGCGAGTTCTTTCATCGTTTTCAGTACTTCGCCGACCATTTCTGGATCGAGCGCACTTGTAGGCTCGTCAAACAGCAGGACGTCAGGGTTCATAGATAGTGCGCGTGCAATTGCCACACGTTGTTTTTGACCGCCAGATAACTGTGCAGGTTTGGCGCTCGCAAACCTTTCCATGCCAACAGCAGTTAGGTTATCAAGTGCGATTTTCTTTGCTTCGTCGCGGTCGCGTTTGAGCACCGTTGTTTGTGCCACGATGACATTGTCAATAACGTTTAGGTTGTTGAACAGGTTGAATGACTGAAAAACCATGCCGAGATGCGTGCGATATTTGTTGAGATCGTAGCCTTTTTCGAGCACATTTTCGCCCTTATAGAGAATCTCACCAGACGTCGGCGTTTCAAGCAGATTGATTGAGCGCAAAAGCGTTGATTTACCGCTACCTGAGCTCCCAATAATCGAGATGACTTCGCCAGATGCGACGGTCATGTGGATGTCTTTTAGGACTTCATTGTGGCCAAATGATTTTTTGAGATTTTTGATGTCAAGAATTACGTCGCTCATTTTTCGCCTCCTAGCTCAATTGTTGCTTCTTTTAGTGGCAGTTGCATTTGATTAGCACCCGTCGTGTAATTTTCTGAATCCAGTCGGCGTTCAACTAGGCGCAAGATGCGTGTGATTGTAAAGGTCAGGATAAAGTAAATCGCAGCAATCACGGTGAAAGTTTGGAAATATTGATAGTTTTGCTGCGCCACGGTATTCCCTTGGAAGAAGAGCTCGGTGATTGAGATCACGTTCAAAACAGACGTGTCTTTGATGTTAATGACGAACTCATTACCCGTTGCAGGGAGAATGTTGCGGATAACCTGTGGCAGGACGATTTTGCGCATGGTTTGACCGTGACTCATGCCCAGTGCGCTTGCAGCCTCAAACTGTCCTTTATCAACGGCGAAAATGCCACCGCGAACAATTTCACTCATATAAGCACCCGTGTTGATGGACACGATAATCAAGGCAGCGAGCGTCTTATCCATGGAAATACCAAGGAATTGTGCCGAACCATAGTAGATGACCATGGCTTGTACGATCATAGGCGTCCCACGGAAAATCTCAACATAGACATTAATAATCCAGCCAATCACTGTTTGAATGACAGCAATCCCACGATTAGCAGACTTTTTAGCCGTCCGAAAGACGCCAATCAAAAGTCCGATACCTGTCCCGATAATTGTTCCGATAATCGAGATGAAAAGTGTCATACCGGCAGCACGGACAAAGTCACTACCGTTGTTTTTGATGATGTCAGATACCTGACCCCAAAAACCAGTTGTTTTATTTGGATGTGCTTGGAGCGCCACCATTTCGTCCATGATCTTAGTCTGATCAGCTTGACTCATTTCTGACAAAACTTCATTGATCTTAGGGAGGTCCTTGTCGCCTTTTTTGACACCAACCGCAGTTTGTGTGTCCTCAGGATTGGTCTTGAAACCACTACCTTCAGAGAAGGTTACCATTTTAAACTTGGGATTTTTCGTTTCAGCAGTGATGCCTTCAGGACGTTCACCGACATAGCCGTCAATGGTACCAGCCTCAAGCGCCACCCGCATGGCTGAAAAGTCGCCCATAGCAGGTTCTTGCTTGACGCCAGGAATTTGTGGAATCAAGTTATAGTGGAAGGTTCCTTGCTGACCAGTGATTTTTGCACCTTTGAAGTCAGCGAGGCTTGTTGCATCAGCGTATTTGCTATCTTTTCGTGTCACGATGACAAGCTGACTAGTATAGTAGTTTTGCGAGAAGTCGATAGTTTGTTTGCGCTCAGCAGTTGGGCTCATCCCAGCAATAATGGCGTCAATCTTACCAGAAGTTAGCGCAGGAACAAGGCCGTCCCATTTCGTTTTGACAATGACAAGCTTTTTACCGAGTTTGTCAGCAATTTTTTTAGAAATTTGCACGTCATAACCATTGGCGTATTGGTTGCTGCCGTCGATTTTGACTGCACCATTTGCCTGAGTTTTTTGTGTCCAGTTAAACGGCGGATAACCGGCCTCCATGCCGACACGGAACTCGTTTGAGCTGTCTGCTTGCACTTTTGTGATTGCAATTGGCGCGACAACGCTTGCAACCATCAAAACAGCTGCTATTACTTTAAGTAGTTTTTTCATAAATCTCTTTCTAGTTTGAATTTTATAGTCTTCTCAATTCTACTAAAAATTGACTGAATTTTCAATATAGATGCGCCGAAAATATAATCTAATCATGTTTACCAGGAAAAATTCGCAAAAACAGACTGATTTCTGATATAATAAAGAGACCAAGAACAAAAATTAAAGGAAAACTCATGGAATTTATAAAAGCAATCATATTAGGTATCATCGAGGGCATCACCGAGTGGCTGCCCATCAGCTCGACAGGGCATTTGATTCTCGCAGATGAGTTTATCAAGCTCAAACAGTCAACAGAGTTTATGAATATGTTTAACGTCGTGATTCAGCTTGGCGCAATTCTTGCGGTTGTTGTGATTTATTTTAAGAAACTCAACCCGTTTGATCGTGATAAAACGCCGCGTGAGACGCAGCTGACGTGGCAACTCTGGCTCAAGGTGATTATTGCGTGTATCCCAGCTATCATTATTGGTTTGCCGCTTGATGACTGGTTGGACCTACATTTTCACAAGTTTGTGCCGATTGCTTTTATGCTGATCATTTACGGCGTCGCTTTTATCTATGTGGAAAAATGGGCGAAAACGCGGCCAGATAGTTTAGTTGATCTGGACAGGATGCCGTATAAATTTGCTTTTTATATCGGTCTCATCCAAGTATTGTCGCTCATGCCAGGGACGTCGCGTTCTGGCGTGACGATTTTAGGTGCTATTTTACTCGGTGCATCACGATTTGTTGCGACTGAATTTACCTTTTTCTTAGGGATTCCTGTCATGTTTGGTGCTAGTTTGCTTAAGATTGTCAAGTTTGCGTTGAGTGGTCAGGGCATGAGTTTTTATCAGTTTAGCATTCTCATCGTGGCCTGTGCCACGGCTTTTGGGGTATCGATCGTTGTCATCAGATTCTTGATGGATTATATCAAAAAACACGATTTTACTTTCTTTGGGAAATACCGCATCGTTTTAGGTGTTATCTTGCTTGTTTATGCAGGGATTTCAGCTGTTTTTGGTGGCTGATGATATAGCAAAAAATGTCTCAGGAGCTTTCTTGAGGTATTTTTTATTGGAAATGTTAAAAGCTTGCAAAATAACTGAAAGTTGTGGTATAATAATATCTTGTGAGTATCCCTCACTTACCCGAGCAATCGGCTCGGGTCATTAGACCAAAAGGAGGAAACATCAATGACTAAGTACGAAATTCTCTACATTATTCGTCCGAACATTGACGAAGATGCGAAAGCAGCGCTTGTTGAGCGTTTTGACGGTATTTTGACAGAAAATGGTGCTACTATTTCTGAATCAAAAGATTGGGAAAAACGTCGTCTTGCGTATGAAATCAACGATTTTCGTGAAGGTTTGTACCGTCTTGTCACACTTGAAGCAGACCCTGCTTCAGCTGCAACAAGCGAGTTCGACCGTCTTGCAAAAATCAACGACGACATCTTGCGTCACATGATTACTAAAGTAGAAGCTTAATTAGCCGCTTAGCGCTAATGCTTAACTTACAGTAATCAGGAAGGACTAAACATGATTAATAATGTTGTTTTAGTGGGTCGTTTGACTAAAGACGTTGAACTTCGCTATACACCGCAAAACCAAGCAGTTGCGACATTTACCCTTGCGGTAAATCGTCAATTCAAAAATGCGAATGGTGAGCGCGAGGCGGATTTTATAAACGTTGTCATCTGGCGTCAGTCTGCAGAAAATCTAGCAAATTGGGCAAAAAAAGGTGCGCTTCTAGGGATTACCGGGCGCATCCAAACGCGTAATTATGAGAATACCCAAGGTCAACGTGTTTACGTGACAGAGGTTGTTGCTGATAATTTCCAAATGCTTGAAAGTCGTGCAGCGCGTGATGGTGGCGGTCAAACTGGTGGAGGCTATACACCTACACCGTCTCAACCTAACACTTCAAACTTCGGTGGCAATCAGCCGTCACAAACTCAGAGTTCAGCAAGTACACCCGATTTCGGTCGCGATAGCGATCCGTTTTCTGGGGGCACACCTATGAACCTGAGCGATGATGATCTGCCCTTTTAATCACATGAAGGCGCCTCGCGCCAAAACAGAATAATATAAGGAGAAATAACATGGCACAACAACGTCGTGGTGGCTTCAAACGCCGCAAAAAAGTTGACTTTATCGCAGCTAACAAAATCGAAAACGTCGACTACAAAGACACTGAGCTTTTGAAACGTTTCATCTCTGAACGTGGTAAAATTTTGCCACGTCGCGTGACTGGTACATCAGCTAAAAACCAACGTAAAGTGGTAACAGCGATCAAACGCGCACGTATCATGGCTTTGCTACCATTCGTAGCAAATGATTCTGAATAAGACAAAGTGACAGATACTCTCGGGTGTCTGTTTTTGTATACAAAAAAACTGACGACATCGCCAGTTTTTGCTTAGACTTCCATTGGTGTCATGATTGTTTCACGGCCCATGTTATCCACGGCGTGAAAAAGTGTCGGCCAGCTGCTGTCAAACTCGTAGTTGAAATCAATCACGATGGCAGTATCAGGGTCGTCGTCCTGTGAAAAACGGATAGACAGGGAGCCATCATTGTTCATCAGCTCAAAGTTAATCATCGGCTCCAATACGAAAACACCTTTGAGATTATTGTCGATGATCATCCAAAAACTGTCAATAATCTCGCCTGGTATGGTTTGAATGGTGCCGAAACTCGCATAACGCGCGATTGTATTTGTAAAAGCCATAGATTTACCTCGCTTTATCTTTTCTTGGGAAATAAAAATTTTATCAAAAGTCTATAAAATCTTGTATAATTAGATTATATTTTAAAAGTCAAAAAAGGTCAAGAAATAGGAACGTAAATATGCGAATTGATGAAATTTTAGTGACTTATGGTGCCCTTGAAAAGTCTGACGTAAAAAAATACCTACGTGCAGATCGGGTGACGGTCGATGGTAAAGTCGTTCGGGCACTGAATTTTCAGCTGGACGCTGCAGTGAATCAGTTGACACTAGATGGGAAAACAATCACCTTCCCGCCACACCGCTACCTCATGCTGAATAAGCCTGTCAGAATCCTGTCAGCAAATAAAGATGCACACTTGAAAACGGTGCTGGATCTATTGCCAGATAGCGTGGATAAGAAAGGACTTGCCATCATCGGGCGGCTGGATTTCTTGTCTGAAGGCTTGTTACTTTTGACGGATAATGGTAAACTCGCAAGAAATCTCACAAAGCCCGAGGCGCATGTTACAAAAGTCTACGAAGTCGAGACGAAAGAGTCACTGTCAGCAGATGACGTTACAGCGTTCAAACAAGGCCTTGTGATTGATGGCAATGTGGCGCTTGCCCCGTCAGAGCTTGTCATCCTGTCAGAACATCGCGCACGTGTCACGATTATTGAGGGTAAGAACCGTCAGATCCGGAAAATGTTTCTGAGTACAGGAAAGTTAGTTGCGCGTTTGACACGTCAAAAGATCGGGCCAATTGAGCTAGATGAAACGCTTTCTGCTGGCCAATATCGTAATCTGACGAGCTCAGAAATCAGAAGTCTTGCACCATTTTTTAACTAAAAATCAATCTCTCTGAGCTCGCGGTTGATGACGTCAAAGTCAAATCCTTTACGTGCGAGCGCATTTGTCACACGTTGTTTGAGGTCGTAGCCGTCATAGTTGCGGCTGTACTTGCGAAGGAGCTTTTCGAGTTCTTTTTGCAGCAGTTCGGATTCATTTTCCTCGTCAGATTCGAGTTCTAACTGCTCGATTGCAAGCCTGCTGATGTCATAGGAAAAGCCTTTGCTGGTCAGATTGGTCGTGATTTTGAGCTTGAGTGCCTTGAGTGGCAAGCGACTGTACTTGCTCATGACGAGTTTTTCAGCCAGATGGTAGGCGACATCCACCTGCGTTTCCTCGTCATAAAGTTCGTCCAATTTTTCACTGATAAGCGCCTTGTCAAGTCCTTTTTCGCTCAGTTTCTGACGGATTTTATAAGGTCCAGACGACTTGCCAAGAATCTTGCCACGGATAAAAGACTCAGCATAGGCCTCGTCGTCAATGAAGCGAGTGCTTTCTAATTCGTCGATGATTCGCGCAATCTGAGCATTTGGAATCTCATGATCAATCAAATACCGAATGACTTCGTTTTTGGTGCGCTGTTTAAAAGAAATATAGTACAAGCCCAGATTTTTCCCACGAGAAAAGGCCGCAAATTCTGAGATTTCAGAAATTTCTGCGTCATCAAACGCTGCCCCTTTTGATAGAAAAAATTTGACAATGGTGTCTTCTGTCACATATATCGTGCGGTCATTATCAAAGCCAACTTTGTATAAACGTTTCTTTTTTTCTAGTAAAATTATTTTAGCCATATACCTCATTATACGTAAAAAATGGTAAAATGTAACATATGACTCTTAAAATCAAGCAGAAAATTCCGCTGAAAATCAAAAAAATCGGTATCAATGGCGAGGGCGTCGGAAACTTCAAAGGAACGACTGTTTTTGTAACGGGCGCGCTCAAAGGCGAGGACGTCTACGCCGAAATTACGAGCTTGGCGCCGAATTTTGCCACGGCAAAAGTGCTGAAACTCAATAAAAAATCACCCCACCGTGTCGTGCCGATGTGTGAGATTTACAAGCAATGTGGGGGTTGTCAAATCATGCATCTGGCCTATCCGCAACAGCTGCTTTTTAAGCAGGATTTGCTGCGCCAAGCCCTGAAAAAATTTAGACCTGAAGGCTTTGAAACCTACGAAGTTAGAAAAACAATTGGCATGAAAAATCCGGAGCATTATCGGGCGAAGTTGCAGTTTCAGACACGCTTTTTAGGCGAAAAAGTACGTGCTGGTCTGTTTGCTGAAAATTCACATCGTCTAGTCGAGATAAAAAATTGTCTCGCCCAAGATGAAACAACGCAGGCAATCATCACAGAAATCACAGAGTTGCTAACATTTCACCGGATTCCGATCTACAATGAACGCAAATTTGACGGCATAAGAACAGTTATGGTGCGTCGTGCGCATCAGACGGGGCAGGTTCAGATTATTTTTATCTCGTCAGAACGTGTTGAGTTGACACGCACAATTGCGAGTTTGACTGAGAAATTTCCAGAGATAAAAACGGTTGCGCTGAATATTAACCGTAAAAATACGTCTGAGATTTATAGCAACACGTCAGAGACCGAGATTTTATGGGGCGAGCGTGCGATTTTAGAGGGCGTTTTGGACTACACGTTTGAGCTGAGCCCGCGCGCTTTCTACCAGCTCAATCCTGAGCAGACAAATACTTTGTATACTGAGGCAGTTAAGGCCATGGACGCAAGGCTTGATGACGACTTGATTGATGCTTATTCTGGGACTGGGACGATTGGCCGGGCGTTTCTGGGCAAGGTGCGCAGCATTCGTGGAATGGATGTGATTCCTGAGTCGATTGATGATGCGCGTGTCAATGTCCCTGGTGGCATTTACGAGGTGGGGACGGCTGAAAGCCTGATCCCGCAGTGGGTAGCAGACGGTTTCAAAGCCACAGCGCTGATTGTCGATCCGCCAAGAACGGGGCTGGACGACAAACTGCTGGACACCATTGTCGCGACAAAACCAGCGAAAATGGTCTATGTTTCCTGCAATGTTTCAACGCTGGCACGTGATTTGGTCAAGCTCGCGCAAGTCTATGACGTCAAGTACATCCAGTCAGTCGACATGTTTCCGCACACCGCGCGTACGGAGGCCGTCGTGAAGTTGGTGCGCAAATGATGCGGCAGGCGCAGGTGTCGGACCTGCCTGAGATTATGGCGATTATTGCGCAGGCGCGTGATTTTCTGGGCGCACAAGGCATTGACCAGTGGCAAAACGCCTATCCAGCACAATCAGACATTGCAGCGGACATCACGGCGCAAGTCGGCTATGTTTTGATCCATGAAAATAGCGGTCAGATTGCAGGCTATGCAGCTGTTCTGACGGGATTTGACAAGATTTATAGCGACATTTCTGACGGTTATTGGCTCAATGACAATCTGGACTATGTCATGATTCACAGGACTGCCGTCTCAAGTGCTTACAGGGGACAAAAGCTAGGGCAGGCGATTTTCGAAGAGATTATGACGACGTTTTCAGACTACACCGACTTTCGTTGCGACACGCATCCGGAAAATCAGATCATGCAGCATATCTTGACAAAACTAGGCTTTGAAAAGCGGGGCACTGTCCAGTATGAAGGCCCACGCTACGCCTATCAAAAAATAGTAAAGGAAGACAAGTAAATGACATACGAACAAGAATTTTTAAAGGACTTTGACGAGTGGGTTGCAACGCAAATCTCCGTTCACCAGATGGCAATGGCAGCAGCACAAGAAGAGGCGGATGCGGGCGATGCACGTGCAGTGGACGCAGTCATTCGCTATGAAAGTAGACTCGATGCCTACCAGTTTTTAGCTGGCAAATTTGACAACTACAAAGCTGGCAAAGGCTTCCATGATTTACCTGATGGGCTTTTTGATCAGATTCAGTATTGAGATTAGAGCTTAATTGCTAATCGCAAAATTTTTTCAAGAAAAGTCATATTTTCTATTGACGAAAAACGGCTACTTTGATATACTAGGAGAGTACTGTTTCGCGGAGATGGCGGAATTGGCAGACGCGCAGGATTAAGGATCCTGTCGGGAATTTTCCTGGTGAGGGTTCAAGTCCCTTTCTCCGCACTAATCGCCGAGCCATGCGCTCGGTTTTTTTATTATAAAAATTAGGAGATTTTTGATTACTATGATGAACATGCAAAAAATGATGAAACAAGCCCAAGATTTACAAAAAAATATGAAAGTTGCACAGGCTGAGATTGAGTCAACAACATTTTATGGGACTTCTGCACAAGATTTGGTCAAAGTCGCATTTACTGGCGATCGCAAACTGACAACTATCGACATCGCAACAGATCTGATTGATCCTGAGGACAAGGAAACCTTGTCAGACATGATTGCCCAAGCCGTGAATGCCGCACTTGTTGAGATTGACAAAACAACTGAGCAAAAAATGGGTAAATTCACAAAAGGTTTACCATTCTGACGTTAGGGAAGGCGATTTGACGTCAAGTCCGTAATTTGGTAGAATATAGTCAAACAAAGAGAGTGTGGCAGAAATACGCGATTTTAGCCAAGAGAGCGAGAGGTAGCTGAAAATCTCGCAATCGCCTGTGTCACTGTTGCTTTTTGGCAAATGAGATAAAAATTGAGTGGCTTGCTGGATTGGCAGGCAATTTAGGTGGTACCACGTGAAAGCGTCCTAATCTGTAGAGATTTGGGACGCTTTTTTTGTTAGAAGGAGACAAATATGGCAGATGAATCACAAGCACACACGTCAAAAATGAGGAAAATCTTATCATTTATCCCAACGGCGCTAAGCAGTACCGTCTCGCTGTATATCTATCTCTTTTTGTTTATTTACCTCGTTATTTTTGGCGGGTTGGGGTTACTGTCGCAGCTGAAATTTCTCGCCCCGTCAGCCAACGCTCAGCTGATATTGGGTAATTATACCAATGTTCTCTCGGCGCTTGGTGCGTCCATCGCAGCAGGCACCAGCGCAAGCATTCACGCGAGACAAAAGAAACACCAAAACGAACTCATGCAAGAAATCGCAAAACTACATGCCAAAATTGATGGGTTGAAGGTGAAGGCGCGTGTTGATGGGGATTAGAGAAATGAGTTGTAAAAGAAAAAGTAGTACTATGTTGAACTAATAAACACATGAAAAATGGCTATCGTTTTTCGTTACCACACATAATAAGGAGCAATAAAACATGACAAAAGAACTCTCAACAAAATTTAACCCAACAGAAGTAGAAGCAGGACGCTATGAAAAATGGCTTGCTGCTGGCGTTTTCACGCCGTCTGCCAATCCAGATGCAGCGCCTTACAGCATCGTCATCCCACCGCCAAACGTTACAGGCAAGCTCCATCTAGGACATGCCTGGGACACGACGTTGCAAGACATTATCATCCGTGCAAAGCGCATGCAAGGCTATGATACGCTTTGGCTGCCTGGGATGGACCACGCGGGGATTGCGACGCAAGCAAAAGTTGAGGCGCGTCTAGCAGAGTCAGGCATCTCACGCTATGATCTGGGACGCGAAAAATTCCTAGACAAAGCTTGGGAGTGGAAAGACGAGTATGCAGCGACGATCAAGACGCAATGGGGAAAGATGGGGCTATCTCTGGACTATTCTCGTGAGCGTTTCACGCTTGACGAAGGCCTCAACCAAGCCGTGCGCACAGTATTTGTCAAGCTCTATGAAAAAGGCTGGATTTACCGTGGCGAAAAGCTGATCAACTGGGATCCTAAGGCCATGACGGCGCTTTCTGATATTGAAGTCATTCACAAAGAGATCGACGGCGCATTTTACCACATGACCTACAAACTGGCTGACGGATCAGGCGAGGTCGAGATTGCAACCACGCGTCCTGAAACATTGCTCGGCGACGTGGCAGTCATTGTCAATGAAAATGATGATCGCTATAAAAATATCGTCGGAAAAACCGTCATCGTGCCTTTTGTCAATCGTGAAATTCCTGTTCTGACGGATGATCACGCAGACATGGAAAAAGGGACAGGGGTGGTTAAAATCACGCCTGCTCATGATCCAAATGACTTTGACGTAGTTGAGCGCCTCAACAGTAAGGGCGCAAATCTGCCAATGATCAACATGATGAACAATGACGGCACAATCAACGAAGTCGGCGGTGAATTTAACGGTCTGGATCGTTTTGAAGCACGTAAGCAGATTGTGGCTGGACTTAAAAATCTGGGTCAATTGATCAAAGTTGAGCCGATTCGCCATGAAGTTGGACATTCTGAGCGGACGGGTGTGGTTGTTGAGCCACGCTTGTCAACGCAGTGGTTTGTCAAGATGGAAGATCTGGCAAAAGCTGCCATTGATAACCAAAAAACAGATAACAAGGTCGAATTTTTCCCGCCACGTTTCAACGATACATTCACACAATGGATGGAAAATGTGCACGACTGGGTGATTTCGCGTCAACTTTGGTGGGGACACCAAATACCCGCATGGTACAACGAATCAGGTGAGATGTATGTTGGTATGACAGCGCCTGAAGGGGACGGCTGGACGCAGGATCCTGACGTGCTTGATACCTGGTTTTCATCAGCGCTCTGGCCGTTTTCAACGATGGGGTGGCCTGACGAAGAAGCAGCTGACTTCAAGCGTTATTTTCCAACGTCAACACTCGTGACAGGCTACGACATCATCTTTTTCTGGGTGAGCCGTATGATCTTCCAAAGCCTTGAATTTACTGGCGAGCGGCCATTTGAAAATGTCTTGATCCATGGGCTCATTCGTGACGAAGAAGGCCGTAAAATGTCTAAATCTCTGGGCAACGGTATTGATCCCATGGACGTCATCGAAAAATATGGCGCTGATGCACTTCGTTGGTTCCTGTCAAATGGTTCCGCGCCAGGTCAAGACGTGCGTTTTTCATACGAAAAAATGGATGCTGCCTGGAATTTCATTAACAAAATCTGGAACATTTCTCGCTATATCATTATGAACAAGGAATCGCTCACGCCGTCAGAAACCCTAGCAAACATTGACAAAGTAGCAGGTAAAACAGCTGGCAATGTAACTGATCGTTGGATTCTGACGAAACTCAACGAGACGGTTGAAAATGTGACGAAAAACTTTGATAAGTTTGAGTTTGGCGAAGCTGGACGTAGCCTTTACAACTTCATCTGGGAAGACTTTGCCAACTGGTATGTCGAGCTGACCAAGGAAGTTTTGTATGGCGAAGATGCGGCTGAAAAGGACGTGACGCGCAGTGTGCTTGTTTACGTACTCGACCAAATCCTGCGCCTGCTCCACCCAATCATGCCATTTGTCACAGAAGAAATTTCGGAAAATCTTGGCTTGATTGAAGGTAGCATTGTTGTTGCAAGCTATCCTGAGGTGCGTGAAGCCTTCACTGATGAGGCTGCGGTACGCGGCGTTGAGGTGTTAAAAGACATCATCAAGTCTGTCCGAAACATTCGCGCAGAGGTCAACACGGCGCCAAGTAAGGCCGTGCCGATTTTGATCAAGACTGAAAATGCAGAGATTGAAGCTTTCCTAAAGGAAAATACCAACTATCTGACACGTTTCACAAATCCTGAGACGCTTGAGATCTCAGCGAATATTTCAGCACCAGCACAGGCTATGACGGCGATTTTGTCAAATGTAGAACTCTACTTGCCGCTTGCAGGCTTGATCAACATTTCTGACGAAGTGGCACGTCTGACAAAAGAACTTGCCAAATGGCAAAAAGAGCTTGACATGGTATCGCGCAAGCTGTCAAATGAAAAATTTGTCGCAAATGCCAAAGCCGAGGTCGTTGAAAAAGAAAAAGCTAAACAGGCTGACTATCAAGCAAAATATGATACGACACAGGCGCGTATCAAGGAACTTGAAAGTTTGTAAGCCGTTTTTATGTGACACATCGTGTCAAGTAAAAATACTTGACAAAAATGCTTGATTTCTGAGCGAGACTTTGTTAGAATAGATAAGTATTGAGAAATCAAGGCAACATTTAGAAAAACAAAAGGAGATTTAAGACAATGGCAGTACCTGCACGTCACACATCGAAATCTAAGAAAAACAAGCGTCGTACGCACTACAAAATGACTGCACCAACAGTTTCTTTCGACGAAACTACTGGTGATTATAGCCGTGGCCACCGTGTATCCCTCAAAGGATATTACAAAGGCAAAAAAGTTACGAAATAATAGAAAGGACAAACTAAGATGCGCGTAAATATTACTCTTGAACACAAAGAATCTGGCGAACGTTTGTACCTTACTCAAAAAAACAAACGTAACAACCCTGACCGTCTTGAACTTAAAAAATACTCTCCAAAATTGCGTAAACACGTGATTTTTAAAGAAGTAAAATAAGTCAACATTGAAAAAAGCTTTAGGAACGTCTGTTTCTGAAGCTTTTTTTGTAAATATTGTTGAATAATAAAACACCAAAATATTTTTCTATTCTGGTGTTTCTTACATATCATAACCTTCTACTTTGAGCCATTTAATACAGGTTTTGTATTTTCCTTTCTATCAAGCAATAAGAAAAAAGCGGT
The DNA here is from genome assembly GCF_011170065.1 of Pseudolactococcus insecticola. GTDB lineage: Bacteria > Bacillota > Bacilli > Lactobacillales > Streptococcaceae > Pseudolactococcus > Pseudolactococcus insecticola. Next base: position 106,887 of record NZ_BLLH01000004.1, on the reverse strand, counting down.
CACTATTATCATAATTGTAGCACTTATAACAATCGTTCCTCCAATTTTATTTTGAGGGATTAAATCAGCTATAAAACCTACGATAAAACCACCTAGAGGGTAAGTGATTGAGACCATAGTTCCAATTATAGAAAATACTTGTCCTTGCATATTTTCAGGAATCATGCGCTGGAGAATGGTCGATTTATAAATCATTACTGGAGCTGAGAAAATACCTGAAAGTATTAAAATAGAAATAGAGACTATTGATTTACTTTGGAGCCCAAAAATTATAAGAAATATCCCCTGAAAAATAATAAAGTAATAGATTGATCTAGGGGTACTCCATTTTGTTGATAGGGTTCCTACAATTATTGAGCCGATAATTATGCCGATAGAAATTGCAGAATTTAACCAACCAAATAGATATGCTCCACCCGATAAAACTTGTTTTGAAAAAACGGGAATAACAATTGGAAGCATTCCCCAAACAAGTAAGTTCCAAAGGAAAGTTGCGATAAACAAATAGAACACAGTTTTATTTGTAATCAAAAATACTAATCCTTGTTTAATAGATGTTTTAGCTTTTTTATTTTTATTAAAGTTCGTATTATCAAAACCTGTATTGATTTGAGACTTAATAAATAGGAATGATGAAAATAAAAATAATAGTGAAGCAATCAGAAAAGCATTTTTTTCGTTGGCATTTGAAGAGACAATACCAGTAATGATTGAACCAGCTATAAAAGCAACATCGAAAAAGATATTGATAATAGAATTTGCAGATATTAGTTGGTTATCATTAAATAACTGATTGGGTATGATTGAGGTACAAAGTGAAATAATAGGAGTTATCGCACTATTTATGATTAACAAAATAATGATAGATAGAATATTCCCAAAATTATCAGTAAGTGGCAGTAAAAATAAAGTCATAAATATTATTGATTTTATAAAAACACCCACGGAAATAACTTTAAAAGAGCCAAACTTATCAATAATATAGCCACATAACGCTCCAAATAATACTGACGGCACTTGGGTCAATACGCCATAAATCGCTATTAAGAAGGGTTGGTTAGTTTTTTCATAAATCATCCAAGCAATTGTTATATTGACTAAAAATTGGCTGAAGTTAGTGAAATTTATACCTATAAAAAATTTGGAGAATGACTTGCTATGAAATAAATTAATATATTTCCCCATAATATTATACATACACTAAATTTAAATTAGCTTCTATCAGTTCTCCATTGATCACATCATCTGTCTCAATAATTTTAACACTACAAGCACCTAATCCAGAAGGGAGGTTACCCACTCTAGTTAAAGTATCAAGTGATATAACGGTAACTGAATCGCCACTTGCATCTGTGCTTCCTAAAGAGGGAGCACCAAAGAGATGGTTTCGTTGAAAACTGGTTGAACAAACAGTGTTATTATCCGTATTGATATCCATTCCTCGTGGTGTTGCACCAACATCAATACGTTTAATTTCTTGGTAGGTTTGTCTATCAATGATACATAGAGCATTTGATGCTTCAGCACTAACAATTAGGTATTTGCCAGAGGGCTCAGTGATAACTGCTCGTGGGTTATAACCTACAGAAATAGTTTTTATAACTTTTTTATCTGCAACTGATACCACAGAAACGGTATGAGAGAATGTATTTGCAGTAAATACAAGTTGACCATCTTCACTTGGAAATGCATGATAAGGTCGTGTATATTTTCCTAAATTGATATTAGCAATGTTTTTTGTATTTTTAATATTAGAATTATCCACATTTATAATGCTGATGGAATCCGATCCAAAATTAGGAACACTTACAAACTTGCCATTTGGGGAAACCTGTAACTGGCGAGGGTTTCTTTCAACAGCAACAGTATGAACTACTTCATGCGTAGATAGATCAATAATAGTAACGGTAGCGCTTCCAGAATTAGCAACAAATAACCACTTATTATCAGGAGAAATATCTACTCCCCGAGGCGCTAGTCCTACTTCAATTTCTCCTTGTGACTCTGCTTCTAAAATGTTGATAACTGAAATGGTATTTCCAGCACAATTTGAGACAAAACCATAACCTCGTACTTTGTCAACAGCCATAGCACCTCGGGGACTCTCCCCAATGTCTATCTGTTTTAATTCTTCTGTAGTTTGGAGGTCTACTACAGAAAGTGTGTTTGAATCAGTGTTTGTTACAAAAGCAAATTTGCTCATAATTTTGTCTCCTTTAGACAGTTGATTCTCATTTGTCAATAAAATAAAGCAAAATTATTACATTATTATACTAACAATATTATGTTATCATAATATATAATGAGTTGATAATAATTTGATTTCTTTTTCTATCTAATAAAAATTTAAAAATAAGGTGGTTCGCATGGCTTTCAATAACCGTGATATTAAAAAGTTACAATTAAAAAAACAATTTCCAATATTGACATTATCACCTAGTGATAATAATAGTGAAGCAACTATGAAACAACTCATCAATTCTCTAGGTTTTGTGCAGCTTGATAGCATGCGTGTCATGTCTGCAAGAAGTCAGGACATATTTTTTTATAATCGGGATAAAAGCTATAAGATCAACGATTATTTGAAATTATACAAAGAGGATTTTGCAGCTGAACTCTATCTTCATGCCCTATCTTTGGTGCCTAGTCATCATGAGCTAACACATCTGCTGCATAGCTCAAGATATAAAAAACTAGAAGCGACAAACGAAAAAGATAACTATATCAAACAGTTCAAGTTATTGACAGAAGAAAAAAGTACCCTCTCTCATAAAAAAGAAAATTGGGATATGTCTGATAAAGACGTTGTCACGAACGCCTTATGGCGAGCAGGGTTATTGAAGATTTCTAGAAATGAAAAATTTAATAAATTATATACGCTAAAAACAGAAGTGCAAGAAAGCCACTTGTCTCAGACAGAAATTTCAGAACAAATGATGGCTCATTTTGTTTTATTGAGCCTGCAAAATATTGGCCTTGCTACATTTGACGATATGAAGAGATATTTTAATCTCAAAGTAAAAGATCTTGAAAATGCGATTTCCAGGCTGTCAAAACAGCATCAGATAATGCTTGCTGGGCAATATGAGGGAGAAGATTACTATATATTGCCAGAAGATGAGAAGCTAATGGACGTGAAGGGAGTTGATAGGGACATGGCATGCAAGTTTTTATCACCATTTGATAATGCGATTAAAGACAGGGTACGATTGAATCGCCTGTTTGATTTTGACTATAAACTAGAAAGCTATATGCCAAAAAATAAAAGAAAATTTGGCTATTTTGCCTTGCCTATCTTGGTGGGTGATGAGATTGTAGGGGCGATAGATCTAAAAGTAAACGATAAAACAAAGACTTTGCTAGTCAAACAATTAACATTAAAGTCAATGACTATGAAAAAATATCTGCCAGACATTGAAGAAAATTTACAAGAGTTTAAAGCGTTTACTAACATGGATGAGATTAGCTGGGAAGAAGGCATAGTTATTTTATAGGAAAATCAAATTCATTGACATCCAAACAAGAAGTGGTAAAATAAATTTAACGTTTACTTTTGTAAACGACACAGAAAATACTTATAAAAAAACAGAGGTGAACTTATGGCTTACACAACAAGTACGGACGAACAAAAAGTCGCTATCGTGAACATCAAATCCCTTGAAGGAAAAGTGAAAGCGCGCATGGAAGCGCAAGGGAACAAAGGTGCATTTGGCTATATCCGTGGCGGTGCCGAAGACGAGTGGACAATGTCTGAAAACACACGTGCCTTTAATGACAAAAAAATCGTCCCACGTGTTTTGCGTGGCGTTGATTCAGCTGATTTGTCAACATCGATTTTCGGTATTGACCTGAAAACGCCAATCATCCAAGCACCAGTTGCGGCGCAAGGTTTGGCGCATATGGCGGGAGAAGTTGATACGGCGAAAGCCATGGCCGAAGTTGGCTCACTCTTTTCAATCTCAACATACGGTAGCACGTCAGTAGAAGATGCTGCCGCTGCAGCACCTGGTGCACCGCAATTTTTCCAACTTTACATGAGTAAAGATGATCAGTTTAACGAATTTTTGCTTAAAAAAGCAGTTGCTGCTGGCGTGAAAGCCATCATCTTGACTGCTGACTCAACACTTGGCGGATACCGTGAAGAAGATGTCATCAACGGCTTTGAGTTTCCACTTCCTATGCCAAACCTTGCAGCATTTTCAGAAAGCGACGGTGTGGGTAAAGGCATCGGCGAAATCTATGCGGCTGCTAAACAAGGCCTTGTGTTAGAAGATATCAAAAAAATCAAAGATATCACAGGGCTTCCAGTCCTTGTCAAAGGCGTGCAATCTGCAGAAGATGCGTCAGCTGCTATTGATGCAGGAGCTGATGGTATCTGGGTTTCCAATCACGGCGGTCGTCAACTTGACGGTGGTCCAGCCTCTATCGAAACTTTGCCAGCCATTGCATCTGCTGTCGCTAAACGTGTGCCAATCGTCTTTGACTCTGGTGTTCGTCGTGGTGAACATGTTTTCAAAGCGATTGCACAAGGTGCTGACCTGGTAGCTGTTGGCCGTCCAGTCCTTTACGGTCTAAATCTTGGTGGCGCACAAGGTGTGCAATCAGTGATTGAACATTTGAACAAGGAATTGTCTATCACGATGCAGCTTGCTGGTACAAAAAATATCGCTGAAATCAAAACAACTGACTTGATTGACTAATCTAAAAAATGATTCCATTTTATACTTCAAACGTGACAAACTAAACCGGGTTTGCTATGATAGAATCATCCTTAAAATGATTAGGTTACCCTTCCTAATCTTCATAAAACTCCCTTTTTAGAAAAGAGCTGAGATTTTTCTCGGCTTTTTTCGTATAATAGAATAAGGACATTAACCAAAGATATGATTCGTGAGATAGAAACAGGAGATAAACATGACAAAACGTGGATTTGAAATCGTAACAGCCTATCAAGCAGCTAGTGTGAGCTTGCCTGTGAGGACGACGGCGCATGCGGCTGGCTATGATTTTCAGGCAGCTGAAACAATTGTGCTTGCACCAGGCGAGATTAAGCTGATTCCAACGGGAATCAAGGCCTATATGCAGTCTGGGGAAGTGCTCTATCTCTATGATAGGTCCTCTAACCCACGAAAAAAGGGCTTGGTGCTGATTAACAGCGTTGGCGTCATTGACGGCGATTATTATGGCAATCCTGATAATGAAGGGCATATTTTTGCCCAAATGAAAAATATTACGGACGAACCTGTCACGGTTGAAAAAGGCGAGCGTATCGTACAAGGTGTGTTTGCGCCGTTTTTGATGGCAGATGATGATACAGCACACGGCACGCGACTTGGCGGCTTTGGCAGTACAGGTAAATAAAAATGGCAAAAGTAAAATCAAAGTTTGTCTGCCAATCATGTGGCTACCAGTCACCAAAATATATGGGACGTTGTTCCAATTGTGGCGCGTGGAACTCTTTTGTCGAAGAAGTTGAGACGCAGGAAGTCAAAAATGCGCGCGTGACAATCACAGGAGAAAAGACGCGACCAATCAAACTTGGAGAAGTCGAAAGCCTTGAAACACCACGGATTTTGACTGATATGGACGAGTTCAACCGTGTGCTAGGCGGCGGTGTAGTACCAGGGAGCATGATTTTGATTGGTGGCGATCCGGGTATCGGTAAGTCTACAATCCTGCTACAAGTGTCGGTTCAGCTGGCCAATCGTGGGCGCGTACTTTATGTGTCAGGCGAGGAGTCGGCGCAACAAATCAAGATGCGTGCAGAGCGCTTGGGTGATTTGGACTCAGACTTTTATCTCTATGCCGAAAACAATATGCAAAACGTTCGTGCTGAAATTGAGAAATTACAGCCAGATTTTCTGGTGATTGACTCGATTCAAACCGTGATGAGTCCTGAAATAACAGGTGTTCAAGGTTCTGTCAGTCAGGTACGGGAAGTCACAGCGGAGCTGCTCCAGATTGCTAAAACCAATAATATCGCAACTTTCATCGTGGGACATGTGACAAAAGAAGGTAGCCTTGCGGGACCACGGATGCTTGAACATATGGTAGATACCGTTTTGTATTTTGAAGGTGAGCGGCAGCATACTTTTCGGATTTTGCGGGCGGTCAAAAATCGCTTTGGCTCGACAAATGAAATCGGTATTTTTGAGATGCAGTCGCAGGGCTTAGTTGAGGTGACAAATCCCAGCGAGATATTTTTAGAAGAGCGCTTAGCTGGTGCGACGGGCTCTGCTATCGTTGTGTCGATGGAAGGGACGCGGCCGATTTTGGTTGAAATTCAGGCGCTTGTGACGCCGACTGTGTTTGGTAACGCCAAGCGAACGACAGCAGGCCTTGACTTTAACCGTGTCAGCCTGCTCATGGCAGTACTTGAAAAGCGTGCCAATCTTTTGCTACAAAATCAGGACGCCTATCTCAAATCTGCGGGGGGTGTCAAACTTGATGAACCAGCGATTGACCTTGCGGTTGCCGTTGCAATTGCGTCAAGCTATAAGGAAATTCCGACGTCGCCAGATGTTGCATTTATAGGCGAGATCGGCCTGACTGGTGAGATTCGCCGTGTTAATCGCATCGAAAGTCGGATCAATGAGGCGGCAAAACTAGGTTTCAAAAAAATATATGTACCGAAAAATTCGCTGACAGGTCTTGAGATCCCAGCAAGTATTGAAGCGGTTGGCGTCACGACATTAACCGAAGTCTTGCAAAAGGTTTTTGGTTAATGAAGATTTTTTAAATAAAATATGGTAAACTAGGGTAGTGCAATCGTTTTCAATTTGCACTACTTTTTCAATCTAATAATTTTACACAAGAAGGAGAATGATATGAGAAGAATCATCATTCATGCCTTGATGGCGGTCATCGGTGCAACACTCGGCGACTCATTTTTACCTGAATTTTGGGTATTGGTGCATCAAAGGCAATTTGAACATAACGCAGTAGTCAATAGTTTAGTTGGCGCAATTATTTTTCTGATTTTTTCCTTTATATTTATCAGACTACTGTTGAACTTTGTTGAAAAAATTGACGAGGCTGTTGCAACAATCAATATTCAAAAAATTACCTGGGGATTTATCGGTGCTGTGATTGGCTTGATTATTGGTGCCATTGCAAGTATTCCCTTTTGGATTTTGCGGACGCCGATTTTGTCGACAATTGTCCCGTTTTTGCTGATGATTCTAACGATTTATGTCGGCTATAGCATTTCGTCACGGCGTGAGGCGGATATTTTCAAGATTTTCAGTAGGAGAAAAACGAGTGAAAAAACGGCTTCTGATACTGATAAGAAAAAGCATCAGAAAAACTATGCCAAACTGCTGGATACCAGTGTTCTGATCGACGGTCGGATTTTCGATATTCTAAAAACTGGCTTTTTGGATGGCGAGATCATTGTGCCAAATTTTGTCTTGCTAGAGATGCAATTGCTGTCCGACAGTAACGATAACCTCAAGCGTGCCAAGGGTAGACGGGGTCTTGACTTGGTCAATGAAATGAAAGACATCGCAAAAGTAACTGTTTCTGGTAAGGATTACGAGGATATTCATGAGGTGGATACGAAGCTCTTACGCTATGCGTCAGAGACGGGCGCTGCGCTTGTGACAAATGACTTTAATCTTAACAAAGTCGCAGAAATCCAGGGTGTGAAGGTGCTCAATATCAATGACCTTGCAAATGCGGTGAAACCGCAGCTGCTCGTTGGTGATACGCTTGAACTTGTCATTGTCAAAAAAGGCACGGAACGTCGTCAAGGCATCGGTTATTTGGCTGACGGGACGATGATTGTCGTTGAAGAAACTGCAGATAAGATTGATCAGACGGTGAGAGTTGCCGTGACGAAATCACTTCAAACGTCGGCTGGCCGTATGATTTTCGGGGAACTTGCACAATGACGGGCAGTCCAAATGAAAAAAGCTATAGTGCTGTGATCTTGGCTGCGGGTTCTGGCACGCGAATGGGTGCTGCGCATAACAAAATCTTTTTGACGCTCAACAGTCAAGCGGTTTATACCTATTCTTTGGATTTGTTTTTGGCAGATGCAGATTGTGCTCAGATCATTTTAGTCGGTAAAGTCGCAGAAAAAGAGCAGTTTTTGGCAGTATTGTCAGACAAGGTTCAGTTTGTCGTGGGGGGCGCGGAGCGTCAGGATTCTGTCAGAAATGCTTTGGCACATGTGAGCACATCACAAGTCATGATCCATGATGGCGCGCGACCTTTTGTGACGCTAAAAGAGCTTTCCGCCTTGAAAACGCATCAGAATGCAATTTTGGCGGTGCCTGTAAAGGATACAATCAAGCAGTCTGACGATGGGAAAATCACACATACTGTGCCCCGTCAGAACCTTTGGAGTGCGCAAACCCCTCAGTATTTTGAGACGGCAGTCATTCGTACAGCGCATGAGGCAGCTTTTTCAGCACGTTTTCTAGGGACTGACGATGCGAGTTTGCTTGAGACATTTTCAGATATACCTGTCGATATCGTCATGGGGTCTTATGATAATATCAAGCTGACTACGCCCGAGGACTTAACGGTTGGTCAGGCGATTTTAGCTAAACGTGGCCAGTTATGACCATTTTTTGCCCATGATCTGGTAAAATGGAACTATGTCATAGTTAAAAAATAGTCTATTTTGATTGATTTGCTTGAAACAAAGGAGTATCGGATGTCTGATAATAAGATGAAGTACACGATAGATAGTAATATGCAGTTTCCTATGATTGAAATTGCGCTTGAAACTGGCGAGTTTGCCTATATTCAACGGGGCAGTATGGTCTATCACAACAGTGCTGTCACGCTTAATAGCGAGTTAAATGCAAAAGGCAGCGGCATTGGCAAATTGTTAAAGGCTGCGGGGCGTGCGATGACGTCTGGCGAGAGCGTTTTTATCACGAAAGCGAGCTCTAACAGTGATGAAGGCTTAATCGCCCTTGCGCCGTCGACTCCTGGACAAGTCATGGCGCTTGAACTAGGTCAGAACCAGTATCGGCTCAATGATGGTGCTTTTCTAGCGCTTGATGGCAGTGCGCAGTATAGCATGGTGCGTCAGAGTATTGGTCGGGCTTTCTTTGGTGGTCAGGGCGGTTTGTTCGTTATGACGACTGAAGGTGTAGGGACCTTGCTTGTCAATGCTTTTGGGTCAATCAAAAAAATCAGCCTGGAAAATCAGGAAATAACGATTGATAACGCGCACGTCGTTGCTTGGTCAGAAACGCTTGACTATGATATTCATCTGGAAAATGGCTTTGTGCAGTCTATTGGCACTGGCGAGGGGATTGTCAATCATTTTCAAGGGACGGGAGAAGTTTACGTTCAAAGTCTCAATATTGAGACGTTTGCAGGGATTTTGAAAAATTATATCGTGACGGATGGGAAGTCTGGCTCGTCTGGTAACGCCTTGGGAGGAATTTTTGATGCACTCACTTAGAATTGGTCATGGCTACGACGTTCATCAACTCGTGTATAAACGTGATCTGATCATCGGTGGGGTGAAAATTCCGTTTGAAAAAGGACTACAGGGGCACTCTGATGCCGATGTTTTACTGCATGCGATTGCGGATGCGATTCTTGGCGCGCTTGGTCTAGGTGATATTGGGCATGCCTTTCCTGATACGGATACGGCTACGCTTGGTATCGCATCAACCGAGATTCTGTCAGATATTTACAAAAAAATGCTTGAACAAGGCTATGAAATTAGTAATATTGACACGACTATCATGGCTGAAAAGCCTAAGATGTCACCACATTTGTCGCGCATGAAGGGAAATATCGCTTATGTGCTCAATACGCGACCTGGAAATATCAATATCAAAGCCACGACGACTGAAAAACTTGGCTTTATTGGCAGAAGTGAGGGAATCGCTAGTGAAGCGGTTGTGTTACTGAGTCGCATCGAAAAAGAGTCTCAAAAATGATTAAAAATTTGTTGCTAACTCAAAGTTAGCGCTTTTTTTGATATTTTGGTAAAATAGGGATGACTGTTTATTTAACAAGGAGAAAACGAAAATGGCTAACAAAATTCGTGTGCGTTATGCACCATCACCAACCGGACTTTTGCACATCGGGAATGCCCGTACAGCACTGTTTAACTACCTCTATGCGCGTCATCATGGCGGTGATTTCATTATTCGTATCGAGGATACTGACCGCAAGCGTCATGTAGAGGACGGGGAACGTTCACAGCTTGATAACTTGCGCTGGCTTGGGATGGACTGGGATGAGTCGCCTGAAACGCATGACAACTACCGTCAGTCTGAACGCCTGCCACTTTATCAAAAATATATCGATGAATTACTTGCGTCTGGCAAGGCTTATAAGTCTTACAAAACAGAAGAAGAGATTGCAGTTGACCGCGAAAAACAAGAAGCAAAAGGCTTGCCCCCTGTTTATATTAGCGAGTTTGCTGGACTTTCTGATGCTGATGAGGCTGCATACATTGCAGAGCGTGAAGCAGCTGGCATCGTGCCGACAGTTCGTATCAAGGTGCCAGAAGGCTCTATCTACACTTGGAACGATATTGTTAAAGGTGATATTGAGTTTGAAGGTAAGAACATCGGTGGCGATTGGGTCATTCAAAAACGTGATGGTTATCCGACATATAACTTTGCTGTGGTTGTAGATGATCACGATATGCAGATTTCTCACGTCATTCGCGGTGATGACCATATTGCTAATACCCCTAAACAGCTGATGATTTATGAGGCGCTAGGCTGGGATGCGCCTGAGTTCGGGCATATGACCTTGATTATCAACTCTGAGACTGGTAAAAAGCTGTCTAAGCGCGATACCAACACCTTGCAATTTATCGAGGACTATCGCAAAAAAGGCTATCTGCCTGAAGCGGTGTTTAACTTTATTGCCCTGTTAGGCTGGAATCCTGGCGGAGAAGAAGAGATTTTCTCTCAAGCGCAATTGATTGACCTGTTTGATGAAAATCGTTTGTCGAAATCTCCTGCGGCGTTTGACCAGAAGAAACTGGACTGGTTGGACAACGATTATATCAAAAATGCTGATCTGGACAAGATTTTTGAGATGGCAAAACCATTTCTTGAGGCAGCAGGGCGTTTAGATGACAAGTCAAAACACTTAGTTGAACTTTATCAGCCGCAAATGACGTCAGTTGACGAAATCGTTGGTCTGACGGATTTGTTCTATGCTGAGTTTCCTGAGTTGACTGATGCGGCAAAAGAAGTTCTTGCGACTGAAACTGCACCGATTGTCATCAAAGCCTTCAAAGAAAAAATCGAAAATCTATCGGATGCAGACTTTGTCAAGGACAACATCTTCCCGCTGATCAAGGAAGTCCAAAAAGAAACGGGCATCAAAGGGAAAAATCTCTTCATGCCGATCCGAATCGCCGTATCAGGCGAAATGCACGGCCCTGAGTTGCCAGATACGATCTATCTGTTAGGAAAAGACAAGGCGATTAAGCACTTGTCTCAGTTTGTAGATTAAAATAAAAAATGACTTCTCATGCGAGAAGTCATTTTTTTAGAGTACATCGACAAAATACTTGAAAATCGCAAACTCACTGTCAATCGTATCCCACGTTCCTTCAGGATGCCACTGGACAGCTAAAAGGCGGTTGTTTTTATTTTCGACAGCCTCAATGATGCCGTCAGAAGCGGTGGCAATGCTTGAAAGCTCGTCAGACAAGCGATGAATCGCCTGATGATGATAAGAATTGACATGATAGCGCTCTGGTAGAAAATTTAGCGATGAGGTTTGATCCACTGCCACAAAATGCGTCGGGAACTGCTGTTTGGTCGGAGCTTGCAGGTGTTTGACAGTTGTGCTAGCAAGGGATAAATCCTGATAGAGACTGCCACCAAGTGCAACATTCATCAGCTGCATGCCACGGCAAACGCCAAAAACTGCTTTTTTTTGCTTGATACTTTCTTTGATGACGGCAATCTCGAAGGCATCACGGTCTGGATTGATAAGACCTAGCAGGCGGTGTGGATCCTCGCCGTAAAACTGAGGTGCGACATCTTCACCACCTGTCAGCAGAATCTTATCCACCATGCTGACATAATCAGGAATTTTGTCAAGCGCGTCAATCGGGATGATGATGACAGTTGCACCAGTCGTTTGGAGAGCATCAGTAAAGGCTTTCCGCGTATAGATGACTTGATTTTCGTGAAAAGGTTGTTCCTCAAAGTTAAGATATTGGGTGCCGATAATGCCGATAGTTGTCATGTATGTCTGCTTTCTTTAGTGTGATTATTTCATTTGGATTCGCCTGATTCTTTTGGTACGTAAAGGCGTGATTTTTCAAGATTTAGCGTATAAGTAACGTCACGGTTATCACGGACGGTGTGTTCAAAATCAGTACTATAAATCAAAAGACGTAGGGTGTCATTTTCGTGGAGCTGGTAGATTGTAGGCTCAAGACGCATCTCGACTTTGAGCCATTCGTCAGGCGTGACAGAGTTGATCTCAAGCAGATTTTGGCGATTTTGCAGGTTCATGAAGCCTTTGGTAACGACTTTGTATGGCATCTCTGTAAGCGCCAAGTCCTTGACATCATCGTAGGCGAAGTTTCGTCCGAGGTCGATAGCCTTAAGCGCAAGGGTGCCTGGCGCGTCGTTCAGGCGCTTTTTGCTGCCGTAGTCGAGGATCTGAGCAGACAGGATGCCCTTGGTGTCATTTAGCTTGATGCGCAGATTTAGCACGATCTGACCGTTGATGATGCTATCTTCAGGGACGTTGATGTCAATGACAGCAGCATTTGCCTTGCCAGCAAAAAGATCAGTTTTGAAACGCCTGAAATCACGGCTGTAGCCGTCAAAAGTCTGGTCGTCATAGTGATTGTCAAAGCTTGCAAACTCGCCTTCAAAACCAAGCGGACTTTCAGAAATGTTGGTAGCACCGAAGTTATCGAGTGTTTTGAAAGATTGGTAAGCACCATTTTCTTGCCAAATCACTGGCGGTAAGTCAAGCGACAGCGGATTTTCTAGCAGTTTAGCTGTCAAGTAAGCGTTAATCGTCTCAGAAAAGTCAATTGACTGCCAGTTATTGATGTAAACGTGGCTGCCCTGATGTAGAAAAGCATGTTTAACCACGTGTTGCGGCAGAGCGTGCCAGAACTTGAAGGCGTGCTGTGCGGTGACATTGAAGTCTTGCATACCGTGGACGATAATGACGTCAGCTGTCACTTTATCTGCATTTGGCAGATAGTTTCTGGCATGCCAGTAACTGTTATAGTCGCCTGACGCACGATCAAGCTGAGTTGTCATATCAGCCAACTGTTTTTGGTAGGTCGCATTGCCAGTCAGAAAGTCAGCAGCATCAAGATTGCGCGAATAAGTCAGCTCAGCAAGGACGTCCAAATCTTCACCTGGATAGCCGCCAGGACTGCGAACGAGACCATTTTCACGGTAGTAGTCGTACCAGCTCGTGATGCCGGCCTCAGCAATGATGACATCAAGCCCAGAAACGCCCGTTGTTGCAGCGCCGTAAGCTAACGTGCCTAGATAGGACTTGCCAGTCATTACGACATGACCAGTTGCCCAGTCAGCCGTGAGCTCGTGTGTTTTTTTACGGCTGGTAAAAGCACGTGCTCTGCCATTTAGCCAATCAATAACAGCTGTAACACCTGCGATTTGCTGATAATCACCACTCGTCATAAAACCGTCAGAACCGCGCGTACCAACGCTTGCGACGTAGATAGATGCAAATCCTCGTGCTAAAAAATAGTCGTTGAGACTATAAGTCCAACCGTGTGTGAAATGCCCTTGCGCTTGGTTGTTTTTCGCCATTGGCACAGGTTTTTTGTCGTAGTTAGGAAAGCTATCAACCGTATCGTCAGCATCTGTTATCTCAATAAAGCCAAGTGGCTTTTGCGTCAAAGGGACAGCCATATCGTGAAGTTTTTGATCATTTGCAAGGTCGTTTGTCCCCAGATGATAGGGACTTGCAGTCATGATGACAGGCAGTTTGCCGTCAAACTGTGGGCGGATAATCTCAACTTTTATCAAGTCGTAGTCACCGCGACGTTCAGTGTCAACAGGACTTTCAACGTAGACAAATTCACGCGTCAGAGTTTGCGCAGTATCAAAGGTGGCAAGGCTTTTGTCGTTGAAAAAATGGTAGTGGTTATCAAGCGGCAGCAGGCCTTCTGACACCCAAAACTCGACCAGCGTCATAGCGTTCTTGCGGCGGCTGAGCATCAAGAGATAGATGGCGGATATCACGTGTTCTGACGATGTGTCTTGTGTCAGATCAACAGTGGGCAAATGCAAATCTGACGCAAATGTCAAGCTGTCAGAAAGCGAAAATTCAAAATTCGCCACAAAATCAAGCAGTTGTAAGCCAATCGCATAAAAAATATCCCAGGTGAGCGGCGTGTCAGAGTGCAGGAAGTCCCAGAGCGTCTCCCTATCAGTTGCTGCAAGCGTCGTCAGATCAACAGGCGCTGTCAAGAGCCAATTTTTTAGATTGCGCTTACTTTCTAGCTGTGTGTCAAATTTGAAACGCAGCCCAGCAAGATCAGCTAGTTTTTCGTCAAATGTCTTATCAATAATAGAAAACTGGTTAAAGCGCGTCATGTCTATCTCCTTTGTATGAGGGTATCTAACAAGATTATATCAAAATTGTCAAGAAAACTGGCTTAAATAGAACTAAAAAGTGAATGAAAACGTTCACAAAACCTTTACATGTCGCAGAAAATCTGATAAACTTGTAAAGTACTTATATTTCAAGATGAGCAAAATGCTCAAAACTTACACTTACTTAAAGGAGATTACACCAAAAAATGGACGTAACATGGATGACTAAATACATCGCTGAATTTATCGGAACAGCGATTCTCATTATTCTCGGTAACGGCGCGGTCGCAAACGTTGACCTCAAAGGAACTAAAGGATTCGCTTCAGGCTGGATGACGATTGCCTGGGGTTATGGCTGTGGCGTGATGATTCCCGCTTTGATGTTTGGTAACGTTTCAGGCAACCACATCAACCCAGCCTTCACACTCGGTCTTGCAGTATCAGGCCTTTTCCCATGGGCACACGTTGCGCAATACATCATTGCACAATTGCTCGGCGCAATGTTTGGACAACTCGTGCTTGTCATGGTTTACCGTCCTTACTACTTGCAAACGACTAACTCAAACCATATTTTGGGTTCATTTTCAACGATTGATAATGTTGATGACGGCACAAAAGCAACACGCCGTGGCGCAACAATCAATGGTTTCCTAAACGAGTTTGTTGGGTCATTTGTTTTGTTCTTTGGCGCACTTGCATTGACGCATAACTTCTTTGGTGCTGAAATCAAAGCAGCTGTCACTAAATTGCTCACAGCTCAAGGCCAAGACATTACTAAAATGTCAGCATCTGACCAAGTGACAAACGGAATTTCAAACTACATTGGTTTGTCTTCAGGATCGCTTGCAGTTGCTCACTTAGCACTTGGTTTCCTCGTGATGGTACTCGTTGCCTCTCTCGGCGGACCTACTGGTCCTGGTCTTAACCCAGCGCGTGACCTCGGTCCTCGTATCGTGCATGCTTTGCTTCCAAAATCAATCCTTGGTGAAAACAAAGGCGATTCTAAATGGTGGTACGCATGGGCACCAGTTGTGGCACCAATCTTGGCTGGTCTTGCAGCAGTTGCACTTTTCAAAATCATTTTCTTATAATTTTTAAATAAAATGAATAAAAAAGCTTGGTCAATTTGCCAAGCTTTTTTTATTTACCCAAGAGTAAGACGAGCGTAATGACAGCATTCCACAGAAAATGGACGGACATGTTGAGATAGAAATTGCGGTACTTAGTATAGAGACTTGTCAGCACAAGACTCATGAGTCCGTAAGTTAAAAAGCTCGGAATGTCAGTCGGCATATGAGCTGCCGTAAAGAGCCCCCAGGCAAAAAACATCGCGACTTTGGGCCATTTGTTAAATAAAAGTTCAAACATGCTAACTCGAAAGACAAGTTCCTCAAAAAAGCCAGCAGAAACAGTCATGATGAAAAAGACGAGCGGCGGTAATGCCTTACCAATCGCATCGACAGCAGCTTGGTTTTCAGTGGTGTCAGTCTTTGTCAAGCTCATGATGACGCCTGAAATCATACTGGTCACAAGCATAAGCACAAAACCAGTCGCAATTTTCCCAAGTGGGAATTGGCGCAGGCTGATCTTTGGGATTAATTCATGTTTTCGTGCCCAGTCATAAGATAAGGCGACGCAGACGATAAAAATCAGCAAAAATGCAAGAATTTTCCAAAGATGGAAATGCTGATGCCTATCCATCGGAAGCGCAACAGCGCCTTGTGAGACTTGCCAATAAAGCAACAAAAGTAGATAAGACAGACGAGATAGCCAAGTCTGTTTTTTTGGTTCATTTTCAGGTAAATCAACCTGTTCAGCCTTTTCAGATTCGATAATATCAAAATAGTTCATGGGCATATTATAGCATTTTTGTATATCATTAACAATATTTTGGGAAACTTGTTAAAATTATATTATAAAGATAAGTAAAAAGAAAAGAGGAAAAATATGGCTAAATTATTGGAGAAAATTCGCACGAGTAAAAAAAATCTGGGGCTAGTTATTTTGGCTGCTGCGGCGATTATCGCGATTCCAATCGGAGGTTACTTTGTCTATCAGCAGCAGCTGACGGCGAACGTCTCGGATCTTCAGATGCGTGAGTACAATGCTGACATTGTCAAAGGGCTTTACGGGCGCAGTCGGGCTGATTATACTGGGGATGAGTTTACGAAGTCACAAGACGATGATAATTCATTTTTGCCAGACACGGAAACGACTTTACAGCGTAAACTCTACATTCAGGGTAAGTACTATGATTACCAAGATGGCGGAATTGCAAAAGGTCAAGCGCTGATAAACGCGAAACCTGGTACGCTCGCATCAACTTGGGGCGGTGCGGCGGTAAATAATGTACGCGATAACCGCTCAACCCACTTTATCGGACATAATCCAGGGCTGTTTTCAATCTTGACAAAGATGAAAGTTGGCGAAAAAATAACGGTTTATGACTACAAAGGCCAAAACCGTCAGTATACCGTCACAAAAATCGTGCAGATTGGCGATCATGCTTTTTCAACAACATTGCCTAAAACAGACTACTGGCCAACAATCGTACAACCAGGTTCACGTGAACAAGTAGTCTTACAAACATGTCTGTCAAAAACAGTCAACTTACTTGTTATCCTAAACTAAAGCAAAAAATGCACGACATTTATCAGATGTCAGTGCATTTTTTATTTTGTGCTTGCTTTGATAAATGATGTGCGGATCAGCATAATACCGGTATAGATGACGATCACGACCATGGCTTTTTTGAGTAGGTTGATGTCAATGTTTGTGATGACTTTTGCCGCAACGACAACGCCTAAGATGCCGCCAATCATCATGCCCAAAAGACCATTCCAATAAACACGATCTTTTTTGATGAAGCCCTGCGCCGCTGAAAACATGATCATCGCCGCGTCAAGCATCATGACAGGAAGCGCAATGAGTGGATTAACGCCGGCAAGTGAGAAGAAAACGAGCTCAGGCGCGTAATTGCCAAGCCCCATGGTCATGAGAACGCCTAGGATAAAGTTGAAAATAACGCCGATAAAAAGTAGAATGCCATGTAGGCCATGCACGCTAGTCGCCGTATCTGCGCCGATATTGAAGGCAATGCGCAGCGCCATGATAATAGCTGCAATAATCAATAGCAGGCCTAAAACACGCTGTACGAGCTTTGCAGACCAGTTTTTAGTCAGTCGTGTTCCCGTCAGAGCACCAATCACGGCGGCCGATGTCATGGGAATTAAAGTCGTCATCTCAACTCTGACAGCCGTGATGAAAAACAAAGCCTCGACTAAAACCGCAATGGCGTGGCCGATGTTCATGGTACCGGGTAGCTTCGTATCATCCCCGTCATCAATGAAGTTGGTCAGCTTGAAAAAAGTTGTCGTCGTCGCATAAGAGCCAATCCCCCAAGTATCAAGCATATCTGTAAAAAAACCAATTACAAAAGCTGTAAAAAATTTCTTTGGTGTCCCTATGATATTGATCTTTTTGCGTCTTGTATGTGTGAAAATCACGATGACCAATATGGCGATAGCTGCAAATAGCAGGAGTTTAATGAGCTGTAAAATCAGAGTTTCCGTCATGGATAAAAATGTGTCCTTTTTTGAAATTTGCCTATTCTCTATATTTTACAGAAAATTCACAAAATTGTAAATAGAAAAATATCACAAAATTTTTGTAATATTGCAAAGAAGTGACTATAATAGAGAGAGAATGAGCTTAAAAGAAGTGAGAGAAGTAGACAAATGAAGACAATTTTTGAAAATGTGACGCGGATGGTGCCAGTGATTCGGGTCAATAATCGTGATTTGAACTTGGCGTTTTATACGGAAACTTTGGGGTTAAAAGTCATCTCAGAGGAAAATGCCTTAGCGATTTTGGGTGCAAAAACGGCCAAGACAACAGACGATGCACGCTTGATTTTGGAAGAGTCACCAAGTATGCGCACACGTGCAGTTGTGGGCAATAAAAAGCTGAGAAAGCTTGTTATTGCAAGTCCAGAATTTACAGAAGGCTTTGAAGCAACATCGCCAGAAGGGGACCTGTTTGAAATCGTACCCGCAAGCAAGACTGATAAATCTGACGATGTGACGCTTCTTGACGTGCAACTCAATACGAGAAATGTCAAAGACAGCTTGGCGTTTTACGTCGAAGGCTTTGAGTTGACTGAAAAAAATGACACAGTTAAACTGCCATTTGGCAAAATCAGCTATTTTGCATCGTCTGGAGAGGACTTGACGGCGAATCCTGACGGGGTGTGGGACTTGGAAATCCTTGAGTTTCGTGTCCCTGAGAGCATTGATTTAGCAACGGTTTCTGACCAGCTTGACGCACTAGGTCTGGATTATTATGTGGATAAAAAAGGCAAGATTTTAACGGTTAAAGACGTACAGAACTTGGAGCTTTGGTTTGTCAAATAAACTGACGTCTAGCGTGCTTGACCTGATCAAGGCATATATAGCATCTGGGATTTTCCCAGGTGCTTCTTTTGCGATTGTCTCAGATGATGTGGTCACAAAATATGCGCTTGGCAACCGTCAGATAAAGCCTGAGACACATCCGCTCATGCCTAACGAACGCTATGATCTGGCAAGTGTCTCCAAGGTCGTGGGGACAGGGACTGTCGTGCTTGACCTGATCCTTGCAGGAAGTCTGTCGCTTGATAGTCTTCTGACGGACTATTATCCTGAGTTTATGGGCGGTGCTGTTACGATTCGTCAGCTTATGACACATACATCGGGCATTGATCCGTTTATCAAAGGGCGTAATGAGATGGATGCTGTACAGTTACGTGCCGCACTCAATCAAGTAAACGTCACGTCTGACAAGTCTTTTCATTACTCTGATGTGAATTTTATTTTGCTTGGCTTTATGCTGGAAACGATTTTTTCGCAGTCGCTTGATGTGATTCTCTCAGAGCGGATTTTTGTACCGTTTGGGATGACACACACGAGCTTTTCTGGTGAGGGTGCCGTGCCTACGGCTTGGGAACTGCCACGTGGCCTTGTGCATGATCCGAAAGCGCAGGTGCTGGGCGTACACACGGGATCGGCGGGTCTATTTTCTGACCTTGACGATCTCGCAAAGTTTTGCCAGGGCTACTTTTCAGAGGCGCGTTATCTGAGTTTGCTGTCTGACTTTACACTTGAAGATGGGAAACGTCGCAGCTTGGCTTGGGACATTTATGACAATGTTGAAAATACTGAGAATAGCGAGATTTCCTGGCTTTTACACACCGGCTACACTGGGACTTTTATCCTGCTCAATCTGCGGACAAAAGAAGCCGTGATTTTCCTGTCAAATCGGGTGCATCTGCGTGATGAGCGACAAAAATGGATTGCCGAACGTGATAGATTGATCCAAGCATTTGTTGCCATGTTTGAAAAATGAATCAGAATGCGTCAGAAATAATGAAAAACGCAGAAAAATCTTGAAATTTTTCAGGAAACATGATATAATAGTGCCAAAATTCATGGACGGCAACGTCCGCCAAGACGGGATAAAAATATGAGTCGAATGATGCCAGCGCGAATCCGCGCGGAGGGCGCAGAACTTTTTGAAAAAGGCCTGATGACAGATGTGTCAATCAGCGAAATGAGGCTACAAGCAGACGTTGACGGCCAGCAAGTCGTTTATGACCTTGACGGGCAAAATGACCTGTGTTTTTGTGACGTTTTTCAAAAAAATCAGCGCTATTGTAAGCACATCGCAGCCGTCGAAGAATATCTTAAAAAAGCAGACATAGAAGCTGTTGAAGAAGAGAAAAAAGCTTTTGAAGCAGAAGTCGAAAAATCGCTTGAGTTGCAGGAGTCAGCTAAGTTCTTAGCGCGCATCAATGACGACAAATGGGACAATACAGCAGATAGTCTGAGCTTAGAGATTGAAATTTCTGATACCAAGTCCATGACACAATTTTACTACGGAGACGATGCACTTGCAGTCACGCTAAAGATACATATGGCAAGCGTTTCGCGCCCTTATATCATCAAAGACATCCCGTATTTTATCCATGTCGTCAGAAATGCTGGCACCTATCAGATTGGCACCAAATATGACGTGCCTGTTGTATTGTCGCATTTTGATGCAGCGAGTCAGGATTTTCTGAATTTTTTGCTGAAAATCACACCTTCGCATGACGAGATTGCGCAGTCAAATCTTTATCGAAAAATGGGCCGTTATTTTGTGCCACAAGCTGGCTTATTGCCAGAGTTTTTGAACGTGATTGAGCCGCTTATTTTCACGATGAAAATCGCTGAAAAATCAGTTAAGTATTTTAGTGTTTTGCCCTTGTCTGATGAGAGCGATCTCTATCGTTTTTTCATCAAGCCGCTTGATGACATGATTGAGTTGTCGATCAAAACGCAAAAAAGTCAGGTGCTCTACGACGGCGAGATTGTCTATGACGATCACGTTTTCTATACTTTGACGCCTGAACAGCTTGAGATTATCAAGCAACTTTCGAGTGTGCCGACTATTTCTGACGGGACGCGAATCATCAATTTTGACTATGATGACAAGGATAAACTCGCACAGGCGCTGCAGATTTTCGAAAAAATCGGCTATGTCGATGCGCCGAATTCTTTCAAAATTCGCTCATTTGAGCCGAAATTCCACTTTGATCTGGACCGTTTTTTGCGTCTGACGATCACATTTGACTATGGTGATTTTGAGATCAATCAGTTCAGAGAGCTTGAAACGGTAGCATTCTCACGTGATTTGCGTTTGGAAAAACAGATTTTTGATTTGACGAGGCGCATCGGCTTTTCACGTGGCTTTGAGACCACGGTGCCACGACCGCAAGGCGATGAGATTTACCATTTTTTTACGAAAATATTACCAGAATTTGCAAGATTAGGTCAGGTCAGCTTGTCAGAAGCGGTTCAAAATCTGCAGATTACTGAAAACTTTGACGTTGATATTGATCAGAACGGTGGCCTTTTGGACATCAGTTTTGATCTGCCACATGTCCCTGAAAATGAATTTGCCGACCTTGTCGAACGCTTGCAAGCAAATGCAGGCTATTATGTGACATCAGAGGGAAAACTCATCATGCTGGATGACCAGTTTGATGCAGTCAAACGCGTTTTGGATGAGATGTCAGATACTGTTCAAGTCTCAAACGGCAAAATATCGGTTCCTGCTTTTAAAACCTTCCAGCTGTCTAAGATTTTTTCAGACGACGATGCAAATAGTGTCTCATTTTCAGAAAAGTTCAACAAGCTTTATGATAATCTGACACACCCAGAAAACTTTGCTTATGCAAAACCTGAGAGCATTCAAGCTGAGTTGCGCCCGTATCAAGAAGATGGCGTGCGCTGGATGAATATGCTGAGCACCTATCACATGGGTGGCGTGTTGGCTGACGACATGGGGCTTGGAAAAACTTTACAGTCGATTACCTATCTCGCGAGCAACCTTGCAGCTGGTGAGTTTGCCTTGATTGTGTCGCCATCGAGCCTGATTTATAACTGGTTGAGCGAGTTTGAAAAGTTTGCACCAGAAATCAAAGTAACAGTTGTTGACGGCTCAAAAGACGAGCGTGTCAAGCATTTGAATGACAAAGAAACGCAAGTTTTCATCACAAGTTACGGCAGTTTTCTAAAAGACGAGGACAACTACCAACGCCTTGGTCTGAACTATCTGCTCATGGATGAAGCGCAGACCGTCAAAAACTTTAACTCTAAAACAAATAAAGCCTTGTCGCATCTGAAAGTTGATCATATTTTTGCGCTATCAGGAACACCGATAGAAAATCGTGTTGATGAAATTTGGGCGATTTTCCAGATTATCATGCCTGGGATTTTAGGCGATCGCAAAAAATTCCGTAAGCTCAAACATGACGCCATTTCACGCATGATTCAACCCTTTATCATGCGACGTCGCAAGGAAGAAGTGCTGCTAGAATTACCAGACAAGCTTGAGATGATCCAGTATAGCGAGCTTGATGAGCCACAGAAAATCATCTATCTGGCGCAGCTAGAAGCCATCCAAAACCGCGTCAGAAGTATGAACAACTATGAGTTTTCACGCTCAAAAATCGAGATTTTGGCAGGGATTACGCGTTTGCGTCAGATTTGCGATACCCCTGCGCTTTTCATGGACGACTACACAGGCACCTCAGGTAAGCTGAAAAGCCTAGCCGAACTCCTACAACAAATCAAGGATTCTGGTCACAGACCGCTGATTTTCTCGCAATTTCGTAAGATGTTTCCGCATATTGAAAAAGAGCTTGAAGCAGCAGGCATTTCGAGTTATCAGCTGACAGGCTCAACACCAAACCGTGATCGCATGAAGATGGTCAAGGCCTTTAACGCTGGCTCGCGAGATGCCTTTCTCATCTCACTAAAAGCAGGCGGGACAGGGCTCAATCTGACGTCTGCTGATGTTGTCATTTTGATAGATTTGTGGTGGAATCCGTCAGTCGAAGAGCAGGCAATTTCGCGTGCTCACCGCATGGGGCAAACTAAAACGGTCGAAGTGATTCGCTTGATCACCCGCGGGACTATCGAGGAGCGCATCATGAGCTTGCAAGACAGCAAGCGTGACATGGTGTCAACCGTTCTTGACGGCGGTGCCGATGAGAGTGCCATCACCGAAGATGAGATGAAGTCTATCCTTGGTTTATAGTATTTCAGGCAAATCTCAGACGGCAAAGATTATTTGCCAAGTTTTTGGTATAATAAAAGAACGAAGTAAATAAGAGTGAAAGCAAGGCCCAATCCATATGGAAAATTCTTACCCACAAAATAATCGACATAAAGTCACATTTCCAATCATCCCTGACGATGCCGTTCTGACGCCAGATAACCGTGTCATTATGACCAATCAGCAGTTTCTGACGAGAAATCCAGATGCGCAAACAGAGCGTTTTGGTAATCAAGCGCAGCAAGCGACAAATGCTGCCAATACAGCAAGTCAGCAAACGCAAACAGCAGCACAAGGTCAATCAGCGGATAACTTTGAACGCCGTCGTCAGACACCAACCACGGCAGGCAAGCGCCCGCTTGGCACCAACTCTCGGATGCCTCTAGTTGATGAAGCACCTAAGAAAAAATCATACGTCGAAGAAGCTAAAAAACGCGCGCGTGAAAATGCTGTTGCACCAAAACCAGTCAAACCCTATGTCAATCCACTAGAGCGTGCGTCTTCTGATGAGCTTGGCATTCGTGATTTGGCAAATAAAAAAGTCGTCAAAGCCCAGCACTCATTGAGTGGACAGGCTCTCGCAGGATTTGATAAAGCAGCTGCACAAAGAAGTAGTAGCTCACTTTTTGACGCACCTGAACAAGATTATTTTGCAAGTAAACACAGTAATCGTGACAGCTTTGACATTGTTGACTAAGCAGATTAAGCTGACTAAAAGCAAAGAGACAGGAAGGATGAGCCGCTGACCCAGTCAAGCTCAACAGGAAACATGGCAGAAAAAACGTATCATTTTATCGGAATCAAAGGCTCAGGCATGTCTGCGCTTGCGCTGATGTTGCACCAAATGGGGCACAAAGTGCAAGGCTCAGACTCGACAGACTACTACTTTACCCAGCGTGGTCTTGAGCTTGCAGGCATCCCACTCTTGCCATTTGACGAGAAAAATATCACGCCAGACGTTGAGCTCATCGCAGGTAACGCCTTTCGCGACGACAACAACGTTGAAGTTGCCTACGCCGATAAAAACGGCTACAAGTACTCGCGTTATCATGAGTTTTTGGGTCAATTTATGACAGGTTTCACGTCTATCGGTGTCGCTGGCGCGCACGGCAAGACGTCAACAACAGGACTTCTGGCACACGTGATGAGCCATGTGACAGATACGTCGTATC
The DNA here is from genome assembly GCF_011170065.1 of Pseudolactococcus insecticola. Lineage (GTDB taxonomy): Bacteria > Bacillota > Bacilli > Lactobacillales > Streptococcaceae > Pseudolactococcus > Pseudolactococcus insecticola. The sequence goes on along the minus strand of NZ_BLLH01000004.1, from coordinate 82,532 downwards.
TGATAGGTGACGGTACTGGTCGTGGCTCAGCTGAAAGTCAATTTTTCGTCTTTGAGTCTGACGAGTATGAACGTCATTTTCTGCCTTATCATCCTGAATACACCATTATCACCAACGTCGACTTTGACCATCCGGACTATTTTACGGGTATTGACGACGTCTTTGATGCCTTTCAGGAATACGCCAATCAAGTCAGCAAGGGCATTTTCGTCTACGGCGATGACAAGTACCTGCAAAAATTGACAGCCAAAGCACCGATTTATCGCTATGGTTTTACTGATCAGGATGACTATATCGCGAGAAACGTGACTAGGACGACGTCAGGCTCAAAATTCGACGCCTATTTCCACGATGAAAAAATCGGTGAATTCACCGTGCCGACATATGGCAAGCACAATGTGCTCAATGCCCTTGCGGTCGTTGCTGTCACACATCAAGGTGGCCTTGATGACAAGGAAGTTGCCAAGCACATGGCGACATTTGGCGGTGTGAAACGCAGATTTACTGAAAAGCTCATTGGTGACCAAGTGATTATCGACGACTTTGCCCATCATCCAACTGAGATTGAAGCGACGGTTGACGCAGCCCGCCAAAAATATCCTAACAAGGAAATCGTGGCTGTCTTCCAACCACATACTTTCACACGAACTATCGCTTTGATTGACGATTTTGCGACATCGCTAAACCAGGCGGATGCCGTGTATCTGGCGCAAATCTACGGCAGCGCCCGTGAGGTCGACCACGGAGATGTCAAGGTCGAAGATCTGGCAGCAAAGATTGAAAAACCAGCCAAAGTCATCACGGTTGATAACGTTTCACCACTCTTAGACCATGATAATGCCGTCTATGTCTTCATGGGCGCAGGCGACATTCAAAAATACGAGTATGCCTTTGAAACATTGCTATCGCAACTGACAAATAACGTCCAATAAAAAAAGTCGCTCTTTCAACAGAGCGACTTTTTAGCCGATAAAATGCGAAATAGTACCAGATTCGACGAGCACCATGATGCCAATCAAAATATAAATAATCCCGACAGTTTTTTCAGCATACTTTTCCATGAATCGTGCCACAGGTGGCAGTTTGGCAAACCATTTCCCCAAAATAATCAGCAAAAAGATATAAATGACAAATAAAATCAGCGTCATAACAAGCTTGGAACCTGTCAGTGTGATAAAATATGGCGTAAATAACCCAATATTATCAGCTCCACAAGAAGCAAAAGTAATCAGCGCAACGGTTAGAGTAAGTGGTTTATCCTTGTGCTTTATAAGTAAGTTACGTGCCTCTTCAACTTCACTTTCTTCATGGCTGTCGCTATTTTCATCTTCTTTCCCATCTTCATCATGGTCAAAAAACAAGGCTTTGACGCCAAAATAAATAGGAATCAAGCCAAGAAAGCTAAGTAACCAAGGCTCTGGCACAAAGTGCAAAACATAGGCTAAAAACAGTGCAATCACAATCAACCCAATAGACCCTAAAAACTGCCCAAGGTAGATCTGTCGCCATTTATCCCGCCTAACGGTTGAAAATAACATCATCAAAATCACAAGTAAATCGACCGCTGTTGACCAGTAAAGGACGGTTGCTGTTAAAAAAGTTGCCAATATCAATCTCCAAACCTCTAGTATGCTATAATTATAGCATCATACTTACTAACGAACAAATAAAGGAGCAGAACCATGAAAATCAGAACTGTCACCGCAGCAGACCTAAACGACGTCTATCGTATCGAAACAGAAAATTTCTCAAAAGAAGAGGCAGCAAGCTTTGAAGCGATGACGGCGCGCATCGAAAAAATCCCAGATACATTTTTAGTAGCGCAAACAGATGATGGGCGCGTGGCAGGCTACATCGAAGGGCCTGCGGTCAACGCCCGTCACTTAACAGACGACTTGTTTGAGACAGTTGTCAAAAATCCTGAAAATGGTGGCTTTATCGCAGTGACAAGTCTGTCTGTGGATGCTGAGTTTCAAGGCAAGTCAGTCGGCACACAGCTGATTGCAGCCCTAAAAGAAACGGCTAAAGCGCAAAAACGTGACGGGATAAATCTGACCTGCCATGACTATCTGATCGCCTATTATGAAAAGCACGGCTTTGTCAATGACGGCAAGTCCCAATCAGCCCACGGCGGTGCCGTCTGGTATGATATGGTTTGGGAAAACGCCTAAAAAAGGACGAAAAAATAGCCGAGTTGGAAATCTCGGCTACTAAAAGGGAGTTATTTATGAAAAATATTTTAGGAATAAATATAGTATAACGACTAAAGCTTAAACTAACCTTAAAATAGATTATGGTATAATAACATTTATGAATATGGCAACTATTGAGACGGCTTTCGGGCTCGTCCTTACAAACGTACAACTTTTAGAAACACACTTAGTTACGCATTTTTATGATGCGCTGATCGAACAAAATGTCGGCTATCTTGGTCGTGCTGAGCTTGATGCAGTCCGTGGCAATAACGAAAAATTGCGCGCACTTTCGCTCACAAAAAGCGACTGGCAAAAAGTCTACCAGTTTGCGTTGATTAAAGGCGCTAAAGACATGCAACTCCAGCCCAATCATCAGCTGACACCAGATGCGATTGGCTACATCATCAACTTCATGATCGAGACCTTGCACCCTAAAACGGCGCTATCCATCTTAGAGCTCGGCTCTGGCACGGGGAATCTCGCTGAAACCCTACTGACTGGTCTGCTCGATAAAGAAATCGACTATACCGGTTTTGAGCTGGATGACCTCATGATTGACTTGTCGGCGAGCATTGCAGACGTCATGGGCACAAATGCCAAGTTTCTCCAGATTGATGCCGTGCGCCCGCAGGTGATTGAGCCGGTTGATTTTTTGATTTCCGACCTGCCTGTTGGCTACTATCCAGATGACGCTGTTGCCAGCCGCTCCAAGGTTGCGAGTGCGACTGAGCACACTTATGCCCACCATCTTCTCATGGCGCAGGGCTTTAAGTACCTCAAAGACGGTGGTTATGCCGTGTTTATCGCGCCGAGCGATCTCCTGTCGAGCGCCCAGTCTGATTTGCTAAAAAAATGGTTGCTGGACTATGCAAGAGTGGCAGCAGTTGTGACGCTACCAGCTGACATTGTCACGGAAAATAACCAAAAGGCGATCTTTATCCTACAAAAAGCCAGCCAAACGAAAGCACCGTTTGTTTTTCCACTTACCAGCCTAACCAATCCAGAAATCGTGCAAAATTTCATGGCACAGTTTCGCAAAAATATGCTATAATTTGGTAGTAAGCGTTTTCAAGAAAATGCAAAATACTAGCAAAAAAATAGGAGAAACCACAGATATGTCAAAAACAATCGCAATCAACGCAGGAAGCTCAAGTCTCAAATGGCAGCTGTATGAGATGCCCGCAGAAACAGTTATTGCTAAAGGGCTAATTGAGCGCATTGGACTGCCTGAGTCGGTGTCATCAGTCAGCTTTGACGGGGACAAACACGTGACGGTCAAGGATATTCACAACCATACAGAAGCCGTTGCCATCCTCATGAATGATCTAAAATCACTTGCGATTATCGACCATTTTTCTGAGATTACTGGGACTGGGCACCGTGTTGTCGCGGGTGGCGAGCTTTTCAAATCCTCTGTCCTGATTACAGACGAGATTGCCAAACAGATCGAAAATCTGGCGGAACTCGCACCGCTCCACAATCCAGCCAATGCTGCTGGGATCCACGCTTTCCGTGCACTCTTGCCAAATGCCACGCACGTCGCTGTTTTTGATACGGCTTTCCATACAACCATGCCGCCTGTCGCCTACCGCTATCCCGTGCCAAACGACTACTATGACAAATATGCCGTCCGCAAGTATGGTGCGCATGGCACGAGCCATATGTACGTGTCGCAAAAAGCAGCTGAGTACCTCGGCAAAGCTCCAGAAGAGCTGAAACTGATCACGGCGCATATCGGCAATGGCGTCAGCCTAACTGCCATTGACGGCGGTAAGTCAGTTGATACGTCGATGGGCTTTACACCGCTTGCTGGCGTGATGATGGGCACACGCACAGGCGATCTTGATGCGTCTATCATACCGTATATCATGGTAAAAACTGGCATCACGGACGTCAATGAACTGATTGATATTTTCAATAAAAAATCAGGTCTTGCTGGTATTTCTGGTAGTTCATCAGATATGCGTGACATCCTCAAAGGCCGCGAAGAAGGTGATGAAAAAGCGACGCTTGCGTTTGATTTATTTATCAATCGCATCCAAAAATATATCGGACAATATCTGGCTGTTTTAAATGGCGCTGATGCGGTTGTTTTCACAGCGGGTATCGGTGAAAATTCAGGTCCCGTCAGAAAAGCGATTGTGGATGGTCTGTCATGGTTTGGCCTTGATATTGATGAGAGTAAAAATATCGTCGGTGCTGACGGCATCATCTCAACAGCTGCGGCCAAGGTGAAAGTCCTTGTTATCCCGACAGATGAAGAGCTTGTCATCGCGCGTGACGTTGAAAAACTGAGCCAATAAAGGCGGAAAACGCACAAACTCGAAAAAATCTTTCGAGTTTTTCTAAATGCCAACATTTTGTGGTAAAATAGATTAGATGTAAAGTAGACTAGATAAAAGCAGTCAAGTGAATCGAGAAAGGTAAAACTATGTCCCAAGTCAAATATAAACGTGTTCTGATCAAACTTTCCGGAGAAGCACTCGCAGGTGATCGTGGTGTCGGTATTGACATCAAAACTGTGCAAACAATCGCAAAAGAAATCAAAGAAGTACATGATTCTGGCGTTGAGATTGCACTTGTCATCGGCGGTGGCAATCTCTGGCGTGGGGAACCTGCTGCCGAAGCAGGGATGGATCGCGTGCAGGCTGACTACACGGGCATGCTTGGCACAGTGATGAATGCACTTGTCATGGCGGACTCACTTGAGCAGATTGGCGTGGATACACGGGTGCAAACAGCGATTACCATGCAACAAGTGGCTGAGCCCTACGTGCGTGGTCGTGCGCTGCGTCACCTGGAAAAAGGTCGGATCGTCATCTTTGGCGCAGGGACTGGCTCGCCTTACTTCTCGACAGACACGACATCAGCGCTCAGAGCCGCTGAGATCGAGGCTGAAGCACTCCTCATGGCTAAAAATGGTGTGGATGGTGTCTACAATGCCGATCCTAAGTTAGACGCGGATGCGGTCAAATTTGACCAGCTGACACATATCGAAGTGCTCAAACAAGGCCTTAAAATCATGGATTCAACGGCAAGCTCACTATCAATGGATAATGACATCGACCTTGTCGTCTTTAATCTCAACGAACCTGGCAATATCAAGCGTGTCGTCCTCGGTGAAAATATCGGGACAACCGTTTCAAATCAAAAATAAGCAAGAAAAGGAATACTCATACTATCATGGCAAACGAAATCGTAACAAACGCAAAAACGCGCATGCAACAGTCTATCGAAAGCTTACAACGCGAGTTTGGTAGCATTCGTGCAGGACGTGCCAATGCAAGCCTGCTTGACCGCATCACAGTCGAGTACTACGGCGCTGAAACACCGCTCAATCAACTAGCAGGTATCTCAGTGCCTGAGGCACGTGTGCTCCTTGTGACACCATTTGACAAAACAGTCATCAAAGACATCGAAGCAGCGCTAAATGCGAGTGATCTGGGCATTAACCCACAGTCAGATGGCAATGTCATCCGCTTGGTGATTCCAGCATTGACCGAAGATCGTCGTAAAGAACTGGCAAAAGAAGTGAAGAAAACGGCTGAAGGTGGCAAAGTTGCCGTGCGTAATATCCGCAAAGATGCCATGAATGACGCCAAAAAATCTGAAAAAGCAAAAGAAATCACAGAAGATGAGCTGAAATCACTCGAAAAAGACATCCAAAAAGTGACTGATGACGCCGTCAAAGAAATCGACAAACACACAGCAAACAAAGAAGAAGAACTGCTGACAGTCTGAGCAATAAAACCAGCAGAAGAATGATAATAAAAGGCGTGAAGCCTTTTTTTATGCTATAATATAAACAATTATAAACTAAGAACACACACTAAAAATCAACCAGAAACAAATAGAAATGAGATATAAGACAATGAACGAAATGAATGAGCTAATGGCGACAGTTATCACTGGGAAAATCACCGATGAAAACGAGCAAAACTACTATATCCAAAAAGATGGTCTGATTTTCAGACTACCAAAATCAGAAGGCGAGTTTGCGCTTGGTGATGACGTGACAGGCTTTGCCTACACAGATAAAGCCGGAAAACAACGCCTGACACTAACAACGCCTGCAGCCACACGAGACACCTACGGCTGGGGCACGGTCACAGATGTCCGAAAAGATCTGGGCGTTTTTCTAGATGTCGCCATTCCTGAAAAAGACGTGGTTGTGTCACTTGACATCCTGCCCGAGCTAAAAGAGCTCTGGCCCAAAAAAGGCGATAAACTCTATGTCAAACTCGATGTTGACAGTAAAGATCGGATTTGGGGGGAGATTGCCTATCCTGAAACCTTTGTTCAGATGGCTGGCAAAGCCTATGATAACATGCAAAATCAGAACTTGAAAGCCATTGTTTACCGTAACAAACTCTCAGGCACCTTTGTCTATCTACCTGAAAATAACATGCTAGGCTTTATCCATCCAAATGAACGCTTTTCTGAGCCACGTTTGGGGCAAGAGCTTGATGTGCGCGTGATTGGTTATCGTGAGATTGATAAAACGCTCAATCTCAGCCTAAAACCACGCTCGTATGAGATGCTTGACGCCGATGCACAGCTGATCTTGACCTACCTAGAGCAGCAAGGTGGCAGCATGCCATTTAACGACAAGTCGGCGCCTGACGAGATCAAAGCGACATTTGCCATCTCAAAAGGTCAGTTCAAAAAAGCGCTGGGAGGCCTGATGAAACAAGGAAAAATCAAGCAAAGCCCAGCAGGTACAAGCTTGACTTAAACAAAACAGGAGAAAATATGACAAAAGAACGTGCGATATTTGCTGGTGGTTGCTTTTGGTGCATGGTCCAGCCTTTTGAAGAGCTGCCTGGCATTCTCAGTGTGACGAGTGGCTACACGGGTGGCACGACGGAAAATCCGACCTATGAAGACGTGCTCAGCCACACGACAGGACACACCGAAGCCGTCGAGATTATCTTTGACCGTGATCAGATCAGTTATGAAAAGCTGGTGGCGCTTTACTGGACGCTGACGGATCCGACGGACGCTTTTGGGCAGTTTGAGGACCGTGGCGACAACTATCGTCCCGTGATTTTTTATGACAATGACGTGCAGGAGCACACAGCGATTGACAGCAAAAAAGCCCTGCAGGCGTCGGGGCACTTTGGCGATAAAGAAATCGTGGTCACGATTGAGCCTAGCCAGCCATTTTGGTCGGCAGAAAGCTACCATCAAGGTTTTTACAAGAAAAATCCTGAACGCTATGCGCTGAGCGCACGCATCAGACACGATTTTTTGGCGCAGCAATGGGGAGATAGGGGAGAAAAATCATGAGTTTTTACATCTTTCTGATGAAACACCGCGCCTATAAAGAGGTCGACGACATCACCAAACTCGCCAATCTCGTCTATGACGACACGACATTTCCCAAACAATCCTCAGACTTTGACGAGATTTCAAGCTACCTAGAAACACACGCAAACTTCAGCTTTAATCTATCAAAGTTCGATGAGATCTGGGAGCAGTATTTGCTGAGATGATGATAATGACGAAGAAAACGAAATAGCGAGGGAGCCACTAAAATGGCAGAGAATGCAACAGCAACGAAAACACTAGAAACAGCGCTCTGGAACGCAGCCGACGTCTTGCGCTCAAAAATGGACGCAAATGAGTACAAAGATTACTTACTAGGTTTGATCTTCTACAAGTACCTGTCAGATCAGCTATTAGCCGAGGCAAATGACCTCCTAGAAGAAACGCCAGCTGACATCTTTGAAGCACAGACAAACTATGAAACGGCCTATGCAGACTTGGATATCCAGTCAGACCTGATCGACGGCTTGAAAGATCAGCTGTCCTATATCCTAAAACCAGACTTGACCTTTGCCGCACTGGTAAACAAGATCAATGCGAGCGAATTCCAGTTAGAAGACTTGGCGCAGGGCTTTGCGGATATTGAGCGGGCTAGTGCAGACTTTGCAGGTTTGTTTGAAGACATTGATTTGTATTCACGTAAGCTCGGCACCAACCTAAACAAGCAAAACCAGACGATAGCTGACGTCATGAAAACCATCGCACCGCTAGACGTGATCAGCACATCAGGAGACACACTAGGCGACGCCTACGAGTATCTCATCGGGCAGTTCGCCTCTGAGTCGGGCAAAAAAGCAGGCGAGTTCTACACGCCGCAACCCGTCGCACATCTCATGATGCAAGCCGTCTTGCATGGCAAAGCAGACCAAAAAGGCTTTAGCGTCTATGATCCGACAATGGGCTCAGGCTCACTGCTCCTAAATGCTAAAAAATACTCCAATGAACCCGCCACCATCAACTATTTCGGTCAAGAGCTAAACACCTCAACCTTTAACCTCGCCCGCATGAACATGCTGCTGCACGGCGTCCAAACGGGTAACCAGTTCCTGCGCAATGGCGACACCCTAGACGGCGACTGGCCTGTCGAGGAACCGACAAACTTTGATGCCGTCTTGATGAACCCACCCTATTCGGCAAAATGGCGCGCGGACGCAGGATTTTTACAGGACCCACGCTTTTCTACCTATGGCGTCATCGCACCTAAGTCAAAAGCTGACTATGCCTTTTTGTTGCATGGTTACTATCACCTGAAAGACAGTGGTACTATGGCAATCGTGCTACCACACGGGATTTTGTTCCGTGGCGCTGCAGAAGGCAAGATCCGCACCAAATTACTGGAAATGGGTGCCATTGATACCGTTATCGGCTTACCAGCGAATATATTCTATAATACCAGCATTCCCACGACCATCGTTATCTTAAAGAAAAATCGCTCAAATAAAGATGTGTTTTTTATCGATGCGTCAAAAGAGTTCGTCAAGGGTAAAAATCAAAACACCATGACAGACGCGCATCTGCAAAAGATACTAGACACTTACTTTGCCAAAAAAGACGTGGATAAGTTAGCGCATCTGGCGTCGTTTGATGAGATAAGAGAAAACGACTTTAACCTGAACATCCCACGTTATGTGGATACCTTTGAGGCAGAAGCGCCGATCGACCTCGCAAAAGTCGGGCAAGACTTGCTTGATGTGGATGCGGAGATTGCTGCGGTAAAAGCTGACTTGTTAAATCAAGTAAACGAGCTTGTCAGTGCAGATGGGCATGACACAAATCTAGCTAACTTCAAAGCATGGCTGGGGCAATAATCACTAAAAAAGAATGAGGGAAAAATGGTAGACAAACCACCTTTTACGCTAACAAGCGCCATCATCTCACGGGTTGTCGATATATCAGAGTTAGTTGGGCGCTTAAACGTGACGTACGAGCGCAATCTACATCTGCGCCGTGAAAATCGCTTGCGCGCCATTCAGTCATCACTTGCCATTGAGCAAAACTCACTGAGCTTTGAGCAAGTGACAGCGATTATAAACGGGCAGCGTGTCCTAGGCGATCCGCAAGAGATAAAAGAAGTCAAAAATGCCTATGAGGCCTATGACGTCATCATGGACTATGACCCGTTTTCGGTCGATGATTTTTTACGGGCGCACGGGTTATTAACCACGGGCCTAGTGCGTGAGTCGGGGCATTTTAGAACTGGCGATGTTGGTGTGTTTGACCAAAACAACCGCTTGATCCATCCAGGCGCGCGGCCACAGTTTGTGCCAGGACTGATAAACAGTCTATTTGACTGGGCAAAAAGTACGCAAGATCCTGCCTTGATTGTGAGTGCCGTGGTGCATTTTGAGATTGAAACCATCCACCCTTTTGCAGATGGCAATGGGCGCATGGGCCGTTTGTGGCAGTCTTTGATACTATCAAACTGGCAGCCGCTGTTTGCTTGGCTACCAGTTGAAACCATCATCTATGAGCACCAAGCAGCCTACTACAAAGTGCTTGCGCAAGCAGATCAAGAAAATGACTCGGCGGTTTTTATCCAGTTCATGCTGGATGCCATCTATGAAACCTTAAAAAAATACCCGCAGGATAAAATGAGCGATATTTTGAGCGATAAAACGAGCGATAAGCTCTCAAAAACTGAGCGACAGTTTGTGGGAAGTATGCAAACACTGCTACAAACAACAGACTGGTTTGCCGCCGCAAAAGTCGTAGCCCTCTCAGGCAAGACAAGCGCCACCGTGCGCCGTCACCTGCAAAAGTTGGTGAGCCTAGGCGTGTTAGAGCAAAAAGGTGAGCGCAGCGGGCGCCGTTATCGGGTAAAGACGGGAGAAGAACATGAGTGACAAAAATAAAAAAGCGCCAAGTTTACGTTTTTCTGGGTTTGGTGATGATTGGGAAGAGCGGAAGTTTAAAGAATTAGCAAATGGATTTAACTATGGTTTGAATGCAGCAGCGACTGAGTTCGATGGAGAAAACAAATATTTACGAATCACAGACATTGACGATAACAGTCATGAGTTCGACCAAAGTGGGATAACTTCACCAGAAATAGACTTATCAAATGCAGATGATTACTTACTTCATCAAGGTGATATTCTATTCGCTCGAACTGGTGCTAGTGTAGGTAAAACCTATCGTTATAAGGATTCTGACGGCAAGGTTTACTATGCAGGTTTCTTAATTAAGGCAAGTATCAAACCTGAGTATGACTCAGAATTTGTTTTTCAAAACACATTCACTGATAGGTACAGTAAATTCATTCAAATAACGTCACAACGTTCTGGTCAGCCTGGGGTTAACGCTGAGGAATATGGAACATTTCAAATTTCAGTTCCATCTTTTGATGAACAAAGCAAAATCGGTACATTCTTCAAACAACTAGACGACCTTATCACGCTTCAACAGCGTAAGTTAGACAGCCTAACTGAAGAAAAACAAGGCTACCTTCAAAAGATGTTTCCAAAACATGGTGAAATAGTACCAGAAATTCGTTTTCCTGAGTTTACTGAACCTTGGGAACAGCGTAAGTTAGGTGACGCAGTTGAAAAGCAAATAAAAGGCAAGGCGCAATTTGAAAAATTAGAGCGCGGAGAAGTTGAATACCTTGATACACAAAGATTGAATGGCGGCGCACCAATTTTAACAAATGGCAGTAGTGATGTTATTGAATCTGATGTGTTAATTTTATGGGATGGTTCAAAAGCTGGAACTGTTTATACTGGCTTCAGCGGAGCGTTAGGGTCTACTTTAAAGGCTTATCGAACAAACGCCGTTGGTCAATTCGTTTATCAATTTTTAAAGCGAAATCAACAGGTTATTTATGATAGTTATAGGACACCAAATATCCCTCATGTTCAGAAAGATTTTTTAGACGTTTTCGAAATTTTCGTTCCGAGCATGGAAGAACAAACGAAAATCGGGTCATTTTTCAAACAACTAGACGACCTTATCAATCTTCAAAAACAAGAACTAGACAACTTGAAACAAGAGAAACAAGCATTTTTGCAAAAGATGTTCATTTAACACGAAAGGAGGGCGCTTAATTGCCAATCAACTATACAAGCGAAGCCGAGTTAGAGCAGACACTGATTGAAAGTCTCGAACTTGGTGTGTCACAGTGGACCTACCGACCGGACTTGCGCACGGAGGACGACCTGTGGGCCAATCTCAAGCAAAAGATCGAACAAAACAACACGGAGCATCTGAACGGTGTCATGCTGACAGAGTCCGAATTTCGTCAGATCAAAAACACGCTAAGCTTTCCGAGTTATTTTGATGCAGCGAAATGGCTTGCTGGTGAAAACGGCGTTGCTAAGGTCTATGTACAACGTGAGGATGCCACGCTTGGCAAAGTCATGCTGACCGTCATCAACAACAACGACATTGCGGGCGGTATCTCAAGCTATGAAGTCGTCAATCAGGTCGAGCGTGATCGTGCATCAGTGGACGACCAAGACCGCAGGCTGGATGTGACCTTGCTCATCAACGGCCTGCCCATGATCCATATCGAGCTGAAAAACCGCAATCATCCCTTTATGGACGCCTTTCGTCAGATCAAAAAATACCTGCATGAGGATAAGTTTTCAGGTATTTACTCGACCTTACAGATGTTTGTCGTCTCAAACGGGACAGACACACGCTATATCGCAGCCGCCGATGAACGCCATCTAAACGAGAAGTTTCTATCGACTTGGGTCGATAAGAAAAACCGCCCAGTGAACGACCTGTTTGCCTTTTCTGACGCCGTATTATCTATCCCGCAGGCGCACTTGCTTGTCGGGCAGTATTCGGTGATAGATAACGACAAACAAGCGCTTATCTTGCTGCGGCCTTATCAGATTCACGCCATTGAAGCCGTCAAAGAAGCGAGCCGTAACCGTCAGTCGGGCTATGTCTGGCACACGACGGGCTCAGGAAAGACACTGACGAGCTACAAAGTCGCGCGTAATCTCCTGCAAATCCCGAGTATCGACAAAACCATTTTCGTCATTGACCGAGTGGACCTAGACCAGCAGACATCGGCGAGTTTCAAGTCCTACTCTGAAAATGACACCTTTGACATCGACGAAACGGGAAATGTCACGGAGCTGGTGCGGCATCTATCGAGTAATGACCGCTCTGTGATCGTGACAACTATCCAAAAGCTAAACCACGTCATGAAACGGGCGGACGGGAAGACGGACACGCCAAAATGGCAAAAAATCCGCAATCTCAATCTGGCATTTGTCGTTGACGAGGCCCACCGTGCTGTCAGCATGCCAAAAATGTCTGAGATCAAGAAGTTTTTCCCTAAGTCGCTCTGGTACGGCTTTACAGGCACACCCATCTTTGCAGAAAATAACAAAACGGCAAAAGGTGGCTTGCAAGTGACGACGCAAGCACAGTACGGCGAGCGGCTACACGAGTACACGGTAAAAGAAGCCATCCACGACAGTGCGGTACTAGGTTTTCTCGTCGACTATCAGTCAACCATTGACAAAGATAGTATCAACGATGCGGTCATCAAGCTGTTGATGGCGAAGCCTAAAACAGACGAAAAAAAGGCGCGTGAGCTCATGCTTGCCATGGACGACGAAGAAAAAGAAGCCATGCTACCAGCGTCGCTCTATGACGATGAGGCGCATATGAAGCAAGTTGTCGAGTTTATCGTGAATCAATCACGCAATAAACTAGGCTTTGACAACCCTGGTGCGAGTGCTGGTGCGACCTACACGGCTATCCTCACGACGCAAAGCATCGCAAAAGCGCAGCAATACTACAACTTGTTTAAAGCGCTGAAAAACAACGAGCTTGAGGATGTCGAGATTGCTGAGCGGACACGTAAGATCGTCCCTGACTTTCCCAAGTTTGCCATTACCTACTCAGTCAGTGAAAATGAAGCAGACTCGACTAAAAATCAAGACGCCATGAAAGCATCTATCAAGGACTATAACGAGACCTATAACAAAAATTTCACGATTGAGGAGTTGCGGGCCTATAACGCTGACATCAATGACCGGCTGGCACGCAAGAAAGAAATCTATCAGCGCCGTGACAATCAGCTGGACCTTGTCATCGTGGTTGACCGCTTGCTAACGGGATTTGATGCGCCGTGTCTGTCAACGCTGTTTATCGACAGAACGCCCATGCCACCGCAGGATTTGATACAGGCTTTTAGCCGGACCAACCGTATCTTTGATACTTATAAGCGCTATGGGCAAGTCGTGACGTTTCAAACGCCGAAACGCTTTGAGCGGGCGGTAAAAAGTGCCCTGCTGATGTATTCCAATGGCGGTGAAAACTTTGTCTTGGCACCTGTCTGGGCTGAGGCTAAAAAAGGCCTGACGCAGGCGATTAGCGGCTTGCGCAAACAGGCACTAGTGCCCAATGACATCGAAATCAGCGATACAACGTCGAGCGAAGCCCTGCAACTATTTGCCAAAGCCTTCCAAACTGTGGATAAAGCCCTGTCACTCGCCATGATCTACACGGAGTTTGATAATAACACCTATGAAGCCGAGTTTCACATCGCAAATGACGAGCTTGAAGCCTATAACGGCAAGTATGCCAATGTTATCGAAGAGCTGAAACGGCGCAAAGGCGATGGTGGCGGGGGTGATGATGGCATTGAGATTGACGTGGCATATGAACTGCGCCAAGTCAGTGAGAATACCATCAATCATCAGTTTATTATGGACGTGATCCAGGCCTTTATCCCGACCAACCAGCCTGACGCTTATCAGCCTGGGTCAAAGGATGAAGCGAAGATTGACACCTATATCACGCAGCTAAGTAAGACAAATCCTAAGCTCGGGAAAATCATGCGTGATCTGTGGTTTGCCATCAAGATGGATCCTGAAAACTACCGTGGCAAGCAAGTGAGTCAGCTGATGGATGAAATCGTGGATCAGACCATCCATGAACGCTTGAAAAAGTTTGTAGCAGACTGGCAGGTGTCCTATGATAACTTAGCATTTGCGACAAGAAACTGGCGGGCTAACCTAGATAGCGACACCAAGCAAAACGGGGAAGATGCCGTGGTAGACTCTGGCGACTATCTTGTTTATAAGGAACAGTCGCTAGATTCAGTCAGTAAGCTGAAGTACAAACCAGAAATTCGCCGCGCTTTGAAGGTAATGGTTGAAACCGATATTTTGCCATTGCGGAAACAGTGAAGCGTGTGTGGGAACATAACTTTAAATGGTATAATATAAGTAATTGAAGTGAGGAGGGGGATTTAAATGACTTTAGACGTGAATAAACAAGAAATGACGATTATGGGCGTAAAGTTTGATAATCGCCCAGATTTTGAAGCCGTGTGGTATGCAGTAAGTTCAAACATGATTGAAGGGTGGCAGCCGAAAGTAGCCTTTATCGAGAAGATGAGGCTACGAATGATTGAACTTAGAAAAGGCGCTGTCAATGCCTAAAAAAGAATACAGTTCTTATCAGTATGTTGACCCTGATAATAAATATACCTACCCGAATTCTTCAGTGCTCATCAATAAGTTTGATATACAAGATGTGCATAAAGCACGGGAAAAAGAGTATGAACTTGTGAGTATGCGCTTGTTGGAATTAGATATTTTTCCTATCAAGGTTCAGAGTATGAAAGATATTTTAGCTATACATCAGTATATTTTTCAAGATTTGTATTGGTGGGCAGGTCAATATCGAGAAGTAAATATTTCTAAGAGTGGGAATAATTTTATGGCTATGCAAGCATTTGGTTCTGCAGAAATATATATGAATTCACTGCTCAAAGATTATCATCAAAATGCACAGACGAGAGATGACGTTATTAGGCATCTTGCATTGATTTTGGATAACCAAAATTATCTACACCCATTTAGAGAGGGAAACGGTCGAACACAGCGGGAAGTCGTTCGTGTGTTGGCACTGGAAAAAGGGTATAAAGCACAAATTAAACTAGAATCCGATGATGAAATTTATAATCTTTATATGGATGGAACTGTTTACAGTGATACGAAAAAGCTGGAACAGTTATTTGATAAGATTCTCGAAAATGCTGAATAAAATTCGTATGGTGGAAAGCCATGCGATTTTTTACTCAGATGAAGGACTTGACAAACACGTCAAATAAGGGTATGATAGTAAGGTATGTTTCATGAATATGGGCATATCGCGTGGGAGGGCATATCGTCCATTAAACCACATCACGAGAAGAGATTTCACATCGAAATCAATCAATAGGAGGAAATTATCGTGGCTAAAGAAGTACAAAACATTGTCAAATTGCAAATTCCAGCCGGAAAAGCAACACCAGCTCCCCCAGTAGGACCAGCACTTGGTCAAGCAGGGATCAACATCATGGGATTCACAAAAGAATTTAACGCGCGTACAGCTGACCAAGCTGGCATGATCATCCCAGTTGTTATTTCAGTTTATGAAGATAAATCATTTACTTTCGTAACTAAAACACCACCAGCAGCAGTATTGCTCAAAAAAGCAGCTGGCGTTGAAAAAGGGTCAGGTACACCAAACACTGTTAAAGTGGCAACTGTTACCAAAGCTCAAGTACAACAAATCGCTGAAACTAAAATGGAAGACCTAAACGCCTCATCTGTCGAAAGTGCTATGCGCATGATCGAAGGAACAGCACGTTCTATGGGCTTTGTTGTCGAAGGTTAATTTTTGAGATGTCTCTAACTTTTAGCGTTAGAGGTGTCAAAAATGACTGATTTCAGATGTGAGTCTGAGATATGTAAACCACCCAATCGACAAGATGAAGCGGTGGAAGATTGCTTGCAATCGTTAATACCACAAGGAGAATTTTAATAATGGCTAAAAAAAGCAAACAATTGCGTGCAGCTTTGGAAAAAGTAGACGCAACTAAACTTTACACAGCACAAGAAGCTGTTGCACTTGCTAAAGATACAAACTTCGCAAAATTTGACGCGACTGTTGAAGTAGCATACAACCTTAACATCGACGTGAAAAAAGCTGACCAACAAATCCGTGGCGCAATGGTATTGCCAAACGGAACTGGTAAAACAGCTAAAGTCTTGGTTTTTGCTAAAGGCGAAAAAGCTGAAGAAGCTAAAGCTGCAGGCGCTGACTACGTTGGTGAAATGGAATACGTTGACAAAATCAACGGTGGCTGGTTTGACTTCGACGTTGTCGTTGCAACACCTGACATGATGGCTGTTGTTGGTCGTCTTGGTCGTGTGCTTGGCCCACGTAACCTCATGCCTAACCCTAAAACTGGTACAGTGACGATGGACGTGACTAAAGCAGTTGAAGAAGTTAAAGCTGGTAAAGTGACTTACCGTGCTGAAAAAGCTGGTATCGTACACGTTGCTATCGGGAAAGTATCATTTGACGCTGACAAATTGCTCGAAAACTTCCAAGCAATCAACAACGTTATCGCTGCTGCTAAACCAGCAACTGCAAAAGGAACATACATCGAAAGCTTGACAATCACAACAACTTTCGGACCTGGTATCAAGGTTGATCCTAACTTTTAAGTTTGGGCTGTATGAGATAAAAAGTCGTCCTTTGGGACGGCTTTTTTTTGTGTATGCACAATTGTGCTAGTATTTTTTATTGTGCCAGATAGTAGTTTTATGGTATAATACAACTGTATTACATATAGGAGGATGCAAGATGACAACTATTTCATTGCGTGTGACGGATGCTGAAGCGATGGTGATCAGAGAATACGCGAAAGTGCATGCTAAAAATACCAGCGATTTTTTAAGAGAGCTGGCGCTTGAAAAAATAGAAAATGATATTGACATGGCTGTATATAGCAAAGCTATGGCAAGCCACTCTGAAACGCCTGAGGACATTTCTCACGATGACATGATGCGGGAGCTTGGTCTTTGAATGACAAATCAAGCGGCTATAAAGTTCGCTATGAAGTCGGTGCACAAAAAGCGCTTAAAAAACTAGATAAGTCTGTGTCACGTCAAATCATGGCATGGATCAGTAAAAATCTAGTTGGGACTGATAATCCACGGCAACATGGCAAGGGTTTGGTTGCAGATAGAAGTGGTGCTTGGCGTTATCGCATCGGTAACTATCGGTTGATTGCGGACATAAATGAAAAAGAGATTTTGATATTAATTCTTGAGATTGGTCATCGGCGGGATGTTTATAAACGTTAAAATCAGCTATAATAAATCGTTAATTTGTTTTTGTGTTATTTAATCCTGACAAATTTGACTAAACATCACTATTTTGCTATGATATAGTTAAAGAGAGGTGTTATATTATGGTGAAGTTTATCTGGTCTTATCTGACGGCGGTGTTTGCTGTGTTATATGTCTTTCAACAGTTGCATTGGATGATTTTTGGGGTACATATGCTTGGTGTCGCCTTGTTCGCGTTAAGTTTTTGGTTGCTGAAAAATCAAAAAACACATGAGATGATAGCAGCAAATCTTGGTCTGGTGTTTGTGATTTTGGTGCTGTGGTTTTCAACCAAAACGTTTTTCTACATCCAAAATGGTTTGTCGCTCGCATTTTTCCTAAGTGCTGTGACCGTGACGCAGGCGGTAGGTGGCTTTTGGGGGAGGAAGTTCGCATGAAGATGGCGATCACACGAGATACGGGATTTTACGCTGTGGGGAGTCCTTTGCTGATTTTTGTCAATGGTGAGAAGGTTTTGAGTCTGTCAGAAGACGAGTCTAAGACGCTTGAGGTCGCTGCAAGGGACGTTGTGACGGCGAAGTTAGTCTCTATGAAGTCTGATAGCTATACGGTCAGAGCTGAGTCACAGGCAATCAAAATCACGCCAAACTCAAATCGTGCTGTGCAGGCAGGTTTGTTTCTCTTTCTCAAGTTTTTCATGCCTGGACGACTTGCGATAACAGAGGTTTGAAAATAAAAAAACGAGTTCTCATTTTGATGAGAGCTCGTTTTGGATTTTACTCGAGAGTTCGGTGATGGCATCGATCCGTGGCTGTGCTTGGAACTGGTATTCTTTGACATCTTTTTGGATATCAGCTGCGACGATTTTCGCATAGCCGAGCTCAAACTTGACGTTATCAAGCTTTTTTTTGACATCGTTAGACTCGCTTGCGATGTCTCGTCCAATGGTCGTGAGGACCTTAAAATAGTCAATAATGGACATGTTTGCCTCCTTTATCTAGATAAGTCAGCCAATAATTTTGGCTTGAATGGCTGTGAGGTCACGTGTATTTTCAGTGAAGTTGATGCTAAAACTCTTTTCACTATCATCATCATAGCGTGGAATCAAGTGGACATGGGCGTGAAAAACGCTTTGCCCCGCAATTGCTTCGTTGTTTTGTAGGATATTCAGCCCACTTGCGCCAAGTTTTTCTGTGAGCTGATTTGCGATGGCGGGGATTTTTGAAAATAGATTTCCAGCCTGTTCGGGTGTCATGGCAAGGACATTTCTGACGTGCGTTTTAGGGACGACGAGGGTGTGGCCAGGTGTGGTCTGTGTGATGTCAAGAAAAGCGAGTACATCATCATCCTCGTAGATTTTGTAGCTTGGAATCTCACCTGCAACGATCTTGCAGAAAATGCAGTCTGTCATCATAATCACCGTTTCTTTTCTATATTTTGATATAATAACATTATAACATTTTACACAAAGAAAGAGAAAAGATGACCTTAAAAATAGAAAATCTAACAGGTGGTTACTTTGGTAACACGGTCTTAAAAAATGTTGATTTTACAGTTGAAAATGGTGAATTAGTTGGACTTATCGGGCTAAATGGTGCGGGTAAGTCAACAACGATTCAAGAAATAATTGGCTTATTGTCCCCGTATCAAGGGCAAGTTTTGATAGATGGTCTGAGCATTCAAAAGGACGCTGAAAGCTACCGCAAGAAAATCGGCTTTATTCCAGAGCAGCCGTCACTTTATGAAGAGTTGACATTGCGTGAACATATTGAGGTGACGGCGCTTGCCTATGATATTGACAAAGAAACGGCGATGGCGCGCGCTGAAAAATTGCTCAAAACGTTCAGACTTTCTGACAAGCTTGACTGGTTTCCGTCAAACTTTTCAAAAGGCATGAAGCAAAAAGTCATGATTATCTGTGCTTTCTTGACGCAGCCGTCACTTTATATCATTGATGAGCCGTTTTTGGGGTTGGATCCGATTGCGATAAATGATCTGATTGCCCTCATGCTTGAGATGAAAAAAACGGGGGCATCCATCCTCATGTCGACGCACATCCTTGCTACCGCTGAAAAATTCTGTGATAAATTTATCGTTCTTCATGAGGGGCAAGTCATAGCAGATGGTGATCTTGCGGCGTTGCGTGCCAAGTTCAACCTGCCTGATGCTTCGCTAGATGAGATTTACCTAGCTCTGACTCAGACGGAAAGTTGGCAGGCATGAAGACGCTATTTGACACGCGAAAAGCCAAATGGCGCGCGCAAAATCTGCGGTATCTGCGCTTCGTTTTCAACGATCACTTTGTGCTGGTGCTCATGTTTTTGATTGGTTTTTTGGCCTATCAATATGCGGCTGTCATCAAAACGCTGCCTGAACATTGGTTGCCGGGCATCATTCTTGCTGTATTGATCTCAATCATGGGGTTATTTTTTGGACGTCTTGCGACATTTGTCGAGCCAGCAGATGAGCAGTTTTTGCTTGCAAAAGAAGCAGCAGTCCAGTCACATCTCAAGCGTAGCGCGAAAAGCTCGCTTGTCATGCCAGCGATTTTGCTGGTGTTTTTAGCCGTGATTTTAAGCCCACTTGCACAAGTAAGTCTGCCCGTCAGCATCATCTGGGCGCTGTGTTTAGTCGCCATCAAATATGGCTTGCTCGTCAGAAAGTCTCAGACATTTATCAAAAACAATCTGATCGACTGGTCGCAGCTGATCAGCTACGAAACTGCTCGTCAGAACACGATTTTGAAGATTTTTAGCCAGTTTACAGACGTCAAAGGTCTGCGTCAGAGCGCCAAGCGTCGCAAGTATCTGGATGGCTTTCTCGGCAAGACGACCAAGGCCTATGACTACCTTTTCATCAGGACTTTTCTGCGCAGTGGGGACTATTTTGCGCTCACGCTACGACTGACGGGGCTTGCGGTGTTGTCGCTGGTTTTCATCGGAAATGGCGTGCTAGCACTCTTGCTTGCGGTGTTGTTTGACTATTTGCTGGTTTTTCAGCTTCTGCCCCTCGGACAGTCGCAGGATTATCAGGTGTTAGTCAGTCTTTATCCATCGACACACGCGGATAAAATGCGTGCTGCACAAGGTGTGATCAAGCGGCTGATTCTTTCAGTCAGTGCGATTGAACTTGTGCTTGGCTTGATCAGATTTGATGACAAGGTGCTTGCTGTGGCTTTTGTTTTCACAGGGCTGTTTCTAGGCTTTGTCTATCCAAAACTCAAACTTAAATAAGGTATGGTCTATCACAATTATGTCACAAAAATTCAGAAAATTGTGGTAAAATAGGGACAACTTTAAAAGGAGTGCAGAAGCAGTGATGAAACATTTAGATTATCGGCACCAAGAAAAATGGGCCATGGCAGATAAGACGCTGATTCCACAGTCGCCGATTGATATTGATACAACGCAGCTGATTGCTAAAAATGACACGTCGCTTGAGATTAGTCTGCCTGAAATGCAGGAAGTGATTGTCAAAGACACGCCGATTGGCATCCAGATCTATGCGGATGGCGATCTCAAATGGCGTGGGCATGAGTATATGCTAAATCGCTTTCATTTTCACGACGGTGCGGAGCATTTGGTCAATGGCAAACGCCATGCAGCTGAGATTCATTTTGCTTTTGAGAGTGTTGACATCAACCAGCTGATTTTGACGGTGTTTGCAGACATTGACCCTGAAAATACCGATAATAGCATCAATGACCTGCTTGATACAGGGCATAAACTGGTCGAGTTTGACATCAATAAACTTTTGCCAAAGCAGCATACGTTTTGGACTTACAAAGGTTCTATGACAACGCCACCGCTCAATCAAACGGTGACCTGGCTCATCCTAGAGACGCCAATCAAGATTTCCCAATCTGAAAAAGATCTCTTACAAGATAAATTGCGCAGCAACTATCGCAACGTCCAAGACAAGCTAGGTCGCGAGATTTACCGTGTTGAAAATTAAAAAAAACGCTTGTTTTCATATTTTGAAAACGAAAGCGTTTTTTATTTAGTCAAATGCCACGATTTTTGTACCGTGAACATAGTCGCTGCCTGTTGCGGCTGCGATGTTACTAGCATTTTCAGCTGTCACACCACCGCCTGCGATGATCTGAATGCGATTTTTTGCCTGACTGACCAGAGTTGCGATTTTGTCAGTGTTGATTGGCTTGTCGAGGAAATTGCCGTGCATGAGAATCTTGTCAAAGCCAAGCTCAATCAGCGTTTCAAGTGCCTCAGGCTGATCAGCATCTGCAATCTCGTCAAACGCCATATGAAAGGTTACAGGGAGACCTTGACTTGCAATCATCAAAGTCTCGAGGACTTCTGTATCCAAAGTGTTTTCAGGTGTCAGAGCGCCGAAGACCAGTTCACTCGTCCCAGCTTCCACCGCTTTTAAGACGTCAGACTCCATGATCCTAAGCTCGACCGAGTTATAGACGAAATCGCCGCCACGTGGGCGAATCATGGTGGCAAGCGTGGTTTTGGTGTCTTTGAGGTAGTCGGCGGTTTCTTTGATGGTGCCAAAACTTGGCGTCGTGCCACCGACGGCGAGGTTGTCGCACAGCTCGATGCGCTCAGCACCAGCTGCGACAGCACGGGGGATGTCGGTGAAGTTTTCAGCGCAAAATTCTCTTATCATAATCTTTTTGTCCTTTACAAGATGGTATAACTATTATATCATTAAATTATACTCAAAAAATTGACAAAAGTTATTTATATCTCAAAAAACATCTGACGGCGCATGGCAAAGTCATCAAGGTCATCCCAGACCGCTGTTATCTGCAAGAATTACGGGCCGCATTTGGCATGCCGGTAGACTATGACAATGCAAGTGTCCTTGCAAAATTTGCCGAAAACTATCCAGACTTTAAACAAGAAGAAATCAACTACGTGTTTGATATCCTAGAAAATCTGCGGACAGACTTTCTAGCCATGTCACCACTTGAGTGGCAAGTCACACCAGAAGCCAAGGCAGAAATTGCCAAAAATCCACCGACGACAGCGGGCATACATGTGCGGATTTTGGTTGTGGGAAGTGAGTGTGTTCGATGCTAAATCGTTAAAGCCGTAACTAAAAAATCTTGTCACAAATTTCTGTGACAAGGTTTTTATTTACGTCGGAAATGAAAACGGTTACAATTAAAATATAAGTCAAAAACAAAAAGTTCACGAGGTAGAAAAAATGAACGAAAAAACATCTCTTAAAGTTAAAGTCCAACGTTTGGGCTCAGCTTTATCTAACATGGTCATGCCCAATATCCCGATTTTAATTGCTTGGGGTGTTCTGACGGCGCTCTTTATTCCAGACGGTTTTTTGCCAAATAAAGATTTTGCTGCCATGGTTGATCCCATGCTCAAATATTTGATTCCCATCATGATCGGCTACACTGGTGGTCGCAATGTTTACGATGCACGCGGTGGTGTCATTGGTGCAATTGCAACATTTGGTGCGATTGCAGGTTCTGACGTGCCAATGATTCTTGGTGCGATGGCAATGGGGCCACTTGCTGCTTGGGTCATTAAGAAATTTGATGAAGTAGTTGTGCCACATGTCAAAGCAGGCTTTGAAATGCTTGTCAATAACTTTTCAGCAGGTTTGATTGGCTTTGTTCTCGCGCTCTTTGCGCATCTCTTGGTCGGTCCTTTTGTTGATATTTTGACAAATGTTTTGGCTAAAGGTGTTGATTTCTTAGTTTCTGCTCACTTGATTCCTTTGGCAAATATCTTCATTGAACCAGCCAAAGTTCTCTTTTTGAACAATGCCATCAACCATGGTATCCTGACACCGCTTGGTCTTGAACAGGCACAAGCGACAGGTAAATCACTTCTCTTCTTACTTGAAGCAAATCCTGGACCAGGTCTTGGTGTCTTGTTAGCCTTCACTTTCTTTGGCAAGGGTTCCGCAAAAGCAACAGCACCAGGAGCTGCGCTCATACAGTTTATCGGTGGTATCCACGAAATTTACTTCCCTTATATCATGATGAAACCGGCGCTTTTCCTTGCAGTTATTGCAGGCGGTGTATCAGGAACATTTACAAATAACATGCTGGGATCAGGTCTAGTTGCACCAGCCTCACCAGGTTCTATCATCGCGATTTTAGGTATGGCAGCACCAAAAGGAATCGGCAATGTTTTAGCGGTTATTGCAGGTGTTACAGTTGCGGCAGTTGTCAGCTTCCTAGTCGCATCAGTCATCCTGAAAAATGACAAGTCGATGGTTTCTGATGAAGACTTGGCAGCTGCACAAGCTACAGTGTCATCAAGCAAAGCCGTTGCCAAAGGTCAAGCACAAGCAGGCCTTGACGCTGCAGTTGCAGAGCTTGGTGACATCAAACATATCATCTTTGCCTGTGATGCGGGTATGGGCTCATCAGCAATGGGAGCATCAATCCTGCGCGATAAGGTGAAAAAAGCAGGACTTGATATTGACGTGACCAACCGTGCCATATCAACCTTAACGGACGCCTCAGATACCCTAGTTGTGACGCAAGAAGAACTGGCAGATCGTGCCGCAAAATACGCACCAAGCTCAACACGAGTGGCTGTTTCAAACTTCCTAAATTCACCAAAATACGAAGAAATTGTAACAACACTTGCAGGCGCAGACTCAGCAGCACCAATCATAGCGGCTGAAACAGCTGTTAGTGATAATGATGTAGAAATTGATCTCAACCAGATTGACGAAGTGGTCTTTGCTCATGACGCTGCACACACTGGCAGCGCAACCATGGGATTAGAGACGATTCAAGCCATTTTCAAAAATCATGACGTGAAAATTCCAGTCATGGACGTTGAATTTTTGGGACTTGGCGCTTACAATGCTGCAAACATTGTCATCGTAACGACGACAGACA
This sequence comes from Pseudolactococcus insecticola, assembly GCF_011170065.1. Taxonomy (GTDB): domain Bacteria; phylum Bacillota; class Bacilli; order Lactobacillales; family Streptococcaceae; genus Pseudolactococcus; species Pseudolactococcus insecticola. Next base: position 58,068 of record NZ_BLLH01000004.1, on the reverse strand, counting down.
CAACAGCGCTCGCTCAAAAATATGCGCCCAATGCGCAACATCTAAGCGTTGAAAGTTTGATAACAACACCTGAGTATGATAAAATGGTAGCGAGAATGGAAAAATAAGCTAGATTTTATCAAGTAAAAATGAGAAATAAAAGCCCGCAATTGCGGGCTTTTATGGGGTATCAATCATGTTAGTTACAAAACGGGAACAACAAATCATCACAGCTATCATCAAGAAAAATAAGGTCAGCATTGCTGATCTTATTGACGTTACAGGCGTTAGTCGAAGGACGCTTTACCGTGATCTGCAAAACTTGCAGGACTCTCTGCCGAGTTTTGGTGCGAGTCTGATCAAGATTGATAATCTTTACAGCATCAAAGGGGATCTGACGCGCTTTTCTGATGGGAATGTTAGTGTACTTGAAACTTTTGATCAGACTGAACGGCACTTTATGGAGCTGATTTTGCTGATATTTGAGACGGCGAAATTATCAGATTTTATGTCACAGTTTGGTATCAGCCAGCCGACTGCCACAAATGATCTCAAAATCATCGAAGACAATCTTGCTTTTGCAGGTTGCAGTTTGTCACGGGACAAAGGTTTGAAAGTCATCGCAAGCGAATATATCAAGCGGACTTTACTGGTGTCGGCACTAGAGAGCAATCTCACAACAGCTGATATTTTTAGTCTCGGCACACCAGAAATAGCCAGGAATCAGCTGCTGCAGCTATTTTCAGAAAATCTGATAAATACTGTCACAGTAGCTTTTGATCAGTCAGATATTCAAAATATTTCTGACCGCACGCAGGGTGTTTTGCGCCTGTTTTTTCTAGTGACTCTGGAACGTCTGACACAAGGGCATCTGATAGACAGCCGTTATCAGTTTCACCCGTCAAAGGATGCGGTTGATTTTGTGACAAAGATTGTTCAAAACTTTGGCGACACGACGCGTATCAGTCTGCCTGAAATCATGTATCTGGCTAATATGACAGACGTGCTGCACTTTGATAAAGGTGGCAATCTGTTGTTCAAGGAAAAGTATGACAGCAGTTTTTCTTATAAAGTACGTCATCTGATCGAGCAAGTAAGCGAGAGAAGTGGTCTTGATTTTGGCCGAGATGAGAAGATTTTTGCGCTATTAAACACGCATTTACGCAGTTCATTTATCCTACCGCAGCTTTTTTCTGACGAGAAAAATGACTTGGTGACACGGATCAAAACGGAGCAAGCTGAGCTATTTGAGACGGTCAAAGCAGCTCTGACTGAAGTTTTTGAGCAGGCTTTTTCATTACAAGAAATTGCACTTGTGACGCTGCACTTTGTTGCGACGCTTGAGCGAAGTAGTCGTGTTTTTCCGATGACAGCGCTCCTGATTACCAGTCGAGGTCGCGTTTCTATGGAGTTTCTCGCCAGAAATCTGCAAACGCAATTCCCGTTTATCACGCGCGTCAAGATCAGTCAGGTCAGTCAAATGCTGGATGAAAATCTGGAAGAGTTCGATATCATTTTCACGACAGAAAAAGGACTCGATGACAGTTTCATCAGAATCGCGTCCAGCCTTGCCTTGACAAATATCTCAGAAATCACGCATGCAATTCGCCATGTCAGAAGTCAGAAAAAACCGCGCAAAAATACAGGCACAGCGTCAGAAAATCCGCTTGATTTTCAAGATTTTTTTGTTAAAAGTCAGGTAATTCTGGAAAATTTTGCGATTGAGCAGCTTGATAATACAACAGATTTTGATACGACGATTCAGCAGATAGCAAGTTATGAAAATCATACAGATACTGAGCTTCTGTCACGTTTTAAGCGGACGTCGTTTGGTATTCCAAAGACAAATCTTTGCCTGATTCACGGCATTTCTGAGACAGTTACGCGCCCAGTTTTTAAGATTTTTGATCTTGAAAATCAAGTAGCCGTTTTGGGCATGGACAAAAAAGAGATGCTGGCAAATCGTATCCTTTTTCTGACTGCGCCTGAGTCAGTTGATGACATTTACAACTACATCTTAGGTAAAATTTCAAGCTCTATCATTGAAAATACGCTCTATACAACGATCTACAGCTCGGGAAATAAAGAAATTATCTATGAGCTGCTAAGCAAAATTATCGGTGAAAGTTTTACTAAGTATGAGCAGTGAGTTTAGGATTTGACAACTCTAAAGCCTTGGCACAAATTTCTGTGACAAGGCTTTTATTGTATCAGAGGATGAAAACGGTTACAATATAACTATAAAGACAATAAATAAGAGGTATTCAAATGGAAATCCAAAAAGATCTGATTCATCTACGTAAGTCGTTTGCGACGAAAGAAGACGCGATTACATTTTGTGGGGAACAGCTGGTTTCTGGCGGCTACGTGACTGAGAGTTACGTGCCAGCTATGATTGAGCGCAATAAAGAGTTGTCGGTCTACATGGGAAATTTTATCGCCATCCCACACGGGACAGATGCGGCAAAAAAAGACGTGCTTAAAACAGGCATCACCATCGTTCAAGTGCCGCGTGGCGTTGACTTTGGCGATGAAAATGACCCGAAAATTGCGACTGTTCTGTTTGGCATCGCAGGTGTTGGTAACGAGCACTTAGATCTTATCCAAAAAATATCGATTTTCTGTGCGGATGTTGACAATGTTGTCAAGCTTGCAGACGCCACAACGGCTGACGAAATCGCAAATCTTCTAAACGCAGTAGAAGTCTAAGAAACACCTAGTTTTGAAAGGAAAACACTCATGAAAAAAGCAGTACACTTTGGCGCAGGTAATATCGGACGTGGATTTATCGGCGAAATTCTCCATAAAAATGGATTTGAAGTCGCCTTTGTAGATGTCAATGAAACAATCATCGACGCCTTAAATGCGCGCGGTAGCTATGAGATCGAACTCGCTGAGGACGCTGCAACACACATTCCAGTTGACCATGTTTCTGGAATTAACAACGCTAAAAATCCAGATGCCGTGATCGATGCCATTAAAAATGCGGACATCGTGACAACAGCGATTGGTCCCAATATCTTACCATTTATTGCAGAACTTATTGCCAAAGGCATCCAGGCACGTAAAACGGCAGATAAACTTGATGCGCTTGACGTCATTGCCTGTGAAAACATGATCGGTGGCTCAGAGTTTCTCAAAACAAAAGTCGATGCCTATCTAACGGCAGAAGATGCGGCTTATGTGGACAGCTACATCGGATTTCCAAATGCTGCGGTTGACCGCATCGTGCCTGGACAAACACATGAAGATCCGCTATTTGTCGTGGTTGAGCCATTTAGCGAGTGGGTCATTGATGAGAGTCAGCTACGCAATAAAGCAATCCATCTCGACGGCGTACACTATGCGACGGATCTCGAGCCATTCATCGAGCGCAAACTTTTCAGTGTGAATACGGGACATGCCACAGTGGCCTACAACGGCTTTTACTATGGATTTAAGACTATCGATACGGCACTTCAAGACGAACGAGTCATGACAGCACTTGTTAATACACAAAAAGAAACGCGTGATCTGCTTTTAGCCAAATGGGACCTGTTTGACGAGGCTGAGCTAGTGGCTTATCACGAAAAAATCCGTGGTCGTTTTGTTAATCCGCACCTTTCTGACGAGATTACACGTGTTGCTCGTACGCCAATCCGCAAGCTTGGCTATGACGAACGCTTCATCAGACCAATCCGTGAGCTCAATGACCGCAATCTGTCTTATGCGACACATCTGGCAACAGCAGCAAAAATCTTCAAATATACTGATGCCTCTGACGAACAGGCAGTTGACTTGCAAAATCGTCTGGCAACGGAAGACTTGACACAAGTCATCGAATCAGTCACAGGTGTTAAAGAACCCAAACTCGTTCAAGAACTCAAAACAGCGATTGAAGCTTTATAAAACTAATCAAATTCTTAGTCAAACAGACTAGGAATTTTTAGTTGCAGAAAATTGTCAAATTTCAAAGCGGTATAGTAATTCTCTCTGAAATTTGCTATAACAGGAATCGATAAATTCGAGCTTTCAAAAACTGTCAAATAAAAACCAAAAAAGTTTGCTAAAATGCAAACTTTTTTGACTAATTGTGATAAAATATACTTGTATGAGCAAACTGCTCAAATATAAAAAATATAGAGGTGGACTCAATGTCACGTAAACCAATTATCGCAGGTAACTGGAAAATGAACAAAACTGTTTCTGAAGCGCAAGCTTTTGTAGAAGCAGTGAAAAACAATATCCCTTCAAAAGAACTTGTAGACACAGTTATCGCTGCGCCTGCACTTCTTTTGGCACCAATGAACTACCTTCGCCAAGGAACAGATCTTCAATTGTCAGCTGAAAATGCTTACTTTGAAAATGCTGGTGCTTTCACAGGTGAAACTTCGCCTGCAGCAATCGCTGATCTTGGTATCGAGTACATCGTGATTGGTCACTCTGAACGTCGCGAATACTTCCACGAAACAGATGAAGACATCAACAAAAAAGCCAAAGCTATCATCGCAAATGGTGTGACACCTATCGTATGTTGTGGTGAAACCCTTGAAACTTACGAAGCAGGCAAAACTGCTGAATGGGTTGAAGGTCAAATCACAGCAGCACTTAAAGACCTCACACCTGAACAAGTTTCAAACCTTGTTATCGCCTACGAACCAATCTGGGCAATCGGTACTGGTAAATCAGCAGATGCTAATACAGCAGACGAAACATGTGGTGTTGTCCGCGCAACTGTTGAAAAACTTTACGGCAAAAACGTATCAGACGCAGTTCGTATCCAATACGGCGGTTCAGTTAAACCTGAAAACGTTGCTGAATACATGAGCAAAGAAAACGTTGACGGCGCACTTGTTGGTGGTGCAGCGCTTGAAGCTGAAAGCTTCCTTGCACTTCTTGACTTCGTCAAATAAGACTTTTTGTAAAAACGTGTTGATTTGAAAAAATCAATGCGTTTTTTTATGTCTAAAATCTGGAATAAATGCAAAAAAATAAAGCCAACCGTGGTTGACCTTATTTTTTAATATGACTTAGGAGTATTTTGATTGCTTGTTTTGAAACTTGTAACAGATAATAGGACGATGCAATCGCAAGAAGTACTGCGAGAAAGTTCGGCAAGATTGCCGCAAAGATGTAACAACTAATCACCATGAAGATTGAAAAGATGGCAATGTTTGCGAAAAAAGTGAGCTCAGTGTATCTTTCAGCTGTTAGGGTTTCGTCAGCCACTTTTTCCTCCGCGAGATAATCACGGGTTGGAGATTGCCAGTTTTCTATGTCTTCGTCGTATTTTGGCGCTTCCATCTTAGTTCTCCTCTTAGTACATTACTAATCATACCACTTCAGACAGACAAGAAAATTTACAGTTTGGTTAAAATATTACGGTTTAGTTACAGGTTCAAGATGATACTTAACATTTTCCTCGTGGAGCTCCGCGATAAGGAGGTGATCATCGTCAAATTGCCCCATATGAATGGTCAGAAGGTCGTCAGAAATTTCTATTTTTTTGAAAGCGGCACTGATAAAGCTATGAAACCGTTTTGATTTTTCAATCTTGCATTTGGCGGCTTCAAAGGCTTTTTGCAGGGTTAAGCCGTTGGTCAGAAAATTTTGAACGAAAATCACGAGTAGCAGCGTTTCATAGCCATATTCTCGTGTGGCTTCATTTGACGTGCGTGTGGCGCGTGGGATGTAGCCCTGATCATCCCAGTAGCGAATCTGACGAGTCGTCGCACCAGAAATTTTTGAAATCTCTCGAATCGAAAAAATCAGATTTTCGAAGTCAATGAGATATTTACTATCATTATTTTTTAGCATAATTGTTTTCCTTGTAAGCTTAGTTTACAATATTTTTAGTGAAAAATCTAGGAAAAAGTCTAAAAATCTTGCTATAATGGTGGTTATGGTAGAAAAAATAGCAATTACTGCAACTGCAGAAAGTATAGAACAGGCAAAAGCACTGCTTGCGCAAGGTGTGGACACACTCTACATCGGCGAGTCAGAGTTTGGCTTGCGCTTGCCACATGATTTTTCCTGGGATGAGATTCGGGCCATCACGCAACTTGCGCATGATGCAAACGCTAAGGTGACAGTGGCTGTCAATGCCATCATGCACCCTGAAAAAATGGCAGTGATTAAGCCTTACCTGGATTTTTTAGAAGAGATAAAAGTTGATCAGATCACAGTCGGTGATACGGGTGTGATTTTTGTGCTAGAGAGAGATGACTATAAGCTACCCTATATCTATGACGCCTCAACCATGGTGACAAGTTCTCGTCAGATCAATTTCTGGGGGAGTCAAGGCGCGATTGGAGCTGTCTTGTCACGTGAGTTGCCAAAAGAAGAGCTTAAAAATATGGCAGGGAATCTTGAAATTTTTGGAGAAGTTTTGGTTTATGGGGCAACGATCATTCACCAGTCGAAGCGACCATTGCTTGAAAACTACTACAACTTTATCAAGACCGACGAGGAAAAATCGCGCGCGCGCAATCTATTTTTGAGTGAACCAAAAGAAGAAAACACGCACTATTCGATCTATGAGGACAGCCATGGCACGCATATCTTTGCGTCTGACGACGTGGATATGATGACGGAGCTCCAAAACCTTGCTGAGATGAGCTACACTCACTGGAAGCTTGATGGGATTTATACGCCTGGCGATGATTTTGTGGCTATCACAGCACGTTTTGTTGAGGCACGGGCTTTGCTTGAAAATGGCGGGATGAGCGTCACGCAGGCGCATGCTTTTGATGAAGACATAAGGTCGCTACATCCCAAGGGTCGCACGCTCGGACACGGTTTTTACGACCTTGACCCTGACGATATAAAGTAATATAATAGACAAGTTAGGAAGTCTGATGACTTTTTGACGCTAGTAACAGTTTTGGTCAGAAGAGACCTTTTCAACTTACTCACTATCTTGAAAATAGGAGAAAAAACATGAGAGAATTAAAACGACCTGAGGTGCTTGCGCCTGCAGGGACTTTGGAGAAGCTAAAAGTTGCCATTAGCTATGGTGCAGATGCAGTCTATATCGGTGGCGACGCCTATGGTTTGCGCTCACGTGCGGGTAATTTTAGCTTTGATGAGATGCGCGAGGGTGTTGCCTTCGCACGAGCGCACAACGCCAAGGTTTACGTGGCTGCCAACATGGTCACGCATGAAGGCAATGAAGCGGGTGCTGGCGAATGGTTTCGGACTCTGCGTGATTTGGGAATCTCAGCTGTCATTGTCAGCGATCCTGCCTTGATTGCAATCGCTGCAAGTGAAGCACCAGGTCTGCCTATTCACCTGTCAACACAGGCGAGTGCGACCAACTATGAAACGCTAGAATTTTGGAAAAAGCTTGGACTTGAGCGCGTTGTTTTAGCGCGTGAGGTTTCGATGAGCGAGCTTGCTGAAATTCGCAAGCATACCGATGTTGAAATCGAAGCATTTGTGCATGGTGCCATGTGCATCAGTTACTCTGGGCGCTGCGTGCTGTCAAACTATATGAGTAAGCGCGATGCCAATCGTGGTGGCTGTTCGCAGTCTTGCCGCTGGAAATATGATCTCTATGACATGCCTTTTGGGCAGGAACGCCGCAGCGTTCAGGGCGAAATTCCTGAAGAATTTTCGATGAGTGCTGTCGACATGAGTATGATCGAGCATGTGCCCGATCTGATTGAAAATGGTGTGGATTCTTTCAAAATCGAAGGTCGCATGAAGTCAATTCACTACGTGTCAACCGTGGCAAATGTCTACAAAAAAGCAGTAGACGCCTATCTGGAAAGCCCAGAAGCTTTTGAAGACATCAAGCCTGCACTTGTTGACGAACTTTGGAAAGTGGCACAACGTGAGCTTGCGACTGGTTTTTATTACCAAACGCCAAGCGAAAACGAGCAACTTTTCGGTGCCCGTCGCAAAATCCCTCAGTACAAATTTGTAGGCGAAGTCCTTGCATTTGATGCAGACACCATGACAGCAACTGTTCGCCAACGCAATGTCATCACAGCAGGCGACGAAATCGAGTTTTACGGGCCAGGCTTTCGCCATTTCACAGCGACAGTTGATGATTTACGCAACGAAGATGGTGAGCTGATTGACCGCGCACCAAATCCGATGGCAGTCCTTACCATGACGGTGCCGTATCCTGTTGCGCCAGGTGATATGATCCGTAAAAACGGGTCAGGCTTGATTAATTTATATGAAAAAAATGGCGTGACAAAAACTGTTCGTGCTTGATAAAAATAGGAAATATAAGACAAAAAGCGACGTCCATCGCTTTTTTTGTTATAATAAAAGAAAAACAAAAATTGAAAATGAGTGGCTCATGATTACAAATAATATTTCAAAAGGTAAGTTGACAGGGAGAAAGATCGGGATTTATTTTGGGACGTTTGCACCTTTGCATGCGGGGCATCAGCAGCAGATTTATAAGACGGCAGCTTTAAATGACGGCGTTCTACTGATTGTGTCGGGTTATGATGATGATCGTGGCTCAAAGATTGGCCTGCATCTGGAAAAGCGTTTTCGTTATTTGCGTGAGGCCTTTAACGATGAGGCAGCGATCAAGGTGGCAAAGCTTGATGAAAATGACATTCCTGCCATGCCAAATGGTTGGGATGAGTGGACAAATCGCATGTTTGAGCTGATTCACAGTAACACTGAAGCAGAAAATCTGGAGATTACGTTTTATGTCGGAGAAGAGGAGTATGTGACGGAGCTGCGCAAGCGTTTTCCTGAAAATGACGGGAATACCTATTCAGTTGAGATTGCTGATCGTCATGATATACAAATCTCTGCGACCATGATTCGTCAGAACCCGCAAGCTTACTGGAATGACATCAATCGTGTTTTTCGTAGGCATTTTTCAAAAGTTGTGACGCTGATGGGCTCAGCCTCAACTGGTAAGTCAACGCTCGTCAGAAGGCTCGCACGCTCAATCAATGCCCCATTTTCAGAAGAGTACGCGCGAATCTACGAAGAAAAGTCTAACATTGATGATGATGAGCTGCGCATGGATGACTATGCACGGCTGATCACAGGTCAATATGACGCCAACTCGCGTGAAATCAACTCACCGTCTAATCAAGGCATTGTTTTTTTGGACACGGATGCAATTGTGACACGGGTCTATGTCAAGCTTTATCTGTCAGAAGCTGAGCAGGCACAGCTAGAGCCTTTGTTTCAAAAAACCATCCGAGATGAAGAAATGGACTTGATTTTGGTGATTCCGCCTGTGACTAAGTATGTTGACGACGGTTTTCGCAATATGGCGTGGGAGACGTCGCGCAACGCCTTTCATGAGGAGCTTATGCGTCAGCTTGATGAGTTTGGCCTGATGGACAAGGTGGTCTTGCTCGATAATGCAGGCGACAGCAGGGATCAGGGGGGGTATCTGGCACGCTATCATCATGCTATTGATGCCGTAAAAGCCCACACTGGCATCGAAATAAAACGCTTAGAGTACTAAACTGACTCTAAGCGTTTTTTTGGTCGATCATACTATTTTTGACATTTTCAGGAACGAACGTCACTTTTTTGATTTTGTTTAATAACACAATGCGGATCTGATTTGAACGTAGGTCTTTGACGACAGCTTGGCGCTCGGTGATACTGGAAATGATACCTGTGAAACTGGTCAGGTTACCATTTTGTTCATTGAAATGCAGATAGACCGCATGGTTGAAAGAATGCGCAAGTTCAAGGTTTGAGAGGATGTCAAGATTGATATTATCTGAAGGGTTTTGTGGTTGATCAGAATGACCAGACAAAATATTTTTAATGTGCTGTAAAAGTTTTTTCATAAAAAAATTATAACATATTTTGAGATAAATTGCGCAAAATTGCGTATAATATAGTGAGAGATAAAATAAAGGAGCAATGACAATGAGTGAGTTCAAGTTTGAAATCGAAGAGCACTTGCTAGTCCTATCCGAAAATGACAAGGGCTGGAAAAAGGAGTTGACACGCGTGTCATGGAATGGTGCACCAGCAAAGTTTGACATTCGCCAATGGTCGCCTGACTATAGTAAAATGGGAAAAGGTGTCACGTTTACCAATGACGAGTTTCAAAAGTTAGTTGACGAATTTAAAAATTAAAAAAATCTGGCGATTAAACGTCAGATTTTTATTTTGTAAATAAGATGACAACCATGGCGATATAAAGTACCAAAGTGATGAAAAAGGTCGTGCGCCAGAAAAATTTTAAGAATTGTTTCGGAACAAATACTCGGTAATAAAATAGGTCAAGTAAGAGGAGTATCAGCGCCATTGCTGAAATTAGCGCTAGAAAATACGGTAACAGGCTGACTTGCGTGATTTGGTGGGAAAACTTGTGTAACCCGAAAATCAGGAAAAAAGTCACAATGTCAGGAACATTGAGCGGTAGATGTTCTCTAATATGAAAAAAGTTGAAAAATATCGCGACAATGATGAAAACTAGAATCGGATAAAGGGTAATCAGGATGTGAGTTAGCATATGTCTATTTTAGCGTGTTTGGCACAAAAAAACAAGAAAAGCTTGGTTGTGCTTTTCTTGTTTTTGATTATTTGGCTTGAGATTTTACAGGTGTGGCAAAATAACGGTTTGACTTGAGTGCACGACGGATAGCAAAACCGATAGCAGCTGCAAGGATTGCCTTGACAAGTCCTGGGATGATAAACGGTAGGAAACCAGCATTGAAACCAGCTTTTAGCGACAGATTTGCGACCACAGATAGCCAGATGGTACCTAATGCTAAGCACCAAAGGGCACCGATGATGTTTGCAATGATGAAAACAAATAATTTACTGCGGTCAGATTTGACCATGACTGCCATGCGATTGATTTGTGCTGTTTGTTGCGCTTGTAGCAAAAATCCGATGAGAAAGCCACCTGTTGGGCCAAAGAGTGCGCCAAATCCAGCAGCACCGCCTGCGAAAACAGGTAGGCCAATGGCACCTAGAATCAAATAAAGCAAAATGGCGATGATGCTGTCAAGCGGCTTCAAAACAGTTGCGATGATGCCGACAGCGAGGGTTTGCAGTGTGAGTGGGACCAGTGGTAAAGGAATCGTGACCTGGCTTGCGACCACAAGAAAAGCAGCAGCTACCGCAATGATTGCGAGGCGTTGGACTTTAGATTGGTTCATTGTTTATGTTCTCTCTTTATTTTTATTTGTTTTTAAGTATATAGTAATTTGGAAATGATTGCAAGTAAAGAATTTAAAAATAAGAAATTTTTTTGATTTATTTCTGAAAATAACTGTTATTTCCGAACATTTTGATATTTCAATAAAAAAACACCCACCAATTTTCAAGTTTGGTGGGTGTTTATCCAATTTATTCGGAAATATCAGCAAAACTTGCCTTGACAAAATCCGCCAAAAGCTGTGGTGTAATGCGGATACTGCGTCCGACTTCGCCAGCGGAGACAATCATGGTATCTTCGTTGAGTGCAATGGTGTCAATGAAAATCGGAAAATCGTGTTTCTGACGAATACCGACAGGATTGTTTGCGCCGTGGATGTAGCCAGTTGTTTTCTGAAGATCTTTCTGCGGGATCATGCTGACCTTTTTATTCTGAGACGCTTTTGCCAGTTTCTTTTCTGATAAGTGGTGTGTCAGAGGTAAGATACCGATGACAGGGCCGTTAGGTCCAGTGAGCGCAAGCGTTTTATAAATATCAGACTTGGTGATGCCATCTGGTAACGCATTATCTGCTAGCGCATTTAACGCAAGCGAGTCATGCACGATCCCTGCCTTATCTAAGATTTGATCGACCAAGGTTTTCTTTAGTTTATTTTTTTTCATTTGTAAGTTTCCTCGAGGTGACTCATCCAGATGCCAAGCAGTAGCCCAAGAGCAGCGAAAATGACAGCTAAAATAAAAGTCATCGCGTTTGCACCGGTGTAGCTGATACTGTCTGCGACTTTAGCATTTGGTACCAATATCAGTAGTGTAGAGGCTGCGACAATGCCTAAAATAAAGTGGAAAACGCGAGAATGCTGCGTTTCAAGCAAATGTTCCATGCCTTTTGCAAACAAGAGCATGGCAAGCACACCACCAATCACAATTGGCAAAAAAACATGAAGCAGATCAAATGATTTGAAACCAGTCAACATTGGCGTGTAAAGCCCTAGTATCAGCAAGAGATTTGACGGTGAAAGGCCAGGGACAAGGACGCCTAGGGCAATCAAAATCCCCGCAAGGATAAATGTCCCGAAGTTTGCAGGCAAGGTCCCGAAAATATAAGGCAAGGCATATAAGACGACGAGGCTCACGATAAATGTCCCAATCAGCCAGGCGAAATCTATCCGATCACGTTTGTGACGGCTTTGAGACTCCACCCATAGGGCAGGCAAGCTGCCGATGATGGCGCCTGCAAAGCCCCAAAGGACGATGACTTGGTAATGTGCCAGCAGAAATTCAAGCGGTCGTGATAAGAGACCAATTCCTAGAATACCACCAATCCCGACAGGCAGAAAATAGAAAAAGTCTGCCTTAAAATTGCGTCGGATATGTGCTAGAAAACTGAGCATCCGCTCATAAATCCCCAGAATCGCAGCTAAAACGCCACCTGAAACACCTGGTAAGATAAAGCCTAGCGCGATAACCACGCCCTTTATCAGTCTAATCAACCATGCCATTATTTTAATAACCACCTTTGTCTATTTTATAGAGAGAATGATTATATTATAGCAAAAAAAATCAGGGATTTAGGATTTTTGGGTAGGCTTTGATGACAAAAACGGCGATGATTGCAGAGACAATGGCGGTCAATAAGCCTGATGTACCATTGATAACAAGGGAATAGGCAACAGCTCCCCAGCCTTTCCAAGCGTAGTCAGACCAAAAAATCACACCTGCGATAAAATGGAAGAAATAGCGGAAAATGCTAGCTGCAAAAGCTGAGACGACAATCAATCCGACGCTCGTGCTTTTGACCCAAGGTTTGAAGACACCCGCAATACCGCCTGCGGTAAAGGCAAGCACGTACTCAATCAGGACCTGCGGCACACTCAGAAAGTAGACTTTGCCAAGGATAAAATGTAGCAAGCCCCAGATGAGTCCAGCGCTGAGTCCCAAAACAAGGCCGCGGCGTAGGCTGAAAATCGTAAGCACGATCATGCCAAGCGAAATCTCAAACCAGCCAATCTGGGTGGGAATAAATGAGAGCGCCATGCACAAGGCAGCCGCGATTGCGGTCTCTGCGAGTGCACGCACGTTGAGCGTTTGTGAGTTTGATGATAACATAAAAAAATCTCCTTCGTTTTCACAAGGAGGGGTCATCAGAAGTATATCGATAAATCAATCGACACATCCCTACGGCAGTATGAGCTGCATCAGGTTCTGAGGGTATATCTCAACCGCGCAAGCGGTACCCCTTGTGTTTGTATTTTCTACATGATTAGTTTATCATTAACTTAAACTAAATGCAAGGTGGGCGATTGAGAAAATGGCAAAATTAAACAAAATCGGGATTATTGGACTGGGACACGTAGGCTCAACGTTAGCTTATACACTGTGTTTGTCGGGGCTTGCGCGTGAGCTTGTCTTGATTGACACGGATGAAAAAAAGGTGCATGCGGAGAGTCTGGAGCTCGCAGACACGCTACAAAATCTAGCGCATAACGTCGTTTTGACGGAAAATGCCTACGCAGCACTTCTTGATGCGGAGCTTTTAGTCTTCTGTGCAGGAGACATCCGCGTCTTAGAAACGGCGTCGGACAGGCTTGCTGAGCTACGTGTGACGTCAAAAGTGGTGAGAGATGTCGCACCAAAAATTGTCTCATCAGGCTTTGACGGCCTGGTCATCTCAATCACAAATCCTTGTGATGTCATCTGTCAGTATTTGGCTGAAATGATCGGTTTTGATAAGAAAAAAGTCATTGGCAGCGGCACTCTAATCGACAGTAATCGGTTGAAAAATCGCACGGGAGATACGCGGAGTCTCGTCATTGGTGAGCACGGTGAATCACAGCTAGCACTCAATGCGAGTGAGGCTGCAGCAACAGCAGCACGTCTGACGGGTTGGGAGATTTATTCAGCAAAGCAGCATACGGCTTTTGGGATAGCTTCAAGTGTGACACGGATTATACGTGTGCTTGCATCAGGGTCTGACGAACTTTTGCCTGTCTCGACCTATGATGAAAAAGCAGGCTGTTACTATGCGGTACCTAGCAGTATATCTCTCGCAAATGGTACAGAGACGCGAGTCGTGCCATTGCTTTCTGACGAGGAAGTAGCCAATCTGCGCCGTAGCATTAACACAATCAAAGCGAATTATAAAACAATCTGATATAGAAAAAATTTAAGTCTGTTATAAGTTTTCGGTAATACGCGCTTTCTTGTTTTGGTGGTATACTAGTTTTTGTAATCAAAAACGAAAAAATTTGGAGGAATTATTTTTATGAAAAAAATCACAAAAATCGTGACAGCCTTGGTTGCTGTCTTTGCAGTCGTAGCACTTGCAGCTTGCGGCGCAAAAAAAGACGATTCGAAAGCTGTTCACACGTACACGGTTGGTGTTGCGAGTGATCAACAAAAAGAAATCTGGGAAAAAGTTGGCGCATCTTTGAAAGATGAAAACATCAAAATCAAAGTAAAATTGTTCAGCGGCTACACGGAAGAAAATCCAGCCTTGGCTGACGGTTCACTTGACTTGAACAGTTTCCAACACGTTGCCTTTCTTGAAAACTACAACAAAGAAAACAAGCAAGACTTGACTTACATCGGCTACACGCTGATCTCACCATTTGGTCTTTACTCTGATAAGAAGATTTCAAAACCAAGTGAATTGAAAGATGGCGATACGGTTGCCATTCCAAACGACGTGACAAACGGTGGACGTGCGCTTCAAGCGCTTGAAGCATTGAAGATTATCACACTTAAAAAAGATGCCCCAGCATCACCAACTGTCAAAGATATTAAAACTTATAACACAAAAATCAAGATCAAAGAAATCCAAGCTGATCAACTTGTGAGCGTCTTGCCTGACGTGACTGCAGCGTTTATCAACACGAACTATGTGACTGACCAAATGCACACAACACCTAAAAAATCAGCGATCTACATCGATACGGATCACCTTGACAAAGTTAGCAAACTTTACAAAAACGTGATTGCAGTCCGCAAAGAAGATAAAAATAAAGCAGACTTCAAGAAAATCGTTAAAGCCTACCAAACACCAGCAATAGCGAAACTCATTGAAGCAACAAATGACTATCCTGCTTGGGACGGTGCAAAATAAGACAGTCAAGTTGATTGACTAACACCAAAAAGGCTTGAGTTAGTTGCTCAAGTCTTTTGTTATCACTGGGGAAAATGGTAAAATAGAAACTATGATAAATCTAAAAGACATTAGCGTGACTTTCACGCAAAAAGATCGCGAGGTCAAGGCCGTTGACAATGTATCGCTTGAGGTTGACAAAGGTGATATTTATGGCATCGTTGGCTATTCTGGAGCAGGAAAATCAACGCTAGTGCGCGTGATTAACTTGCTACAGCCGCCAACGCAAGGCTCAGTGATTGTTGATGATAAAGATCTTGTTGCCCTCTCAAAGAAAGCGCTCAATGAAGAACGCAAAAAAATTGGCATGATTTTCCAACATTTCAATCTGATGGAATCACGCACGATAGCGGATAACGTAGCGTTTCCACTCAAAGGGTCAGGGTTGTCAAAGGCTGAAATCACTGAAAAAGTCGAAAATCTGCTTGAACTTGTCGGCATTTTGGATAAAAAAGCAGCCTACCCCAATCAGCTTTCGGGTGGTCAAAAGCAGCGTGTCGCGATTGCGCGTGCGCTTGCAAATGACCCGAAAATCCTACTCTGTGACGAGGCGACGAGTGCACTTGACCCCAAAACAACGCTTGCTATCTTGTCGCTTTTGAAAGAAGTCAATGAAAAACTGGGTATCACAATAGTCATCATCACGCATGAGATGCAAGTGGTCAAGGAAATCTGTAACAAAGTGGCTGTCATGGAAAATGGTCGCGTGATCGAATCTGGTCAGGTTATTGATATTTTCAATAATCCGCAAAAACCGCTGACGCTTGATTTCATCAGAACAGCGACGCATGTCGAGCAGGCTGAAAAACAAATCCTGTCTCACACGTCTGAAAAAGTCTACGAACTCAAGTTTTCACATGCGTCAGATCCGATTATTATCGAGCTTTACAAACGTTTTGGTGCTTCAGCCAATATCTTGTATGGCAATATCGAATTCATCCAAAATATTCCGATTGGTACGCTTTTGGTGACTTTTACGGGTGACTTTGTCTTTGACGATGTTGTGGCATATCTGACGAGTCAAGACGTGAAGATTGTAGAAATTGGAGGTTCAGCAAATGTTTGATAAACTACTCCCTAATGTAAATTTAATCTGGCCTGACATCTGGACGGCGACGCTTGAAACGTTGCAAATGACTGTGATTGCGGGCATTATCGCAGGAATTATTGGGCTGTTTTTGGGTATTGTACTCCTGATTACAGATGAAGGTGGGCTCACGCCAAATCGTCTTTTGTACAATATTTTAGATAAAATCGTAAATATCGGACGTTCCATTCCATTTATCATCCTGCTTGCCATTATCGTGCCATTTACGCGCGTGCTGGTTGGGACAAGTGTCGGGACTGCTGCGGTTACAGTGCCTATCGTTATCGGAACCATCCCATTTTTTGCGCGTCAGATCCAAAATGCACTGCTCGAAGTGGATCCTGGTGTTATCGAGGCTGCACGGGCTATGGGTGTCAGCAATCTGGGCATCATTTTCCGTGTCTACCTCAAAGAAGGCCTCGTGTCAATCATCCGTGCGTCGAGCTTTACGGTCATTAACCTGATTGGCTTGACTGCCATGGCGGGGACTGTCGGTGGCGGCGGCCTCGGGGCAATGGCGCTTCAGATCGGCTACCAACGTAACCAAAAAGATGTGACCTTTATGTCGCTTGTTTTGGTGCTTGTCATTGTCTTCATTACACAGATTTTGGGCAATCTAGGCGTCAAGGCAGCGTCAAAAGGTCGGAAACTTTAATCAATACTAACGCATAAAGTATCTGAAAAGGTGCTTTTTTGTTGTTAATTTTAATAAAATGGACTTAATTGAGGAAATGAGTGAGCTACTCCTTGCAATGGAGGTAAAAATCGAGTATAAAAGGAGAGTCTGGTATTGGTAAAAGCACGCTGCTTAAACTAATAGCAGGTCTGGATAGAAATTTTCAAGGTGATATAGCGGTTCAAGGTAAAAAGATTTCAAAACTTTCAGATTTTAGTTTATCTAGATTTAGAAACGAAACGATTGGTTTTGTGATACAAGAAAGCCTAGTTATTGATAATTACTCGGTTTTAGAGAATATACTTGTTCCAGCAGTCTATGCGCAGAAAGCAAAAAAAATAGAGGCGCTGACGCATGCAAATGAACTTATGGCTAGCTTAAATATTTCAGACATTCAGAACAAAAAAGGCAGACAACTTTCTTTGGGGCAAAGACAGCGTGTTGCGATAGCAAGGGCATTAGTACTTAAACCAGAGATAATTTTAGCAGATGAGCCAACTTCTAGTGTAGATGAAAAAAATCAAGAGCGTATTTTGTCACTCTTGATGGCATTAAAAAAGCAAGGAACAGGAATAGTCATTGCCAGTCATGATAAGCAGGTGTTAGATATTGCTGATAAGAAATACAAAATTACTGATAAAAATATAGTTTCGGTCAGTCATATATGTTAAAATAAACTTACTGGCAAGAAAGTAGGGTGATAAATTTGACGAAAACTGAAAAATTGGTCGACGAGATCAACCTAGTACACCAAAAATTCTCTGAAGATTATTTTGAAACTGATAAAGTAGAAAAAATCAATCTGTCACACACGCTACAAAAGTTGTTCCCTAATGGCGATATAAAGCACATCTATAATTATCGCCTGAACCTACATGAGAGCATCAACGATTATCTGATGGAATCGGATTTAGAAGAGATTAAATTTTACTATCGTGTGAAAACAAGGGAATCCATTGATGATAAGATTTCAAGATACAGTGAACGTTCTGACCAATATCCTGTGAATAGTTGGCTTAATGACATTTTTGGGGCAAGAATTGTGCTGAATGATGATGAGATTTCAGAAGTGATAGCTCATTTGGATGAATGGCAAGAAAAATATGGTCTAAAAAATTGGTATGTGCGCAACAAAGATGGCTATAATGGGATACACGTCTATTTCAAAAACAAGAACAATTTCTATTTTCCGTGGGAGCTTCAAATCTGGAACGAAAAAGATAAGCAGTTAAACATAGAAAATCACAGGAAATTCAAGCGGAATTTCGTCTAATTTGTTAGCGAGTATTTTCGCCTTTGCAGTATGACAATCTTTTGAAAAAATTAGGAATGGAACTTACTTATGAAATGGGAAGGCAAAAAACAGACAGATGACTTTGAGGATCGCACGGGAGATAGCAGCAAGTCAGGATCGGAGATTGATCTGACGGATATCATTGGCGGTCTGACAAATAGCAAATCTAGTGGGTCAACAAATGGTGGTCTTGGCATCGGGAAGTCTGGTGGACTTGTTGGTATCATTATCGTCGTCATCCTCGGGCTTTTAGGCATTGGCGGTGGCACGGGTGGTCTTGGTGATATTTTAGGGAGTTTGACGGGTCAAGCGCCACAAACGACGCAACGTGTCACGACCATGGGCGACTCGACAGATACGCGGAAGGCTTTTAGTAGAACGGTATTTCAGATGCTTGAGGACTATTGGTCGAGCGAGGCAAAGGACTATCATATCACCTATAATAATCCGACATTGTTGATTTATTCGGGAAGTGTTCAGACGCCGTTTGGCACGGCGACGAAGGATATGGGGCCGTTTTACTCGCCGTCAGATGAGAAAATCTATCTGGACACGAGTTTTCAGGATGAAGTAGCAACGAGTTATGGTGGCTCAAAAGGCGACTACACCATGGCTTATGTGCTTGCTCATGAGTTTGGTCACCACATTCAAAATGAAATCGGTCTCTCGCAGGCTATGGGGCGCTTGCAGCAACAGTTATCAACGGCAGAATACAACAAATATTCGGTTTGTTTGGAGCTGCAGGCTGACTATCTGGCGGGTGTTTGGACCAAACATTTGGCTGAAACTGATGACGGTGGCACGCCTGTTTTAGAAAAAGGTGACGTTGATGAAGCCTTGCAAACAGCTGCTGCGATAGGCGATGATACCCTTCAGAAGAAATTTAACAATGGTCGTGTCAATCCAGAATCGTTCACGCATGGCACTTCTGCTGACCGTCAGAAGTACTTTGAGCTGGGCTACAAATATGGCGATTTAGAGCATTCTGACGTCTTTGCTGACAAGGGCTTGAAAAATCCGATTGGTCAGATGCCAGCAAAATAACTTAAACCAGAATCTGTCAGAATAGACAGATTTTTTTGTCAAATCTTCTTGTCAAATGAGCGAAATTAGGTTACAATTAAAGAATGTAAAAGTGTTTTGACTTTTGCAGCACATAGCTAATAAAGAAACAAAAAATAAAGTAGAGGCCTCTATGGAAAATAACATCAAAAAATTGCGGAAAGCCATGAAATTTTCTCAGGAAGATTTGGCGCGGCTGACGCATTCTACCCGCCAGTCAATCAATGCGGTAGAAAATAATAAATATGATCCGTCGCTTGATTTGGCGTTCAAGATTGCACACGCACTCAATGTCGAGGTAGATGAGATTTTTATCAAAAAAACAAAGACAGACGAGGAGAATTATGTACTTTGGTGCGAAAAATATAGCTGTGAGCTATGGGAAAACCAACATCATAAAGAACCTGTCAGTTGAGATTCCACGCGGGTTGACAACGGCTATTATTGGCAAAAATGGTTCTGGGAAGACCACGCTTTTGAAGACACTGGGGCGTCTCATCACGCCTGATCAAGGTCATATCGAGCTTGACGAAGTACCACTCAGCGCTTACAGCAACATTGCGCTAGCTAAAAAGCTCGCCATGCTGCCACAAAGTCCGTCAACGCCTGATAATATCACGGTCATGGACCTTGTGAGTCTGGGGCGTTTTCCCTACCAAAAGCTGACGATGACGCGTCTGTCTAAGCAGGATTATGATGCGATTCGGCGTGTGATGATGGAGACAAATGTCTGGGATATTCGCACGAAAAAAGTGGCAGATCTCTCGGGTGGTCAGCGTCAGCGGGTTTGGATCACGCTTGTGCTCGCACAAGATAGCGAGATTATCTTGCTTGATGAGCCAACGACCTATCTGGATATTATTCATCAGATGGAAGTTTTGACTTTGCTCAAGATTTTCGCCAAAAAGATGAAGAAAACAGTGGTTTACGTCCTGCATGATTTGAGTTTGGTGGCACGTTTTGCAGATCAGATTATTGCCATGAAAGATGGTGATATCGTGGCAAATGGTCTGACAGATGATATCTTTACTGAGTCTGTCATCAAGGATGTGTTTGGAATCACAGTTGAGATTGGGCGAGATAGCTATGCCGACACGCCGATTATTGTCGGGGTGAAAAATGTCTAGACATCGTTTTTTCTTGTCAGTCAACTTGCTAGTGCTAGCACTGATTGTCATTGCGGTTATGAGCCTTGCGATTGGCAACAAAACCTATGCGCTGACAAATTTATTGGGCAATGACATCGTCACGCAGATACGGTTACCACGTTTACTTGCGACACTTTTTGTCGGGATTTTACTTTCTGCGAGTGGTCTGATGATGCAGTCGATGACGCAAAATCCGATTGCTGAGCTCTCAACGCTTGGCATTTCATCAGGCTCATCGTTTGCGCTTGCGATTTTACTGGGACTTGGCTTTGGCACATCCTCGCTCATCTCACTTTTAGCGGGTGCTCTGGGTGCAGGTCTTGCCTTTGTCCTGGTTGTTGTATTGACGGCACGCAGTCGGTTCAATCCGCTAAAAACGCTGCTCGTTGGCATGTCGCTGAGCATGATTTTCACCAGTCTTGCGTCATCCATCAGTTTTTACACGAAAAATACGCAGACTTATTTTATGTGGCTGGTTGGCTCATTTTCTGGCGTAACACGCGAAAAAGTCTGGTTTATGGCCTTGGTCACCTTGATATTTTTGGCTGTCATCGGTGTTTTTGGCAAGCAAATTAAGATTTTAGGCTTTGGTCAGGAGCTTGCGACATCTTTAGGTGTCAATGTAGCAGGTGTCAGAACGCTCATGATGATTCTTGTCGTTCTTGCAAGCTCAATCGTGGTATCAAGTGTGGGTGTGATTAGCTTTGTTGGTTTGATTACCCCGCATATCGCAAAACGTTTGGTCAGAAACGATGCGCATTTTGGTCAGATTTTTATCTTGTCAAGCTTACTTGGTATGTGTCTTTTGAGTTTATCTGACTTCCTGGCGCGTGTGATTTTTATGCCTTATGAATTTCCAGTTGGTGCAATCACCATGCTGCTTGGCGCACCGTTTTTCCTGTATTTGGTGCGAACAACCTCAGGAGGTGGCAAATGAGAACGGTCATCAAAAAAACAAGTCAAGCCTTGCGGTCACTAGCTTTTTGGCAAAAGATGCTAATTTTACGTGTTCTGACGGGAATTTTCATCCTTGCCGATGTTCTGACGGGTGCAAGTCATCAGATTTCTTGGCTGATCATTAGTAATTTTAGGCTACCTAGGCTTTTGATACTCGTTATCGCAGGAGTGGCAATCAGTGTATCAGGTGGTCTTGTCCAGGATACGACGGAAAATCCGCTTGCAGATTCGTCACTAATCGGTGTGACGGCAGGATCCTCTTTTGGAATTGTCCTGTTTATTGCATTTGGTGCAAGTTTGTCAAATGTACTTTATGTTTATCCGATATTTGCGGTGGCGGGTGCCCTTTTAGCCTATGCCATTCTCTATCAGCTCGCACTCAAGCGCAACAGTGGTCAGGTCAATCTGATCCTGACAGGCCTCGCCATATCAGCAGTTTTTCAAGCGCTGATCACAATCGTTCAGCTGCATTTGGATCAGTTTGGTATCCAGAAACTCGCCGTTTGGCTTTCTGGTGATGTCTGGCTGACGGATTATCCCTATATTGCTTTGCTTGCGGTTTTACTTGCCTTTGCACTTATCATATTACCGCGCTTTTTCAGGCGAATTGATTTGCTGCAGACTGGGCAAGAAATGGCATCTAGTCTGGGGCTTGATGTGATTAAGACACAAAAACAACTCCTAATCTTGTCCTTGCTTTTTGCAGCAATCGGTGTGGCAGCGGTCGGAAGCCTCGGCTTTCTGGGGCTGCTTGCGCCACACATTGCGAGAAACATGACGACATTTTCAGCTAAAAAACGCTATATTATCACGATTTTCGTGGGCGTTTTGATTATGCTCATAAGCGACATGCTCGCGAGAACTTTAATCGCACCAAGCACACTGCCGATAGGTTTCGTCCTATCTATTGTGGGTGCGCCATATTTCATCTATCTCATTACTAAAAAAATATAAAAAAGAAAGAGTCTATCTATGAAAAAATTACTCTCTGTTGTAGCTGTTTTTGCGGCTGCTATCCTCCTTGTTGCTTGTGGTAGCAAGTCAAAAGATGCAACATCAAAAGCGACAACGCACAACTTTACAGATGATCGTGGCAAGGTCGTCAAAGTGCCAAATGACCTGAAAAAAGTGGTTGTTCAAACTTTTCCTGACGAGGCAATCACGCTTGGTATGAACGTGGTTGGGACGGATCAATGGTCATTTCCCGATCCTTATCTGAGCAAAAAGCAAAAAGGTGATATGGTGGACCTAGGAGCGCCGATGAATGCTGAAAAAATCGCCGAAGTCGCACCTGACTTGATTGTCACGATTGACAAAGACAAGGTCGCTGACTACGAAAAAATCGCACCAACCGTCTATATCGAATATAATAAAGTCAAAGGAATGGATGCCAAACTAGATTATTTTGCTAAACTTTTCAATGCTAAGGCAGCTGAGAAGAAATTCCTTAAAACATTTGACGCGAAAGCTGCGGCTTATAAGGCACAGCTTGCAAAATCAGGCATCAAAACGTCTGACAGCACGATTTCAATCATTGAGCTCGTGGGCAATAAAATCTACGCCTATGGTAATGACTGGGGTCGTGGCGGGCAAGCGCTAACGCGAGGTCTTGGTTTCAAACAATCTAGTGAAATGCAGGCGATTTCTGACGGTGACGGCTGGAAAGAACTCAATGTCGAAAGCTTGGCTGATCTGAGTGCTGACTATATCTTTGTCGACTACGCAGCAGCTGATAAGTCACAATATGAAGCCCTGACAAAAAATCCAGTCTGGTCACAAATAAAGGCAGTCAAAGCTAAACAAGTCGTGACAATGGACTATAACAAAGTGTATTATTTTGGTGGTCCAACTGCATCTGAAAAACTGATGAAAGTCTATGCGGATGCGATTATCAAACAGACAAAATAAATCCTGTTAACTCACCAAAAAGAATCGCCTTCGGGTGATTTTTTTAGATTTACAAACTTGATCAACTGTATATTGTCCTTAAAAGGTGTATAATAAAGGAAATGCCCTTTTTTATTGGAGTGAAATCATGAACATCAAGCAACTTAGATATATCGTAGCCATTGCAAATACTGGTACTTTTCGTGAGGCAAGTGAGCAGCTCTATGTGAGCCAGCCGTCTATGTCTATCGCGGTCAAAGACCTAGAAACAGAGCTAGGTTTTAAGATTTTTGAACGGCTAAATACCGGGGTCAATCTGACGGTCGCAGGCGAGCGCTTTTACGAACAGGCACAAAGTGTCCTTCGGAATTTTGATACATTTGAAGCCAAATACATGTCGCCAGCCGCTACCCAGCGCAGTTTTTCTGTTGCCAGTCAGCATTACGACTTTTTAGCGCCTGTCGCAGTTGAGTTTTCCGACAAAAATCCCGATATTAAAACGATTCGCCTATTTGAGTCGACGACCTATAACATCTTGACGGAGGTGTCTGACGGTGTGTCAGACATCGGTATCGCCTACCTTAATAACCACAACCGCCTTGGCATCACGCGAATGCTTGACAAGCTTGATCTTGATTTTGAAGAACTTTTGACTTTCAAAACGCATATTTATCTGCGAAAAGATCACCCACTTGCAAGCAAGGCATTTGTGACCAATGAGGATCTGAGACCGCTGAGTCGGGCACGTTTTACACAAGAAAGTGAACAATTTCTCTATTACTCAGAAGATCTGGTGGAAACCTTTGAAAATACCAAGATTTACAACGTGACAGACCGTGCCTCTCTAAATGGTATTCTTGAGCGGACGGATTCCTATGCGACAGGATCAGGCTTTATTGACAAAGAAAGCGTGCACAATATCACCGTTGTCCCACTCGAAGACGGCAATGCCAACACACTGATATTGATCAAAAAGAAAAATCAACCGCTGTCAGAAGTCACAAAGTCTTATAAACGCAGCCTTGAAAATTACTTTGAACAAAACAAGTTCTGACGAGAAAAATCTCGAAGTCAGTGCATAAATAGTGGTAAATTTCATGAAAATAGTGTAAAATAATCAAGTAAAATCTTTTTATACTTCAAAATAGGAGAAAAAAACAATGGTAAAATTAGTATTCGCACGCCACGGCTTGTCTGAATGGAACGAAAAAAACCTCTTCACTGGTTGGGCTGACGTTGACTTGGCTGAACAAGGGATCGCTGAAGCTAAAAAAGCTGGTGAACTCATCAAAGCAGCAGGTATCGAGTTTGACGTGGCTTTCACATCAGTTTTGAAACGTGCCATCAAAACAACAAACTACGTGCTTGAGTATTCTGACCAACTTTGGGTGCCAGTTGAAAAATCTTGGCGCTTGAACGAACGTCACTATGGCGCATTGACTGGTCTTAACAAGGCTGACGCTGCCGTTCAATACGGTGACGAACAAGTGCTTATCTGGCGTCGTTCATATAACGTCAGCCCTGATGCTATGGACCACGATGCTGAATTTTCAGCACACGGCGACCGTCGTTACGCACAACTCGAAGATTCAGTTATTCCAAATGCTGAAAACCTTGAATTGACACTTGAACGCGCGCTTCCTTTCTGGGAAGACAAGATTGCTCCTGCACTTAAAGCAGGTCAAAACGTTTTTGTTGGGGCACATGGTAACTCAATTCGTGCACTTGTAAAACACATCAACAAATTGTCAGAAGATGAAATTTTGAAATTTGAAATTCCAAACTTCCCACCACTTGTGTTTGAATTCGACGAAAACTTGAACAAAACTGCGCAATACTATTTGGAAGACAAATAATAATTTGAAAACTGTCAGCATTGGCAGTTTTTTTTTAGGCAAAATTATCGTATAATAGTAATAATGAAACCGAAAAATAATGAGTCAAATAATAAATCAAAAAATAAAGCTTCAAAAGTGCTAGAAAACCCCTCAAAAGCGATTTTAAAACGGATAAATGTTCTGTTTTTTGTCATTTTTGCCCTGTTTTTATTGCTGGTAGGTAGACTTTACCAGATGCAGATTGCCGACCGAACATTTTACGAGAAAAAAATGGAAACGTCGGGCTCGATGTCGAGAATTACAGAAGGATCGGCGCGTGGTCAGATTTATGATGCTTCAGGAACGGCGCTCGTCTCAAACCAAGCCGTCCAAACCATCAACTTCACACGTAGCAATACAATCACAGCAGCTGAGATGCGCAAAATCGCAATCAAACTTGTCACCGTCATCCCAGATTCGGTCAAGACCGACAGCATCACTACTCGCGATAAAAAGGATTTTTTCCTTGCTAAGCCTAGCAATCTTGCCAAGGTGCAGGCACGTTTGAAAACGGCTGATACCTATGACAAGAAAACGGGAGAAAAGCTCTCAGAATCTGATCTCTACGCCAAATATGTCAAAAAAGTTACTGCCGCAGAGATTAACTACGATGCCAATACCGAGCTTGCTGCAAAATTATTCAAACGCATGAATGCCACGTCGAATTTTGCGACAACTATCATTGCTTCAGGCCAATTTTCTGCTGAACAACAGGCGACCATTGCTGAAAATGAGCGCTCACTCAGCGGTATCGCGGTCGGCACGACCTGGGATCGGGACTACGCAGATACGACGCTAAGAAGCATTTTAGGTACTGTAACTAGTGAGAAAACAGGGATTCCTGCTGAAGATCTCGCGGCTTATTTGAAAAAAGGTTACTCGCGAAATGACCGCGTTGGGACCTCTTATCTAGAAAAAGGCTATGAAGATGTCTTGCACGGCAAAAATGCTGTCAAGGAAGTCAAAGTCAATAAAGATGGCAAAGTCACAGGAACGCAAACAATCACCAAAGGCGAAAAAGGCAAAAATATCAAGCTGACCATTGACTCGAAATTTCAGCAAGGTGTGCAAAATATTTTGAAAAATAACTTTGCGACTTTGGAAGCAGAAGGTTACGGCGAATATTCGGCTGGCGCCTATGCTGTTGTCATGAATCCACAAACGGGTGCCATCTATGCCATGGGTGGGATTGACCATGACCTAGAAACTGGTGCGATAACGGACGATGCGCTAGGAACGATTCAAAACGTCTTCACGCCAGGGTCAGTCGTCAAGATGGGAACAATCTCAGCAGGCTGGGAAAATAACGTCCTTTCTGGCAATCAGGTGCTCAACGACCAACCCATCCAGATCCAAGGCTCACAGCCAAAAGAATCTTGGTTTACAAATGGTCAAATCACACCGATTTCTGCGGTTCAAGCGCTCGAGTATTCGTCAAATACCTATATGATTCAGACAGCGCTTGATATTTTAGGGCAGCCCTATCAGACAAATATGACGATTTATACATCAAAACTGGCTGATTCTTTCAAAAAAATACGCAAAACCTATGCTGAGTACGGCCTTGGCGCTGCGACAGGGCTTGATATTCCAGGAGAGTCAGATGGCTTTATGGGAACGGACGAGACGGCGGCAAACTACCTTGATGAAAGCTTTGGCCAGTACGATAACTACACGCCACTGCAACTTGCACAATACGCAGCAACCATTGCAAACGGTGGCAAGCGCGTTGCGCCCCACATTGTTGCAGGGATTTATGGCAATACTACTGACGGTGGCCTAGGTGCACTTGAGCAGACAATTACTGGCAAAACACTTAACACAGTTGACATCTCGACGGACGACGTGAGTCTCTTGCAGCAAGGCATGTATCAGGTCACGCATGGCGACAGTATGGCGACAGGGAAAAATATCATGGAAGGCGCAAGTGTCAACATCAGTGCTAAAACTGGGACATCAGAAACCTATGTGTCAAATGGTAATGGTGGGCTTGTGTATACCTCTGTAAATAATGTTGTCGCCTATGCGCCGTCAGAAAAGCCGCAGATTGCGATTGGTGTCATGGTACCAAACACGATTATTAAAGACGGTGGCGTTACGACCCATGCCAATCAATATATCACACGGGATATTGTTAATCTTTATAATTCGTTGTATGGCTTTAAGTAAACTAAAAAAGAAAGGCGTGTCCTATGGCCTATTATCCAGAACCGATTGCAAAGCTGATCGAGTCCTACTCAAAACTACCAGGCATCGGTCAAAAAACGGCAACGCGTTTGGCTTTTTATACGATTGGCATGTCTGACGACGATGTCAATGCCTTCGCTGGCAATCTGCTGTCAGCTAAGCGTGATTTACATTTTTGTAGCATTTGTGGTAATCTGACGGACACCGATCCGTGCAATATCTGCACAGACGAAACGCGAGACCGCACGACTATTTTCGTCGTTGAAGAGTCAAAAGATGTGCTCGCCATGGAAAAAATTCGTGAGTATACTGGCCTTTATCACGTCCTACATGGCACGATAAGCCCGATGAACGGCGTGAGTCCTGACGACATTAACGTGAAAACGCTGATTACACGTCTGATGGACAGCGAGGTCACAGAGATTATCATCGCAACCAACGCCACTTCTGACGGAGAGGCGACGGCCATGTATCTGGCGCGGATGATCAAACCCGCTGGGATCAAAGTCACGCGTCTTGCCCGTGGTCTCGCTGTTGGTAGCGATATCGAGTATGCTGACGAAGTAACCCTCAGTAAAGCAGTCGAAAACCGACAAGAAATATAAGTTTAGGAAAAGATATGAAAAAGAAATTAGTGATTTTATACGGCGGTCGCTCAGCCGAGCGCGAGGTGTCCGTTCTTTCAGCCGAAAGTGTGCTAAAAGCTGTTGATTACACAGCTTTTTCGGTCAATGTCTACTTCATCACAAAAGACGGTGATTTTGTCGCAGCGGGAGTGTTTGAAGCCACACCGCACGCAGACGATCATCTGCCGACAAACGAGACATACGATAAGAGCAAGGTTATGCCAGCTTCAGCCATTTACGAAAAAGATGCCGTTGTCTTTCCAGTACTACACGGTCCAATGGGCGAAGATGGCTCAATTCAAGGCTTTTTGGAAATTCTCAAGATGCCTTATATCGGACCCAACATCACGCATGCGAGTGTGACCATGGATAAAATCATGGCAAAACACGTCTTTGAGTCAGTTGGCGTGCCGCAAGTGCCCTATGTTGCTTTGACAAATCTAGTAGAAACTGCTGAAAAAATCAAAGAAACAGCCAAAAAATTGGGCTTCCCAGTCTTTGTCAAACCAGCAAACATGGGGTCATCAGTCGGTATATCTAAAGCTGAAAATGAAGCTGAACTCGCAGCTGCCATCAAAGAAGCGGGACTTTATGATAGTCGCATCTTGATAGAAAGAGGTGTGAACGCAAGAGAGATTGAAGTCGCAGTTTTAGGTAACGAAACCGTCGCAAGCACATGGCCAGGTGAAGTGGTCAAGGACGTGGCGTTTTACGACTATCAGTCTAAGTACATCGACAATCGTATCACCATGGATATCCCCGCTAAAATCGATACCCAAACAATGACTCAGATGCGGACATTTGCTGAAACGGCCTATCGCGCAGTTTCTGGGACAGGACTCAGCCGTTGTGACTTTTTCCTCACGACTGACGGAGAAATTTTCCTCAATGAAATCAATGCTATTCCTGGCTTCACACAGTTTTCTATGTATCCGTTGTTATGGGAAAATATGGGGATCAGCTACGCTGATTTGATCAAAAAACTAGTTGAGCTAGCTGAACAAAAATTTTCAGAACGTGAAGGACACCTCAAATGAATCTGACCTTACATGAGCTTGCAAGCGCTGTTTCTGCGATAAATGACGTCACAAAATATGCGGATGTAAAGCTTAATGATATCGAGTTTGACAGCAGACTTATCAAGCCTGGTGACATTTTTCTAGCCCTAAAAGGCGAGCGTGATGGTCATGACTTTATAGACGTCGCACTAAAAAATGGGGCAAGTGCTGTGATCACGTCACGCACGCTTTCTGATGAGATCCCGCAAGTAGTGGTGGCGGATACGCTCAAGGCCTTTCAGGACTTGGCAAGCTACTATCTGGAAAAAGAACAGCCAGACGTGATTGCGATTACAGGTAGTAATGGCAAGACGACGACAAAAGACATGACGGCGCAGATCCTTGCGACGACCTATAAAACTTATAAGACTCAGGGTAACTATAACAACGAGATTGGTCTGCCTTATACGGTGCTTCACATGCCTGAAAGCACGGAGAAACTGGTGCTCGAGATGGGGCAGGATCACATGGGGGACATTCATCTCTTATCGACCCTCGTGCGTCCAAAGCTTGCTGTGATCACTTTGATTGGTGAGAGTCATCTCGAGTTTTTCGGTAGCCGTGATAAGATTGCAGAGGGCAAGATGCAGATCGTTGACGGTTTGGTAGATGATGGTGAGCTGATTGCACCAGCTAATAAGCTGATCAATCGCTATTTACCTGAAAATCAGGCCATTACACGATTTGGTGAAGATGCTGACATCTATCTGAGTGCTTTGTATGAGCACAAGGACTACCTGACTTTTAGTGTCAACTTTTTAGACGAAGACCTGACTATACCAGTCCCAGGTAAGTTTAACGCGACAAACGCCATGGTTGCAGCCTATATCGGTAAGCACGAAGGCGTAAGCCAGGCTAATATCAAGCAGGCACTTGCTAAACTTGAACTGACAAAAAATCGTGTCGAATGGCGCAAAGCATCAAATGGGGCAGATATCTTATCAGACGTTTATAACGCCAATCCAACAGCTATGCGTCTCATTCTTGAAACCTTTCAGGAGATTCCAGCCAATCAAGAAAATGGCAAAAAAATCGCTGTTTTAGCAGATATGAAAGAGCTTGGTGAGGCGTCAGCGTCACTTCATGCAGGCATGCTAACTGCGATTAACCCTGAAAAGCTAGACATGCTCTATCTTTATGGCGAGGAAATGCTACCGCTCGCAGAACTTGTGGTTGACATCTTTCCCCGAGATACCGTCAAGTATTTCTATAAAGATGACAAGATTGATGAGCAAAATGCCATGATTTTGTCTTTGCTAGAAAATCTCGGTGCACACGATCAGATTTTACTCAAAGGTAGTAATTCTATGCGCCTTGCCGAAGTTGTCAAGGCATTAGAAAATCATACTAAATAAAATAAACATCTATCAAAATAGCGTCAGATTAAGCAGCGATTGTGATAAGATGGTGATAGAATATAGGGTATGAAAAATAAGAATACTGGCACACTGATTGCGATCATTATTTTGGTGGTGTCACTCACAACAGCTGGTTTGATTGGTCTTGCTACTTATCAGAGAAGTGATAGCACATCACATACCAGTCGTCAGAAGACGACATCAAAAACAACAATCAGCCAAACGGCATCAAACCGTGAAAAAGCATCAACTACAGAAAGAAGTTCAAAACAGGCGCAATCAAGTACAGCACCATCAAAACTGCCAAAGTCTGAGGGCACGTCGTCAGACAGCACTCTCACGGGTGCAGCGCTTACAATCCTCCCCTATCAATCAGGTAGACAGCTGATACTAGGAAATCTTGACGCCATGAAACGCCCGACAGATGCCCATATACAGCTGAGTAACAGTGATGAACCGACTGCCAAAAACAGTGGTAGGTTGACGGTTGACCCGCCGGGCTGGCACAACTATAAGTTTTGGTATACGGCTGCGAACGGCGAGACCAAGCAAGCATGGCTCATGAACCGCACGCACTTGGTTGGCTATCAGTTTTCCGGCTTGCACGATGAACCACGAAACCTAGTCACGGGCACAAGCTATGTCAATACGGGTGCGCCAAGCGGTATGGACGCGGGAAACGAAAAGGGCATGCTCTACTATGAAAATCAGCTGGACAGCTGGCTTGCCCTCCACCCTAGCTACCACCTCGACTATCAAGTCACACCGTTTTATCGTGGCGATGAGCTGCTGCCACGTCAAATCCGCCTGTCATATATCGGCTACGATAGCCACGGCAAGACGCAAGAAATCCACCTCAACTCAAGCTTAGAACACACAACAGCGCAAGGTATTACCTACGTTTTTCTGGATAATGTTGCCGAGAACGCCGTCATCGACTATCGCACAGGGACGGCAAAAAATCTCGTCACTGAAAATAAAACAGCCCCAAGCGCTACGTCAGAACCACTAACTGTACCATCAGAAACCTCAGCCAAACAAACTGACGGCACAAGCAAGACAAAAATCTACGAAGACGCCACGGGAAAAGGCTTGATCAAAGGCAGCCAAAATGGCATTTATCACCTTCCAGGTGACAGATATTACGATAAAACAACCAATCCAAAAGCCTGGTTCAAAACAATAGCTGAAGCTGAAAATGCAGGCTACCGGGCACCGAAATAAAAAAGAAGTAAACTTGCACAAAAAAGTGCATCCTTGCATTTTTGAGGGGATATCGTATTGACATGTTTTGTAGGAATTGTTAAACTATTCTCAAGATATATTTAAAGCATCTTGACTTAACTAAAATAGATTGGCAAAAATATGAAAAAAATCCCCATCCTACTCTTAATCTTATATCTCTTATCCTTATTTCTACCAGCTGG
Source organism: Pseudolactococcus insecticola (assembly GCF_011170065.1). Lineage (GTDB taxonomy): Bacteria > Bacillota > Bacilli > Lactobacillales > Streptococcaceae > Pseudolactococcus > Pseudolactococcus insecticola. The sequence continues at coordinate 26,213 of NZ_BLLH01000004.1, read as the reverse complement.
TGTGCAAGCGGATGGTGAAAATTTCACTTTGCGAGCACATCCCTATTTTGAAATTATTTCTGCGCACAAACTCATCTACACAATTTTGTTCATAACACTTCTTGCAGTAGTAGTGGTTAGTAAAAGATACACACAATACGCTGTCACGGCAAGTATCGTCTTTATCACAAACTTCATCTGGGTGACGTTAAAGCCTGTTGAGTTTGATTTTATCAGATATGGGTCAAGATATGGCTTTTATGTGACATTTATCATTGGACTAGCCTTTTCGATTTCAGTATTCGTGATAAATCTGCGAATGGCGCGTGAGACGACGACATAAATGAAAAAACAGTCTGACTTATCAAAAGTCAGACTGTTTTTTTCATGGCTAAATGTGTCATGCCAGCATCCTCAAACGGTTCACCGTAGGTTTCAAAGCCGAATTGCTTGTAAAATTCAACCACCTGAGTTTGTGCATGGAGAAAGGCAGTTTCAAAACCGTGAGACTCCAAAAATTCTAGGACAAATACTAAAAGTTGTGTCGCATAGTTCTGACCGCGATAACCATCAAGCGTTGCCACACGCTGGATTAGTGCAGACTTGTTAGCGTCATCAGGTAGGATACGCAAAGTAGAGACAGGTGTTGCATCATCAAAGTACAGCACAAAATGCACGGCGTAGGCTTCGTCTTTGTCGATTTCAAGCGATAGGGGCACGCCCTGCTCCTTGACAAAGACGGCGTTTCTGATTTTTAAAGCATTAAAATAAACATCTGACATGGTATCGCGAGTTTGCTTAATTTCCATCTGTGGGCGTTTCCTTTTCATGAATTATGAGCGCAAAATGGCTCAAAGTCTGTTATTCTGTTATAATAAGTAATATAATCAAGTTGTCAACAAATACAACTTTAGCTAGCGCTTTGATTAACTAACATTATAACAAAAAATAACGAAAATATAAAAGGTGTTGTCTTGTTTAAAAACTCAAAATTATTCTTCTGGACGATTGAGATTCTGTCGGCTGTTGCGCTGATTTGGCTGCTGGCGAATGTCAGTTTTATCTTTAAACCAGTAACGACGCTGTTTTCTATGGTATTTCTACCTTTCATTATTGCAGGGTTTCTCTATTACGTCTTCAATCCGCTGGTGAGTTTCTTGCATCGGAAGTTTAAACTACCATCTATCTGGGGCATTGTCCTTGTCTTTGTGTTGATTATCGGGATTTGTGCCTATACAGTCATAGCGCTTGTGCCAAATGTCATCACGCAGCTATCAAGCTTGATCAATGCGTCGGGGAATGTCTTTCCTGAGCTGCAAAAATGGCTGGAGCAGTTGTCGAAAAATCCTGCTTTTAGCGAGATTGATTTCAAGGCGATCATCACCAAAGCCAACATCAGCTATATGGATATTCTCAAAAATCTGCTTTCAGGTGTGACCCTCAGCGTGTCAAATGTTGTCAATATTATCTCGAAAGTTGCGATGGTGCTTGTTTTAGTTCCGGTTTTACTGTTTTACATGCTAAAAGACGGCAAGTCAATGCTGCCATTTCTCAAAAAAACTGTCCTGAAAACAGATAGGCTCAATATTGTTGGGCTTCTAAACGACATGAATGCGACGATCTCAAAGTTCATCAGTGGTGCTGCGATTGACTGTTTATTTATCTTTGTGACGGTTTTTATTGCCTATCTAATCATCGGCATTCCCTACGCCTTTCTTTTTGCGGCTTTTGCTGCGGTGACGAATTTGATTCCATATCTGGGGCCTTATATCGGCTTGATTCCCGTGGTTCTGACGGTGACTTTTGACCATCCAGTGAAGGCGCTGATCGCCATTGTCGTCGTGCTGACCCTTCAACAAATCGATGGCAATATTGTCTATCCTAGGGTCGTTGGCAATGCGGTGCAAGTGCATCCAGTGACGATTATCGTTCTCATGTTAGTTGTAGGCAGTCTGTATGGCCTAGTTGGCATGCTGATTGCTGTACCATTTTACTCATTAGCTAAGGAAATTGTCAAATTTTTATGGCGTTTGTGGGAAAATCACAAGCAATCACGCCTTGTGAGCGATGAAAATGAGACACAAATCTCGAAATAAGTGGAAATATGGTATAATAGGAACAAGTTTCTATTTTGAAACCTAAAAATAAAACTGATCAAGGCAGTCACACAAAACACGTTACTAAACTGTATTGAAATGTGTGAGACAGTCTTGAAATCTGGAGGAACATATCTAATGCACCCTGACCCCGAAAGTCAGTCCTTGTTGTTACAAATTGGCTTATTGATCATTTTGACGATCATTAATGCCTTATTTTCAGGCGCTGAGATGGCGCTTGTGTCGACCAGTCGTGCGCGTGTTGAACAACGTGCTGAAGAAGGCGACAAGAAATATCAAAAGTTGCTTGCCATTCTCAACCAGCCGAGTAATTTTCTATCAACCATTCAGATAGGTATTACCTTTATTTCAATCTTGTCTGGGGCGAGTTTGGCGGATTCGTTGGCCTCACGCTTAGCGCCTGTCCTTGGTGGAACGGCGACGGCTAAATCTCTTGCATCTGTCATCATCCTTGCGATTTTGACTTATGTGTCGATTGTTTTTGGGGAGCTTTATCCCAAGAGAATTGCGCAAAATCTCAAGGAGAAATATGCACTTGCCGCAGTTACACCGCTCAATATCATCGGTACAGTCATGCGCCCGTTTGTCTGGCTCCTTGCGACCTCAACCAACTTGCTGAGTAAGCTTACGCCGATGACATTTGATGATGACGCAGAAGATATGACACGCGATGAGATTGAGTATATCCTCAACAACACCGAAAATAGTGCGCTTGATGATAATGAGCGTGAGATGCTTGCTGGTGTTTTCAGCTTAGACGAGCTGATGGCGCGTGAGATTATGGTGCCGCGGACTGACGCTTTTATGGTTGATGTCAATGATGATGTGCATGAAAATATTGCTGCCATTTTGGCACAAAATTTCAGCAGGATTCCAGTTTATGACGACGATAAAGACAAGATTTTGGGCGTCTTACATACAAAAACGTTACTCAGAAACGGCTATCAGTATGGTTTTGACAAACTTGATCTGAGTCAGATTTTACAGGAACCTTTGTTTGTACCTGAGACCATTTTTGTCGATGATCTCCTGCGTGAGCTCAAAAAAACGCAGAATCAAATGGCAATTTTGCTCAATGAATACGGTGGTGTCGAAGGGATTGTGACCTTAGAGGACTTGCTTGAAGAAATCGTAGGTGAGATTGAAGATGAGTCTGATGTTGCTGAAAAAGAAGTTTTTCAGATCAGTGAAAACATTTTCATCGTCAAAGGTGGCTTGACGTTAAATGACTTCAATGAACGTTTTGAGACGCATCTGGATTCTGACGACGTGGATACCATTGCTGGTTATTTTATGGCGGGGATTGGCGCCATTCCAGGTGAGAAGGAGCAGATCGACTATGACGTCAGAACAGAAAAAGATAATCTGACGCTGACAAGCCTCGAAGTCGAAGGCACACGCCTGATTAAACTTCGCGTGACTTTCCATGAAAACGAACTTGACTCAGATAGTGACACTGACAAATAACGCTAAATCAAAAGGCTCTGAATTTTGAATTTCAGAGCCTTTTTGTGTCTCATCAGTGCGTAAAACCCTGCACACGTTTTTCATCGTCTTTCTGACGTAGAAACCGGGATTGATTGAGCTTGTCGATTGCCCATCTAAAGTCCTCGGCAAATGCTTCAGCAACATTCATGCCAAAGTCAGCTCTGACGACGTAGCGCTGGATGACGGTATCGCTGAGTTTGTTAGGGAGTGGATAGGCAGGCACCTGCCAACCTTTCATCTGCAAAACATCTGCGAGCTCGTACAAAGTCCAGTCCTGTGCGGCATCATCTTTGAGTTTATAGCAGATGATAGGCAGATGTTCTCCCGCATTGTAAATCGTGAAATAGCCAGTATCAGCGACTGTTTTTGCTAGAAAGACAGCGACATCATGCGTTCTTTGGTGGATTTCCTTGTAGCCGTTAAAACCAAAACGCATGAAGTTGTAAAACTGCCCGATAATCTGGCTAGCACTCCGCGAAAAGTTGATTGCCATTGTCGGCATATCACCGCCAAGATAAGACACGCTGAAAATCAGCTCCTCAGGCAGATAGGTTTTATCACGCCAAATAATCCAGCCAATTCCGGGATAAACAAGGCCGTATTTGTGACCTGAGGTATTGATTGACGCGACGTTTTTTAGCTGAAAATCCCAGATAATCTCGGGCTCCATAAATGGTGTGTACATACCGCCGGACGCTGCATCGACGTGTATAGGCACGCTCAGTTTTGCTGTTGCATTGTACTGTGTCAAAATCGCATCAAGCGCTGCAATATCGTCATAAACGCCAGTGTAAGTAATCCCCAAAATCCCAACCACACCAATCGTGTAGTCATCAAAATAGGACGTGATATCTGATAAATCAAGGCTCATCGTGTGCGCAGTCATTGGCACTTCGCGCAACTCAACGTCAAAGTAGACAGCAAACTTTTCCCAGCAGACCTGATAGCCAGACGAGATAACAAGATTTGGACGTTTGGCCTGTATGTCAATGCCAGCAGATTTTGCACGCTTGCGCCAACGGAATTTCATCGCCATACCGCCCAGCATGCAGGCTTCAGAACTCCCAACGGTAGACGTCCCCATATAGGCTTCTGAATCGGGCGCATGCCAGAGGTCCGCAATCATGTTAACGCAACGATTTTCAAGCTCAGCGGTCCTTGGATATTCACTTTTATCGATGGCATTTTTCGCCAAGGTCTCGCCCATGAGCTGTGTCGCCTCAGGTTCCATGTAAGTTTGGCAAAATGTTGCCAGATTTTGGCGTGCAACGCCCTCATCAAGCAACTCGTCCTTGATTAGCTGATAGGCAATTCGTGGCTCAATCGGCTCAGTTGCCAATTTGTATTTTGGAATATCACGTTTTGACGCATCAGAGCCAAAAATCGGCTGCAAAAACGGCGATTGCGATGATTGATCATTTTTTCCATAAAGCATCAGAAAGCACCTCGATTTCATTTATTTTTAATCTCTTGTACTTAAATTATAACAAAAAATGACAGGATTTGAGGGTTATTACAGGAGAAATGAGTGAATTATAGTTTGAAACATTGAAAGGAGACGGGATGTATTTTGTAACGAAAATGGCTGATGAGGTTTGTCTGGATAGCGTGATTTTGGGCAGGTTGCAAAAGGACAAGTATCTGGCAGAAGTAAAGTCTAAGGTCGTCGCGCAGTATGGCGAGGAAAATGTAACCTTTGTGACGCTCAGTGGGTTGTACCAATCGCTGAAAAGGATTCAGAAGCTCAGCCAGAGATTTTGGTATCGGGCCTCTGTCAGTGCGACTTCTGACAAATATCCCCAAGCGACAGTGAACGTCTATAGTGATACCTTTTATTGAACTGTGATCAGATTGGAATAATTTTTCAGCCATAATCATTGTAAACCCTTTCAAAATAACGTAAAATAGAGTTAGATAAGAAAGCGGTGATTAGTATGGTAGAGATAGCAACATTGACGACGGCGGAGTTGGGAAGTATGACGGGGCTTGTGCACTCGACAGAGAGTTTTGGTTCGGTTGATGGGCCTGGTGTACGATTTATTATCTTCATGCAGGGCTGTAAGATGCGTTGTAAGTTTTGTCATAATCCTGATACTTGGGCGATGAAGACGGATAAATCACGCGAGCGGACGGTTGATGAGGTGCTTGATGAGGCGCTTAAGTTCAAGGAGTTTTGGGGCAAGCGTGGTGGTATCACGGTTTCAGGCGGTGAGGCTATGCTTCAGATGCCTTTTGTGACGGCGTTTTTCACAAAAGCACAGGCACTTGGCATTCACTGCACACTTGACACGTGCGGGATGCCGTTTTCAACGAAGCCTGAGGTGCTTGCTGAGATTGATGCGCTGCTTGCTGTGACCGACTTGGTGCTTTTAGACATCAAGGAAATCAATGACATGCGCCATCGTGATTTGACTGGGCATCCAAACAGTAATATCCTTGAGTTCTCACAATATCTGTCGGAAAAAGGAATTCCTGTCTGGATCCGTCATGTTTTAGTGCCGGGGGAAACAGACTTTGATGAAGATTTGATCGAACTTGGCAAATATGTAAAAACGTTGAAAAATGTGCAAAAGTTTGAAATCTTGCCCTATCATACCATGGGTGAGTTCAAATGGCGTGAGCTAGGCTGGGATTATCCGCTTGCAGGCGTAAAACCGCCAACAGCTGAGCGTGTTGAAAATGCGAAAAATTTGATGCATACAGCGGATTATAAGGCTTATCTAGCACGAGTCCAAAAATAATCTAAAATAGCTCTAAAAAAGTGTATAATTACTATATACACTTTTTTTGATAGAAAGAAAAAACATGACAAAGTTAATTTTTATGGGGACACCGGCCTTTTCTGTGCCTGTTTTAGAAGGACTTGTGGCGCAAGGTTATGAGATACTTGCAGTTGTGACGCAGCCTGACCGTGCGGTTGGACGCAAAAAAGAAATCCAGATGACACCTGTCAAGGCAGCAGCGCTCAAGCTAAATCTGCCCGTTTATCAGCCTGAGAAAATCTCGGGTTCTGACGAGATGTTAGAGCTGATGACACTTGGCGCGGATATGATTGTGACGGCAGCTTTTGGTCAATTTTTACCGGAGCGCTTGCTCAATTCGGTTAAGCACGCAGTCAATGTGCATGCCAGTTTATTGCCCAAGTATCGTGGCGGTGCACCAGTTCATTATGCTATCATCAAGGGTGACGCTGAAGCAGGCGTGACGATTATGGAGATGATCAAAAAGATGGATGCTGGCGACATGATTTCGCAACGGTCGATTCCAATCACAGACAGCGACAATGTCGGCAGTATGTTTGACAAGCTCAGCCTTATCGGACGTGATCTGTTATTAGAAACATTGCCGGATTATCTAGCGGGGAATCTGACACCTATCAAGCAAGATGAAAATCTGGTGAGTTTTTCGCCCAATATCACATCAGAAGAAGAAAAGATTGACTGGCAGATGTCGGCGCGTGATATTTTCAATCAAGTGCGGGGCATGTATCCGTGGCCTGTGGCGCATACTACTTGGCAAGGAGCACGCTTTAAGCTACACGAAGTTAGTTTGGCTGATGGGTCTGGTAAACCTGGTCAGGTCATTGAGAAGACGAAAAAAAGTCTGGTCATCGCTGCAAAAGAAGGGGCTATCAGCCTTGTTACCGTCCAACCAGCAGGTAAACCCAAAATGTCTATCCAAGATTTTCTAAATGGGCTAGGCAAAAATATCGAAATCGGAGATCAATTTGAGTAATAATCCGCGCCGTGTGGCGCTTTCAGTCATCAATGACGTGCTAAATAATAGTGCCTATGCCAATCTTGCGCTCAATGAAAAAATTAAGTCGGAAAATTTGACAGAACTAGACAAAAAGCTTGTCACACAGCTTGTTTATGGCACGATTTCAAAGAAAATCACGCTGGATTGGTACACCAAGCCTTTTGTCAAAAAGACGAAAAAATGGGTCAAAAATCTGCTTGCCATGACAGTCTATCAGATGGTTTATATGGATCGGATTCCGACGTCTGCTGCGGTTGATGAGGCAGTCAAAATCGCTAAAAAGCAAGGTGATCAGCGTTTATCTGGCTTTGTAAATGGTGTGCTGCGCAATTTCACACGTGCAGAGTTGCGCTCATTTGACGAGATTAGCGACTCGACTGAAAAGCTGTCGGTGCAGTATTCGATGCCGATTGATCTGACGAAAAAATTTGTCAAGGATTTTGGATTTGAAAAGACGGTTAAAATCCTCAAAAGTCTGGAAGAACCTAGTCGTGCGAGTCTTCGGGTGAATCTGACGAAAACAGACGTGCAGACTGAGCTTAATAAACTTTTAGTTGAGTATGACGTAGTTAAATCCGATATTTCAGACTCGGGTATCATCGCTGAGTCGGGGCATTTTGCGGACTTGCTGGACTTTAATGATGGCTTGATTACCATGCAAGATGAGTCAAGTCAGCTCGTTGCGGTAGCAGTTGATGCGGCGCCAGATGATCGGATTTTGGATGCTTGTGCGGCGCCTGGAGGCAAAACCGTGCATATGGCAGAGTATCTGACGGGTTCGGGGCATATTGAGGCGCTTGATCTCTATGATCATAAGCTGCGCTTGATCCGTCAAAACGCTGAAAGACTTGGTGTGGCTGAAAAAATCAGTCTGACCAAGCTCGATGCGCGTCAGAGTTTTGAACAGTTTGGTGCTGATCGTTTTGACAAGATTTTGGTGGATGCACCGTGTTCTGGGATTGGACTGATCCGTCGTAAACCAGATATCAAATATCGCAAGGAAACGAGCGATTTTGAAAATTTACAGAAAATTCAGCTAGAAATCCTCGAAAATACTTGCAAAACCCTTGCAAATAGTGGTACTATAGTCTATAGTACGTGTACGATTTTCGATGAAGAAAATTTTCAAGTGATTGAGAAATTTTTGGCAAATCATCCGGAGTTTGAACAAGTTGCTTTGACGCATGAAAAAGAGAACATTGTCAAAAATGGTTGCCTTTTTATCACGCCAGACGCCTATCATACGGACGGTTTCTTTATCGCAAAATTGCGGAAAAAATAATCTGAAAATGTCGGGAGCATGTGTTTTCGACTCACAAAGAGGAACTAAATGAAGTACAGTATTTTGTCAGACGTTGGGCAAAAACGCACCAACAATCAGGATTACGCCGACACTTTTGTCAATACACAAGGTGAGCGGATTTTTCTGCTTGCTGATGGTATGGGCGGGCACAAGGCTGGTAATGTCGCAAGTAAGCTGACAGTTGAAGATCTGGGCAGGGCTTGGGCAGCGACTGATTTCACAGTTGATAGTGATTCAGACGAGATTGAAGCTTGGCTGCGCGCACAAATTCGTGCAGAAAATGAAAATATCGCAAATCTTGGCAAATTGGACGACTACAAGGGCATGGGAACGACGCTTGAGGCAGTTGTGGTGCAAAAGCATCAGATTGTAAGTGCTCACGTCGGCGATTCTCGCACACAAGTTATCAGAAACAATGAGTTGATCCGTATCACACGGGATCATTCTCTGGTTCAGGAGCTTGTTGATGCAGGTGAAATCACAGCTGATGAGGCTGAAAGCCATCCTAATAAAAATATTATCACACGTTCACTTGGTCAACCGACTGATGTTGATGTAGATACATTGACGCTAGAGATAGATGCAAACGATGTCATCATCATGAGTTCTGACGGTCTGACAAATATGGTGTCAGAACAGGAAATTATTGGTATTGTCGAAAATGACATTGCGCTTGATGGGCAAACGGATGCGCTTGTCGGTCTAGCAAATAGCAATGGCGGTTTGGATAACATCACGGTAGTTTTAGTCAAGTTTGACCAAGGAGACCTGTAAAAGATGATACAAATCGGAAAAATTTACGCAGAGCGCTATAAGGTCATCAAAGAAATCGGCAGAGGCGGCATGGCAAATGTCTATCTGGCTGAGGATACTTACCTAGATAACCGCCAAGTTGCCATTAAAATCTTGCGTTCAAACTTTGAAAATGATGCGATCGCTATCGCACGTTTTCAGCGTGAAGCCTATGCCATGGCTGAACTCAGCCATCCTAATATCGTGGGTATTTCAGACGTTGGCGATGCAGATGATCAGCAATATATCGTCATGGAATATGTCGATGGCTTGACGCTCAAGCAATATATTAACGAACATGCGCCACTTGCGAATGAAGAAGTGGTGCGTATTGGCGATGAAATCTTAGCGGCTATGGCACTAGCGCACAATAGTGGCATCATTCACAGAGATCTGAAACCGCAAAATATCCTGATCACAAAAGATGGTACGGCTAAAGTCACGGATTTTGGTATTGCAAAAGCCTTGTCAGAAACGTCTTTGACGCAGACAAACTCGATGTTTGGCTCAGTGCATTATCTCAGTCCTGAGCAGGCACGTGGTAGCAATGCGACGCCTCAGAGTGATTTGTATGCGATTGGCATCATCGTCTATGAGATGTTGACAGGAAAGATCCCTTTTGACGGCGATAGCGCAGTTACCATCGCCCTCAAACATTTTCAAGAAAACCTGCCAAGCATTATCAATCAAAACAAAAACGTCCCTCAGGCGATGGAAAATGTGGTCATCAAAGCAACGGCGAAGAAACTCTCAGACCGCTATGCGACTGCAACAGACATGCAGCGAGATCTGGATACAGCGCTGAGCGCTGATCGGGCGCATGATCCGAAACTTAGCTTTGTCGAAGATCCTGATGCGACTAAACCGATGCCGCGGATCATGATACCTGATAACGGAAATACAGATAAACTCATCCAAACAGTAAATCAGGACACGCACGACGGGCAGACTGATGGCGTTGAACCACTGGTTGCGTCATCAAAAAATAAGAAAAGAAAAATACCTAAAGGCTTACTTGTTGGTGGTATTATTGTTGCCGTTTTGGTAGCAGCTGTTGCAGCTCTGATCTTGACCACACCAAAAGAAGTGAAAGTGCCAGATGTCAGCGGCATGACTGTTTCGCAGGCTAAAGCGCTACTTTCGGATAAAAAACTCAAAGTCGGTCAAGAAATCACGGAGATGAGCGCAGACGTCAGTAAAGGTAAGGTCACAAGGACCAGCCCTGCTGCAAAGACCATCAAAAAACAAGGTGCTACGATCAATCTTTACGTCTCACAAGGAGGCAATGTCATCAAGCTTAAAAACTACGTTGGCAAGTCAGTGGATGATGCGATTGATGACTTGATGCTGAAATATGGCGTTGATGAATCACGTATCGTCAAAAAAGAAGTAAAATCAGATACAATTGAGGCTGGAAAAATCATCAAGCAAACGCCTAAAAAAGGTCAATTGCTTGATTTAGACGGTACAGATAATATTACGTTTGAAGTGTCAGAAGGTAATGAAGTTGTCATGCCGACTTATCTTAATGGTAATCTAAGTACTAAAACGGCAACGGCACTCAAGGCTGAGTTAGAAAACTTAGGCGTGCCCGAGGATAACATCACGATTGAACCGGTATCAACACCTGACATGGCTTCTGATAACTATGTCATTGGCTCAATACCTGCAGAAGGTGAAAGCTTCAAGGCGACTAGCACAAAAATCGTGTTGAAAGTCCTGGAATATGATGCGGCCTCAGCCAGCCAATCAGCAGCTGATGCTGCCTCAGAATCTGCCTCAGAATCTGCATCTGAGAGCAAGAGTCAGTCAGAATCAGCGGCATCGTCAGAATCAGCGGCATCATCGGAAAGCGCCGTCCAAAGTACAACAACCCAGTCTTCATCGTCTGCGCCAACCACATCAGACACGACAACGTCGTCATCTGATGCAAATGGTGGCTGATCACTTTGAGTAAGTAGGCTTGACAGATTTTAAAAAATCGGTATAATAGATAGAGTACCAACTGTCTCTGAGCTTGGCGATATGCCAAACGTCTTGCACGGAAACAGCATTAAAATAAGAGCTCAGCTCGAAAAGGAGAAACACAATGGCAATCTCAAAAGAGAAAAAAACTGAAATCATCAACCAATACGCACGTACTGAAGGGGACACTGGTTCACCTGAAGTCCAAATCGCTGTATTGACTTGGGAAATCAACCACCTCAACGAACACATCCAAAATCATAAAAAAGACCACGCAACTTACCGTGGTTTGATGAAAAAGATCGGTCACCGTCGTAACCTCTTGTCATATCTGCGTCAAAAAGATATTCCACGTTACCGCGAATTGATTTCTTCACTTGGTCTTCGTCGTTAAGATGCTAAAAATCTCAGTTTCCGCTGGGATTTTTTTCTTTTGAAAAATGTGATAAAATAGTAATAATAGTTTAGGTGGACTTTGAAAATGGGAACACTATTTTCATCGTTTGCCTGCTTACAATAAAACGAAAACTAGGTGGCTCATGGGCAAGATTGAGATAACAAATATGCGGTTTTACACGCACAATGGTGTATTTGCTGAGGAAAAAAAGCTGGGTCAGCAGATTTCGGTTGATGTATGTGTGATTTATGACATCGAGCATTTGGTTAAGGATGATGACCTTGCGACCACGATTTCCTACGCAGCGGTGTTTGATGTTATTGAAAACTATGTGACGACGCATGATTTTAATCTTATGGAGTCGCTAGCAAACGGGACACTCACACAGCTCCTGCAAGCATTTTCGATGGCGGAAGAAATAGAGCTCTCGGTTAAAAAGTATTCTGTGCCGATTGCGGGTGTCTTTGATGACATCATCATCACGGTGTCAGGGAAAAACGACCTGGCTTAACACGCAACAAATGAAAGGATAGTCATGACGAAAGTTTACCTCAGCATTGGGACAAATCTAGGTGACAGACTTGCTAATTTACAAGAAGCAGTTGTGCGATTGGCAGCAGATTTTGATGTGCTAGGCGTGTCAAAAGTCTATGAAACTGAGCCTGTTGGTCTAGTGATTCAAGACGATTTTTACAACATTACGCTTGTGCTTGAGGTAGCAAAAGAGGTGACTCCAGAGCAGTTGCTAGACAAAACGCAGGCGATTGAAAAGGCGATGAAACGAGTAAAAACGGTGCATTGGGGACCGCGCACGATTGATTTGGATATTTTGTTATTTGGTGGCGTCAATCTGACGAGTGAGCGTTTGAGCATACCGCATCGTGAGCTTGCTAATCGTCGTTTTGTTCTGCAACCTTTGTTAGATGTTGCAGAACAGATTTCTGATGACCGTGTCGTCACACTTAGTGAGCAGCTGCTGCAAACGACTTCTGACGAAAATTGGGTCCGCGCGACACCTTATCAACTCACGATTCCTGAGTGAATTTTAGAAATTTTTAGAAAGCATGATATGAAAACTTTTTCTGACGATAATTTTGAGACATTAAAAGCTGGGACGCGAGATTTACTTGCAGCCATTGGTGATGATCCCGCGCGCGACGGATTGCTTGAGACGCCAGACCGTGTTGCTAAGGCCTATGCGGAGATTTTCGCCTCGACTGGTCAGACGCATTTTGACAATTATAAACTTTTTCCGACAGATCAAGACACGGATATGGTGGTTGTGAGCGGGATTCCTTTTTACTCTATGTGTGAACACCATTTGCTGCCATTTAAGGGTCGTGTGAGCGTGGGTTATGTGCCTGACGGAGAAATCATCGGACTGAGTAAGATTCCGCGGCTGGTTGACTGGGCAGCACGCAGGCCAAGTGTGCAGGAAAATCTAACGGCGCTTATCTCGTCAGAGCTTGAGCGCATCACGCATCCGAAAGGCGTGGCGGTATTGGTTGAGGCAGAGCACATGTGCATGGAGATGCGTGGCATCAATCAACCTGGGACGATCACACGGACAAGCCTTTACAAAGGCAGTCTGAAAACAGATGCCTTGCTGCGCCAGGAGTTTAGTCTGCGAGGTAGCCTCAAATGACGCTACCCAAACGGATCATATTTGCATCAAATAATTCAGCTAAAACAGCTGATCTGGCAAGTTTTTTCGAGCTATACGGCCTTGAGCTGATCAATTATCGTGAGGTACTCGCACCACAAACATTTCCAGATGAGACGACAGATGATCAAGTCAAAAATGCTACGGTTAAAGCGGCGTTTATCCATGATTTGTTGCCAGATGACTATGTGCTGGCTGATGATTCTGGGATGTTTTTGCAGGCTTTTTCTGATCGATTTGGCTTAGAGACAGCGCGTGAATTCCAGGCGCTGGGTCTCAAAACAACCGCCGAGGAAAATCAATATGTCCTAGATTTGTATGCAGATAATGCGACCATATCAGATCGTAGCGCCTACATGTCGGCTGTATTGGTTCTGATGACGCCTGGTAATGCACGTGTTCTGACAGTAGAAGGCCATGGTGGCAGTATGATTTCTGATGGTATTCGTGGGACGTTTGGTCAAGGCTTAGATGAGATTTTTGTCACAGAAACGGGCAAGACATTTGCCGAGTTGACTGTGGTTGAACAGCTTAACTATCAGCATCGTGGTCGGGCAGTCAAGAAACTTATTGCCAAGCTACAAGATGACGACATCGTCTGGCAGGCCAATGGTCACGAGTTGACGCAGGAAACAGGCATTATCTACGGGATTTTAAACGTGAGTCCGGAGTCATTTTACAATGGTGAATTGGTCGGCGGTCTTGCTGAGTCATTGGCCCAAGCCACGCAACAATTGGCTGACGGCGCAGATGTTGTCGAGGTTGGCGGTCAGACCACGCGTCCAGGTTTTACGCCACTTACGGTTGAAGATGAGATTGCGCGCATTGTACCCGTGATCGCAGGTATCAAAAAAGTGCATCCCTATGCTGTGGTTGCCGTTGATACTTATAAATATGAGGTCATGGTTGCAGCGATTGCAGCAGGTGCTGACATCATTAACGACGTCAACGGATTTACAGATGATGCCCGAAAACTCGAGCTGATGGCAAAGACGCAAGTGGGTTTGCTGACCATGTTCAATCCTCGCGAAACGGAGCTTAGCCCGGATATTAGTCAAGAGATGATTACTTGGTTTCAGGAAAATCTAGCAAGTCTTGAAGCAGCGGGAGTTGCACGAGAACGGATTGCACTTGATCCTGGGGTTGGTTACTCGAAAAACTCAGACGTCAGACAGGACCTAGCCATGATGAATACCGTGGGCAATCTGACACCTTTTAAGCGACCAATCATGACTGCTGTCGCAAACAAGGGCTGGGGGAAATTCTTATTTGACCTGCCAAAAGAAGCACGTGCAGACCTGTCGCTTGTCGCTGCAACTGAGATGTATCGGCGCGGTGCGAAAATATTACGCGTGCACGATGTCAAATCTGCCCGTCAGATGACAAGCTTTGTTGAAATTTTGAAACATGCGAGATGAGATAAAAAGAGGTCAGATGCTTATCTGATCTCTTTTCTTATTTGAGCGTCCATCCACCGTCTATTTTGACGATTTGACCGTGCATATAGCTTGCCTTGCCTGAGGCTAGAAACCCTGTCAATTCAGCGACTTCTGATGGTTCAGCCCATCTGCCAACTGGTGTTTCACTAGCGACCCAGTCGGCCATTTTGCCGCCGTTTTCATCAAAATCTTTTTGATTCATCGACGTTTTGACGGCGCCTGGTGCGATGCCGAAAATTTGAACGCCATCTTGAGCATAGTCAAGCGCTAATTGGCGGGTGAATCCAGCAAGGGCGTGCTTCGACGTTGTGTAGGCAGCACCGCCACCGCCAGCCACGAAGCTTGCAATTGAGCACATATTGATGAGAACGCCTGATTTTTCTGCAATCATCTGTGGCAAAAAATGACGCGTGATCTGAATGACAGACAAGAGATTGGTAGACCATATCGCTGAAAACTCAGCCTCTGACGTCTCAAGTAAAGGCTTGTAGTCGTCTAAAACGCCAGCTGTATTACAGATGATGTCAAAGTGCCTAGGTAATCGTGCGAAAAGAGCCGTCAGATCACCTGTCAGATCTGCCTTGACAAATGAAAAGTCAAGATGGCCGATATTTTTGGGTGTATTTTGATCGACGCCCCAAACCAGATCGCCATTTTCAAGAAAATACTGAGCTTGTGCCTGACCAATGCCTGAAGCACAGCCTGTTACGAGTACCTTTCTTGCAGCAACGGCTTTTTTAGCGGGTCGCAGTAGTTGTCCAAGTTGCTTTAGTTTAGGTGAACTCAAAATCAGTCAACCTCACGCCAGTCATTTGCGAGAACATCGCACGGCGTTGGGCTCCACATAGAGTAGCCTTCTCCTTCGCCGTCAACATTGATCAAAAAATACGGCGTCACGTCAAGCGTCTCACCAGAGTCAAGTGTGATTGTGTTATAGAGCTTGACGAAATTTTCAGCACCGCCCCAGCCTTCAGTTCTGACGGCTTTACCACCGTTTTTAAGTATCGGTAAGATTTGTTCAAAATTCATATCTCTATTATAGCAGATTTTTGGTATAATAGAGATAATACTAACTTCTAAAGTGAGATATCTATGATAAACTTATATTTGTCACCATCTTGTACGTCTTGCCGCAAGGCGCGTGCATGGCTTGATGGGCACGATGTTGCCTACAAAGAACATAATATATTGACGCAACCTCTGACGGCTGATGATTTGAAAATGATCTTGTCGCAGACTGAAAATGGCACTGAGGACATTATTTCGACGCGCAGCAAGGTTTTCCAAAAACTGAACGTGGATGTAGATGAGCTCACGACAAATCAATTGATTGCCTTGATTTCTGAGCATCCAAGTCTTTTGAGACGCCCGCTCATCGTTGATGACAAACGGCTGCAAATCGGCTTTAACGAAGATGAAATCCGTGCTTTTTTGCCGCGTTCATACCGTCAAGCAGAGTTGCGTGACGTCATGAGTGCCGAGGTCTAAGATGACAAACAATAGCAATCAGAGCTACCAATATCCACTGGATCTAACTTGGACGGGCGAGGAGATGGCAGCGGTCATCTCTTTTTTCAATCAAGTTGAGGCATTTTACGAGGCTAAGGTCTCAAAACAAGCTTTTTTAGCGGCTTATCAAGCCTTCAAAGTTGTCGTGCCGTCAAAGATGCAGGAAAAACAGCTAGACCGGGACTTTGAAAAATCATCAGGCTATTCATCTTACCGCGCCTTGCAGGAGGTAAAAAAGAGTGAGCGAGATTTCATTAAAGTTAAAGCTTGAACTTGCCAAAAAATTAGTCCGGGAGGCGGGTGATTTTTTGCTGGCACATCTGACTGATACGGTCGAAATCACTGAAAAGTCACGATTTGATGACTTAGTAACAAATCTGGATAAGGCAGTGCAGATGCAGGTGATTGCAGGGATTCGTGCAGCCTATCCAGATGACTATTTTTTGGCGGAAGAAGATGCAGATAGTGACAATAGTTCTGACGTCAAACATGATATCTTAGACGGCAATGTCTGGGTGCTAGATCCAATTGACGGCACGACGAATTTTATCGTGCAACGCGATGATTTTGCGGTCATGCTGGCCTATTATGAAAACGGCATCGGTAAAATCGGCGTGATTTTGGACGTCATCAGAGGGAATCTCTACTGGGGTGACGGGCAAAAAAGCTATAAAAATGACCGTCAGATCAGTTTGGTGCAAAAGCCCTTGCGAGAAAGTTTGCTCGGTGTGAACACTTACATGTACCGAACCAATGTAGGAGGATTGCTTGATTTGAGCTTTGACACGCTGGGCGTGCGGGCAGTCGGAAGTGCTGGTATCGACTATGTGCATATTCTTGACGGTAAAATCTGGGGATATTTCAGTAATCTATCGCCCTGGGACTATGCGGCAGGTAGTGTGCTTTTAGCGCCTTTTGACTTTGTAACCGTGCAGTTGGACGGCAGTCCGCTTGACTTTAAAGGTCGTCAGATGATGATGAGTGTACCTAAAAATCAACTAGCAATAATTGCTGACTATCAAGCTAAGTCAAACGAAAAAAAGAAATGAGTAAAATATGCAAAAATCACGGCTAGAAGGCTTTTCTGACGGTTTTTTTTCTATCATCATTACGATTATGGTGCTGGAAATCAAGACGCCACCAACAGGCAATTGGTCAGAAATCGCAAATTCTGACTTTTTACAGACAATTTTCGCCTATATCATCAGCTTTTTCTTGGTGACAAGTTTTTGGATTAGTCATCATCAGATTGTTACAAATCTCAAAAAAGTTGACTCAAACTTTAGCTGGCTCAATAATTTTGCCCTACTGCCGATTTCTTTTGTGCCATTTACAACTGCTTGGGTGGATCAAGATCCGGGTTCTCAGGCGCCTGCCATTCTGTATATCGGTGTTTATTTGCTGACGGTTTTGGCACTTTACTTTCTATCAAAAGCTGCGGTCAAAGACGGTCAGCGTGAAAATGTCATTAGTCAAAAGCTCAATCGCCTGCGCTGTTGGCTAGTAGTCGTTCTACTAATCGGTGCTGTGATTGCGCTACTACTACCACAAATTGCGACATTACTTGTTTTGGGCTGTAGCATTCTTTGGTTCATAATCGAGAGACAAACACGAAAAAAATAAATGTGATATAATTTGATAAGGGTTTTAACCTCTCATAAAAAGACAGGAAAGTACAGAAAAACGAAATGGATAAAATAATTATCAAAGGTGGCAAAACGCGCCTGAACGGTCAAGTTGAAATCGAAGGTGCCAAAAACGCAGTTTTGCCCTTGCTTGCAGCGACAATCTTACCCGAAGAAGGCGAAACAGTGCTGCAAAATGTGCCGATTTTGAGTGATGTCTACACGATGAATGCTGTCGTTAAGCACCTCAATATTCCTTTGACATTTGACGAAAGCGAAAAAAAAGTGACGACACAAGCAACAAAAGACGTCGCCATTGAAGCACCTTATGAATATGTCAGCCAGATGCGTGCTTCCATCGTTGTTTTGGGCCCAATACTCGCTCGAAATGGCCATGCGCGTGTGTCTATGCCGGGCGGTTGTACCATTGGGTCACGCCCGATTGACTTACATATCCGCGGTTTGCAAGCTCTGGGTGCTGATATCACGCAAAATGGTGGTTTTATCGAAGCCAAGGCTGATGAACTCCACGGTGCTCACTTTTACATGGATTTTCCGTCAGTTGGTGCCACACAAAATATCATGATGGCGGCAACTCTTGCAAAAGGTACGACGACCCTGGAAAATGCGGCGCGTGAACCTGAAATTGTTGACCTTGCAAACTTGCTCAATAAAATGGGAGCGAATGTTAAGGGTGCAGGGACTGATACTATCATCATCAAAGGTGTCGAAAAAATGCACGGTGCTAGTCATAATGTTGTTCAAGATCGTATCGAAGCGGGCACTTTTATGGTGGCAGCAGCGATGACGCAAGGTAACGTTCTGATCTTAGACGCAGTGCGTGAACATAACCGTCCTTTGCTCTCAAAACTTTCAGAAATGGGTGTTGACGTCATTCAAGAAGAAGACGGCATCCGTATTATTGGCCCTGAAACTCTGAAACCTGTCAATGTAAAAACCTTGCCACATCCAGGCTTTCCAACGGATATGCAAGCGCAGATGACTGCTGCTCAGGCTGTTGCTAAGGGCGAGTCGACTATGATTGAAACGGTTTTTGAAAATCGCTTTCAGCATTTAGAAGAAATGCGTCGGATGGGCTTGTTAGTTGATATTTCCAGAAATACAGCTATTATTCAAGGCGGGACTGGCTTTACAGGTGCTGAGGTTCGCTCGACTGACCTGCGTGCGAGTGCAGCTCTGATCTTGCTTGGCATGGTGGCTGATGGCGTGACGACAGTAGGCAATCTCAAACATCTGGACCGCGGCTACTACAAATTCCACGAAAAATTGGCTAGCCTTGGTGCTGACATTGAACGAACTGGTGGAGAATCTGCGCATGTTTAAGCGAAGTATCAAATTTTTCGGCCTGCGAATTTCGCTGATTGTGCTGGTTCTGATTTTGTTTGCGATTGCGATTATACTTGGCTTGATGCTGGGGTATGGTGGTCTTGGCGGAAAAAATCCTGTCAGCATCTTTAAACCGAGCGTCTGGCATGATTTTTTTAGCAAGCTAAACGCCAAATAATGTAGATAAATCCTTGTTTTTTAGGCGTTTTTATGCTAAAATGAACAAGTTGAAATAAAATTCATATAATTAGGAGACATACAAATGACTGCAAGTTTTGAAAAAACTGGTGTAAATAACGGGACTTTGGACTTTACAATTGGCCAAGACCTGATCAAAAAAGGTCTTGATACAGCTTTTAACAAAGTAAAAAAAGACTTGAACGTGCCTGGCTTCCGTAAAGGGAAAGTATCACGTACTGTTTTCAATAAAATGTATGGTGAAGAAGCGCTCTACGAAGAAGCTTTGAACGCTGTCTTGTCAGAAAGCTACGAAGCAGCTGTTGCTGAAAGCGGTATTGATCCAGTTGCGCAACCAAAAATTGACGTTAAATCAATGAATAAGGGCGAAGACTGGGAAATCTCTGCTGAAGTAATCGTGAAACCTGAAGTTAAACTTGGCGATTACAAAAACCTTGAAGTATCAGTTGATGTGACTAAAGACGTGACGGATGCTGATGTTGATGCTAAAATCGAAGCAGCACAAAAAAATCTTGCTGAGCTTGTTATCAAAGAAGATGCTGCTGAAAACGGTGATACTGTCGTAATCGACTTTGAAGGTAAAATCGATGGCGTAGCATTTGACGGCGGAACTGCTCAAAACCACAGTCTTGAACTTGGTTCAGGATCATTTATCCCAGGTTTTGAAGAGCAACTTGTTGGACACAAAGCTGGGGAAACTGTTGAGGTCAAAGTCATCTTCCCTGAAGATTACCAAGCTGAAGAATTGCGTTTGAAAGAAGCAAGTTTCACAACAACAATCCACGAAGTGAAAGCAAAAGAAGTGCCTGAACTTGACGATGAACTTGCAAAAGACATCGATGAAGAAGTTGAAACTTTGGCTGAACTCAAAGAAAAATATAAAGCACAATTGGCTGAAGAAAAAGAAGCACAATACACAGATGCTGTTGAAACTGCAGCTATCGAACTTGCTGTTTCAAACGCTGAAATCGTTGAATTGCCGGGCGAAATGGTTCATGAAGAAGTACACCGTGCCATGAACGAATTCCTTGGTAACATGCAACAACAAGGGATTTCTCCAGAAATGTACTTCCAACTGACTGGTACAACTGAAGAACAACTCCACGCACAATACGAACAAGACGCTGACAAACGTGTTCGCACGAACTTGGTGATCGAAGCTGTTGCTGCTGCTGAAAACTTTGAAACTAGTCAAGACGAAATCGACACTGAAATCGCTGACTTGGCTGCAACTTATGATATGCCTAAAGAACAAGTTGAAAAACTCTTGCCTGCTGATATGTTGAAACACGACATCGCGGCTAAAAAAGCAGTTGAAGTCATCACATCTACTGCTGTTGTCAAATAATCACACTAGGAGTAACTTTATAAATCGAGTAGGACAAGTGTCCTGCTCTTTTTTTGTCCCAAATGGTGCTGTTTTGACGTGTTTTCAGCAAATAGTTTCAATTTTTTCAAGCTTGTGAGCAGAAAATTTCACATACTCACAAAGTTTTGATATAATCAATTTATCGTTCGTTTACAGATGTAAACGTTGAAGAAAAATAAAACTAAAAAAATAGAAATGAGACAAATCATGACCATTTTAGACAAAGTAAACAGCCCTGCAGACATCAAAACACTTCCATCTGCCGAACTTAACGAGCTTGCAAGTGATGTACGTGCAGCTATTATTCACCGTGATAGCCAAGTTGGTGGTCACTTGGGACCAAACTTGGGTGTTGTTGAGATGACAATCGCCCTTCACAAAGTGTTTAACTCGCCGACGGACAAACTGATCTGGGACGTTAGCCACCAAAGCTACCCACATAAAATCTTGACAGGTCGTAAAGCTTTCTTTACGGATTCAGATAAGCTTGGTGGTACAACGGGTTATACGGATCCAAAAGAAAATGAGCATGATTTTATCCGTGTTGGTCATACATCAACGTCAGTAGCTACGGCTGTAGGTTACGCAAAAGCACGTGATTTACAAGGTAAGCAAGAAAATATTATTGCCATCATCGGAGACGGTGCGCTCTCTGGTGGTCTTGCATTTGAAGGCCTTGATGGTGCTGGTGATTTCAAAAACAACTTGATTGTTATCTTAAACGATAATGAATGGGCGATTGATGAGAACCATGGTGGTATGTATCGTCATCTGGCTGCGCTTCGTGAGTCGAACGGGACGCTTGAAAATAACTTGTTTAAATCATTTGGTCTTGACTATAAATATCTTGATGCTGGTAATGACATCGAAAAATTGACTGAACTTTTTGAGTCTGTCAAAGACATTGATCATCCGATCGTGCTCCATATTCATACGAAAAAAGGGAATGGTTACCAACCAGCCATTGAAAATCCAGTTGTTTTGCACCAAATGTTTGGACCATTTAACCCTGAAACTGGGGAATATTTGGATCAAACTGCACCAGGTCGTGCTTATGATGACGTGATTGGTGAGTTTATGGAAGATAAACTTGCAAGTGGTGACAAGCTGGTCGCGATTACGGCCGCGATTCCAATGTTCTTTGGCTTGATGGGATTTGCGCAAAAGCATCCTGAGAACTACATTGACGGCGGAATTGCTGAACAATACACTGTGACGCTTGGTGGTGCGATTGCAAAAGCTGGCACGCGCGCCTTTATCTTCCAATACGCAACGTTTTTGCAACGTGCCTATGACCAGCTCAATCATGACCTTGCGCTCAATGAAGAGCCTGCAATTGTGATTGTGAAAGGCGGCATGATCGGTGGTAATAACGATACGCACCAAGGCAGCTTTGTCAACTCAATCACGTCAAATATTCCAAATATCATTGACCTTGCACCTGCAAGTGAAGCAGATCTGAAAGCCATGCTTAACTGGGCTTACAATCAACATGAACATCCAGTCATCATCCATTTGTCAGAACGAGGTTTTGAGACGCGTCCGACGCGCGTGACTAACTTTAGTCAACCAAGCTATGAACTTGTCAAATCTGGTGAGGGTGTTGCGATTCTTGGGCTGGGCGGCATGCTTACGACTGCTGAGGCTGCAGCTGATGAGCTTGCAAAAGTTGGTGTGAATGCGACAGTTGTTAATCCGCACTCTATCAATCAAGTGGATACGGCTGTGCTTGATAAACTCGCTGAAACGCATAGCGTCTTTGTCACACTGGAAGATGGTGCGGTAGATGGTGGCTTTGGTCAAAAAGTGGCTAGCTACCTGTCTCAAAAAGGTGTGAAAGTCCTTGTGAAAGGTGCAGATACCATTTTCATCGATAATACGCCACAAGACGAGTTATTTACGACATTCCGCTTGACGCCAGCGCTTATCGCTGAAGATGTCAAGGCAGCTTTCGAGCAACCAGAGGCTCGTGGCTTCATCAAAAAACTTTTTTCAAAATAATCTGATCTAAAAACTGTCCTGACTGCTTTGCAATGTCAGAGCAGTTTTTTTTGTTGGTTAATGTCGGTTTAATTTTCAGATTTCTGTTGTTATTATGAGGCCGTTGTGTCGTATTTTGCAAAATTTCTTGTTATTATATGGCGTAGTTTTAGTATAAATCAGGTATATTTTCAAAATAGTTTGTTATCTGAAATCGTTTTCAGATTATTTTTATTTTTATTTAAGCTTTATATATCTATAAAAATAATAAGAATTGTTTTCATCATAGAGATGCTTTAATAATCTGTATAGACCAATAAAAATGCGGATATAGGCTTGTAACAAGGTGCTTAAAATGTTATGATTATGTTGAAGAAGTTAAATTGTTCTAAAAATAGGCACAATTACAGGTAAAGATTCTAATAATACAATCATGAAGGGGTAATCATGTTACGAAGTGAATTAAAACAAATTAAGAATGCAAAATCGGATCTGGCGCACACACATTTTCGATCATGGAAAAAAGGGAAATCGTGGTTGTATGCGAGTACGATCATGGCTGTACTTGCGGGTGGTGCTGTTTTGTCTCAGGAAATTCCTGAAGCTTTGAGAGTCATCTTAGCTGACGATCTTGACACGGACCAGGAGCCTCAGGTTGCCGTCGCAAATTCGATCGACACAGTAACTGATACTGGTAATCACACAATTGCAACAAACGGAAATGCTAATTTTACTGTAAGTGGAACAGCTTCAAAAACAAATTCTACTTGGGTAACGCTTGTTCCTAATTCACAAACTTCAGTTGGTGCGGCATCATTTAATCAAATGATTGATATGAAATCATCATTTTCATTAACTAGTGGTTTGAAAACTGATGCTGGAAATGGCCTTCTTGATAGTGGAAATGCTGGTGACTCGCTTGGTTATGTACTTGCCCCAATTGATCCAAATAAAATTGGCACTTCAGGTGCATCAAATGCTGGACTCGGTGTTCAAGGAATTGCCAACGCAATGTTTATTGGTCGTGATCTTTATTACAACAGCGATTCTGGTGACAGCAATGTTGGTAAAAATACAACCAACAATAATATGGATCAAATTGCATTTCGTGGAACTGATGCAAGTGGTAATTTAACTACGCCAATTTCTCCAACTAAAGATGCCAGAAACACTGCTGGTTGGTCCACATCAATTTCTTGGGTTCCTTCAACTATTAACACAGATGGAACAGTTACTGGCACTTTAACTTATATAGATAACGGCACAACTATTTCAACAACTTATACATCAAGTGCTGATATGTCTTTGGCAGTTATTGCTTCAACTGGTGGCAATACGTCAAATCTTTCAGCAAATATCGGTGATTTGAAAATGAATCTTGCGACTGAGCCTGTCACGGTCAACTACCTTAAGGCAACTGGTGAGGCAATTAGAACCGCAACGACATTGACTGCAAATGTTGGGGATTCGATCGGGATTACAGGTGTGTCACCAAATGCTGCAAGTGACACGTATAGCTACAATGCGCCAAGTTTTGAAGGCTATCACTTGACAGCGGCTAACGACCTTTTGGTCAGCTCGACCATGGCAAATGACATGACGTTGACTTATACGCCAGATTATCAGGCGACGCTGATCACGTATAACACGCTGAACAGCAAGGGTGAGATTGTCTCAAGTCGGACGGAGACGGTGGCGGGCGTAACGGATCAGACTTTTTCAGTTGATACGCCGCTACAATCAGGTTATAGTGCGGACGTCGCAAACGTTTCAGGGACTTTTGATAATACATCAAATGGCAGCGCTAACACTGACAGTGCACCACAGACCTATACGGTCAACTACACGCCACAGGTACAAACGCAGGTGGTCAACTACGCCTTTCCAGCTGGGCATGATTTGACAGACGAGTTGCTTGATGCTGAAAAAGGCGCATCAGGCTATACCAACGAGGCGTTTCCAGCGATTTCTGTACGCCAGATTGCCGGGTTTACGTCCTATGTCAATGGTGTGGCTGCAACTGAAGTAGCAGCTGGAACTTTTGATACGACAGATAACACGAACGACCCGACGCAAGATAGCAGTCCGCAAGTCTATAACGTGACTTATCAGGCCAATCCTGCTAAAGTGACGGTGAAGATTTTTGATGATCTGACGGGTCAGTATGTCAGTGAAAATGCTGGGACGCTCACGCTTGATGAAAATGGTCAGCCACTTGTAACTGGTGGTGTTTGGGAGGTGACAGATGCGGCTGCGCTTGCTTTCGTCAATGATTCGCGTTACGTGATTACGGGTGTTGATGGGCAAACTGGGGTGGCTGACGATATATCTGATGATACGAGTGTGTCTCAGGATGTCATCATCCATGTGACGCATAACACGCATGTTGCGCGTGACACGGCTAATGTGACTTATACCGTAGACTATACGCTGGGAGGTGTCCAAACGGGTACGCCTCCGACTTATCAGGCTGTTGCTGTGATTACTCGGACGTTTTACGTGGATGAGGTGACGGGTCTTGAGGTGTCAAGCGACTACGTGCGCTATGCGCTTGACGGGGATGCAAGCAAGCACCCTGTGGCCCCGAGTTTTGCGTCGGACTCGGACAAAATCGCGGTGGATCCGGAAACCGGGTTGATCACGGCGGAGGCAGTCACAAGTCCGAAAGGGCCGACTGGCTGGGTGACGGACACGGTGATTTCTGGCAATAACTCGACGACCTACACTAAGGGTGATGTGGCACTTTCTGACACGGTCGACTATCACGCGGACTATGAGTCGTTTGCAGACTCGGAGTCGCTGTTTGTGTCTGATGAGTTGTTTGATTCGGAATCTGATGAGTTGAGTGATTCAATTGCGGATTTTGAGTCGGAGGTGGCTAGTGATTCTGATGAGGACTCGGAATCTGATGAATCAAGCGATTCCGATGAGGATTCAGGCTCATTCGAAGATAGCGATTCATCAGAAGACAGTGACTCGTCGGAAGATAGTGATTCGTTAGAAGACAGTGACTCGTTAGAAGACAGTGATTCGTTAGAAGACAGTGATTCGTTAGAAGACAGTGATTCGTTAGAAGACTCGGACTCATCCGAAGATAGCAATTCATCAGAAGACTCGGACTCATCCGAAGATAGTGATTCGTCAGAAGACAGCGATTCGTCAGAAGACAGTGACTCGTCAGAAGACAGTGACTCGTCAGAAGACAGTGACTCGTCAGAAGACAGTGACTCGTCAGAAGACAGTGACTCGTCAGAAGACAGTGACTCGTCAGAAGACAGTGACT